>JBQCFW010000114.1:0-74644 GCA_051958655.1 Agriterribacter sp. | reverse complement strand
TTATACGCATTATTAAAAAGGCCCAGCCAGTGCCGTTTGTACAGCTCGTCAAAAGCTGCTCTGTCGTGCTGCTTCACCTGCAGAAATAGCTGTTCGTCGCTGAGCATCATCATGGCAAGGGTTAACCTAAACGACCAAATGTAGAGAAAAATAAATTTTAACTGTCCTGCTCCTTATGCTAAAGGCGTGGGTAAGCGAGAGCGGGTTTAGCGAGCCCAGGCTTTACTCAACTGAACTTTTTTTAGCTACTTACCGAAATCATTAAACATCTGTTTTTCCAGATAAATAACGCCTGATCGCCGGCCGGCTAGCGCACAGCATCTCCCCTGCCGGCCGGCGCCAGGAAAAATTTCAAATTTCAAATCTCAAATTTTCAATCCCTCACGGCTGGCTTCTCTGTTCCGGGCAAATCTTTTGGAACAGCTTGTGTCACTTTTCCGGTAGCTGCCCATTCAACGCCTCTTTGTAAAAAGGCAATAAAACCCGTGCATTGTTGAGATTCATTGGCATGACCAAGCGTAGTATGAAAGATCCGTCCTTTACCATACCGGATGGTCATCATCATCGGTTCATCTCTTCCCGTTCCGTTCTGCTCTTTTGCACTGTATGCAGTAGCCAGCACTTCCATATTTTCTGCAGGCCCGCGCAGGCGGTCGTACAATTCGTCTTTATTATGCATCCACAATGCGGGCATACCCTTCATAATAGGATGTTCCGTATTTCTTGCTTTTACCTGGAATGCATGAAACTTACCATGACTGCCGCCAATGCCGGGAGTATTATCACGCACCAACTTGCCATCGGCATTATAATATACATAAGGACCATCTTTTTCAGTGCGGTTGCCCCAGCCGCCCAGTCCGATCATCTGGTTATATGCCTTCCATGTCGGGAAAGCGTTATCGGCTGCATGTACCGACACCACTCCTCCACCCTTTTTTACAAAAGCCTCAAAGGCTGCCTGTGTTTGCTGCGGCCAATCGTCGCCGTTATAATTTAGTACGACTGCGTCAAAGTTTTTAAATACCGGCGCGAAGCCGCTCATGTCTTGCTTTTCGCCAGGCGTGGTAGCTACTTCCACTTCAAACAACCCCGTTTCTTCCAGGTATCCTTTCATCAATTGGGTTGTTTGCGGCCAGTTGCCGTGGTTGTTCTGTCCATCAACAATCAACACTTTCAGCTTCTTTTTTGAACCCTGTGCCTGCAATGAATGTACCTGTGTTAAGCTCAGCAGCAGCACCAGCAGGGAGGCAATTTGCAATAGTCGTTTCATTTGCTTCTTTTTAAAATCAGCATTATTTGGTAACCTTTAATATACCACGCATAATAACATAGTGACCAGGATAAGTGCACACGTACTGGTATTCGCCCGGTTGCGAAGGCGCCACAAAGTAAATCGTTTCTTTTTCAGTTGGTCCAAGCAGTTTGGTATGAAACAGAACATCTGCGGTGTTAGGCACAAACCAAACTTTTTCGCCATCCAATCCCAGCTTAGTGGCGGCGGCGCCAACATTGTCTGCAGCGCCTGGTTTTGTAATCACCATATTGTGCAGCATATCGTCGTTGTTATTGAATACCAGTTTAATTTTTGAACCGGCTTTTACAGTAAGGGTTTCCAGGTCAAATTTCAAACCAGGTTTCGTTCCTATTGTAATGGTTTTGTCCGCTCCTTTTGTCCAGTCTGCCGGTTGTTTGGTAAGATGTTTGGCAGCAACCGTTGCTTTACCGGTATTTTTTGCAGGCGTTGCAGCATGCGACATGTGTTGATGTTCCGGTGCAGGAGGCGTTACTTTGTTCGACGCGGTAATAGCCAGCTTATCGCCATCGGGTAGTTGATTAAGCGTATAAAACCCATAGTCGTGCAACAACGCATACCGGTTGGCAGACAATACGCCTTCGGCTCTTATTTCGTGAATATACCCTAAGCGGAGACTGTCTACCACCAACCGCACTTTCATGCGATCGGGTGATACTTCAATTGCCTTTAAAGGACAGCTTCCCTGGTTAATAACGGGACTTCCATAATTGTGATGGTATTTATAAGTGAAGCTGGACAGCTTATACGAAGCTGCATCCCGCGCCGATTTTTCATCTACCGGCTCGGTAAATTCAATTTCAAATCCATCGGGCTTAGCATGGATGGTTTTCATTTCAAAAGCTGTTTTACCGTTCCAATGCAAACGCTGCAAGCCAAACTCTCCTCTGCCTGTGGAGCCCCACCCCCTGGAAGTCATTCCTACAAACATGCTACCGTCCGATCCCCAGTTCATGCGGAGTATGCCCGATGAAAATCCTTCGCGAAAAGGAAATACAACGCCCTGGTATACGCCTTTCACTTTTTCGAGGTATACGCGCATGATCTTGCTCTGTCCCTGGTCGCCCACGAACAATTGATCTTTAAACGGTCCCATTTTTCCTTTGTCATCGTAATTCAATATGCCCGATGTGGAAATACCCAATATCGTATGCGGGAACCAAACGGTTGGAGGCTTTAAACCGGGCACACGTTTGGCAACATCGTATTTGGGCTCACCCGTGTCGGGTATATCTGATTTTGTGAGTTTTACTGTCGATCCTGGCAGGTGCGACCATACCAGGCTTGCCGGGTTGCCTACAAAATCGCCTTCGGCTACATGCGTAATGCTTCCCGATCCTACCCAGTCGCCCTGGTTTTCGGCGTAAAAAATATCGCCGGCGCTGTTCAGTCCAAATCCTGCGGGCGACCGCATGCCTGCCGCAAAAGGTTTCAACTGCCCGTCGGGCGTAATCTTCACCATCCATCCATGCCACTTCGATAAACTTTCGCCATGATCGCCTACCCACGCCAGGTTGAGCGTGAGCAGCATATTGCCATCCTTATCCAGCACCGGGCCATAGGAAAACTCATGATAATTGGCAGCTAACGGCCAGGAATACACCGTTTCATATTCGTCGGCTTCGCCGTCGCCATCCAGGTCGCGCAGGCGGGTAAGTTCCGACCGTTGTACGGCATAGATATCTCCTTTAATATAGTTCAGCCCCAGCACTTCATGCATGCCCTGTGCAAACAGCCTGTAACGAGGTTGCGCTCCATTGCGCAGGTAAGGATTGGAAATGATCCACACTTCTCCCCTCCTGGTTGATACTGCCAGTGCATCATCGGGCAAAAAAGTCATCCCCCCTATTTCCAGCAAAATGCCTTCAGGAATTGGAATGGATTGAATGGGATAAAAATCTTCTTCTTTCTGCACATGAATGGTGGTGTCTGCCTGGGCATTTGCCGTTCCTGCAACCAGCATCAGCAACAATGCAGGTATGAACGATTTTAGTTTATTGAGAGGGAAACGATATGATTGAGTTGTCATGATTTGTTGAAGATTACCAGATGAGGGAATAGGTGATGGCTGCATTGTCAACAGGAATCAGCAGTTCCTGCGCGTTGCCGGCGGTGCGGATAACAGGTTTCGCTTTTTCGTCGAACCGGATGTAAAGCGATTCGTCTGCCGCCAGGTACAATCCTTTTTTTACCTGTTTGAGCGTTTTTGCCGCTATCACCCGATGATACATTGGAGCGGATGCGCCGGTAACACTAATGGTGCGCGTAATGCCGGTAGCACCATCAATGGCTACTTTGTCGGACACTGATGCGTTTTGTAGTGTATACCTGAACGTTGGCATTCTTTCAGCATCGAGTGTATAACCTTTGAGTATTACATCATCAAACGACGCAGATTCGGGCCATGGCGCAGACGCTACATCCTGCAATGCCGCCACTGAAGGAGCATCAGACAATTGTATCAGGCTTCCCATTGGAACAACGCGCTGGTACGGTTCGCCGCGCTCATACCATAAATCGGTGGCATCTGCAAATTGTCCTCTCCACACCTGCAGCAATGCGCCGCGTTTGAGGTCATAAGAATAATTAAGCTGGTTGGGACTGCCCACCGAAATGGCATGTGTAATCATCGCTTTTCCATAACTTAAAAAGCTGCGCAACAAATAGGGTTTGTTTTCAGGTGTAACGATGATGGGATTTACCAGCCTTATTTTCTCCGGTGTACTGTTATCGGTATTCAACGCACGATAGCGAATATTGCGGATGGCTACGTTGCCATGATCGCCCTGTATCATTAAAGGACCCACACTTTTTTCATCTTCAAAATAAGATGCTCTTGTTGGCCCGGTAACGGAAGCCTGCTGCTGCACCAGCACGCCGTTGAGATATACTTCTTGAAAAATGGCATTTTCTGTTTTTACGCCCTCTGCATTAAACCGCGGCGCCCTGAATTTTATTTTCAGGTGTTGCCATAAACCGGGAGCGCGTGCCACATTCACCAAAGGCGCAATTCCCTCATAACCGCTGTTGGTTGCATTATTCCAGCGCTGGTAAATGCCTCCGCAATCTACATAAGTTGGGTTGGTTTTTGCCCAGCTGTCAAACAACTGCACTTCGTATCGTCCCTGCAGGTATACGCCGGAGTTAGATCCCTTTGCCATCATAAAATCCAGTTCCAGCTCAACATCCCCAAAGTTCTCTTTGGTTACCAGATGGGCTTTGTTCTTTTTAGATTGATTGTTTACCAGAACGCCTGCACCTGCAATGGGTTTTAGTATCCCTTCTTTTTCAAAATCACCTTCAGCGTCAGAAGATACGATCCAGTTGTCTCCCGAAACGGTAAACGCATCGAGGCTGTTGAGTGCAATGGTGGTAAAATCTGTTTTGTCCTGCGCATAAGCATGTCCTAAAAGGAGTATGGCGCACAAAACAGGAATGAGGCTTCGTTTATTCATCCTAGTTAAATTACAGGTTTAGGTTTTTTAAGCGCTGAAGTTAAACAGAATGACAGGAACAATAAAAGAGATTTTTTTGAGCAGTCAGCGATCAGCTATCAGCTTGGTTGTTTTGGGTTTAGCGTTTGTTGTTTATTGTTCTTCAAAAACCGTAAACTTCTAACTCCAAAGGGCAAAGCGCCAATTACACCGATTGCCGATCGCTGATCGCTGAAAGCTGATTGCTTTCCCCAGTTGGTAATACAGCATTTGTATTATAAGTTTGTCGCTATGAACATCCTGGAACATTTTAAACAGATCACTACTTTTATTTTTGATGTAGATGGCGTAATGACAGACGGATCGATAGGCATTGTAATTGGCAACGAATACATCAGGACGATGAACACCAAAGATGGCTACGCATTGCAACTGGCTGCGAAAAGAGGATATAAAATTGCCGTCATTACCGGGGGATATGTGCCTGCTGTGGTGGAACGCATGGCAAATTTGGGGATACACGATGTGTATCATAAAGTGCATAACAAAATAGAACATTTTAACGAATACATGTCTAAGCACAACCTTACAAAAGAAGAAATATTGTATATGGGCGATGATATTCCTGATCATGATGTGATGCAGGCATCGGGGCTGGCATGTTGCCCGGCCGATGCAGTGCCCGAAATAAAGAGCATATCGCATTATATCTCTCCATACAATGGAGGCAAGGGATGTGTGCGCGACGTGATAGAAAAAGTATTAAAATTAAAAGGCAACTGGGGACTGAGTACCGAGATCAGAAGCATTTGAGGGTTGCTGATTTATGATTTATGATTTGAGATTTAATTTCAAATCTCAAATCTCAAATTTTAAATTAACCATGAAACCCTTTTTAACAGCCGAATGGCTTAACCTTGCAATGGCAAATTACGAAGTGGCTCCGGCTACGTTGCTGCCCTATCTTCCGCCTAAAACAGAACTTGACACTTTTAATAACATTTGTTATGTGAGCCTGGTGGCTTTCCGGTTTTTCAATACCAGGGTGAAGGGGATAGCGGTGCCGTTTCATACCAATTTCGAAGAGATTAATCTTCGGTTTTATGTGCGGTTCCGGCAAAACGGGGAATGGAAAAGAGGCGTGGTGTTTATTAAAGAAATTGTGCCGCGGTTTGCCATCACTTTTATTGCAAATGCTTTTTACCAGGAAAAATACCAAACCATGCCCACCTGGTCTTCGGTTACGCATTTGCCGGAATCGCTGGCGGTAAAATACCGGTGGGGACGACGGCTGGTGAATGAAATAGACATTACGGCATCGTCGCAAAGTTTACCCATTGCCAAAGACAGTGAAGAAGAGTTTATTACGGAGCATTACTGGGGCTATGCTAAGCAAAGAAACAATACCACCAAGGAGTACAAGGTAGAGCATCCGCGCTGGAATGTGTATCCTGTAAAAGAATATAAAGTGGTGTGTGATTTTGAAGGGCTGTATGGAAAAGACTTTGCTTTTTTACAACAGTCGCAGCCACTCAGTATTTTGCTGGCGCAGGGATCGGCAATAACGGTATACAATGGAAATAAAATCTGATTACAATGATGTTTGGTAAACAATGTGCAACAATACTGGCAGCGTTCCTGCTGGGAATTTTGATCGCAAAGGGTCAGCCACGCGAGCGCTTCGCAGGTTTGCATCTCGATTTTCATGCAGGTCTTTCCGATTCGGGCATTGGCAAAACCTTTACGCCCGGAATGATCGACTCTATGCTGCGGATGATTCAGCCCGATTTTATACAGGTAGACTGTAAGGGGCATGCGGGCATATCCAGCTATCCTACCAAAGTAGGAAACCCCGCTCCTGCTTTTGCCAAAGATATTATGAGAATATGGCGCGAAGTAACGGCAAGGCATAAGGTACCTTTGTTTGCGCATTATTCGGGCGTATGGGACAACCAGGCGCTGGCTCTTCATCCGCACTGGGCGCGCATAAATGCCGATGGCGGGCGGAGCGAAACCGCCACTTCGCTCTTTAGCGCTTATACAGACTCGTTATTGATTCCGCAGCTAAAAGAGCTGGCTGTCGATTACAAGCTGGATGGCGTTTGGGTGGATGGCGACTGCTGGGTGCTGGGCACCGATTATGCTCCTGCCGCCAAAGCCGCTTTTACAAAAGCAACCGGCATCAGCACTATTCCGCAAAAACCGGGCGAACCTTATTATTTTGAATGGATGGAATTTCATAGAAAAACCTTCCGCGATTACATCGCCAAATATGCAAACGCCGTTCACAAAGTTGCTCCGGGGTTTATGGTAACCAGCAACTGGTCTTTTTCGTCTATGATGCCCGAACCGGTTAATATCCCCGTTGATTATTTGTCGGGCGATGTAGCAGGCTCCAATAGCCTGTATAGTTCGGCATTTGAGAGCCGTTGTCTTGCATTACAAGGCAAACCCTGGGACCTGATGTCGTGGTCTTTTGCATGGAAAAATAATTCAAAAGGCACCAAATCCTTGCCGCAATTGCAACAGGAGGCTGCCGAGGTATTGGCGCAGGGCGGCGGATTTCAAACCTACTGGCAACAAAACCGCGACGGATCGCCCGAGCCATACCAGTTCAGGAAAATGGCAGACATTGTTCGTTTTTGCAACGAGCGGAAAGCCTAGACTTTTAAGGGAGAAAGCGTTCCGCAAATAGGGCTGCTCTATTCTACCTATGCATGGAAAAGAAATGAAACAAACAACCTGTATACCGCTCATTACCAGGAAGCGCTGAAGGGCGTATTGAACCTTTTGCTGGATAGCCGGTTGCCGGTAGATATTTTGATGGATCACCAGTTACCCGGCAGGTTGCTCAGATATCCCATGCTGGTTGTTCCTGAATGGCCGCACATCGATCCTTCCATACGGGTACAGCTTACCGAATACGTAAACAACGGCGGTAAGCTGTTGATCATTGGGGCTGAAGCCGTAACGGATTTTAAAAACCAGTTGGGCATATCCATCGTAGATTCCATTCAAAAAAAGACAAACCTGTTTGCAGGTTTCAACGATCGCATTGTGGTGATGCACACCGATTACCAACCGGTAAAAGTAAGTACCAACGCAATTCAAAAAGGAGTCAGGTTGAAAGCAGACGACTGGCGTTTTAAAACAGACGAATGTCTTGCCAGCATCCACCCATACGGCAAAGGGCAATTCGCAGGCATTTATATGAATATGGGTGGCTTTTACAACAGCAATCAAAATGCATTATCCAAAGAACTGGTAAGTGCGGTGATCAAGGAAATGGTGCCGTCGTTTATTTCAACAGTAGAAGGATCGTCCAACATACACCAGGTGCTTACCAGGAAAAACGGCAGGATGTACGTGCATCTGATCAACACCAATGGTCCTCATAACAACCCTAATGTATTGGTATACGAAGAAGTAACGCCGGTAAAAGACCTCAAGGTTTCGCTTCGCCTGCAAAAAAAACCTTCGAAGGTTGTGTTGCAGCCGGGTAATAAAGCTGTGGCTTCCAGCTTTGAAAATGGTTTATTACGGCTTACCATACCCGAAGTAAAAATTTATGAAATAGTGGAGATAGAGGAATAGAGAGGTTTGGGGTTTGGGGTTTGGGAGTTGGGAGTTGGGAGTTGGGAGTTGGGAGTTGGAGATTTAGAGTTTTGGGTTTTGGGTTTCAAGGCTTCCCCTTTAACCTGAGATTAAAAGACCAGGCAACTGTATTCATCGAGCCTACGGCTCTGCCTCCTTGTAAACAGCAAGAGCCGCAGGCCCGGTCGAACATTGTAAAGATGGATTTTAATCCATCCCGCACCAAGCCAACAAATCTTACTTGCCTTACTCAATTAACTATTTGGCTTATTCACCAATTATCTTACTTAACTTCCTACTCCAATCAACCAAATTACACATCCCATGCAATCCCTGAAAATTTCAACCGAGCAAGGCGACAACAACAGCAGCGAATTAAGAAAGCTATACAACCAGTCGCTCGACGACGATACACAGTACTGGATAAAAGAAGATGCAAAATATTTTCTGCACCAGGCACTTTCTACTCCTGTAATGAATGTGCTGAGTAAAACGGAAGGTGCTTATATATATGATCTGAATGGCAAAAAGTACCTCGACCTGCATGGAAATGGCGTGCACAACGCAGGTTTTTCTAACCCGGAAGTAATTGCCGCTGTAATAAAACAGTTACAGGAGCATTTAGCGTTTACGCCACGCCGGTATACAAATATACCGGCAGTGCAGCTGGCTAAGAAACTGGTGGCAATAACGCCGGAAGGCCTGGACCGGGTATTGCTTTGCCCCGGCGGATCGGAGGCAATTGAAATGGCAATTGCATTGGCAAAGCAGGTTACCGGCAGGTGGAAAACCATTTCATATTGGGACTCGTATCATGGCAATGGCTT
Organism: Agriterribacter sp.; assembly: GCA_051958655.1. Classification (GTDB taxonomy): domain Bacteria; phylum Bacteroidota; class Bacteroidia; order Chitinophagales; family Chitinophagaceae; genus Agriterribacter. The sequence continues at coordinate 65,474 of JBQCFW010000114.1, read as the reverse complement.
CCAGGCTTCTGCTGTAGGTGGCGAAGAACATTTTACCAACGGGCAGGGCCCCATGGTGCCCGGCGCCTTCCATGTTGAATTTCCCAATTATTACCGCAACCCCTGGGGCTTTACCGATCAAAAACAGATTGACGATGAATATATCCGGCAGATAACGAACATCCTTAAACGAAACCCGGACGTTGCCGCGCTGATAGCCGAACCTATTTCCGCAACGCCGGTTGTGCCTTCGGAATATTACTGGCAGCAGGTGCGCAACATTTGCGATGATTACGGCATCGTGCTCATATTCGACGAGATTATTGAAGGATTTGGAAGAACGGGCAAATGGTTTGCCAGCGAACATTTTGTTACACCCGATGTGTTGGTGCTGGGCAAATCTTTAGGCGGCGGCGTGGTGCCGCTGGCTGGCATTGTTACCCGAGAAAAGTACAATGTTTTACAGCACCGCTCCATCGGGCATTTTACGCACGAAAAAAACCCGCTTTCCTCTGCAGCGGGGCTGGCAGCAATCAACTACATCGAAAAAAATCAACTCGTTCAAAATGCTGAAAAACTGGGCGCCTACCTTATGGAACAGTTGCAACAATTGCAACAGCAATACCCCATTATTGGCAATATTGCGGGGCGTGGCTTTCACCTGGGCATCGACCTGGTGAAAGATCCGGTTAGTAAAGAAAGAGCGGATAGTGCTGCGGAGGCTATTATGTATCACTGTTTGCAACAGGGCGTGGCATTGAAAGTAATTGAAGGCAACATTCTTACCATGCGCCCTTCGCTGGTGATTACAAAAAACGATTGCGACTGGATTATAAGCGCCATCAGCAATGCGATTGAAAAATGGAGAGGCAAGGTTTCCAACTTTTAAAAAGTTGGAAACCTTTATAAAACAAACCGGCGCCCAGGCAAATACATTTCAACAATATCAGTTCGTTTCTGTGTATGTTTTAAAGCTGTCGAGAATAGCCTGCCAGCCCATACGCTGCATTTCTTCGCTGTTCTCTGTTTCGGCGTCGAAGCTTTCTACAATGTGAGTGGTATTACCCGACGATGTAAAACTGATCTTTACTTTCCGTCCATCACCGAGCGTATATTCAATGTATTCATTGGGCTTCACTTCATCGTATACGCTTCCAAAATCAAAACCAAAACTTCCGTCGCGCGCTTCCATCCGAGCCGCCAAACTTCCGCCCACTCTCAGATCGTTTTTTGCCCAGGGTGTATGCCAGTCGGGAGAAGCGCTGTTCCATTTTGTAATATGGTCGGGCTCGTTCCAGTATTTCCATACTTTTTCAACCGGGGCATTTACTGTGTTTTCAATTGTAATTACGGTTTTTTCTTGCGTTGCCATCGTAATAAGTTTTGTTAGGTTTTATTGATTGGTTTTGTTACACAAACATCCGACTTGTTTTTTAAACAAACCGTGTGCGGTAACGACAATAAGGGGGCATTTTACGACAACTGCAGGTTTTCTGGCGCAATTGTTACAAAAAAGTAAACATTTGTTTATTTGCCGGCTTTGCATGTAATTTTATAGCGGAGCCGCCGTCTTAGGTTTACTAAATATACGCGCTTGAAAAAAACGATACTCATCCTGGTAGTAATATCATTTCCGGCTATACTTTTTGCACAAAAGGTAGACAGCATTTACTTTAACCTGTATACGGACAGCCTGAAAAAAGGTACCTATAATTATATCAACGTAGAGGGAAAATTGTCTGACGGAAAGATCCGCCCGCTCGACAGTTCTCAATTGGTCTTTGCCAGCTCCTACGGAAAATTTTCGGGAAACAGTTTGTGGCTGCCGTTCGAAACCAAAGAAGAAAAAATAAATATCACTGTAAAAAACAGGCAAAATCCTTCGCAGGTTATTTACCGCACTATATTTATCAAGAAAAAGACCGACGATGGTCCGCTTAAAACAGTAGACGAGATTATGGCAAACCCGGGAAGAAAAAATAAAAAGCGCCGGGAATGAAACGCATAAGCTATCAGCTTTCAGCCGTCAGCTTTCGGACAAGAAGTACTAGAAACAACATATTTAAAAATTAAAACCCCGGCATCAACCTTTCATTTTTAACTTTTGACTTTTCATCTTACCTCTGCTGATAACCCATCACCAAAAATATTTTACATGAAAAAAACGATACAAATTGAATATTGTCCCAAATGTGGCTGGATGCTTCGCGCTGCCTATATGGCGCAGGAGCTGCTTACTACTTTTGCTGAAGATATAAAGGGTGTAACACTGCTTCCTTCGGAAACAACCGGGCGTTACACTGTATATATAGATGACAAAATGATCTTCGACCGGAAAACAGAAGGTCGCTTCCCCGAAATAAAAGAACTCAAACAACTGGTGCGCGATATTGTAAACCCTGCCAAAGACCTTGGGCACTCAGAAAAAAAACATTCTTAAACAAACCTCCCGTGCAATCACATGTTACTGTGCCTGGCATTTCGGGCAGCGGGCAGCTATCAGAAGTGAAAAGTGAAAGATAAAAGAAAAGCAGGCAGAAGTGAACGGGCAGACATCTCTCGATCTCAAATCAAAAATCACAAATCATAAATCATAAATCATAAATCCTAAATACCTCTTCCAAAACCGCCAAACGTTTTTTATCTTACCAGTGACATGACGCCGAAAATCCGGGTTTATTTTAAACATTTAACTGCTTTTATTATGGGAAAGTATCCTTTGCCTGTTAGTCATTTTATTGTGGAATGGGGAGGCAACAATATTGGTTTCACCGAGGTATCCGGGCTTGGCATGGAACACCAGGTGGTGGAGTACCGCGAAGGAAGCGCCCCCGAATCTTCAGCCATCAAAATGCCGGGACTTCGAAAATTTACCAACATCATATTAAAGCGGGGTGTAACAAAAAGCGATAACGATTTTTTCAACTGGTTCAACTCCATATCGCTTAACCAGGTAGAGCGCAGGGACGTTTTGATAAAACTGCTGAACGAAGCGCACGAACCGGTACGGGTATGGAAAATAAAAAATGCATGGCCCTGCAAGCTGCAATCTTCCGACCTAAAAGCGGATGCCAACGAAGTGGCTATAGAAACCATGGAACTGGTGCATGAAGGCATTAGTATAGAAGCGCCTTAGCCTTTAAGCTGGGATTAAAATCCCAGGCGGCCATATTAAATCGAGCCTACGGCTCTGGCTCTTTGTGACGAGGCAGAACCGTAGGCTCGGTCACATATGTAAGGATGGATTTCAATCCATCCGAGAAGTATGGTAATTTTGCCCGATGAATTCTGTTACGCTTACCCTTCCCCTTCCACCGTTATTCAGTTTTAAAGAGTGTTTGTGGTTCCTTAACCGGAATTATGATGATTGTATGCACCGCCTGCAAGCTGAAAGTGTTATTAAAGCTGTTCGCATCCATAATCAAAACCTTGTTATTTCTGTAAGCACCAACAACAATCATATTGAAGCTACAGCGTACGGCAATGCTTTGAGTAAAGAAGTGATGAACGATGTTGGAGTGTATATAACAGACTGGTTCGACCTGCAAAGAGACCTCGCTCCTTTTTACCGGTTGCTTGGAAAAAACAAACGCCTGGCACATATGCAAAACGACTTTTGGGGATTGCGCGCCGTAGGTATTCCCGATTTGTTTGAAGCGCTGATATGGAGCATTACGGGGCAACAGATCAACCTGAAATTTGCCTATACACTTAAACGACGGCTAACCGAAGCCTATGGTACCACACTTCATTTCAACAACGAACCTTTGTATATTTTTCCCGAGCCCCAGGCGTTGGCGCAACTTGATCCGGAAGCATTGAAAAAAATGCAGTTTTCGAGCAGCAAAGCCAATTACATTATAGGCACGGCAAAAGCCTTTGTAAACGGGGAAATAAGCAAGGAAAAACTTTCGGCACTGCCCGATTTTAAAAGCCGACAACTGGCATTAACACAATTTAAAGGCATTGGCACATGGACCGCTAATTATGTGCTGATGAAAACGATGAGGGATGCGAACGCTATTCCTGTGGGTGATATAGGACTGCTGAATGCCTTAACAGCCCTCAACCTCATACAAAGCAGAGCAGAAGCAGGCAAGATCGAAAAACTGTTCAAACAATTCAGCGGGTGGGAAAGCTATCTTGTATTTTATCTTTGGCGGAGCCTGTCTCGCCCTGTATCTGCCGGAAAGTAATGTTGATCCGCTCTCCCATGCTCACTTTTGTTTTGGGTAATTGGTGATACCAGCAATGTTGCGTGGCTCCCTGCATCAGCAATAGGCTTCCATGCGTGAGCAGCACAGATTGAACATTGCTTTTTTCCTTGTAGTGGCGGAACTGGAATATTCTTTCAGCACCAAAACTTACAGAAGCAATTACAGGGTTCATGCCCAATTCCTTTTCATTATCACGGTGCCATCCCATGCTATCTTGTCCATTCCTGTAATAATTCAGCAATGCGGTAGAAAATTGATGCCCGCACAATTCTTCCACCCTGGTTTTAATTTCCATCAGTTCCCCGTTCCATGGTAAAGGATGCATGGTAATGCCCGAATACCGGTAGGCTTTGCCAGCATCTCCAGACAAAGCAGTAAGTCTTGGCTGCATTACTTTTTTGCCAAATAGTACAATTGCTTCTTGCTTCCATGCAATGTTGGCTGCAAGCAACGTAGAATAGCTGTCGCTCTCGTTAGCAGGAAAAATATTTTTGTATAAAAAAGCTTCTCCGTCAAATGGAAGTATATTCATCATTGTACACAATCTAGCTGGTTGCTTTCAACACTTCAGGGTTTATAACGGTAGCCTCCACCGATTGCTCGGGCTGCACTTCTGCGGCAAGCTCCTTCAACTCCTCTTCCTGCGCATTGGCAGTGGTGTACAATATAAAAAAAGTATGATAATTTTCTGCAACCGTGTTCAATGCAGCTTTGAATATTGTTATATCTCTGCGTTCAGCCATCCATTCATTCACGCTTCGCTGTAATGTATCCAGCATACCGCCTTCAAATAATTGAACTTTATACATAGTGGTGCTTAAAGTAAACAATAGCCTTATGCAAGGCACAACATTGCATTGACTCCACAACAAAAAAGCCTGTAACAGAGTCATACTTTGCATGTATACCAAAAACAATTCCAATTTAATGAAACAAAAAGCCAAGAAACAAAAAATAAGAAGCAAAAAAGCACAAGGCATTTTCTCCTTCGTTGAAATGACGGAAGAAGCAGAAGCCAGTATACAAGATTGGAATGGAGATGTTTAGCGTTTTTTATTTGATGTTTATCGTTGGAACTACAAACGATCAACAATAAATTTCAAACATAGCTAACCGCTGATAGCTGACGGCTCACCACTAAAAAAAACACCAGAAAACAGAAATCTGAACAAATGAGAATCAGGAATCTCACAGGATAGCTTCTATTTCCCGGTGTTTGGGCTCCGAGGTAAAGCACAGTTGGTTTCGGGTCGTATTAGAATTATTTAGCAATAATCTTTCAATAAGTAAAACTGGTTAGAGAGGTTGTGTTGTCAGAGGTAAACAGGAAAAAGGATCGAGGGGTATTGGATTTGTTACTACAAAGTAAAAGGCTTTATCGCTTTAAAAACATAGTCAATTATATTATTAATTCGTAAAAAATATTACAGCAATGATGTAGATAATTTACTACAAAACATTCGGCAACTGCTTTGCTATTCCATTGTTTCTTTTAACTTACAGTACTAACCGGTTTATTTATTGAGCAATATTTAGTTTGTTGGCTTATACTTGTGAAACACATGAACAACTACGATACATCGAACCTGTATTTTCAACGGGCATTACAATTTGTATGCAATACCAACCGCCACATTTTTTTAACAGGCAAAGCGGGCACCGGTAAAACCACCTTTTTACGTTACCTGAAAGAACATTGCACTAAAAAAATGGCAATTGTAGCGCCCACCGGGGTAGCCGCCATTAACGCCGGAGGCACTACCATGCACTCCTTCTTCCAGTTGCCCTTTGGTCCCTTTTTGCCTACACGGCAAACACAGCCCGGCGGCGTTGCCACCAACGAGCACGGTTTGTTTCGTAATCTTCGTTTTAATAAAGACAAACGGCAGTTGCTGCAGGAGTTGGAGCTGTTGATTATAGATGAGGTGAGCATGCTGCGTGCAGACATGCTGGATGCAATTGATACGATATTGCGGCATTTCCGCAAACAACTGCTGGTTCCTTTTGGTGGCGTACAAATGTTGTACATCGGCGATCTGTTTCAATTGCCGCCGGTGGTTGGCACAGAGGAATGGGAAATTTTACAGGCAGTATATGCAAGCCCTTTCTTTTTCGATGCCCTGGCGGTGCGACAGTCGCCACCGGTATACCTGGAGCTTAAAAAGATCTATCGCCAAAACGAAGCTGAGTTCATCAATATACTCAACAATATCCGCAACAACCTGGCAACAGAAGCCGATCTTGCAACGTTGCACCGCTATTACAAACCTGGTTTTGAACCGGTAAAGGATGAGAATTATATTACGCTTACCACACACAATGCAAGAGCCGATGCCATTAACAGGCAGGAGTTGAGCAAGCTGGCGGGCAAAATGTATGAGTTTAAAGGAGAGATCAATGGCGATTTTAACGAGAGGGCTGTACCTGCCGACATGAACCTGCAGCTTAAACCGGGTGCACAAATTATGTTTGTAAAAAACGATAAGGGAGAGGTAAGAAGATATTACAACGGAAAGATTGGTACAGTACGCAGAATTGACAAGGATAAAATATACATTGATTTTCCCGGAGAGGAAGAATTGTTGCTGGAAAAGGAAACATGGAGAAACATTCGTTACCGGTACGATAATGAAAAAGACAGCATTGAGGAAGAAGAACTGGGATCGTTTACTCAATATCCAATAAAGCTTGCCTGGGCAATCACTATCCACAAAAGCCAGGGATTGACTTTTGAAAAAGCGATCATCGATGCAGGCGCTTCGTTTGCTGCAGGGCAGGTATATGTGGCATTGAGCAGGCTTACATCGCTGAATGGACTGATCTTATACTCGCGCATTTACCCCGAAAGCATTCATACCGACCCGAGAGTGATTGGTTTTGCAGCAACCGAAGCGGATGAAACTGAATTAGACACACAGCTGGAAGAGGACCAGCGGATTTTCCTAACGACGTCACTGTCGCAAACTTTCAGTTTTGCAAAATTGTTCGACCGGGTGGAGCAACACTTTGAAGCGTATGAACACCGGCAGTTGCCCGATAAGAACAATAGCATATTATGGGCTGAAAAACTGCTGCAACAATGCAGGGAATTACTGGAAGTGAGCGAAAAATTTCAAAAACAACTTTCAGTATTATTAGCCGAAACAGCAGATGTTGGGTATGAAAAACTGAATGAGCGGGTGAGTGCAGCATCTGGCTATTTTGTACAATCCATCGCTAACCTGCAAGCCCTGGTAAAGGAACATATTGAAGTGGTTAAACCGTTATCGAAAGTAAAAAAATACCTGGCAGAACTTCAGGAGCTGGATGTGGAATTCATTCGCAAAAAAATGCAGGTAGAACAGGCTGTACCACTTTCGGAGGGATTGCTGAAAGGAATGAGGGTTGCCGATTTATTGCTGCTACAGCAACAGCACCACAAAATAATAGTGATAAAAGAAGAACCTGTAAAAGTAAAAGCTAAAAAAGGCGATTCTCACAGGATGAGCCTTGACATGTACAAGGCAGGCAAAACCATCCGCGACATTGCTACAGAACGGCAGCTGGCTCCGACAACCATTGAAGGACACCTGGCTTATTTTATTCCAACGGGAGAAGTAACGCTTGCCGAGCTTTTACCGGAAGAAAAAATTCAAAAAATAAAACAGGCGATTGAAGAAGCCGGCGAAACATCGTCTTCTACCATCATCAAAGAAAAGCTCGGCGATGATTATTCCTACGGAGAAATAAGAATGGTATTGGCGGATTTGAGGTTAAAGTTGTAGAGACAAGGCATTCCTTGTCTCTACAACTTAAACCTATTTCACAAACCCATTCCTTTCTTCCAGTTTCCATTCATTGTTAAAAAATCCCGCCGACTCTATGGCGCTGCTTCCCTCGCGCAGCATATCCAGCCTGAAGATCATGTAATCTGGGAAACCGCTTCCGCCGGCAAAATACTGGTTGGCATTGGCGGCGTTCATTCCCTTTAATCCGGTGCCCGATATTACCGCAACCGAAGTGTTGGGCGATCCCTTAACCGGCCAAACAAAATAAGCAGCAATATCATCGCCCTGCCATACTTTGCTGCCCGCCTTAATGTTGTTGCGCTGCACCTGTATAGGCGCATCACTCAGCAATAAACTCCAGGCTGCATTGGTTTGCGCATTGCCATACAGCACTACTCCCCTGCCTGCATATTTGCCGGTGGCGTATTCTTTGTCTGTAATGATGTCTACCGCGCCATTGCCACGGTAATACCAGGTTTCCGCATCGTAGCGGGCTTTGTTAAATGCCCATTCATTTTCCGCCTTATTGCCTTTGGTGGCATACACAAATATCATTTTATGGTTAAAGGGTTCTTTAAAAGTGCCATACCGGTGCGGTCCTTTTTGCTCAAGGCCCGGCGCCGCAACGATCGTCCATTGGTCGTCTTTTTTAGCCAGGAATACGCTGTCGGTAGCGCTTTTTACAGTATAGTTCACCGTGTTCAGGCTGTCGAGCGTAATGTTTACGGCGGCGCCCGGCTCAAACGAAGTAATAGCAAGTTTGAGCAGCGATATATTTTCAGTTGTACCAACAATTGCTTTACCCGATACATTGCGGGCGAGTTGCACGCGGCTGAATTGCAACGGATACTCCTGCTGGTAAATAGTTGCCCAGCGGTAAGTAGCTGAAATACCGGGGCTGGATGTTTTAAAATCAATATTGTTTACAGCACTGTCCGGCAATATGGTATGCGATTTAAAAAAGCTGAACAGCGGTGCCCAGTCAACACTGTGATCGCCGAACCAGTGACTGCCACCGGGATATTCGTTGTAGGCATAATCTGGATGGAAGTCTGCCAGCACCTTGCGCATCTGCCGCGCATACTCAACAGATACTACCCTGTCTGAATCGCCGTGAAAAATATATACCCCCAGCGGCCGGTAATTTTGGGCGAGCTTCACCACATCGCTCTGGTTGCCTGCCCTGAGTAACATTTGTTCAGCCACAGACGATGTGCTGTCCGGAATTTTTCCGTCGTGCGAGCCGTATTCTTTTAAGGTAGGATAGCCGGCACAAGGCGCAATGGCTGCCCATTTATCCGGGTAAGTAGCGCCAAGGTACCAGGTTCCGTGCCCGCCCATAGAGTGTCCGGTTAAATATATTTTTTGAGGATCGGGCTTAAAGCTGGTCTTTGCAATGTTGAATACTTCCAGCGCGTCCAGTCTGCCCCAGTCTTCCCAGTTAAAGCCTCGCGGGCGGCGGTTCGTAGCGGCAACCAGCGTGCCCCAGTCTTTCGGTTTGTATGCTCTTGCCTGTCCAATGGCTTCTACTCCTGCACCATGCACAGAAAGAAACAAAGCAGCGTTGGTTTTATCGTTAGAAGACTGAGGAGTAACGCCATAGTATTGGAGACTTCCGTCTATATCGCTTATAAAAGTATTACTGTAAGATTGCCCCGAAGATACGGCTTCAATGTTCACCTTTTGTTCGTCCACCAATGCATTTCCTTTCAACAACAACAGGCTTACCGCGTGGTTGCCCTTTTCTGTAATGCCCGATCCATCAAATGCAAAAGCTACTTTCCGGCTGCTCATGGCAGGTACAGAGGGTAATGGAGTGATGGCTTCTTTTCCTGCCAATACAGATTTAACAGACAAGTTCGACAGAGGTTTTGCAGTAGCATTAATAACTACCACAGCGCCCTTAGCATCGGCATTGTTCTGTTGTAAAACCAGCACCGGCAAAGTGGGATCTTCAGTATTTAATGAAATGCTTTTTGAAGGAAAGATGAGTGCGGCGGAAGTACCAAAACCCGAACGAATGTAAAACTCGTTCAACCCTTTTTTAAGCATAACGGGTATGTATAACCAGCCCGATGCATAGGGATCGCCTGTATGCGGCTCACCATTTACATACACGGTGCTGCTTCCTTTGGTGTTGAGCAATGCCGTTTTTTCTTTGTCGGAAGTATAGGTTACATACAAATAGCTGCTGTTAGAAAAGCCGCCGCCTCTCCTGTTCCATCCTCCCGCCGGGCGTGGCAACCTGAAACGGTGTGCAGAATCGGCAGTTACCAGCATCCATTTTATTTCCTGTCCTTCGCTGTTGGTACCCAGCACGCTGCCGTCGGCAGGCTTTTTTAATGTACCCGTATACAACTGGTGTACCAGCAGGTCGGTATACAATGCTTCTCTTCCATACTTGTGTATGCCATTGGCCATAAAACCCTGGTTAAAATAAACAGTATCCTGGGCGTATGCCACACAAGCCAGGAAACAGATAGCGGTTGTTAAAACAGAGCAGATTTTCTTCATACAAAATTTTGATTTGAATAGAGCAGCAAACCGGACAGTGTTTTAGCCGAAGATTAGAAGATGAACGCTGAAAAGTGCAGCTGCTAAGATAGGACTTCCGATTTTTTCAAACAAAGTATTTAAAAAAAACAAGAAGCGAGAAGCTGTCAGCTGTCAGCAATCAGCGGTCAGGTAAAAAGTTGGCGACCTTAGATTGTCGATTGCTGATAGCTGACAGCGATAGTTGCTGTCGGTCAGACCGCCTGCTATTCCACAAAGACCCATTCCGGCGGGCCGACCGGCTATATATCGGCCGCTACTAAGGCAGCCTGATGGATGGTATTGGCGCAGGTGCAAAAAAAATTGCCAACTTTAAAAAAGTTGGCAATCTAAATATAGTCGATTGCTGATAGCTCACTGCTGACGGCTGACCGCTATTTCAACGCAGCCAGCGCTTTTTTAATACGCTCGGCGGCTTTTTCAATATTCGTCATGCTGTTGGCAAACGACAACCTGATGCACGTTGGTTCGCCAAAAGCAGTACCCGTAACCGTTGAAACATGCGCTGTGTTCAAAAGATACATGCACAGGTCATCTGCATTAGCGATAACAGTGTCGCCATCTTTTTTACCAAAATAAGCATTCACTTTTGGAAACACATAAAAAGCGCCATCGGGTTCTGCACATTCAATACCAGGAATCTCTTTCAATAAATCCAATATGCGCTTACGGCGTTCGGTAAACGCTTTCAGCATTTCGTGCGAGGGAGTAAGATCGCCGGTTAAAGCGTCTATAGCAGCACGTTGTGTAATAGAGCAGGTAGCGCTGGTTAATTGTCCCTGCAACTTTTCGCAGGCTTTTACAATAATGGGGTCGGCGGCAATGTAGCCAAGGCGCCAGCCGGTCATAGCAAAACCTTTACTCAAACCATTTACGATAATTACGCGATCCTTGATGTCAGCAAACTGTGCAATGCTTTCGTGTTTTGCATTGTAGTTAATGTACTCGTATATCTCGTCGGAAATGATCAGTATATCCGGATGTTTGCGGAAAACATTCGCAAGTCCTTCCAGTTCTGCTTTCGTATACACCGATCCCGAAGGATTGCAGGGTGAAGAAAACATGAACAACTTTGTTTTAGGCGTAATAGCCGCTTCCAGTTGCACCGGCGTGATCTTGTATTTGCTTTCAATAGACGACTGGATGAAAACAGGCTTTCCATCAGCCAACCTCACCAGCTCTGAGTAAGTTACCCAGAACGGTGTGGGAATGATCACTTCATCGCCGATGTCAACAATCGCCAGTATCAGGTTTGCCAAGCTCTGTTTGGCCCCGGTGGACGCCAGCACATTTTCAGGCTTATAATCCAGGTTATTGTCGCGCTTCAGCTTGGTGCAAATCGCCTCACGAAGGTCGGCATAGCCGGCTACAGGCGTATAGTGACTGAAATTTTTGTCGATAGCTACCTTGGCAGCTTCCTTTACATGCTCGGGAGTATCAAAATCGGGCTCGCCCAGGCTCAGGTCAATCACATCTATTCCTTTGGCTCTTAATTCACGACCCAGTTTTGCCATTTTCAGTGTTTCGGGCTCGTTGAATTTTTGCAATCTCGATGAAAGTTTCATTATGTTCAGTTTTATAACACAGGTTTAAAAAAGAATGCCGTTCAGTTAAGGATGACTAAGGTTGCGAACTTTATAAACTTGTTGAAAAAGCAGGTGAGCGTCTTTGCAAAGTTCCGAACCTTTGCAGCCTCTTCATCGCCAACAAAACAACAGTGATTTAAAAAGCGCGCAAACCTACGTTAAAAAGATGATTTGGCTATAAATAAATTGTTATGCGATGCCCGGTTAATTAGTCCACTTCGTACTTAATATGCCGCAGATCGCAGATTAGTTTGTTTCATCTGCGAATCTGCGGCATTCATTAATAACATATCTGTATTTTACGGTGAAATGCTGATGGATTCAGTACCTGTGATCAACATCCGCGAAAATCTGCAGGAAATTATCTTTCAGGCCCTCAGATATACTGGTTGATAATGTTTTCCAACCATTCCTGCTTACCGCTGATCTGTTTGGGCTCGCCATTTTCGGCGGCAAAATTCCTCAGATCTTCCAGCTTTAATTTACCGCTTTCAAATTCTTTTCCTTTTCCGCTGTCGAAAGATGCATAGCGTTCTTTACGGAATTTTTTATAGGGAGATTTCTGCAGGATGTTATCGGCAATTACCAGCGCCCTGGCAAATGCGTCCATACCGCCGATATGTGCATGAAAAATATCTTCCAGGTCGGTAGAATTGCGGCGTGTTTTGGCATCAAAATTCACACCGCCACCGGCAAAGCCACCCGCTTCGAGAATAATGAGCATGCATTCGGCAAGCTCATTCAGGTTTACCGGAAACTGGTCTGTATCCCAGCCGTTCTGGTAATCGCCCCTGTTGGCATCCATGCTGCCCAGCATACCATTATCAGCAGCTACCTGCAGTTCGTGCTGAAAAGTATGACCTGCAAGCGTAGCATGGTTTACTTCGAGGTTTAATTTGAAGTCTTTGTCCAGCCCGTAATGCCTTAAAAAGCCTAATACGGTTGCAGCATCGTAGTCGTATTGATGCTTGGTGGGCTCGCAGGGTTTGGGTTCAATAAAGAAAGTGCCTTTAAAGCCATTTGCACGCGCATAATCGCGCGCCATGGTGAGGAATTGACCTAAATGATCCAGTTCGCGCTTCATGTCCGTATTCAGCAGCGTCATATAGCCTTCTCTGCCACCCCAGAAAACGTAGTTTTCTCCGTTCAATGCAATAGTTGCATCCAACGCATTTTTAACCTGCGCACCGGCATAGGCTACCGCATTAAAATCAGGATTGGTAGAAGCACCGTTCATATAACGCGGGTTGGAAAACACATTGGCAGTGCCCCACAGCAGCTTTACACCGCTTTCTTTTTGTTTGCCTTTAAGATAATCTACCACAGACTTCAGCCTGCTTTCGTATTCAGATAAAGAGCCGCCTTCGTCTACCAGGTCTATATCGTGAAAGCAATAGTATGGAACACCCAGCTTGGTAATAAATTCAAAAGCTGCATCGGCTTTGTCTTTTGCTCTTTGTACGGCATCGGCATTCTCATCCCACGGGAATAGTTTTGTACCCGGTCCGAAAGGATCGGCACCGGTACCGCAGAAGGTGTGCCAGTAAGCTACCGCAAAACGAAAATGTTCCTTCATCGTTTTGCCAGCAACTACCTTGTTCTCATCGTACCATTTAAATGCCAACGGATTGTCTGACTGCTGACCTTCAAATTTGATTTTACCTATACCCGGAAAATATTCGCGGCTCCCTGTTATAATGCTCATACTATATTTACTGTTTTTTGTGAAACAAATAATCGTTATCCCCTTATTTGGAGGGGGCTAAAGGTAAGGCATAATCGCAGAAAAACTTGACGCTAAAAAGGCATTTAATTGTACTTACTTATCATGCGGAATATGAGCTGCGTAATAAAAAAGCGGCGGGGAGAAACCACTGCCGCTTTTTACAAATAGTTATAACAGGCCCGGAACGGGCTTATTCTTTTTTTACGAGCACTACCCTGGTGCGGTCTGCCTTATAAATCTGGTCGTAAAATTTTACAAGCTCTGCGTAGTCAGAGGCGGGGTATTCGCCGCCACGTTTTTCAATATACCTGTGATACACGAGTTTGTTGTCTTTAAATTCGGTAGAACATTGAAATTTCCCAAACTTCCCTTCGAGTTTCAAAGGCCCTGGCATCGCTTCGGGAGTATATCCGGGCGGCACTTCCACTACGGCAGTATCTATATCTACATAATCCATTCCTAATGAAATAGGATATTTTCTTTTCTCCTCTGCCTTAAGCTTGATATACATCCTGCTGATAATATTCGGATTTACAAACAATCGCTTACCAGTTACGGAAGCGTAGTTGGTGGCATTTATTTCCAGATGTTCGGTAAGCGTTGGTAATGATGCTTTATCTTCGGAAAAACTAAAGTTTGCAACATCGTAATGAGGAAGATCAATTTGCTCTTTCAGATATTCCAGTTGTTTTTCGCGTGAAAGCGAAGTAGCCACGCTGTGCAATCTGTCTTGTTGCAATGCTTTGTACGAGGAGTTAATGTGGATGGTAAGCATACCGGTTTCTGCCACTTTGCCTGCTACATTGCGCACCTGCATATTTTGCTGCATGCTGTATTTGGGTGTTTTAACCAGTTTACCGCCAGTTTCATCAATCAACAATACATACCGGTCATCCGTAAAACCTCCGAGGTAACCAGCAGGCAGAGTTTGATTGGTGCATTCCAGCCACACAGAATCCTTTTGCAAAGGAACACATAAGATAATGTGGTTAAAAGGATCGTACGGAAAATCTTTTAACATATAGGAAGCACCTTTACCGGCACGCACTAAGGTGTAATGAGATTTGATGCCCGCCTCTTTCAAAAGCGAATACATATAGTTCGATAACGCTTTACAATCGCCATATTTTTTAGTAGCCACATAGGTGGCGTCGTAGGGTTGCAACCCTCCAATACCTAATTGTATGCTTATATACCGGGTATTTTGCTGCATATACTTATACAATACTTTTACTTTTTCTTTGTCGGTTTTCAAACCATCTGCCAAGGAATGAACTTTCTGCTTAATATCGTCCGGTAAATTGTCTCTCCCTTTGTTCAACTGCGCGCTGAACTTCCCGAATTCTTCCCAGGTTGACATATCGCCTTCATACTTATCAAGTTTGAATTTATTGGGAGCTGTATATACGGTTGGCACAATATAGTCCCAGGAGGGGCTTGCATACTCCAATTCAACAGGTTCCAGGCCCTTGACTTCCCAGCGAAAAGTTTTATCTGATTTTTCGTTGCCGGTTACCGGTTCAGACTTATAATTGAAAGCCTTGTAACGAAAAGAAATGTCTGGCGGCACAACAATGGTTAAAGCACTTTGTTCTACTGCATACTTTTCGTCGCTTATAGGTTGCCAATGCGGGAAGGTATAAGTTCCGGCGTGTTGGAGCTCGTATTCATATTCTACCGTGTAAGGGTAACTTCTGTGATAGAAATTATGCACCTTGATTCTGTTATCATCTGCCAGGCTTATATCGTCCGTGGCGCTCCGATCTTTGATTTCACTTTTTTTGAGACTTCTGATTTTTTTCCCCGCAGCATCGTACAAATTACCATCCATAGATTCGATTGAATGCAACTTATCATACCACAAGTACAAAAATGCTTCCCGATCGCCGTTTTCATTCAATATGGTAATGGCATATTTTCTTTTAGTGATGCTTTTCCCTAAATGCACTACCTCAAACCGCAATTCATCTGTGCGCATTACAACATTTGCTTTCTTTGAAAGCGCTTCAGGAATTTTGCTCACGGCGTAATCAACGTCGCCCGCAAACGCAGAAATGGCAAATAGCAAAACTGCCACAGGTAATAAATATGTTTTCCTCATAGATTATTTTTTCTTTTTAAATACGATTGGTTCTGCATGTTTTTTCACCACATAACTAAAAAAATCACGCAGATCGTTGTATTCTTCTGGTGCATAAGTAGCCCTGTTTAATTTTATTCTTGACCTTAACCTGATCGTTTCACCGCTTTTGTCTATCATGTATTCAAAATAGCCATCCTTGTCGCCAAAATTCACTTTGGCAGATTTGGGAATTTCTTCTACTGTATAATCCTGTGGAATTTCCATGGTAAAAATGTACGTCTCATCAAAACAATAAGGCATTTCTACCGGATAGGAACGCTCTGCAGATTTTAAAAAGTTCTCTTTATAACCTTCATTCATCATGGGATTGAAATAAACCATATCCTCTTCCGTTTTCATCACAAAATCATATTCTACTTTAACCGGTTTTTCCAATTCTTTTATCTGATCGATTTTCTGATTGTTGATAGACCAGTCGGCTGTGTAACTGGTTTGAATGGCTTTAAAAAAGGGCTCTTCGCCTTTTGATTTTACGCTCGATCTTACTCTTATCGACTCATAATAGCCCATATTGCTGGAGAAATGTCCATCCCATTCGCCTGGCTTAGAACTGCGCATGAATACAGATGTGAGCTTTTTTTCTACCAATGAATCGGCCTGGAAATAAATGGCCTTTGCAACATCAGGCATAATTATCCTTGCATGCCCGTTATAACACTCACTTGAGAGTTTGTTGAATCCAAGTGTCGGATCGCTCGCGTCCAGATAGTAAAATTTGTCATCGATCTTAACACCACAAATCACATAATTGAATCTATTCATCAACGGATAAAATTCGTGTGTATATCCACGTGAGCGCAAACTCAGTAAGACCGGGTAGGCCTCAATATCCTGTTGCCGTAACATCGTTGTCAGCAGCATGTTCAAATCCGGAACATAACCGCTCTTATTCTTGTTGATTGTTTTTAATGAAGTGGATAAATAAATACCTCGCGTTCCGGTGGAAGTAAATTTATCTCTTACGTATGCATAAATCTTCTTTGCTTTTTCCAGCTTATCGGTTGTGCCCTGCACAACGGGTGCCAGTTCATCATCCAGCCAGTTATTGGATTTGGTAAGACCTAAACCAAAATCTTCATCCTTCATCAATTCTACTGCAACCGTTGCCCAGTTACCCATTACATCTTTTACAGGCATATTCGGAAACCGGTATTGCGATAACTGGAATTCAATTTTTGAAATATGGTTGTCTATATCTGATGTAAAGCTCTCTGTTTTTAGAACCGGTACATTCTTAGCCACCCATTTGTGCAGAGTCGCGTTAGAAGAAAACCTGTAGCTGGACGACGCAGAAACGCCACCTGGTTCTGTAACCACATAGTTTTCTCTTGTGGTTTCTACATTGTGGTCTAAAACCATTACGCCCTGGGAAAGAAATACATAATTGAAAAACGCCGGCATCTTTACTTCATATTCACTCCACAAAATGGGGTATTCGCCTTGAAATTCCCAAGGTTGGAGATTTTGTAAAAAATCAGAAGTAACTACATAACTATATTCTATAATCGCTCCTTCTTTTACACCAGGCAGCGTGAACTTCACCGTCATGTGGTTTTTGTCGTACTTATCTTTGAAGATAGACTTCTTGTCCAGCTCTGTTTCTACCACTTTTCCATCTTCCAGTGTGTAAGTGCTGGCTTTTAAATTAGATACTTTCTCTTCGGCGTTTCCTATAAAAAATAAAGGAATACTCACATCAGCAGCATCCATCCCGTTTTTGTTTAATATTTTAATACGGGTATGCCTTTTAAAAGTCAGGGAAAACCATCCTTTTATGTTTCCTTCAAAATCTGATCTGCCCACATCCGCAATTACCACGGCGCTCACGCTGGTATCAAACTTGTGCTTGGATAAATCGAAATCGGCGGGAGTTATTTTTCCGTATTTAAGGTTCAGCTTATCTTGCGCAATAAGCGGACTTGTTGCTAAGCATAGCAGCACCAGGATAAGGCCAGGAATTTTTTTCATGATTAACTAACAGTTTAGGATTTGTGGGTGCAAATTATATTTATTTATAAAATCTACCATATATCTTCTATTTTATTTTTTATTAATTGACCATTTTTAAACATACCGCATTTATTAAAAATAAAGCAACGGAATTGGGCTTTGATTATTGCGGCGTCGCACGTGCGGTACCGTTAGATGACGATGCGCGGCGTTTAGAGGCATGGCTGAATAAAGGGTACAATGGCTCAATGAAGTATATGGAAAACTATTTCGACCTGAGGGTTAACCCCCTGAAACTGGTGCCTGGGGCGAAATCGGTCATTACCCTGCTGTTGAATTATTACCCGGCAGCCAGTCCGGCAACCGGTGGTCCTAAAGTGTCGGCATATGCGCTGGGAGACGATTACCATGAGGTAATAAAAAAAAAGCTGAACCTGCTGCTGCAAGCCATAACGGAAGAAATTGGCGAAGTGAACGGCAGGGGATTTGTTGATTCCGCGCCGGTATTGGAGCGCTCCTGGGCACAACGTAGCGGGTTGGGCTGGATAGGAAAAAACGGCAATCTTATTAACAAACAGTCTGGCTCCTTCTTTTTTATAGCAACGCTTATTACCGACCTGGAGCTTGCGTACGATGACCCGGTGGCAAAGGATTTTTGTGGCACCTGCACCAAATGCATAGACGCCTGCCCTACCAATGCCATTGCCGACAACCGGGTGGTAGACGGCAGCAAATGCATTTCTTACTACACCATAGAGTTAAAAGATATGCTGATACCGGATAATGTGAAAGGCAGGTTCGACAACTGGATGTTTGGTTGCGATACCTGCCAGGATGTTTGCCCCTGGAACCGTTTCAGCAAACCCACACAAGAAGCTGCTTTTACGGCTTACCCCGAATTACTGAATTTCACCACCCGCGACTGGGAGGAGCTGACGGAAGAAAGTTTCAAAAAGATCTTCAAACATTCGCCGCTGAAACGTGCAAAGTTTTCGGGTATAAAACGGAATCTGAAATTTTTAAAGGGATAGAGGGCAATCAGCCGTCAGGTATCAGCGGTCAGCGTCAGAGTTTGAAGTTTGTCGTTTGAAGTTTGTCGTTTGGAGTTTGAGGTTTGCAGTCCATCAACCATAGCGTTAACTTGTTCCCGCAGCATCTTTGTCTTTTTCGCAGCCGCCTGCCCTTATCAACATCACTGCAATAAATAAAAATATTTCATGTGCAATGCTGTTTTCACTTAAAATTGCCAGCCTATTTTCACCATTACCCTGTTGAACCGATACGAAAATTTCTGAACATCGGTTTGCCCGCTTTCCTGCGGTGTTCCTATGCTCCATTTGGTGGTGGTGGTTTTAGAAGCGTCGAACGCTTTGTAGGAATAACCTGCGCTGAGCAGAAAAGCATTCCCTGACTTAAACCCGATGGAATACCCAAACCCCGCGTCTATGTATGCCCCTCCTTTGTAATCATATTCTTCTTTGTAAAAGCTATTATTTGCCCACTCCCTGTAAACATCCTGGTTCTTTACCCAGGGCAAATTGTAGCCGCCATCAGCATATACAAATATTTTGTTCTTCTTCAGGGGAATTTCTTTGCGCAGGTCGACAAACAGCGGCACCGAGCGGTAGCGGTAAAAATCGAGCCCCACCCCTGCTCCGGCAAACCATCCCTTCAGCGCAAAACCATTTACAGTTTGCAAACCGGCAGATACTGCATCGTTGCCGTTAATAAGCGATACTTGTTGAATGGAGCGGAATACAACCTTTCCGGGTTGTTGAGCCTGCGCTGCGTAGCTCAGTGCAAGAAGCAGGAGGCTAATTATTAAAATGTTTTTCATTTTGTAATTTGTATTTTACTTAGCAATTGTATATCATTCACATTATTATAGCTGTATTGATGCAGCCCATCGGTACTTACTACCAGGGCTACGCCGTTCCTGGCTATTACGTCGTATGCAGTAAAACCTCCCACCGTAGTAATGAGCTTAATGTTGTTTACATCGGCCGCATTATAAATCTTTAAACCGTCTGCTCCATCGCATATAAAAAGCAGGTTCCCATCTTTCGACAGTCCAAAGGGGTTGGTCATTGGATAGGTTTTTACAAGCGATGGATTGTTGACATCGGCAATATCGAGCACTTCCATCTGGTTGGTGAAGCCGTTGCAGCTATTGCCCGAGCGGAGTGTAACATAAGCATATGCATCGTCGGCAATAACCGGGTCGCAACTGGCAACGTGCGCAAAGCTGCCCTGCTTTACAGGATCGCCGCCGTTGGAAATATCATAAATGAACATGCCGTTGGTAGAACCTATGAACAATTTATTTTTAAAGGGATAAATTGTTTCGATATTCATTCCTATCGCCTTCGTATTATTGAAAGAAGGTGTTTGTGGTGCAGCAATAGAAAAAACATTCAGGTTGCTGAGCGTTACGGCGTACAGGTAATTTTCTACGATTGCAAACCTTGCCATCGATCCACCTACACCAAAAGGCGATACGCTTGCTGCCGATGAGAGACTTTCTGCTGATGTATTGTAGTATGCCGCTACATCGTTGTACAGAAATGCATCTTTCTTATTGAGCTCAATTCCAAAAAAGCCGCCATTACCACAGTCCATATCAACAGTAGTATCGCGTTTTACCCAATCCACAATTACCATAGAAGTATCTGCATAAAATGCTCCGTAATACTGGCGGTAAGGAAAAGCATTTTCTGTAACGCTTATCAATTTGGCTTTGAGTGGATCAGTAATATCAATGGTCATTAAATCGGTATAGGCATCTGCATACAATATGTTGCCTTTTACTGCCATATCCATGTTACCCGGAATATCGATGAACGCAACGTTTACGGGATCGGCGGGATTAGCATTGTTTATTACATGTATGCCTTTGTCTACTTCATTCAAAAAAATGTAATTGCCCCTTATATATAGCTTCCCGGTTCGTTCCAGCGTTTTTGGCTCATTGCTTTTAATATTGGCTCTTACAGCTTCGGAGGTTTTGTATACGGGACTGAAATAGCTGTAGGTTTGTGTGCACCTGTCTTTAACACAGCTTTGCAAAGCCACTAATACAGTTAGCAGCAACAAACTCGCGGTTGAACTAATTTTGGGCATATACATAAGTTTAAACCGTGACAAACCGTATAACATCGCCGTTGCACTGCCTGTTAAATAAAATAAAAAATGACGGAGCATTTGGTCCGTCATTTTCAAAAAATATTTATTCAGCTCAGTTCTTAAACAAAACCCATTGTGCTTTTAAACCGCCATATACAAAGTTCTGTTTAATTCCCGATGAAGGTTTTGCTACACCCGAGAGATTGTATTGCACCGTTGGGCCAATATACAATGGCCGTTGTGCATGTTGAAACAGCTTTACGGAGAACCCGGCATACAATCCTGTCTGGAATTTATTGAACAGGCTCTTGTCTTCGTAATAAACGCCTCCCTTGTAGTGCACCGCGTTGGTACTAACAAGATACCCAAATACCAAACCTGCATCTAACTGGACAGGCGGCACTTTAATTCCTTTGTTAAGTTGCCATTGAATGCCCACCGGAACCTGCACGAAGTGATAGCGGTTGGTATAATTTATGCCGTCGCTCCCGGTATAATAAGCGGCAAACCTTGCATTTGCATCAGCAGAGACATTGCTGTTGTTTGTGTTAAAATACTGAGGGTCCACAATATTGCCTACTTCCCTGTTGGTAGTATATAAATTGTATTCTGCTCCAAAAGTAAGTGCAAGCTTTTGCCTAACATGCCATTTGCCAAATATGCCTGCATTCCACGCCATACCTGCTTTTACAGCCGAAGCGGGCGCGGGCGCGGCAGCCACCAAATTACCTTGTCCCTGGCTGCCCAAAAAATTGCCATTGGGTGTAGCGGGCGTAGCATATTGCATGTAATCAAGGCTTTCGGCCTTTTCAAACAGTCCGTTTTTGAAAATGTTTGACAGCCCTTTGCCAACCATTGATACACCTGCCTGAGCAGTTACGCCCCACTCCCACGATTTTCTTTTGGCGAGCTTTATAACGGGCTTGTTGTTTTTTGCATCAAAATGCTTTAGTTCTTTTTCGCCAGCTATGTCTTTCAACCCTTCATATCCATCAACGTATTGGTATGTTCCCAACACAGGTAACAACGATTGGTCTGTATTATTTGAGGTTGCAGTTTCCTGGCCGCCTACATTAATGACGCTGGTATTTACATCATCCGCCACTGTATTTTTTTGCGCGGGCTTGTTTTGCAGATGAATAAGTTTTTTTCCTGCCGCTTCATTAACGGGTAAGCTGCGCCCATTGCTGGCAGCACCGGAACTGATGCTTTTGTTTACCTGCTGTTGGGTAGTGGTGGCGGCAGGAGGTAACTCAGCCTCACGGATATCTCCAGGCTTACTTTTGCTGCTTTCGTTTGGCAGCGCAGCACCCGGCGCAGTTTGTGATGGCGTATTCCCGCTATTGTTTTCAGGCGCATCGGCGGCTTGCGGGTGGGCATTGTTGGAGCCAACGGCTTCGGAGCTATTGCCTGCATTGGCAACAGCTTCTGCCTCATGCTTGTTTTTTTGCAGGGAATTGTTAGTGTCCAAAGCCCAATACATACCGCCACCCAGCAGCAGCAATGCTGCCGGCAGCCACACCAGCATCCGCCGGCGTTTCTTTTCATGGCTTACCCGTTCCCGTACTTTGGACCATACCGCGTCAGATGGCTTCAGCCGCATATCGCCGAAGATCTGCTGCACCTGCTTTTCAAACTCATTTTCCGGCATATTGTCCCAGTTTAGATTCTACAGAATGTTTTTCAATCCAGCTTATCAGCAGATTTCTTGCCCGCATATATTGTGAGCGGGAAGTGCCTTCATTTATACCCAGTATCTCTCCAATTTCTACGTGGGTATACCCCTCTACTGCATGCATGTTAAATACTGTTTGATACCCGGTGGGCAACTGCCTCACCAGGTTGGCCAGCTCTTTTGCCTGCATATGCACCTGCGGATTGTCTTCCGAAACAGGGTGCAATGTGAGATCTGTAAACGACAGATCGTATTGATACTTACTGTTTTGTTTTAAATAGTTAATAGCTGTATTCACCATAATGCGTCGTACCCAGGCACCCAGTTCACCTTCAGAGCGGTATTGGTGCAGGTATTTGAACACTTTTACAAAGCCTTCCTGTAATACATCCTCGGCATCTGCCAGCGATTTGGTATATCGATAGCAAATAGCCAGCATCTGCTCGGCAAAAAGCTCATACAGCTTTTGCTGGGCGGATACTTTTCCTTTTAGGCAATCCCTTACCAGTTGTTGATAATCTGTCATCCGGATCTACAAATAAGGTGACAATGCTACACCATATTCCGTTGCACAAAGCGCAGTTTTTTTTAAACCTGTTTAAAAAAGTGGCAAACGGTTATCCGGCACACATGCAACAAATTATACATATCGGCTATTGCTCTCTTTATTACCTTCGCGGCATGGCGGTTTTTGCGTTGAGAAGCGAACTGATATTCCCTCCCGTAAACCTGGCAGAACCAGATGGATTGCTGGCAATGGGGGGCGACCTTTCTGTGGAAAGACTGCTGCTGGCATACAGGAACGGAATTTTTCCGTGGTATGAGGGAGATGTGCCGCTTTGGTGGTGCCCCGATCCCCGGTTTGTGCTTTTTCCTGAAAAACTGAAGGTGAGCAAAAGCATGCAGCAACTCATCCGGAAAGAGAGCTTCCGGTTTACCATCAACCAGGATTTTGCCGCCGTTATCCGCAACTGCAAAACCAGTTTCAGGCCGGGCCAAACCGGTACGTGGATAACCGACGAGGTGGAAAGAGCCTATTGCAAAATGCACGAAGCAGGGTTTGCACACAGCGCCGAAGCGTGGCTAAACGAAAAATTGGTGGGCGGCTTATACGGCATACGACTGGGAAAAGTTTTTTTTGGAGAAAGCATGTTCAGCCACGCCAGCAATGCCAGCAAATTTGCCTTTATTAAATATGTGGAACATTTAAACCAGGAAGCGGTTGTGCTGATTGACTGCCAGGTATATACGCCCCACCTGGAAAGCCTGGGTGCTGAAATGATTCAAAGAACTGACTTTATCAGCCAGCTGCAACAACTGTTATGATTGCCTAAGTGGCATTTCAAACAAAATAATAATTGCATGATTACTCAATGCTTCCAGCTCAACAATAGGCACATCCCACAACGCCAGCCCGTCTCTTTGGTGCAACAGGCGGTTCTGCACTTCAAAAGCGCCTTCAACCGAAAAAGCAAAAACAGCATTTCCTTCGTTCCTCAATGTATAGCCAACCTCGCTCCTGCCACCGAGTTTTGCAATAGCAATGTAAAAAGGAAGCTTATCAACTAATTTGCTGCCATATACAGCGCTTATTGTAACCCAATCGTGTTTATTTGCATCGATATCGAATTTGAGCAGGGCTGTGTCTTCTGAATTATCCGCTTTAACTGCGGCAATCCTAATATGCAAAAAATTAACGAGCGCTTCGCTTAAACTGTTTGTTACTTCCACCACGGTTCCGCTGCGAACATAGCTTATATATACCTGCCCTGCATCTATCACCACATTGTCTTCGCGGTTATGCCTGTATGTTATGGTTCCCACCAAAGGAATAAAAACGATATACCCATCTTTATCAATATAGGTTTTTATCGATTGTCCTGGTGCCAGCGTATCATCATTCCAAACATACAAATTGCTGAAGGGTTGCTTATGTGCATGGTTGAAATTGCCGAAGTTGAAAGTGCTGTAACTTCTCATGCAGGCATTCTCGTTACAGCCGCGTTCCTGCGCCAGGTATATTTTTGCAGCGGTTTGCTGTATCATGCTTCTGTATTTAGTATTGAATGAATGCTTAAAAAAGGTTGCAACGGCAGCATATGCGTTTGAATATGCGGCTCGTTTATCAACGCAGGATTTGCCAGTAAAATACAGTTGCCCATTGTATCTATCCACAAAAAAGGCTCACTGATAAAATTGAGCGCTACGGTATGTGCAGAAATGTTCCTGATGTCGGATTGTATGACCTCGAACCTGAAATGCTGAAACTTTATAAACGATAGCCCGAGATTGTCTTTTATATCCGGCATTTTATCGCCCAGTTGCTGCACATATCCCGTAGCTGCAGCGCTCACCAGAAAATGCAATTGTTGTGCGCCTGGCACAGCCTGTAGCAAATGACTGAAAGTAAAATATTGTTGCCGCTGGTTATACAACTGGAACTGCATTTTAAACTCTTTGTACGTGTCTTCCAACAACATTTTTTCCCAGCCCTGCGCCGAGATTGCGCTGATTATTTTACGATAGCACAACGTAATGCTGCGGTAACTCTTGTTCATTTTCATCAGGCTACATTCAATTGAATACTCAGTTCAAATCCATCGGTGGTGTTGCCGGTAACTGTAGCCATTTCCACACCGTTTTTGTCGTCACTAAAAATATTGTCGCTGGCATTGTAAGTATACCCGCTCAATCCTTTACTATAACCATTTACGGCTGCAACGGCGCTGCCGGCTCCTTCGGGAAAAGAGATCTGAGTTACCTTAAGCGAACTGCCGCCTGCATTGTAAATATGAACATGAATGTGCGTGGCACGCCCCTGGTACCAGCCGGGAAAGATGGTGGTAAATGTTACCAGGCCGTTTGCATCGGTAACCTGCCTGCCGCGTAAAAAATGCACAGCAGTATAGTTATTGGATTGCATACCCGATCCACCATACTCAGAATAATTACCTTCAGCATCGCAATGCCATATGTCTACAATAGCACCTGCCAGAGCAGCACAGCTTTTGCTCACCTGTCCAATAGTGATATTGGCAGTCATAGTATGCCCCGACCTGCCATCCCTTATATCGCTTCGCTCATATGCCGAAGGATTTTTGGTAGGAAATGGACCTTCTGTTTCTGTAGGTGCTACGGTGCAACCTTCAGAACCGGTTTCCTCATCAACGGTTGTCGCATCGTCTTTTTTACAGGCGCTGGTTAACGGAGCCACAAAGGCTACACCCAATGCGGCGATGCCTTGTTTCAAAAAACTTTTCCTTTCCATAATTGTATTTTTAAGTGGAAAAATGAATGTTGAAACAAATATGACAAGAGTATTTGTGCGTCCAAAAAAAATGCGGCAAACGCAAAAAATGTAGCGGCAAAACTCCTTTACCTGTTAAAGTATTTTAAGAAATTTTCTTCGTAGCTGTTACCAAGCGGAAGCTTTACCCCACCTAATGTAATGACTTTGTTGCGCAGGCTTTCTACTCTTGTAAGCGGCACCACGTAAGAACGGTGCACGCGTATGAATTGCTGAGAAGGCAATTTTTCAAGCATGTTTTTTAAGGTCATCCTGGTAATAACAGGCTTTTGGTTTACCAGGTGAATCTTAAGATAATCGTCGTACCCTTCAATGTACACTATATCGGCTATATTGATCTTAACCAGCGTATAATCGGCACGCACAAAAAGATATTGCTCTTTTGTTTTTTCTTTTTCGCGCAGGTAGTTGTAGTAATCCTTTGCCTTTTCTGCGGCCTGCAAAAATCTTTTGTAGGTAAATGGTTTCAGCAGGTAATCTACTGCATTGAGGTTAAAGCCTTCCACGGCATATTCGCTGTAAGCGGTAGTAAAAATAGCCATTGTATCCTGCTGCACCGCCTTGTACAGATCTATACCACTGAGCGATGGCATGTGAATGTCTAAAAAAACAAGATCAACAGGAAACTTACGTAAATGCTTAAGCGCTTCTGTTGGCTGATTGAAAGTTTTCTCCAACTGGATAAATTCCGTGCGTTCACAAAAATGCTGTACGATGCTGAGTGCCGGAATTTCATCGTCTATCGCTATGGCCTTTATCATAACAACGTTAAGGTAAGCAAAACCCGAAAGTCTTCGCCGGTTTCGTTAATAATAAGTTCGTGTGTGGAGGGATACAAGAGCTTGAGCCTGTTCTTTGTATTGGTAATGCCCAACCTGCTGCTCACTTCTGTTTGTTGCTGTACTTTCACTTTTTTGTTGTATGTTTTCATAGTAAGGGCGCGCTCTTCTATCACAATATCAATATCGATCTGCATTTTATCTTCGGCATTCACACCATACTTAAAAGCATTTTCAACAAACGTTATCAGCAGCATTGGTGCAATGCGCTTCCCGGCAGCGTTGCCGGTAACCTTAAACCGAACGGGCATATTGTTGCCAAACCTTAGTTCCTGCAATTCCACAAAATCCTGCAGATAATTTATTTCCTTTTCAAGCGGCACAAAATCCTGCACTGCATCGCTCAGCACATAGCGCATCATGCCGGAGAGCTTTACCACTGCAGTAGCGGTATCATCTGACTTTGCAATGGCCAATGCGTAAATGCTGTTAAGCGTATTGAATAAAAAATGAGGATTTACCTGGGCTTTTAAATACGATAGTTCCGACTGCAATTTCTCCTCTTCTGCCTGGTGCAATTTTTCGCGGATGCGCAGCATAAGCGAAAAGAAAAAAGATGCCAGGAAAAGAAACACGTGCTGCCGGGCATTAAAGAAAAAGCGGTTGGAACCGGGGGGGCTTCTGAATTCTCCGCGATGCCATTGCGGAGGCGGTCGCATTTCGTGTTGCATACCGGGCATTAAGCCGGGCAACAGCATTGTAACTATAAAACAAACGGCAACGATCAGCGCAAATTCTACATACCTGCCTTTTGAATACAACCTGGGAACAAGTACGTAATAGTTAAGATAAAAGAACAGGATCAGTAAAAGATAACGAAGCATTTCCCTGGCCGATTCCGGGTTGCGTAAAAATGCATCCAACCTGTTGGGACCGTCGGGGGAAAAAAAGAAAGGCAGCGTCAAAAAAATGGCACAACTTACTACGTGTATAACCAACTGCCCTTTTTTTGATTTCATGACTGTAAATAGCTTTTTACCCGAGAAACTACAAAATAATTGAGGTAAACCGTTCAAAAGTAGCGGAGAAACATCATTGAAGAGAGTGAAAAAGCAACCGTTTACAACTATTTTCTGCGAAGAAAATATTTATTAAAAAACACTTCGGGTTGTAACACTTCTATGTCGGCAAAATAAAAGTCGTCTACATTGTCTGTTAACAAACAGGTGCACCGGGCGTTTACAGCGCTGTAGTATTGCAAAGCATCTTCAAAGTCGTTCGCCTTTTTGTTGGCAATAGCCTGCATGGCTTCTTTTTCACCAGAGTCGGTGATGTCAATGTGTTGCATTAAAAGTGCTATTTTACTTTTTGCAGCAGCAGTTCCTTGTTTTTTTTCGGCAAAATAATAAGCAATGGCCAGGCATACGGTGGAGGTTTTAAGTATATAGGGCCGCTTGCCGGCCAAACTCATAATACGCGCTGTATAAGTAAAAAGAGGATATTCCTTGTTGAGAACCGATACTAGTATATTTGCATCCAGGAAGAGCGTCATTGGCGTTTTTTCCGGGTGTTATTGAATTCGTTTTTTAGCTGCTTGCTTGTTTTAGGCTTGGTGATATAAGCAGCCTCTCCCTCCGAAACCATGCTTACCCAATCTTCAACGGGAAAATCTTCGATGGACTTATACCCGCCGGATGTAAGCTTACGCAATAAAATTTCGGTAAGCCTGCTCAGGCTTATGCCCTGCTCTTCGGCATACTGCTTTGCCTGGCTGATAATTTGAGCATTAAAGCTTAGCGTTATTTTAGCATCCATTGTTAGCATCTTTTTATACTACAAAGATATAATTTTTATACGTACAACCTCATTTTTACCCTGTTTCGAGATCGCGTTTTTGGGTGCGGGCCACAATGAGGTAAAAGTCGCTTTCTAAAAGCAAATAACCATATTCATAGCAGAAAACATAAGTCTGCCCCTTTTTAGTGATCACCTGGTGAGTAAGATATCCAAAATTAAAGCCCATGTCCAGCAGCCTCTTTTTCGAAATACGGGCGGTTCCCCTTTCGGCAGACAGAAGTGTTCCCAGTATTTTACGGTTCCGTTTAAGTATGCTGTTTATAGTACGAACCAAGGGTGAAGTGTAGTTGCTGTTCAGTTTGTTATGATAGGCATTCCGGCACCAGCTATCGCAAAATTTCTTGTCCATGCGGCCTTTTATCAGCTTGTTGCAATGAAGGCAATGCGATGCCATAGGTATAGATGATATCATAGGTTTACAATTAGGCCTTTCGGTTGAGCATTGCTTAAAGTTACAGTTTTACAACAACCCTGCGAAACAGAAATGACAGCGAATTAAACGTTTTTAAACGTTTACAAACGACTAAGATCGATTATAAACATTTATATACCGGGTCCATCAGTTGCGGATATGCAACTTTGTAGGGTTGAAGCGCTAAAACAACTACATACAATCGTAAACAATTTAAACGAAGCTTTATGAACGCCTTACAAAACAAAGTGCAATTGATTGGCAACCTGGGTAGCAATCCCGATGTGAGCAACACAGAATCCGGCAAAAAAAAGGCCCGTGTTTCTATCGCTACCAACGAAGTCTATCGCAACGCTAAAGGAGAAAGCATTAAGGAAACCCAATGGCACAATGCAATTGCATGGGGTAAAAATGCCGAATTGATAGAAAAATACCTTAGCAAAGGCAGCAAGGTAGCTATTGAAGGTAAGCTGGTAAACAGCAGTTACGTAGACAAAGACGGCATTAAACGATACGTTACCGACATACAGATCAGGGAAATACTGATGCTCGGAAACAAGGAAACCGATTAACACAATTCAAACGGAGTTTGATTACTGATGAGGAACATCGGATTAAAATACAATGTTGGATGAGTAAGGTTCGGAACTTACAAACTTGTTGAAAAGCAGGTGAACGTTTTTGCAAAGTTCCGAACCTTTGCCACCTTTTCATCCCACCTCGACCCAAAAAGTAAAAGCCGGCGGGACCTGACGCGAATAAAAAAATTGAATAATAAATGAATATTCGCTTACTTTTGAAAAAAATTAGTTTTGCGGATCAGGGACGTTCAAAAAGAAAAGCTGGTTAAACAAAAAGCCATTGAGCTGTTAACAAGCGATGGTTTTGAGGGTTTTAGCATGAACAAGCTGGCAAGGCAATGCAAAATTTCTGTTGCCACTCTTTACATTTATTACAAACACAAAGACGACCTTATTATCAAAATTGCGCAGGAAGAAGCAAAAACGCTTATCGAAGCCACTTTTAAAGATTTTGATCCGGATGCATCGTTTGAAGAAGGTTTGAAAGTACAATGGAAAAACAGGTTTGCTTACCTTACCCAACATCCAGGCCTGGCACTGTTTTTTGAGCAACTCAGAAGTTCTACTTACCAGCACCAGGTATTTGAATTTTTGATGGATGAATTTGCTTCGCGTATGGGAAGGTTTTGCAAAAATGCCGTGGAACGCAATGAAATCAATGAAATGCCGCTCGGTGTTTTCTGGTCTGTTGCATTTGCCCCGCTGTATTCGCTTGTTCGTTTTCACAATGAAGGTAGAACGGTAGGCGGTAAGCCATTCAAAGCAACCGATAAGATAGTATGGCAAACATTTAGCCTTGTAATAAAAGCACTCAAAAACTAAAGCATCGCTATGGAAAACTTTCAAAACATACTCATCTTCAAAACCAATATCAGGTCTGCCGAAGATGTAAATCGTATCAAAAGCTTGTTGAACAACCATCAATGCATTAAGCAATGGAATGTTGACCTGCACGATGTGGACTGTGTTTTAAGAATTGTTTCTCCTTCTTTACAACATGAACAGATCATTGAACTGATCAATACGCATGGCTATGAATGCGCCGAATTAACTTGAAAAAATGAAACAGAGCCCGCCAATTGTAATACCGCCGTTTACAGGCTACATGAAATTTGTAATTTTTGTACTCGCTATTACGCAGTTTACAGTTATACTCGATTTTATGGTGATGTCGCCCTTAGGCGATCTTATGATGAAATCGTTAAACCTTTCTCCCTCTAAATTTGGTTGGGCCGTATCGGCTTATGCCTTTAGTGCCGGCGCTTCGGGATTGCTTACTGCAGGCTTTGCCGACCGGTTCGACCGGAAAAAGCTATTGCTGTTCTTTTATTCCGGCTTTATTATAGGTACCATTTTTTGCGGACTGGCTCATTCCTACGAGGCGCTTATTATTGCACGTATTATCACCGGTTTGTTTGGCGGTGTTATTGGTTCCATATCCATGGCCATTATCACAGATATTTTTGCACTGGAACAAAGGGGCAGGGTAATGGGATTTGTGCAGATGGGATTTGGAGCCAGCCAGGTATTAGGGGTGCCCATTGGTTTGGCATTGGCTAATTATTGGGGCTGGGAAGCCCCCTTTTTAATGGTGGCAGCGCTCGCCATTGTTGTGGCGTTGATTATTTTCTGGTATTTGCAGCCGGTAAATAAACATCTGGCTGTTACACGCTCACAGTCGCCTGTAAAACATTTACTCCATACCATTTACCGCAAAGATTACCGCATAGGTTTTACTGCTACCGCCCTTTTGTCGATAGGTGGATTTATGATGATGCCGTTTGGTACTGCCTTTGCCATTAACAACCTTAAAATTACACAGGACGATCTTCCTATGCTGTTTATGATTGCCGGCCTTAGCTCGTTAATTGTAATGCCGCTTATAGGAAAGTTGAGCGACCAGATAGACAAGTTTACACTCTTTACCATTGCTTCGGTATGGATGATGATAATCGTAGTTTTTTACACCAACCTTTCAGTAACGCCGCTGTGGCTTGTAATTATCATCAATATTTTAATGATGATGGGAATAATGAGCCGCATGGTTCCATCTACTGCATTAACAAGCGCCGTTCCCGATATGCCCGACCGTGGCGCCTTTATGAGCATTAATTCCTCGCTTCAGCAAATTGCAGGCGGAATAGCCGCAGCCGCTGCAGGCACTATTGTCACTCAAAAAGATAAAATGAGCCCCCTCGAACATTACAACTGGGTAGGTTACGTGGTTGTATTTATTTCTTTAATCAGTATATTTCTGTTGTTCAGGGTTAAGCGCATGGTGGAAAGAAAAAAAGCAGCCGTTGCGGGAGTGCCCGCGTAACGGCCGGACATCTCAGGCTATAATGTATAATGTTTAAACATTCATTTGTTGTTAACACAATTTAAATTGCATTACCTTTAGAATGCTGGTTTTGAGTGCATGGTTTGAGTAATCCGAAAATATTATCTATGTCTAACGTATGAATTATGCATGTGCTGACCCACAATGATTTCAAAACGCTGTTTGAAACAACTCCCGACGCTTACGTTGTTTTTAAGCCAGATCTTACTGTTGTGGCTTTCAACAATGCCTATCTAAAGGTCGTTGACATTAACCCCGATGCCGTTGTTGGAAAAAGACTGGACGAAGTATTTCCTGACAACCCCAACGACACATCCAGTAGCATTGAATTTATCAGGACTGCTGTTAACCGAACAATTGAATTGGGCGAATCCTACACAGCCGGTATTATGAGATATGATATTGGCAGGAGCGACGGAACATTTGAAAAGCGCTTCTGGCGCACATTGTTCGTTCCTGTGCAAAATAGCGAGAAGAAAATATCCTGGATTATAGGTAAGGCGGAAGACGTTACCGAAATGATAACACTGAATGAAGAAAAACTGCAGTGGCAGGAAAAATTTTCGCAGAACAGCTCCGTAGCAGAGGAGCTGCGGCTTTTGTGGAGGCACCTGCACAATGCAAGGGAAAAGGAAAGAGCGAATATTGCCCGGGAAGTACACGACGAATTAGGTCAGCAGTTGAGCGTTATTAAAATGCAGATATCCTGGCTTTTAAAAAAGCTGGATATTGCTGATGAGTCATTAAAATCCACCACAACGGAATTGATGAAGATGATTAATGGAACGATCACATCTGTACGGAGAATATCTGCGGAGCTCCGGCCTAGCATACTGGACGATATGGGCGTGGTAGCTGCAATAGAGTGGCAATTAATGGAGTTTGAAAAAAAGTGGGGAATACGCACCTATTTATCCGGATTGAATATAGACCCGCCGCTGGGAGATACAGCAAAAATAAGCTTGTTCAGGATAGTGCAGGAATCGCTCACCAATGTAGCACGCCATGCAAATGCCAAAAATATCTGGCTAACCCTGCAGCAACAGGCAACAGTACTGATACTTTCAATCAAAGACGATGGAGTTGGTTTTAAACAGGACACGCTGAGTAAAAGAACCTTCGGATTAATCAGCATGAAGGAACGTACAAAAATGTTAGGGGGAAAATATGATATTAAAAGTTCTCCGCGGCAAGGCACCACTATTACAGTAACAATGCCTCTTCATTTGCAAAACCGGGAATACTCCGGAGCGTAGTTTTACCAACAGTTAGTAAAAATACTGTTTCGCTTTATTTATCCAACACGCCATCAATCAAGGCTGTATACAACAATTTGCAAATTACATATTCAATTCCCTTCTCTTTCGACAACTGTTTAATAGTAAACTTACTAACGTGTAGCATTCTTCTTACATCATTTCCTAAGTTTTATTTACACCGCAAAAGTATAATCTCCTATTTTTTTAAACATTTTATCAACGTTTCTTTGTATCAATAATCCAATATATCCCGATCCCAAAACCTTAACCTTTGAAGCCCGTTTTTGAAACCGAATCCGTGAAAAACCTGTAAACCGAAACCTTTAGAAAACCAACGCAGCCAACAACAAAACACCACCGAATCTTTACCCTTTAGAAGATAACAGTGCTTTACCACTTACCGTCCGTAAAACATTGACCTGAATTGCAACAGAAAATGATCAGGCATATTTCAATATGCACTTTCACATCCCTTAAAAACCATGGAAAAAATTATTCATTTTCTGTTGCTTTTTCTCTTACCCTAATATCGGAAAAGAAAAAGCTGATTATTTATCCCTAACATAACACAGGAAGAAAGCTTTCCACTCAACCTGGCCTTTTATTGCTTTATGCAAAACCTCACGCTCATTCAGGCATGAACAAACGATAAACGTCCAACTCCAAACCTTTCCCCTTCTACCCTACACCTTATTCTCATATATTTTCAATAACCATGGCGCTGGCGCCGCCTCCACCATTGCATATTCCGGCTGCACCAAACCTTGCCTTATTTGCTTTCAGCACATGCACAAGCGTAACCAATATGCGTGCTCCACTGGCACCCAGCGGATGGCCTAAAGCTACTGCCCCACCATGCACGTTTACAGCAGCAGGGTTCAGTTTCATTCGCCTGCTGTTCTCAATTCCTACCACGCTAAAAGCTTCGTTCACTTCCCAAAAGTCAATATCCGTCATGGCGAGTCCGGCCTTTGCTACCGCTTTGGGAACGGCCAGGGCCGGCGTAGTGGTAAACCATTCAGGCGCCTGTTCAGCATCAGCATAAGAAACGATCTTCGCAATTGGTTTCAACCCCAGTTCGTTTGCTTTTGCCCGACTCATAATTACCAACGCTGCTGCCCCGTCGTTGAGCGTAGAAGCATTGGCTGCCGTTACTGTTCCATTCTTTTCAAATGCAGGATTTAGTGTTGCTATCTTATCAAACTTTACATTAAAAGGTTCTTCATCCCTGGTTACTAACACAGCATCTCCCTTTTTCTGCGGAATTTCTACCGGTATCACTTCCTCCGCAAACAAACCTTTTTCCCAGGCAGCCTGCGAACGCTTGTAACTTTCAACGGCAAAAGCGTCTTGTTCCTCGCGGGTAATACCGCAATCTTTTGCGCATAATTCAGCAGCAAATCCCATGGCTTTTCCGTCGTATACATCGGTCAATCCGTCTCTTATCAAACCATCAATCAGCAATGTATTTCCGTACTTGTTACCCCACCGCATATTTTCGGCATAAAAAGGAATATTGCTCATGCTTTCCATGCCGCCGGCAACAATAATATCAGCGTCACCCAACAGGATGCTTTGCGCGGCCTGGGCAACAGCCTTCATTCCACTTGCGCATACTTTGTTTACCGTGGTACAAATTACTTCGTCAGGCAAACCTGCAAATTTTGCAGCCTGCCTGGCAGGCGCCTGTCCAAGATTGGCCTGTATTACGCAACCCATCAGCACTTCCTGCACCATTGCCGCCGAAATACCACTTTTAGCAACAGCAGCTTTTATTGCTGCAGCGCCCAACTGCGTTGCCGATAAACTTTTTAACGCGCCACCAAAACTGCCAATGGGCGTGCGCACAGCCGATACAATTACTACTTCTTTCATGATACTTTTTTTAACGCTTCAAAGTTAACCAAAACCCAACAGCATTTTCGACTGGGTAAGGTTGCCAACCTTTAGAAGGTTTGCAACCCTGCACCATGCTTTGCTAATGAAGATCGTCGTGATACACAAATTTTGGCATCTGCCATTCATAGTGAATAGACAACAGCCTCAATACAAGACCAAAAACGCACGCAATGATCACCGCCCATTCCATAGTACCACCCCAGTATTGCGTAAGCAGATATATGCCGCCGGTAACTACAGATGCGCTGGCATATATCTCTTTGCGAAACAACAGGGGAATATCGTTACAAAGCACATCGCGCAACACACCGCCGGCGCAACCGGTTATAACGCCGCTTAATAATATTATTATTGTTGGAAGATGCAGGCTTTCTGCTAACTGGCACCCGATAATTGTAAATACAACCAGCCCAACTGCATCGAGGTATAAGAACAATGTCTTTAACCGGTTCATAAACCGGGCGATGATTCCCGCAAACACAGCGCCGCCTGCAGTTATTAACAAATACTCCGGATGTTCCACCCACGACATGGGATAGTGCCCCAACAATATATTCCTGATGGTGCCACCGCCCAACGCGGTTACCCACGCTATGATAAACACTCCTACCCAATCCATATTACGTCTGCCGGCAGATAGTGCCGCCGTTATTGCCTCGGCAGTAATGGCAATGATATAGAGCATGTGAAGCATAAGATTGCTTTTATAGTACGCAATATATAAAAAGCAAAATGCATTCTGTAGAAAGCGGATATGGATGCATTAAATCCATCCTTACATGGCTCTTGCTGTTTGTAATAAGCTAAATAGATCTGTCTGCGAAGCTGCGGCTTACATATTCTAAACTTTCGTTCCTGTTTTCTTTTTATCGGTCACACCGCCGGCTGCGCCCAATACCGTTCAGGCCGGCCGGCTTTTCCATCGGCCCGCCTGAACGGCGATCTGATGGATGGCATTGTAATCTAAGGTTTCCAACCTTTGGAAGGTTGGAAACCTTCTTGACTGTTGGGTTATAGACAACCAGCTTTATTCTTTCCTCGCCGTGGTCGTGTCTCACGCCCCACGATAAGACTTAGCTTGCTGTTACAATTCCAAAAACAACCAGCTTTATCCTTCAATAATTACAATAGCAGTGGCCAAATGGGAAACGTGAGATAAAGAAAGAAAGATAGCAGATGAATGTAAATGCGCCAGCGTGGCGGCAGTTTCTCCCAATAGCCTGATGCCCGGTTTTCCTTCCACATCATTGAATATTTCCACCTCGTTAAAGGCTGTATTATTTTTCCAGCCGGTGCCAAGGGCTTTAAAAAAAGCTTCCTTTGCGGCAAACCTTGCAGCGTAATGCTGGTATTTGTTTGTTTTAGATTCGCAATAAGCTATTTCGGTTTGCGAAAACACAAGCTCCCTGAAACCGCGCTCCTTTTCAATGGCGCGGGCTATTCTTTCCGGTTCAGCAATGTCTATACCCGTTCCTTTGATCATTGCAATTGCTTTTGTGCTGCCTCTATTTGTTTTTTGATTTGCTCTCTTTCGGTTTCGGTGGCCACTTCTTTAGTTAATGCTTTTTGATAATAGGGAATGGATTCCTTGTATTGTTTACGTGCAAAATAATAATTGCCCGCCAGTACATAAGTATGATACAACTGCGGGTTGCTGCTGATGAGACTGTCGACGTTTATCTCGTTTCCCTCCGCTATTTCCATTTTGTAATAACGGTACTTTTCAAAATCCCTGTATTGTTGTGACAACAAAAATGTATCGGCAGGTAAAGAAAGCGCACTGTCTCTTACTTCAACATTGGTTTGCATTCCCTGCATGGAAAATATTTTTTTCAGGTCGTAGGCAACAAATTCTCCCAACTGATAAGGAGATGCGGATACCCATACCAGTAATTTTGCAGGTTCAAATATCACGGCATGATGCGCTATCAGTTGGTTCAATGCCTTTTCGTTTCCCACCCCTATATCCGCATCGTTCAATCCCTTTCTGTCGCGCAAAATTTCGGCGGTTTTTTGTACGGTGTTCTTTCCCTTTTCCTGCACCAGCTCCTGCAATCGTTTGTAACGGTAAGGCGAAGCGCTCATTTTCAGCTGCTCTATATTGGGTTCCGATCCGCCCAAAGCCTTGCTCTGAAAATGATTGGCGCACAATATCTGGTCCGCATGCGGATCGTATACGTCAAGGGTATCAGGTGTTTTTTCAATGATCACAGCTTTGTTATCTGCCGCGCTGCCAACCAAAAACGATTCGGAAACAAACATGGTTCTTTTGCGTGCTATATCAGTGGCTTCTTTAATGTTGGAAGCATATTGCAGTATCTCTCTTGCTACCAGCGATACAGGCGTGGCCGATCCGGCGGGAATACCGCTTTTGGCTGCGTTAATGGTAACGGTTAACCCCTTTTCATTCATACCCGATACCACACCTATAAAACCACCCCAGGTAATGCTCATAAACTTATATCCCTGTGTTGGGTTTTCAAACAGCACAATTTTGTTTTTAGCAAAATCGTCCCCCACATAAAAGTCAAAATTTCTGCCAATAATCAAAGTGCTGTCTTCCGATGCTGCGCCCCAGGTACCAAACGAAGTGCAACCCACCAAAGCCATATTCTGCAGCGCATGGCCTATATCGTGAGCCGCGTGGTAATTGAGTATGCGCTGGTAATTGGAGCCGATATAATCGTATTGATCGGAGGCGGATAATGATATGCCGTAAATCTCCTTCTTGTATTCCTCTGTTACATTCTTGTCGAGGTTGCGGTTGAACCAGCCAATAACATACTTTAAAAAATGCAGGTAGGAACGCGAAGGGATCATTTTGCTGATCTGTGCATTAAAATAATCTTCCTGCGCCACCACCAGCTCTTTACTCAGTTTGCCATTGATAACGCCGCGCTCAAACGCATCTCCTTCCACATACAACTCATACAAGCCCGTTTTGCTTTTGCGAAACCAGTTGTTATTGTAACTGTAAAAACCATTACCATGGTCGGTGCGTTGTGCCGCGGCAATAGCGTTATTGGCAACAGCCGGTGAATCGACCTTGCTTACATATATTAGGTATATAAAGCCGCACAAAAGCAATACCAGTATTCCACCCAGTATGTACAGCAGCCACTTCCCTATCGCCTTTAGTTTACGCATCTTTAATTTTTTCAACAATATTTTCGTTGCCCAATAATGTTATGCAGGTTAACAACCCGCTGATGGTAGAACCCAACACACCATGTATGTTGATGTTTTGTCCTGTAAGATAAAGATTGGGGATTTTGGTACGGGGTGAAATAAACGTTTTCAAAGGATCTTTATGATCTTTTGCAATGCCATACAACGATCCGTCGTAATTGCCGATATAATCGCGATATGACAATGGTGTAGAAGTTGTATATGACTGAATACAGTTTTTCAATCCCGGAAATCTTTCTTCCACCAGGTCTAGCAATATTGCTGCTTTGTATTTTTTAAAAGCAGCATACGATGCTCCCCTGTCTTCTTCGGCAGAAACCGTGTTAAAAGTATGCGCCCAGGGAGCCACTTCTTCATAACGCATGTAGGTAAAAATGGTCATGGCGTCTGCATATTGGTTTGTTTTTGATGAGGGAGGAACAAACAATGCATAACCCAGCGGCCAATTGTCTTCGGTATAATCAGCCAGGTTCCATATTTCGCCTTCTTTATGGTAATAGTAATTGTGTTTAAAGTAACGAAAACAGTCTGGCTTCAGCACAATGTGTACTAAAAAAGAAGAGATGGTATGCTCCAGGCTGCCGAGCCTGTGGCGATAGGCTTTCCGTATCAATTCGGTTTCGGTAATTTCCAGTGTTTTGGAAGGATGGATGTTCGAAATAAAATCTTTACCATAATAACGGTCGCCATTAGCCGCTTCTGCATAAGCTACCCTGCCGTCTTCCACCTGCAGCTTTATCACTTCGCAATGCCTTATCACTTCTCCGCCAGCTTCTCTTATGTTGCGGGCAAGCAGCTTGCCAATCTGCGATCCGCCGTCTACACATTTCCAGGCACTTTCAATATAGCTGTTCACTATCAACGCATGCACATAAAAAGGCGTTTCATACGGTATACCTACATACAAGGCATTGTTGCCCACCAGCACCGCCTGCAGTTTTTTATTATCGGTAAGCGATTCAATCAATGTTTTTGTATCTATCTGCAACACTTCTGCCTTTTCTTCGTATAAGCCGTTCGTACGCAAATTATACAGCGGAAATTTATTGCACACATCTTTTACCCACCTGCAATATTCGCGTATAGCAGCTTCTTCGTCGGGGAAAAAAGCTACGAGTTGCTGAATGAAATTCTCATATCCCTGCGCCAATCTGTATTCCTGTTCATCGTCGTCAATAATAATCCTGTCAAAACCATTTTCATCCATGCGCTGCAATTTCAGTTTATCCATCAATCCCAGGTATTTAAACACCTGGTAAAGATTTTGTCCTTCCGCCAATCCTCCCACATAATGAACACCTGAATCAAAAATGGTTTTTTCTCTTGAAAATGTTTGAAGACTTCCGCCGATCTGTTTGTTCTTTTCCAGCACGCATACATGCAGCCCCTCCTTTGCCAGCAGGTTACCGCATATCAGTCCCCCAATACCACTTCCTATGATCACTACGTCATATTGCTTCATCTGCTTGATGGCTTTTGCTTAAAACAAAAATAATATTAGAGGTGTACTTTGTATCATCTATTTCCCGGCAATCAAGTGTATATTCTTTCGCCAGTCGCCGAATAGTATTACCAGATAAAAAGGAAAGCCCCTGGTCGGTAACTTTATTAAAACCAAAAAAGCGGGTAGAAAAGAATTCCGTAAGCCGGGTGCCTTTGTGTCTTTCTTCCAGTTCCTTATTGCCATCACGAATGATCAATACGCCGCCGGTGTTCAAAGCGTCAATGCATTGCCTGATCACCTGTTCCTGTTTTTCTTCGGGCAGATAATGCAGCATATCGGCAGCAATGATGGCATCGTATTTTTCAAAAATATAATTCGTTACATCAGCGTGCTTAAACCGGATGTGTTCATCTTTGCTGAAACAATGGTTGGCAACGGTCGTTTTTTCCTCATCGTAGTCTATTCCGGTAATATCTCTGCCCGGTGCGGCAAAATGCAGCATGTACGACATAAACCCGTAGCCGCAGCCAATATCCAGCATCTTTCCCTGCTGTGGCAGCAATGCATGAAAGGGCTCGTAATTTTTTTCAAGCCTTACTTTTACGCGCATATACCATTCCAGCACAGGCCCTTTGTAAATATAATTATAAAACAACTGCTCTTTGTACCAGGCAGGCTGCTGTAAGTTGTTGCGCACTTCGCCATAGGCCGCCCTGAAATACTTCCCTATCGTTTTAGCGCGTTCCGCATAACCAGCGCCGTAAGTTTCGTTGGATGGCGATATCCTCGGCAATATTGTAAGCGTAATGCGGCCATTTTTTACCAGCATATCATGTTTGGTCATCGTGTAGCCGCTGCCGTGAATGATGATAGGCAAGATATCTACCTTCAGCTTTTCAGCCAGATAAAATGCTCCTTTGTGAAAGCGTTTCATTTCGCCGTCGGCTGAACGGGTACCTTCGGGAAAGATAACAATCGAGTAACCTCGTTTTATTTTTTCTTCCAGCAATTCAAGCGTGTTTTCAACGCCGCCCGAAGCGGAGTAATAATCAGCCATTTTTACCACAAAGCCGGAAATGGGCGCATTTCTTACCCTGTCGTTCGTAAACAAAATCAGTTTGGGATACAGCATCATCATCAAAAAATTGTCGAGCCCCGACTGATGATTGGCAATAATAATGGAAGGCTTTGAAAAGTTTTCGCCATGCGGATTGATGATCTCTTTTTTAACATTGCCCATTATATAAATGAGCGACCATGAAAATTTAGACACCAGCACATGAAACAGGTACTTGCCTTTTTCTTTATTGAATGGATTGAGCTTAATGAGTATCACGCCCGTCACTACCAATACCATGCTGCCCAGGATAAACCATACATTGGCAAACATCGATCTCAGCCATCCCCAGAATGTCCACGGAAATAGCTTTTTTGCCGTCCTGTTTTTAATAAGCAGTGCAAACAAAAAGGGAATGCAAACCTGCGAGATCATTACCACGCACAAAATTCCAATGACAGAGATCGCGGCTATTGACTGCAACGCCGGATGTTTGGCAAAGATGAGCACACCCAAACCAGCAACGGTTGTAACGGCTGATAACAGGATAGAGGACTTGAAGGAGGACAGATTTTTTTTGCCGGTTTTGTATTCTTGCAGCAAGCCATCCATTATGAAGATGCTGTAATCGTCGCCCAAACCAAAAATAAGGGTGGAAACAATGATGTTGATGATATTGAATTGAATGCCCAGCAAGCCCATAATGCCCAGTATCCATATCCAACTGATGAGCATGGGTAAAAATGCCATGAGCGCTAACTCAATTCTTCCATAGGTGATTAACAGTATGGCAAATACAAACAACGAAGTGATGAGCGCAATGTTTGAAAAATCCACATTAATAAGCGCTACCAGTTTGCGGGTAAGGTATTGCCGGTCGAGCACCGTTGTTTGAGCTTCATCCTTAAATTGTTCGTAGATCGCAGCCTTGTTTTCGGGCGACACTCTCAGCAATGATACCACCGATGCTTTGTGCGGTTGTTCGTTCACGTAATCATCCAGGAAGGCCTTCCTGATGTCGGCCATTGCTGCTGTATCAACAATTCCATAAGGTTTATTGAGCACCGCTGTAAACCGGTCAAAAGCTTTGGCACTATACCCCAGTGGTTTGCCCTCCTCATTCAGTGCGGTTAACAGCAATTGCTTTTTTTCGGGTGTCCAATACCGTTGCCATTGTTGTATTCTTTGTTTTTGCAGCGACTCAGAAAGCAATAATACCGATACACCTGAATAGCGGTTCACAATACCTCGTTCTTTTAGCGTTTCAATTTGGCTGGTGAGCTTTTCATTGTTCATTAAAGCTGCATCCAGGTTTTCGCCTTCGGTTACTATGTATACCGATTGCAATGCTGCTTCGTTGATCTTGTTTAATCTTGCCTCAGATTGTTTGAGCTTTTCGGGCATATAGCTCATGTTGTTCATGTCTGTTTCAAAGCCTACTTTACCTGCGTAATAGAGTAGTCCGGCAGTAATAAAAACAATTGCAGCAATAAGGTATTTGTTGTGCTCGGGTTTTAAAGAAGCCATCCTGTCGAGCCAGGTGTGATGTGTACTGACATTGGCGGATGTGGCTTTAGCAGGTTTTATCAGATGCGGCAGAAAAATCAGTGAACACAAAGAAGCTCCAATCAAACTGAAACCTGCAAACGTGCCCAGGTCTTTCAGCATATCCGATGCGGCAAAATTGAGACAGAAAAAACCACCGATAGTGGTAACGCCGCCCAGGGTAAGCGGAAAAGCGAGATCATCAATTACTTTTTCAATGCTGCGTGTATGCCGGTAATGGTTGAAAACATGCAACGAATAATTAACGGCTATGCCAAGAATTACCGAACCGGTACCCACGGCTATTACGGATATGCTTCCTTTTAAAAAATAAATGACCGTTAGCGAAAACAGCGCTCCAAATACAACCGGTATCATAATCAGCAGCGGGGCTGCCACCCGCCTGAAATACAATCCTATAAAAACCACCAGGAATACAACGGTAATGCCTTGCGTAAACAAGGTGTCTTTACCTAGTTGTGCTGCGTTTCCGGCAGATACCGCTGTCGCACCAAAATAACCCGCGTCTATCCAGGGGCGGGCAGCTGTTGCCCCAACAATGGCACTGTCGAGCCCTTTGAGGAACAGCTCATTTTTCCCGGTATTATCGGGCGGATAAGCGGGCGTAATAAAAAAGATCAGTGTTTTTTGGTCGCGGGTCATTACGCAGTTATCATACAACTCAAAGTTTTCATCGTATTGCAACTGCTGCAATTTTTTTAGAGCAATGAACGAAATGCCTACAGGATCGTTGCTGATAAAATCTTTTAAACCAAAGCCGGCGGGCGAACTGAGCGTTTGCAGGTTTTGCTGCAAAGTAGCTTTTACTGCCGCCGGCGCAATCAAACTATCAATGGTGGAATAGTCCTGTGGGGTAAGGTATATGGGCAAATGTTCCTGCACCATGTTCAGCATGGTCAGCGTCATGTCGTCGCTCACGCGGTAATGAAGCTCCTTAATATAAGGGGCGAGCGTTTGTTCAATATCGTTCGTAAATTCATCGGCAAAATTCACCAGACTGTCTGGTTCGCTGGCGGTTGAATCTTTCAACGATACCATTACTACCAGCTTGTCCATGAACTTCGATTGCCGGAACACTTCGTTGAGCTTTGCCACGCTGGCATCTTTGGGAAGTATTTTGGAAATATCTTCTTCAAACGTGAGCCTTGACGCAAAAAAAGCAGTGAGCGCCAGGCACCCGAAAAACAGGGCAAACAACAGCCATCTTCTCCCCCTGAAAAAATGATATATGCCGGAAAAGAATCGCGCCATGCTTTTTAATTAACTGCGGTTTTTACATTTTTCCGGAACAGCAGCAGCAACAACCAGGTTATCAGTCCACCTGCAATTGCCGCCAGTACAGCCAGGGTAATGCTGCCATACAGGTACTGCTGAAAATTATTTCGCACACTTTCAAATGTAAGTTCATCGCTAAACAACAGGTCGCCCCCGCCATTTTGCATCCATATGGCGCCGGTTTTGTAACTGGTGTAAATGATGAGCGGAACCATGGGTGGTATGCTGATGTTGGCCGCTATAATAACAATGGCTTTATTCAACTTGAGTAAAAAGGAAAGAAAGATGGCCGTAACCAGTTGAAAACCCCATATAGGCACAATGCCCATAAACACACCAAAGGCAACCGACAGGGCTTTTACATGATTGGGTTCATGCGCACTCAATAAGTGATCTTTAAAAAAGGAGCGCCACTTTTCTTTTTGAAAAAGCGAGCGAAAAAAGTTCCTGGGTTTGATGTATAAAAAAGTGATCAATACCAGGAAAGTATTTAAGATGCTGATTCTTGTAAAATCTTTAAACGGACGGAAATGCGATATTCTTTCTTCCTTCGGCGCATAATATACCGATACGGGCACAGACAATACTTTAATGCCCTTCCAGGCAGCCCTTACCAGCACCTCAATTTCGAATTCATATTTGCGGGTAATGAATCGCATGTTTCTTAATGCTGCT
The DNA here is from genome assembly GCA_051958655.1 of Agriterribacter sp. Lineage (GTDB taxonomy): Bacteria > Bacteroidota > Bacteroidia > Chitinophagales > Chitinophagaceae > Agriterribacter. Next base: position 21,114 of record JBQCFW010000114.1, on the reverse strand, counting down.
ACCGGGTACAGGCGGTAACCAGATTGCGTATCCGGCGCCTCGATACCGGTTTCGAGCTTAAACCAGAAATTAGAGAACTTATTGCCGAAGCTGCTTTTACCGGGCACCGAGGCCTGGTTCATATTGCGGGCGCCTATAATAATGGAGTCGGGCTGCTGCTGTATTTTCTCCAGGAAAACGGGAAGGTCTTTGGCAAAATGCTGTCCGTCTGAGTCAATGGTAATAGCATACCTGTACCCCAGTTCCACCGCTTTTTTAAAACCGGTTCTTAAAGCCCAGCCCTTGCCCTTATTATTGGTATAACTTACATAGGCTACAAAAGGAAAAGCGGTCACAACCTGGTCGGTAACATCGGTCGACCCGTCGTTTACTACGATGATGTTGCGGGTAAATTGTGCTACATCTTCAATTACCTGCCCAATGGTAGCGGCATTGTTATAGGTGGGAATAAGAACACAGATTCCTGAGCTGCCGAATATGTCTTGCTGTATAGCTTTTCCACTCATCAGGGCCAAAGTTAAAAATGACCGGCAAAGATAGGAAAAGGTGAGAGGTGAAAGGGCAAAGGTAGAAGCCGAAAGGCAAAATCATTTATACACATCGCCCCTGGTTCCTATCAACAACATTATTACCTGTGGGCGAATGTATTTTGCAATGATCCTGTAGTCGCCTGTTCGTATGTGGTAATAATCCTTCTCACCTTTCATCTTCTTATAATCTACGCCACTATCCTGCAGGCTTTTGGCTTTGTGCAGTTTTTGCGCAACCTCATCGGCAGCGGCTACAACGTGTTTAGGTAATCCCCTTAGGTCTTTTAAATAGGATGGCGCGAATATTACTTCCAAGATGCCAGTTGTTTTTTATATTCTTCGTAGGTAATGGGTGTTTCGGCTTCACGCGCTTTTGCAACTTTCAGCATCAGCATATCCTCTACTTCTTCATTTACACTGGTAAGTAACTCCACAAGTCTTTGAACTTCTTTATCAGTCCAGCTACCACGTTGCTTTTTTGCAGAAAAGTTAGCCTGGCTTATTCCAACCTTCCTGGCAAGGTAGTCATTTCTATACCCGCTCACTTCTATCAATTCGGAAATTGAATTCTTAATAGCATTGTATTCAGAGAATACAGTTAACATTTTTGTTGAATTTAATCTAATAAATATTATCTATACTCAACAAATATAAAAATTATTTTTTGCTTTAACCACAAAACAAACCCCGGTCAATTGCCGGGGCTCATTTAATAATAGTATTGATATATTAACGCTCTCCAATAGTATACCTTACTGCAATACCAAAATTGCGGGCTTCAAAGCTGTCGCCCTGCTTGTCGGGTCGCGTAACCAGGAAAGTTGGCCGGTAGTCGGCTGTTAAATTGATGGGCACTTTAGGAATTTTCCAGTCTACGCCGCCGGTTGGGTAAAGACCAAAGCCAAAGCCACGGTAATCACCTTCGTCTGAAAATGAATTATAAGCCACTAAACCGCCACCAACAAACCACTGCAACCCTTGCACGGGAATTTTAAAGTGATGCTGATAGGTTGCCGAAACGGAAAGACTAAAAGGGTTTACCCGGTTGAAATCATTATTCAGATAATAACCCTGTCTTCGGCTTCCGCCACCCGCATTAAATTCCAACGCCCCGGCATTGGTTACAAAGGTCTTATACGAGAAAGCAAAGAAATCGTAATAAGACTCAGGCGCTAATCTGGCTCCGATCGCACTTTTATACTCGGTTTGCGAAAACCCCGTAACGTACATTGCAGAGATCAAAAATGCGGTGCTCAATAGTTTTTTCATCATAACAATAAAATTTGATAGGTCAAAGATAATGCGGGCATAAAAAGGATTGTGGTGTACAGGTATATTTGAATCTCTTTTTAAAACCGCGTTAACAAATAGATTGATTACAAAATCATAATAATCAAAGTTATAGCAGTTTTAAATGTAAAGTGCAAAACATTATTCTTGGTATATTTGCCCCTTCAATGAAAATGACCAGATCGATATTTATTACCGCATTGATGGCAACGCTGCTGCAATGGCAGGCAGGCTTTGCCCAGCAAACCGACCGTAAATCGTTTTATGCCGCACTTTCCAGTACCGATCTTGCTACCATTAACCAGGAACTGGCAGTGGTTGGCAAAGGTGATCCAACGGTTCAACTGGCCTTTGAAGGCGCCTTAATGATGAAAAAAGCCGGGCTGTTAAAAGGCCCCGGAAAAAAATTACAGGAGTTTAAGGCGGGAAAGGAAAAGCTGGAAACTGCGCTTCAGGGCGACCCCGACAATACCGAATTTCGTTTTTTACGTTTGATGATCCAGGAAAATGCACCTAAAATTCTGGGTTATTACAAAAACCTGGAACAAGACCATGAACATCTGCGCAAAAACTTTAAAAGTTTATCTTCGCCTGTACAGCAAACTGTATTGAACTACACCAAAAAATCTAAAATTTTAAAATCTACAGATTTCTAATCCTGGCGAGCGCATGAGCAAAAAAATATTAGTGGCGTATTTTACACAGTCGGGCCAAATGGAGGAGATTCTCCATCATTTTACCAGTTCCCTGCAAAATACACCTGGTGTTACGCTGGAGCAGGTACGCATTCACCCTGAGAAGAAATTCCCTTTTCCGTGGACGACCCGCATATTTTTTGAAGCGATGCCGCACAGCGTGGATGGCATACCCGAACCGCTGGAAACATTTTCGTTTAAAGAGCCTTTTTACGATCTTATTATTATAGGATATCAACCCTGGTTCTTGTCGCCCAGCATTCCCATCAATTCATTGCTGATGCATGAAACTTTTAAAGCCGTGGCAAAAAATACACCGGTGGTCACCATCAGCGGATGCAGGAATATGTGGATAAATGCACAGGAAAAGATAAAAATAAGGTTGAAGGAAGCGGGCGCTAAACTGGTGGGCAATATTGCACTGGTAGACAAGCATGATAATTATACCAGCCTTGTAACCATTTTTTACTGGATGCTCACCGGCAAAAAAGACCGCAAATGGGGGATTTTTCCCCGACCCGGCGTATCGGATGAAGATATAGCTAATTCCGCTATATTTGGCGAAACCGTGAAAAACCATTTGTTGAAAAATGAGTGGGATACATTGCAGCCAAAGCTGGTTGCACAAAAAGCTGTAGACATCAGGTACTACCTGATGTTTATTGAAAGGAAAGCGGGAAAAATATTTAAAATATGGTCGGGCATTATAGCAAAAAAGAAAAACAAAGGTCCCTGGCTGGTAGCCTTCAAATATTATATACTGATTGCCTTATTTGTTGCTGCTCCTGTTATTTTGCTGGTAGACGCTCTGTTTTTCAGACCATTTTTGTCAAAACGCATACAAAAACAAAAAGCATATTATGCAGGTGTTGATTTGAAGTAACTGCCTTTTTAGCGGTACGATATATGATATTATTTTATTTTCGAAATTTCTATAAATCATAAGATGTCATTGAACGAAGTTTATATTAACAGAACATCGCATTTTTTTCCGAATAACCCTGTATCGAACGACGAAATGGAAGAATACCTTGGCTATATCAACGGAAAACCTTCCAAATCGCGCAGAATTGTTTTGCGCAACAATGCCATTACCAATCGCTATTATGCATTGGAAAAAGGCGGCAAAACCACTCATACCAATGCGCAGCTTACAGCACTGGCCATAAAGGAACTTTTTAAGAACGATCACCAGGGCATTCAACAAATCGATGTATTGTCGTGCGGCACCTCTTCTCCCGATCAAATGATGCCTTCTCACGCGTGCATGGTTCATGGCTGGCTGCCCGAAATGGGTTCGCTCGAAGTGGTATCACCCAGCGGTGTTTGCTGTGCGGGAATGCATGCGCTCAAGTATGCCTACATGTCTGTAAAAACAGGTGATGCAAAAAAGGCGATCGCTACCGGTTCAGAACGGTTTTCGGCTTCGCTGGTAGCGCACCAGTTCGAAGACGAAGTGCATAAACTGGAAGCGTTGGAGCAAAATCCATACATCAGCTTTGATAAAGAGTTTTTGCGCTGGATGCTTTCTGATGGTGCTGCCGCGTTTTTGCTGAGCAACAAAAAAAATGAAACCGGGTTAAGCTTAAAGATAGAATGGCTGGAAGGAATATCCTATGCCGACCATATGGAATCGTGCATGTATATGGGTGCCGAAAAGCAGCCAGACGGCACATTGAAGAGCTACCTTGAGTTCGACCACAACGAAATGAACGAAAAATCTGTTTTAAGCATTAAGCAGGATGTAAAATTGCTGAGCGAAAATATTGTTCCCTACGGTGGCAAAATGCTGAAACGCCTGTTTGATACGAAAGGAATTACCCCCAACGATATTACTTATTACATGCCTCACATGTCGAGCAACTTTTTTAAAGACAAAATTTACCAGGAGCATGTAAAAAACGGCATCGAAATTCCGTATGAAAAATGGTTTGTAAATTTAAGTACGGTGGGCAATGTGGGCGCAGCTTCGGTTTATTTTATGGTAGATGAATTGTTTAACAGCGATAAGCTGAAAGTGGGCGATAAAATATTATTGCTGGTGCCGGAAAGTTCCCGCTTTTCATATATGTATGGATTGCTTACGGTTTGCTGATAAGCTGCCAGCGATCAGCTTTCAGCCATCAGGTATAGGTGCTCTGTTGGCAGATTCCACAGAAAGCTGATTGCTGAGCGCTGACTGCTGAAAGCCGATAGCTGACCGCTATTCCTTCTTTAAACTAATATTTGCATGAAAAAGGAAGACATTCCGCAGGACAAAGGTGCGCTGGGCAATGAAGTATCGTATGTGGTTGATGAAAACGGCAACTATACCACCGGCATCAGCAACGGCTGGAATATTAAGACAGAAGCACTCGACATTGCCTGGGGCGATATAGAAAAAAAAGTGGCAGAAGCAAAACGAAAAGTGCTCAACAACGAAGCCAGTCCCATTCTTTATTTTATGGAACTGAAAATTATGGATTTACCGCTTGTTGCCGCTTATACCGGATTTTGGCAATGGCAGATAAAACGCCACCTTAAACCAGCTGTTTTTAATACACTGTCCGAAAAAAAAATACAGAAATATGCGGAGCTGTTTGAAATTACACCGCAGGAATTAAAGAATGCTCAACAAATTCTTTCCGCTTTATAAAACAATATAGCAGTGCTGTAAAATTCAACAGCATACATTAATATACGAATGAAACTCGATTTTACACACGCACAGGCGGCTCATTGCGAAAATGGTGTTACCACCAGTCTTCTAAAACATTACGGCGTTCAGCAAATTACCGAGCCGCTTGCCTTTGGCATTGGTTCGGGATTGTTTTTTATATACATCCCTTTTATGAAGGTAAACGGCGGTCCGGCCATATCGTTCCGCACCATGCCGGGCATGATATTCAAACGCACTTGTAAATCGCTTGACATTCCCATCTTACGCAAAAAATTTTCGTCGGAAGAAAAAGCGCAGTTGGAACTCGATGCCCGCCTGAATGCAGGCGAGCCGGCAGCATGCCAGGTAGGTGTTTACTATCTCCCCTACTTTCCAAAAGAATACCGCTTTCACTTCAATGCACACAACCTGATTGTAGTAGGTAAAGAGGGCGACAATTACCTGATCAGCGACCCTATTATGGAAACCATTGTTACCATGAGCAGCTATGAGCTGAAAAGGGTAAGATTTGCAAAGGGCCCATTGGCTCCCCGTGGACAACTATATTATCCCAGGGAAAGACGCCCGGTAACCGACGAGCAAGTGAAAGCAGCCATTGTTACCGGTATAAAAAGGAACGTAAGAGACATGCTGCACATACCAGGCAATATTGCCGGTATTAGCGGCATACGATATACAGCAAAAAAAATAAAGCAGTGGCGTGATTCGCTCGGGATTGAAAAATCGCGCAGCTACCTGGCGCAATTGGTGCGCATGCAGGAAGAGATAGGTACAGGCGGAGGCGGGTTCAGGTTTATATATGGAGCTTTTTTGCAACAGGCATATGCTTACCACCCTATAGACGAACTGATGAACATATCGCAGCAATTTACAAAAGCGGGTGACCGTTGGCGTGATGCAGCCGTGCAGGCATCGGGTATTTATAAAGGACGGTTAACCACCCAGCAGGATTACAACAATATGGGTGATATGCTGCTGGAAATTGCAGAAATGGAAAAAGTAGCGTTTAAGGAGTTGGCGGTGGCTGTAAAGAAGATGAGAAGCCCCTCCTAGCCTCCCCGAAGGAAAGGACATCAGCGCACAGCCCTTGCATTTCAACATATCTTCATTACCATAAACATTAATTACTAAGTCAATGCCTGTCACTTACACCTTACGTCTTATGCCTCACACCTTTCACCTTACCACTTACCACTTGCCACCTACCACTACCAATGTCTCCCGCCATTAACATACAAAACCTAAGCTTCGGCTACAAAGGCCAGGCAAGACAGGTAATTCCCAACCTCAGCCTGCAGGTAGAGCAGGGCGAGCGGTTTGGCATATTTGGACCGAACGGTGCCGGCAAAACCACGCTCATGAACATCATGACGGGGCTGCTTCCGTACGAAACCGGATCGGTGCAACTGTTGGGACATGAAATAAAAGACCACAAAAAGAAAATCAATACACTGTTTGGTTTTGTGCCGCAGGATTTTTCGTTTTACCACGAACTAAGTCCCACGGAAAACATGGAATTTTTTGGCGCATGGGCAGGTTTAAGCAAAGCACAGATTGCTCGCAAAACAGATGAGCTGTTAACGGTAATGGCATTGCAGGAAGTGAGAAAAAAAGCGGTTCATCAATTTTCGGGAGGAATGAAACGCCGGGTGAACCTTGCCATAGCAGTAATGCACGAGCCGCAAATACTTTTCCTCGACGAACCAACCGTAGGCGTAGATGTGCAAACAAGGCACGCTATCATTGGCTACCTTAAGCAACTCAACAACCAGGGCATGACGCTTATATACACTTCTCACCAACTGAAAGAAGCAGAAGACCTTTGCAATAAAGTAGCGATGATAGACCAGGGCGAGATCATTGCCAGCAATTCACTCTCCGCTTTGCTGCAGGAACATCAACAGGATGGGCTGGAGGGATTGTTCCTGAACCTTACAGGAAGAGCGTACAGGGACTGATGTTGATTGCTGATTTCTGATTTGTGATTTGGGATTTGTTTCTTGTCATTTTAAGTAGTTCAAAGTCAAAAGAAGTTAAAGAAGCAACCGAACTAAATGCTTGCAAATGACATTCATGAACACAACAGCTTTGCATGGAGAAATAGGTTCAATGAAGGTAAATATCCAGCCGAAGAAAGATTTTTAGAATTCTTCAGACTTTAGGAAACGGCAAAGGCACAACAAAAGTATTTTCAACGCTATGACAGACCTCAACACATACGAACTCTGCAACATTGATCCGGAAGACATCTCTGATGTTTTGATAAAAGTTGAGAAATCTTTTGGCTTTACAATTGGGTTCTTAAGATTTGCTTCGGTCTTCCACTTATTTTTTTGACCTTTGCTACTACTTTAGTTTTTCCCTTTATATTTTTCTTTTATTCCCACTTTTTTCGTTCATTTGCGGGAATTTTCGACCTGCTGCTGATATTGCCTAGGCGTTGTCGCTGTTACGGCAATCAGTCGAAGTTCAGCTACGATCTTTGCGATCGGAGAATCAAGCAGTGCTCCTTGTAAAACTCACCGCTCACATAAACGAAGTGGCAGCTATTATAACAAAAACACATAGCCGTTAGTATCAAGCCCTGACTTTTGAGCTACCCATCCAATGTTCCGGCTTGTTAAAATTATGGCACATTACAATTACAGAACGTTCCTGTTAAAGTCTCATGTTTCAGCAAAGTCAAAACCGCTCGTCTATGGTACAATCATAAAAAACTAAAAATGCTTTTCAACTCTTTATCGTACCTGATCTTTTTTCCTTTGGTTTTCTGCATTTACTGGTGGCTCAATAACCGATCCCTTAAATGGCAAAATATATTGCTACTGGTTGCGAGCTACTACTTTTATGGATGCTGGGATTGGCGTTTTGTATTTTTACTTGCGTTTTCAACCGGACTCGATTACCTTTCAGGAATCGCCATTTATGAAGCTAAAACAAAAGCCAGGAAAAAGTTATGGTTAGTTATTAGTGTGGGTATAAATCTAGGCTTTCTCGGTTTTTTTAAATATTACAACTTCTTTATCGATTCATTCGCTGAATTATTAAAAACCATCGGATTTCAGCCGCATTACACCACACTAAAGATAATCCTGCCCGTTGGAATTTCGTTCTATACTTTCCATGGACTGTCTTATGTGTTTGACATTTACAACAACCGCATCCAACCAAGTTACAACTGGATTAACTATACCTTGTTTGTGTGCTTTTTTCCTCTTTTGGTGGCCGGCCCCATTGAAAGAGCCACGCACCTGCTACCCCAAATAGAAAAGAAAAGAAAGTTTGATTATACGAAAGCTATAGATGGTTTAAGACAAATACTTTGGGGGCTTTTTAAAAAAGTAGTAATAGCTGACAATTGTGCCATCTATGCAAACGAAATATTTAATAACAGTGCCGACCAGAGCGGAAGTAATCTTGTTATGGGAGCCATCCTGTTTGCATTCCAGATCTATGGAGATTTTTCAGGCTACTCCGATATTGCACTGGGAAGCGCCAGGTTGTTGGGGATTGAGCTGCTCAAGAATTTCAACTTTCCGTATTTCTCAAGAGACGTATCGGAATTCTGGCGACGTTGGCATATTTCTCTTTCCAGTTGGTTTAAGGATTATTTATATATACCGTTAGGAGGTAGTAAGGGGGGCACCTGGATGAGAGTTAGAAACACTTTTATAATCTTTTTGGTAAGCGGATTTTGGCATGGAGCGAACTGGACCTTTATTGTATGGGGAGGGCTGAATGCGCTTTTTATGATGCCGGCAATTATTTCGCGAACAAACAGAAATAATATTGAAATAGTAGCAAAAGGAAATGTACTTCCATCAATAAAAGAACTGGCGCAATTGATTACAACATTTTTGTTAATTGCATTTGCGTGGATATTCTTCCGTGCAGAATCACTTCATCATGCTTTTAGCTATATAGGAGGCATCTTTAATAAATCGTTGTTAAGCCTTCCACATGTAGCTCCAAAATCTTTGTACGCATTGATTGCATTTTTTGTAATTGTCGAATGGTTTGGAAGAGAAGGCAATCACGCTCTGGAAAAACAGATACAATGGTGGTACCGACCACTGAGGCTCAGCTTCTATTTCGCACTCGTTTTGGCAATACTTTGGCTAGGCGGCAGTGAACAACAATTTATATATTTTCAGTTTTAAGAAGATGAAAAAATTTATAAGAAACGTCTCATTATTTTCTCTGTTGGTGATCGTTATGTTGGTATCACTTTCTTCCTACAGGGTTTACAAGGTCAAAAATATGAATTGGAAACTCCCTGAAAACATTCACGTTTTGTTTATGGGCGCTTCACACATTGAATGTGGAATAAACGATTCTATTTTCCCAAACAGCATAAACCTGGCAATGGGTTCGGAACGATATATGTTTACCTACCTTAAACTACGGGAGTTGCTAAAATACAATCCGCAGGTTGACAGAGTTTATCTTCAATATGCCCCTACAGATACATGGAAAAACACCGATTCCAAATATTATTCAAACAATGAAATGAGTTATTTTCTGCCTACCTATTTGCCATTATTTTCTAAAGAAGAATGGAAGGTGTATGATACCATTGCTAAATCTCACATCACGACACTACTTACTCAAAAAATAATCAAAAGAATCCCATCCGACCTTAGAAGCCTGGGCTGCTTTAAAGCAAGAGAAGAAGCATTTGACAGCAGAAAAGACAGTTATAAAATGCCAGAGTGGCAAGAGTCCGGGTCTCAGGTTAACCTTTCATATCTGGAAAAAATCGTGAAGCTATGCAAGGATAAAAACATCAGGCTTTATTTTTTGTATATGCCCATGTTCAATCCCGCTAAGTTCTATGACCAGGAAGCCTTTTATAAAACTTACAGGGAAAAATTCAGTGATATTACCTTGTTAGATTACAGTGCCTGGAAATGCCCGGATAGTTGGAGAGCAGATGAACATCATCTGAATTATGAGGGAGCCAGTAATTTCACAAAAGAGTTGTATTCAAACCTTAAAGGCAAGTAATAAATTATTCCTTAAATGATTTGAAACAGAAGTATGCACTTCACTCAAAAATGTTTCGTCCCGAGTACCAAATGACTTTTGGTAAGAAGAGCAGTAAAAAAATTGGAGCGATATAAACGCCATTGGGCATTGCGCAGCAATCTCCGGTTTTACTTAGTTACCTGTTACGATGTGAACAGGAAATACCCATTGCTTATTTTGATCCGCTGATTACTAATTGTTTTTTGTTTGGTTCTTTTAATTTCCTGCTCAATGATTATCAAACCTCAGCATCTTCGCTAGTTTTCCTACCGTAAGCCCCTGTACTAATATAGAAAAAGCCACAACAAAATAGGTGAGCGAAACCCACAGGTCTTTACCCACATCTGGTGTAAGCGACAATGCCAGCGCAATAGATATGCCGCCCCTTAAGCCGCCCCAGGTTAAAACAAGCACGGTGTTATGCTGAAACCTGTCGGTTATCCTGATGAGGAAAGAAGGAATGAGCACCGAAATATAACGGACCGCCAATACCAGAACGATCATCAATAAACCTATCCAAAGATATTTTTGTATATCCTCCACAATCAACAATTCCAGTCCTATTAATACAAAAAGCAAGGCGTTGAGGATGTCGTCTATCAGCTCCCAGAATTTAGAAATATACTCACTCGTTTGGTCCGACATGGCAAAGCGTTTACCGTGATTGCCCACCAGTATACCCGCCACCACCATGGCTAAAGGACCAGAAACATGCACGATGCTAGCCAGCGTGTAACCGCCCATCACAATAGCCAGGGTAATCATCACCTCTACCCGGTAATTATCGATTTTGCGCATCATTTTGTAGCCTACATACCCTACCGCAAAGCCTAACAACAGCCCGCCTGCAGCCTCGCGAAAAAACAGTTTTGCAATATCCGAAAGCTCAGGTATTTGAGGCGAACGCGCGGCCTGCAAAATAGTGATGAAAACCACCACCGCCACTCCATCATTAAAAAGCGATTCGCCGGCAATTTTTGTCTCCAGCGATTTGGGCACTTTTGCGTCTTTAAGAATTCCCAAAACGGCTATCGGGTCGGTAGGCGAAATAAGCGATCCAAAAAGCAGGCAGTATACAAACTCCGTATGCACGCCAAACAAGGGAAGTGTATAGTAAGCCAGCCCCCCAACTAAAAAAGTGGAGATGACGACACTGAACGTGCTGAACACCATTACCGGGATCTTCTCTTTTTTCAGGTCGTCCAAATTAATATGGATTGCACCCGCAAAAAGCATAAAACTCAGCATTGAATCCAGTAAGAGCTCAGAAAAATCGAAGCTTCTCAGCAAATCCGTTACATCAACCAGGATTTCCGGGTAAAGATTGCCGGTAATAACCAGCCCGAGCGATGCCAGCAAAGCAATCAGCATTAGCCCAATAGACGGAGGCAGTTTAAGATACCTGAAATTCCAATAGGCAAAAAGGGCGGATACCACCATCAATATCGAAAAAGTATGGAAGAAGCTCATGGTAGATTTTCATTTGGTTTGCTAAAAGTAGTAAACAGGTTAAATACTATTATCTATCCCCCGGAATTTTTTTAAAGGGGGGTGAGCAGTAACAATTTGCAATACACAACCTGTATTATGTAAGAAGGCGGGAAAATAACAACAAAACGCGACAATGCTTAACTTGCGACATAATTCCGACACAATACCTGAAAGCTGTAGTATGCAAAGGTTTTTCTTATACTTATTAATATTTATTGCATTATTATGTTGCAGAAAGCCGCCATCCGGCAGACAGCAATCGACGGCTGGTAAAATAAATAAAGTCGATTCTCTTCCTAAACCGCTGGGCTGGACGAGCGATTATGAACATATTTTTTCTAAAGACCAAATATCGGAACTCGACTCTATCATTGCGAATTTTGACCGGGAAACAACCAATCAGATTGCTATTATAACCATTGAAGGTTCAAGAGTTTCATTGGAAGAATTTGATGACTGTATATTGAAGATTGCCAATCATTGGGGTGTTGGAAGAAAAGGCGTTAACAACGGTATTGTGATCGGTGTAAGTACCGGTCTTAGAAAAATCAGGATATGTAATGGATATGGAATTGAAGCAAAGTTGACTAACAGTGAAACAAAAGAGATAATAGACAAGGTTATACTTCCCGAATACAGGAAGGGAAATTATTTTGAAGGAACAAAACAGGGGCTACTGGCGTTAATGCAAAAAGTTCGTTGAACAATAATAACAAACATAAATACTGGACAGATGAGCATATTACACCAACTTGCCTCCTCTCTTAATCGCAGAGATGAAGTGCCCAACCAGGAGCTGGCGAAGGAAATTGCAGCAAAAAAAGACAAAAAGGCCGTTCAGGAGCTTGTTGACAACTTGAATAACAAGAGCAAAGACATTCAAAATGATTGCATAAAGGTGCTGTACGAAATTGGCGAAATAAATCCTGCACTCATTTCATCCTATTCAAAAGAATTCCTGGCTTTGCTGAGTCACAAAAACAACCGGGTGCAATGGGGAGCCATGGCGGCATTAAATTCCATAACACTCGAAAATCCTAAAACGATCTTTTCTTCCCTCCCGCAAATTATAGAAGCGGCCGGTAAAGGATCGGTTATTACAACAGACAATGCAGTAAGTATTTTAATCAAACTGTGCTCGCTGCCGCCATATGCAGACAGCGCTTTTACATTGCTGAATGAGCAGCTATTAATAAGTGCTACCAACCAATTGCCTATGTATGCCGAAAATGCGGCGCCTGCCATTAAAGAAAAGCACAGGAAAACTTTTGTACAAACCCTTACATCGAGGCTCGCCGATATTGACAAAGACAGCAAACGAAAACGTGTTGAAAAAGTAATAAACAAACAGAAAGGTAAATAACTGATAAGGAACTTAACTTTAAAAAAAATATACAATGCGAAAAATAATATTGGATTTGGCTGTAACGCTGGACGGATTTATTGAAGGCCCCAACGGAGAAATTGACTGGTGTATTATGGACGAAGAAATGGGATTCGACAGTTTTCTTGCCAGCATTGACACTATATTTTACGGACGGATCAGTTACGACATGTGGGGAAATTTTCAGCCGGACAGCAATGCGCCGGAGGCTGAAAAAAATCTTTGGAGCGCAGTGCACAGCAAGCAAAAATTTGTATTCTCGAAAAACCCGAAGCAGGATACAACTGCAACATGGATCAGCACAGATATAGCAGCCAGGGTGAAGGAAATTAAAAGCAGTACCGGCAAAAACATCTGGCTATACGGCGGCGCAAAGCTCATTACAACGTTTGTTGACCTGGGATTGGTGGATATATACCGGTTAAGCGTTCACCCCGTTATACTAGGACAGGGCAAACCATTGTTTTCAAACTTGAGCAGCAGGGTTAATCTTACATTAGACAATGTAAAGCCGTTTAAATCGGGAGTAACGTTGTTACAATATGGCGTAGGAGCGAAAGGTTAACGTCTGGCATGTCTTTTTCCTGTATGGTAGTAAAGTGCAGCACTCGAAAGCAACCTTTGGTTGAACTTTGGTTATACAATACTGTTGCTATCTGATGCTTCCGGGAAATGTAAAATGCAATCAATGAATAAAATAACAATACGAAAAACACAATTTCCCCGCGAATCAATCCTCAACAATGAAAGAAAAAAGTATCACTATACCGACAGTTATCAAAGCGGGTTTGTAAGCAGTCAAAATAATATTGGCCCCACAGATATTGGCAAAGCGTTCTTTTCGGGTGGCCCTAAATGGGTTGAACATCTGTTTTCAGTAAGAAATAAAATTGTAAAGCTTTTTGGACTAAAAACACCAGGGAATAATGTTATCGAACAAAAAGATAACTTTAAATGCGATGCAGGAGAACAACTCGGGCTTTTTAAAGTATTTAATAAAACGCATAATGAAGTTGTAATCGGAGAAGATGACAAACATCTGAATTTCCGCGTTTCGTTATTACTCGACCGCTCACCTAATGCAACTGGTAAAATGTCGTTAACAATCACTACAACTGTACAATTTAACAATTGGCTTGGACGCGTGTATTTTTTTCCAGTCAAGCTATTTCATAAACTTATTGTTCCAAGCATCTTGAAAAGAATGATACAAAAACTGGAAAAGCGTACTTCTTAATGCCCAAAAACAATCTGTAACATCCTTCAAAACTTTAAGAAAAAAAGCTTTCATAGGGCTCATGACCAACTCAATCAGTAATTTAGTCTTCCAAATATTTAGGCCACTTGAATTCATTGATCAGCGTTGAACGCATTGAGTCCACAGCATTTTTAAAAGCAATCAAAGCGCCCTATTACCACATTGTAGCTTTTAACGGTTCTGCAGATTTTTCGGTAGATTTTACCAACTATGAATGCAATGGAGCAAATCTTCTTTTCCTGTCGCCCTATCAGCTTCTGCAATGGGAGCGCTCTGCTGCACCGGTTGTTGATATAATCCGCTTCCACGGAGATTTTTACTGTATTGAATTTCATAAAAAAGAAGTGGCATGTAACGGTATTCTTTTCAATAACATATACCAACGCCCATATGTAACCGTAAACAAAGAAATATTTGAAGAGATCAAAACGATCGTTGAAAAAATGAAGTTGTTGAGCGATAAAACGAACGACTACGACATTTCGGTGATACGATCTTACCTCCAGCTCATCCTGGCACTCAGCAGCAAGGAAAAACAGCAGCAACTCCGCTCCGCCGCCCCAAGCCCGCTGCAGCTTGAAAATATTGTAAACTTCCAGGCAGTGCTGGAAACACACTTCCTGACTGCAAAAGAGGTGGCATTTTATGCAGAAAAATTCGGGCTGGCGGTTAATACTTTCAGCAAAAAAATTAAAAAACATTTTGGCAAATCGCCGTCAAAGCTGGTGCAGGAACGCATTGTGCTTGAGGCTAAAAAGCTATTGCACTTAACTTACAAACCCATAAAAGAAATTGCCGCCGAATTGAATTTTGAAGACGAATTTTATTTCAGCCGCTATTTTAAAAAAGAAACAGGCGTATCGCCAAAACAATTCAGGGAAAAAGTGGGCATTTCCATCGTGGCAAAATAGTCTATGTCATTTCCCTTTTTATCCATTCTCAACATTATTGCAACCGTCTATTTTTGAAACATTCAAAAATGGAAGAAAATGACAAAGTTCATAACGCTCATTGCCTCGTGCCAACATTATTTTATCAACTTCATCCGTATTTCCATCTTTATTGTAATGGCCTGGATTGGCGGTTTGAAAGCCTTTCAGTACGAAGCCGATGGCATTGTGCCCTTCGTAATCAACAGCCCGTTTATGAATTTTTTTTACCACAACACAGGTAAAACCGCTGTTAACGACAAAGGAGCAACTGTTGCCGAATACACTTTATTCAAAAACCCTGAAGGCAAAACAGTTCAAAAAAATATAGACTGGCATAAGGAAAATGGCACTTATATTTTTTCGTATGGGTTGGGAACTGTCATCGTTATCATTGGCTTAATAACGCTTGCAGGCATCTGGTTCCCCAAAGCCGGACTTGCCGGCGGGTTGCTAACGTTTGTAATGTCGCTGGTAACACTCTCATTTTTAATTACCACGCCCGAAGTATATGTACCCGATTTAGGCGGAGACTTCCCCACCCCTCAGCACGGTTTTCCCTATTTATCCGGCGCAGGACGTTTGGTGATAAAAGATATTATTATGATGGCAGGCGGACTCATCGTTGCTTCAGACAGCGCGCAACGAATGACTGGGAAATTACCCGATGCATAGCCATTCCAACATCTCAGCTTATTCACATCAGCCACGCACATACGCAATTTTAAAAACAGCGTACGTCCAACAGATATTTATTATTGCCCGGGATGATGGAGTGAATTACGAAATGCAGAATACTGACAGCCTTATCAAATATTTTTTATTGAACAAAATATCGCTCCCGCAGCACTTTCAACTCCTGTAATCATTAAGACAAAATGCTCCTTCAGCAAAGCGAATAAAAACCAACAACTGGCTCACATTCACTTCAACAAATACAATGAAGCAAAAAGAAGTTCACATCATCTTTAAAATCTGTTATCTTTGACGCCAGTCTAAACCAGGCTGATTTCGATTTCAGCCACCTGGCATCAACCCGTTAGCATTGTTTGGTACAAAAACCAAATAGAAACAAGCAACCATGAAAACACAACACACAAATCCACGCTATGGCAACCTCGTTAGAGAAAACGGGGCCGCTTTCCATAAAAATTTTAGTGCAGGCAATTTCGATAAGAACGGCTTACTGGTTACAGAAGATATTTACGTGAACTCCAATAATGCCATATTGGTGGGCAGAGATAATTTTGTTCAAAGAATTAAACGATACGACGGACCTTTTCCCGGTATGCAGCTTAAAGACCGGATTGTAATTGTTGACGACAATATTGCCGCGGTTCATTATTTATTGCAAGGAGTGCAAAAAGGCAGGTATGGCAACCTGGAACCAACCGGAAATAAAGTGGAAGCCATGAGTGCCGAATTTTTTGTGATGGATGAGAATGGGTTGATGAAGGACCTGCTGACTATTACACAGTTAGATAAACTGGTGGCGCAGATAAAAGGCGATGAAACCATAAAAGAGCATCGGCAGGTAACGCTCTGCGCTATTGACAATTCCGTGCCGAAAGATGTTACAGCAAAAGCCACTGATTTATATATAAGACACTTTAATTTCCGCAATTGGGAAGGATTAAAAAACCTTTTGGCGAACGACGTAAACGTTAACTGGAATGGCACAATAATCGATGGCATAGCCGCATTCCTGAAAGAAGTTAAAAACCGTGTAGCTGCTTTTTCTAATATCACCTATCAGTTGGACAGAAGCGTTACAGAAGCCAACCGATCGGCCATAGGCTACACCATGCACGGAAATCACGATGGCGTTTTCGCTTATAAGAACCATACTTATCAACCAACACAAAAGGCATTTGCCATAAGAGAAGCGCAACATATAGATGTGGGCGCAGACGGGAAAATGAAATCCATTGTTATCATTTCCAACCAGGACGAGTTTTTGAGTGTCGTAAAATAATTATCAAGAGCAAAACACATACATGAAATCACTACTACCAGGAATGGTTGCCGAGATATTTTTACTATCCTGCCATTCACCAGCAGAAAAAAAAGAAACAGCCATGAAAGCTACAACCGATTCAACTTATGAAGCGCTGGTAAGAAAAAACAGTTCGCAGTTTCATAAAAACTTTAGTGCCGGCAGGTTTGCAGACAACGGTCCGCTTACAACCGAAGACATTTATGTGAACTCCAACGGAACAATTGTAGTGGGACGCGATAAATTTGTGGGACGGTTAACACGTTATGAAAAACCTTTTCCCGGTTTGGCAGTCAACGACCGCATTATGATTGTTGATGGAAACGTAGTTGCTTTTCATTACCTGATGCAAGCCACGCACCTTGGTAAATTGGGTGATTTGGAACCCACCGGAAACAAAGTAGAAGCAATGAGCAGTGAATTTTTCACGATGGACGAAAATGGTCTGATGAAAGATTTAATCACCACTTCGCAAGTAGATAAATTTTTGGCAACGGCTTCCGGAGAAGAAAAGATTGAAGAACACCAAAAAGTTACTTTATATCCCATTGACCACAATGTTTCTAAAACCGTAACCGAAAAGGCAGCCGATTTATACCTGCGTCATTTTAACTTTCGCAATTGGGGTGCCTTGAGCGAATTGTTAAGCGAGGATGTGCAAGCCAATTGGAACAGCGACAAAGTAAGCGGCAAAGCAGCGGTAATTGAAAAAATGAAAGAGCGCCTAACGCCATTTCCCGATTTAACGTATCAATTGGACAGAAGCGCAGCCGAAGGAAATCGCGCAGCCATTGGCTATACCATACACGGCACCCATAGCGGTGTGTTTACGTATAAAGGGAAAACGTATCCCGCAACAGGAAAAGCCGTGCAAACAAGAGAAACCCAGTTTCTGGAAGTTACAGCAGACGGTAAAATTGCATCTGTTATTACGATTTCTGACCAGGGGGCTTTCCTTCAATAACTAATTTCTTCATCCTGAAAGACCTGATGTTTTTAGGTTTTGGGCTAATGCTGGTTAATTTTCCCGTAAAGTAAAACGCAAATCATTAAATAATTTAATAACGAATAACAATGAAAACGCCATTCAAAAAATACAAATTAAACGAAGATGTAACGCTCCAGGTGATTTCCTACACGAACGAACTGATGATAGCCCGGCTATGGTTTACCGGCAGAGGCTTTAACGACCCACACCATCATATCAACCAGGAAGCCAACACCGTACTTTCGGGTAAATTTGAAGCCACCAACGGAAGTGAAAAAACAATTTTAACTGCTGGAGAATCTGTGCATGTATATACCGATCTTCCGCACAATTTAGAATGCCTCACTCCAACAGGCGAGATCATTACCTGCTGGACACCGGCAAGAAAGGATATTATTGAAAAGTATACGGAGGTAGAATAAATAAGGGCAAAGCCGATGTATAGATATGCTAATTGAAACGGGGTTATTAAGACTTAATCTTGGGAACTCCAGGGAATATTTATGTCTTGCCGAAAAATAAAATGTAGACTGAAAAAAGCCTGCTATCATACTTCTACCTTACACCTTCTACCTTCTCCCTATCTTTACACAAAAAATGCTTACTACTATTTGCCCCAAGCTGCCAATGCGCAACAAAGACGTAACAAAACAATTTTATGTTGATAAGCTGGACTTTCAACAACTGGGCAAAGCAGAGTATGATGAGTATTTAATGATTCGCCGGGACAATATAGAAATACATTTCTTTGAATTTAAAGAACTGGAGCCTGCAAAAAATTATGGACAGGTATACATTCGGGTTAACAATATTGATCAATTGTACCAGTCTATGCTCCATAACAAATTAGCCATCCATCCGGCAGGACATTTACAAACAAAACCCTGGGGACAAAAAGAGTTTTCGATGCTCGACCCCGACAACAACCTGCTTACGTTCGGTGAACCCGCATAGCGTTTGGCGCATGGAGCCTGGAACTTAAAACTTGCAATCTGTAATTACCTAGTTTCAAACCTGTTAATTGGTCTTCGTTACTAACCGTTCCATATCATACATTGGTTGTATCAAAACCAAACACTCTGGCTCCGGGAAGTTTCATACAATATTGATAATCATAAACTTGATAAACTGGCACATTTTTGATTGCCCTATGACATGCTCAAAAGTTATTTCAAAGTAGCCTTCAGAACTTTCAGTCGCAACCGGCTCATTACATTCATCAATGTTTTTGGTTTGGGATTGGCTATGTCGGTAGGCATGATGATCATGATCCGGTTCCAGTTTGAATCAGGATTCGATTCTTTTCATCCCAACAGCGAAAGAATTTATCGTATTACGAGCGAATATCATAAAAAGTCGGGCGAAACCTGGCGGATGGCCAGCACCTCGCTTCCGCTGCAAAAAAAGATCAGCGATCAGTTTAAAGATGTTGAAAAAGCCGTTAACCTCTACCCTGCCTTGAATGGAAAAGTAAAGTCCGGTGAAAAAGAATTGTATCTGAACGGTGTATTTACGGAGCCTGCTTTTTTCGACATTTTCGGATTTACGCTTGCCGCCGGCAATGCAGCCACCGCGCTCACACAACCCAATAGTCTTGTCATTTCCCGCGCAACAGCCGATCGTTTTTTTGGCACTGAAAATCCAATGGGAAAATTGTTTACCCTGCCAACAGGCGAAAATTTTATTGTTACAGGCGTATTGAACGAACCCGTTTCCAAAAGCCAGTTGCTCTACGATGCATATGCATCCTGGTCGAGTGTGGCGCAGTTGGAGGCAGGTCAATCGCTCAGTGCTAAATCGACAGACTGGTTTGCATTGAATACGGCTTATACCTTTGTGCTACTGCCCGATGAACACAGCAAAGCCAGTGTGGAATATCAATTGCAGGATTTAACCAACGAACTCAACAAGCTCAATACCGATGGCAAGCTAACCTTTTATATACAGCCACTCAGCAACATCAATCCTTCGTGGCAGCAACTGGGCAACGAAATGCCGGGAGTAAATCCATGGGCAAAAATTATTACCGAAGTAGCAGTATCTCTCATTATCCTGCTCGCAGCATGCTTTAATTATACCAATCTTACCATTGCAAGAGCCATTACCAGGGCAAGGGAAGTAGGCGTACGCAAAATAAACGGCGCCCGGCGCAGCGATGTTTTTATCCAATACATTATCGAAGCTTTGTCGCTTTCCATGCTGGCGCTTGGCTTTGCATGGGTGCTGTTGTCATTTATTATCAGGTATGCGCCTTTTAACGACGGTTATGAGTTTATTCCTTCTGCCTTCAACTATACGTTTCCGTTTGTATTGAGCACTGTTGGCTTTGCCTTGTTCGCCGGCTTGCTGGCAGGTATTGCCCCGGCGTGGATATTGTCTTCCTTCTCTCCTTTGCGGGTGCTCAAAAATCTTACAACCGCCCGGATTATGGGAAAAGTGAGCATTCAAAAAACGCTGATCGTTTTTCAATACAGCCTGTCGCTTACCATCATTATATTCCTGCTTACTTTTTACCGGCAGTTTTCTTATATGGGATCGGCAGATCCCGGATTCAAGCGGGATAATATACTCGTTGTGCCGTTGGATGGATTAAACAACGAGCTGGCTGCACAAAAGCTTAATCAGGTAGCCGGTGTTCGTTCAACAGGCGCTATGTCAGCAGAGCTGTCAAAGCATTCCGGCGGCATGTTTATCCCGGCATGGATAAGCGATCCGTCAAGCGCTGTAAAGCTGCAGTATCATTATGCCGATGGAGCTTTTATACAGCAGATGGGATTAAAAATACTGGCGGGTAAAAATTTCGGGTCAACCAATACCCGGCAGCTGTTCGAGCCGATAGTGATCAATGAAATAGCGGCCAACAATC
>JBQCFW010000113.1:0-17935 GCA_051958655.1 Agriterribacter sp. | reverse complement strand
CTTTTTTTATAACAGCCTGGTCAATTTTACCTTCCCCATCCGTAATAACCGCCGTACCCAGCTTGATTACCAATACCTTTTTTTGCTTACCCATGGCACCTGTTGATGAAATTGAGCGCAAAAATACGAAGATGGAATTTGAAATTTGAGATTTGAGATTTGAAAACCCGCCCGTGTAACGCTCCTATTGGTTTCAAGGCGTCGTTTTTATAACCGGCAGGTGCAATAATCATTTTGCTATCGGCCCTCTGAAACGCCCAAATCTCAAATTTCAAATCTCGAATCAAAAAAGCCATCCCTATAAAGAGACGGCTTTTTTTCAGAACACCCATTGAAACATCCCATAGGGCACGTATTAAGCAGACCTAAAGGAGTGAAATGTGGATCAGGTTACTGTAAGTACGTTGTTGTTGATGCTTACGGTATATTTTGTAAGAGGTGCCGCTGCCGGGCCCTGGTTTACCGCACCTGTTATGCTGTATTCGCTTCCATGGCAGGGACATTTAAAATCGTTGTCGCCGGCATCGTAGTTAACCGTACATTGCTGGTGCGTGCATATGAGGCTGAGTGCCACAAACGAAGTAGTGGCATTGCCTGCGGCGGTTCTTACCACAATGGTGCTTCCGTTAATTTTAGAACTGCCCACAGCGGCAAGTTCCGAAGTTAAATTAGCGGTAAGCTTTACATTGCCGCCACCACCACCGGGATCGGGATCGGGGTTGTCGTCTGATTTTGAGCAGGAAGCCAGGAATCTTCCTGCACAAATAATGGCGGTGGCCTGACCTAAGTTGTTTAGAAAATTTCTGCGCTCCATAATTGAAGTTTTAATGAAGAATCAACGTTTCTTTTTTGCTATATTGAACGAACGGGAAATATTGAAGCCAAAATAAATATCGCCTTTGCCCCAACTGCCGGTAGTGCGGCCCATATACAATGGCTCTACCATTCCCTGCGAATTGGTAACATGTACCTGGAAAACATGCCCTCCTGTTTCGATGTCGAACCCGGCAGAAAATGAATTGTATACCTTGAAGGAATTTACCTGGTTATCGGGCAAATAATTATACTCCAGGTTGATGCTGGCCCTGCGGGTAATTTTCATTCTGCCACCAATACCAAGCGCAAACACATCGTTTTTATCGGCAACTGCGGGCACGAGGTTATAATGCAGCCAGGTTGGCGCCAGTTGCAGCGAAAGATTACGGGTCAGCTTTCTGGCTATTAATAACTGTAATGTATAGCTGGTGCGGTAGGTGGCATCGAGGTAATCTTTATCAGCATATTTTAAAGTGTTATATGCCAAGGCTCCTAATGCGGTTACAGAAACCGGCATTTTTCCTGTTGCTTCTGTTTGGCGCAACAATTTAAACTTCAGGTACCCGTCGTATGTTTTCTCAAAAGTGCTTCGGCCAATGCCCACCGTTAGCCGGTTGGTAATGCCGTAATCAAAGCCCATACGCATGGTTGCATTGTCGAGCCCAAAAAATTCATACCCGCCATCGTTAATCTTTCCAAACCGGTGCATAATCATAAACAGCAATACACCCTGGGCAGGTGTTTCAACAGAATGCAGGTTAATAACGCGCGTTGCTTTGAAGGTGCCGGTAACATATTTTGCCTGCTGGTTTACTGCTATAGAATCGTCGAGCATTTTAAGCAGGCTTGAGTCCTGCGCACGTGCCTGCATGATACCAAACGCCAGCAGCCAAAAAATAAATACAAAACTTTTTTTTGCACCTGAAAAAAAAGAATCGGGCAATAAGTAAGTGGAAAAGTTGATGGATGTTATGTTGCAGTTCATACCGGGTTATTTAACAGTTTTACAATCAATAATTACCTCCACAGCTATTTTCTTTTCAATTTTATCTCTTACAATGCCGGGAATGGCGATCTTAAAATCTTCAGGAACCAGTTGAAATTTTGCTATTCCTACAAGGCTTTGATCTTTTAATTCGATGGTGGCAGTGGTTGAAAAATCCTTTTCAACACCGTGCAGCGACAATACGCCCTGCACCTGTACAGTATTTGTTTTGCCGGGCAGCACATCACCGGTAAATGTTCCCCTGAAAGTTGATTTAGGAAACTTGTCGCTCTCTACATAGTTCTCGTTAAAATGCTCCTGCATCAACTCTTTCCGGAAAAGAAAACTTTTCAGCAGCATTGAAAATGCGATCGTTTTTTTGGAAAGATCCACCGCTGCATATACCTGGTTGTTTTCCGCCTTAATATCTTCCATCGGCGTTTTTGAAAAAAAATTTACAGAGCCTGCCCTGGTTATGTATACCTGCGCAGTAGCGCCAATGCCAATGAAGCAGCTTATTATCAGTATCATCCATGTTTTCATGTGCCAGTAATTTTAATGGTTGTAGTGAGCGGTGAGCTGTCAGCCTTGAGCGATCAGCTTTCAGCTATCAGCACCTGGCTATCACATCCGGTAAAGTATTTTTTTTTGTTTTCCAATCTCTGATCCTTGTTTTTGGTTTTTGATCTGCTTGCAGCTAATTCGCTGAAGGCTGATCGCTGAAGGCTGACAGCTTATTAGTTATTCGGAGCCCCGCTTTGTATCCATGCTTTTATTTTATTGATATCGCAATCGGATAATTTGGGCAGATTGTAAGGCATGGGAGTAAAGCCTGGCGCGTGTGTAATGGCGCCCACAACATTGCCGTTATCAACGTGTACTTTCAAATCGGCGTATCCTTCAAGGTCTATGCCGGCGGTAACAATGTCGTTGCCATGGCAGCCATAGCAATTACCACTAATGATAGGGAGAATATCATCTGCATAACTCATATCCGCAGTGCTGCAGGCAGGAGCCAATTCTTCTTCCGATGCTTTGGAACAGGAGCCGCCTACGAGGACCATCAATACAATACATCCCAGATAATAAATACTTCTTTTCATGTGTTGTTTTTTATGTTCGTCAATTTATGTTCGTCTTTTGTCGGTTAGGGACAGCCGTTATGTTACATCAGTCTGCCATTCGAGGGCTGACGGATGTTGACAGCACACATCCAGGTAACAAATGCTTCTTTTCCCGTTTATTGATTTATAAAATAATTTCACAGTCTACTAGGTTCACATCCATGTTAAAGCCTGCGCACCGGCCTTTAATCATTACTTCCATTCCGTTTTTAAACTTTGCCGCGTCCAATTTTGATGCGGGCGAAAACCTGCAACTAACCCCTCCGCCCGTAGGCTGCATGCTTAAAATAACAATTGCATCGTGGCTGCTTACCTGCACCTCTTCAATTATTCCTTTTACTTCAACAACAGCATTTAAAAATTTTTTATCCGCAGCCTGTTCATCGCTGTTATAGGCTGCAACCAGTTCCCCGGCGCCAATTCGTATATCGGCGCGTTTATGTGCCACACCCTGCCTGGGCTTGTTATACCAATACAAGGCTGTTAATAGGGCAATAGCTATCACCGCCAAAAAAATCATTAATTTTTTAGCCATACTATTTTTTTAAAAAGGGGTGAACTAAAACTTCCTGCCTATACCAACGTATATGCCCGCACTGGTTAGCGACAGGCTGCCGGTCCCGGCTCCAGAGACCGGGATTCTGTAATAAGGCTCAACCCTGAAGTTGAAAGACCTTAATACTGTTGTTTGATAACCTATGCCAATATTTACTGTGGTCAGCCAGCTTTTGGGCGGATCTTTATACGCCCATCCTCTCGTACGTGCGTCACCGTAATATTCGTAGGTTATGTCGTAATATTCTTTCTGCATCAGGTAAGCGGCTGCCCCGGTGGTAACAAACCAGTCGCTGTTCTTTTTACTGATAAAATTGTAACGCAGATTTACCGGGATGGTGATCATGCTGCAATTGCCATCTACATTATATATTTCATGATCTCTGAAATAAGGCAGCTTGCTTTTATCAAAGTATTTTCCGTCGGTATAGTAAACCTTTTTTTCCCAAAAGCCGCCGGCTTCTACGTGGAAACGTTTGTTGAACCTGTATCCAACCAATAAGCCTGCACTCGTTCCCACACCCGATAAACGTTGAAATTTTATATTGGTTAAATCCGGTGCAAACATAGCCTGAACATAGAAATAGTGATCTTTGCTTTTAGCAGTTGGAAGATCCTTTGTCTTGTTTAGGCTATCAACAGACGCATCAACATTATCGCCATTCACCATTCCCACCGGAATCTGCACTGGCTCTGCCAATGTCGGCAATACAAACTTTCTTTCTTCTACTTTTTGCAATGAAGCTGTCCAATAAGAACTTTTAATAGTGCCAATGCCGGTTTTACCTTCCTGGTCTGTCACCACTCTCCAAGGCATATCCTCTTCCATTTCGTTTCCGGCAACTGCCTCTTTCGCATTTCGTTGCGGGTGGATGGTTTGTTGCTTTTTGTTTACAGCATACCCTGGCTTCTCATTCCTTTTGCTACTACTCATTTCTGTTTCTACAGGCGCTACCGGGTTGCCGTTGGAATCTTTTAAAGCTTTGTTTTTTCCGGCTGCCTGCCCTGCATTATTATTATTACCGGGACTGGTGTTTTCAGCTATTCCTGATCCCGGGTTGGTTGTAAACTCATTGTTTTCTGAAAGCGTGTTTTCCGGTTCAGACGTTTTCTCATTGTCGTTGGTTTCGTCGCCCCGTTGCGCCGCTTCCGGTTGTGGTTGCGATGCATTTTTACCAGGAAGCCCATCTGTTTTGGTTACCTGGTTTTGCGCTACTGCCTGCTCCTGCCTGCTTTTCCCGATCTTATCCCAGGTATTATGCGCCATCCATCCGGCAGGAAAAAGCAAGAACCACCAGAAAATAAACCGGCGTTTTTTCTTTTTTTTGCCTTCAGTTTCAGAACTGTCGGCACTGGTTTCATGCAACCTTTTGTGTATGCTGTCCCAGTCGGATGCCTTGCTGGCATCCAGTTCATAATTTTCCGCCGCTTTGCGGAAAAGTTCCTCCATGTCGTCATTCTTCAGGTAAAACATAACACGTTATCCTTATTATCTTTCACAAGGTATTTTTGCAAAAAAGCTCTCGCTCTTGCCAGGTTCGATTTGGATGTGCCCACAGAAATGCCAAGCATATCGGCTATTTCCTGGTGGCTGTATCCGTCAATTACATACAAATTAAAAACCGAACGGTATGAAGGACTGAGTTTTCGTATCAACTCAATCATTTCTTTATACAACAACTGGTCGTCTGACCGGGTTGCGGGTTCTTTCCCTTCCCATATTTCTTCGGTTATAGAATGATGCTTGCTTTGAGCACGCATTACGCGTATATGATCTATGGCAGTATTGATCACGATGCGCCGCATCCAGGCCATCAACAGCATTTCGGGGTTGGCGGCATGCTCGTAATCAAACTTGCTGAAGGCTTTAAAAATCTTTACAAAGGCATCGTTCGAAACTTCAGCGGCGGCATCATAAGAGCTCACATATCTATACACCGTCTTCAATACAAATCCAAGGTATTTTTCGTAAAACACCTGCTGGCATTTAGCATCATTAGCTATACAGCCCTTTATTAGATGTATCAATGGTTCCAATGTATGTCCTGAATCCTTTTCAAATTAATAATTACGGACGATGGTATTAAAAGGTTGCGCAGCAGAGCCGAATTTCTTGCCCGGTTGTAAAGGTAAAAACCGTAATAAAATATACGAATAGTGTATTGGAACTGATATTCATAGAAAATGTACCGAGCAACGCATCGTAACAACATTTTACCATGCATCAATCGTTATTCGCTCATAATCAAACGTTAACCTTATTTAACGTCTGTTAGCCTTGTGTTATTAATCTTCCGTCTACTTTTGGCGTCTGTAGCGTAAACCAGTGCAGTCTTTGCCGCACATAACGCTTAAAGATATGAAACCCATAAATCTACTTTTACTTTTCTTACTCCTTTCAACTTCATTCGTATTTGCACAAACGCCCGGCACTGTAAAAGGCAGGGTATTCGACAGCAGCCACGCAGCACTGCAAGGAGCATCGGTAATGCTTATTGTAAAAGCGGGCAATAAAGACACATTGAAGACAGTAACTGCAAAAGATGGTCAATTTACCTTCAGCCAGGTGCCTGCCAATGCGTTCAGGTTAAAGGTTACCAATGTAGGTATGGAGGATATAGAGCAGGATTTTGATTTTGAAGCCGGTAAAACGGAGCTGAATGTTGGAAGCATAACCATGCAACCGGCCATAAAAACGTTGCAGGAAGTAGTTATAAGTCCGCCACCGATAGTAATTAAAGAGGATACAGTTGAGTTTAAAGCCGATTCGTTTAAGGTGAGACCGAACTCGAATGTGGAAGACCTGCTGAAAAAAATACCCGGTCTGCAGGTTGATAAGGATGGAAATATAACGGCGCAGGGAAAAACGGTGACTAAAATAAAGGTGAACGGAAAAGACTTTTTTGGCGGCGACCCTAAAACAGCTACCCGCGAGCTTCCTGCCGAAATTATAGACAAAGTGCAGGTGGTAGATGATTACGGCGAACTGGCACAGGCATCGGGCATTAAGGATGGCGACCCGGATATTGTGATTAACCTACAGTTGAAAAAAGACAAAAACCAGGGGGTATTTGGCAGGGTGGCGGCAGGATACGGCACAGACAAACGCTACCAGGCTACATTAAACGCCAATGTATTCAGGGAAAATACGCAACTATCGGTATTGGGTAACCTGAATAATATCAATCAGAACCTTTTTGACTTCAGCAATGCCAATAATCAAAGGGGAGGTGGCAGAGTAATGCGCACAATAAGAGGTGGAGGCGGCAACTCGGGCGATGGCGCCACATCCGACACTGATGCCGATCAAAACGGTATTACGGATAACAAGTCGATAGGCGTTAACTTCCGTACCGACTTCGACAATAAAAAAGGGTCGTTCTATGGTAATTACAGTTTTTCGAACCGCAATACCATTATAGACCGTGCCACCTCGCGTCAGAATATTTCAGGTAATATTTTTACCAACAACCAAAGCAGTTATTCGGATAACATCCGGAACAATCACCGGGCGAATCTAAACTTTGAATACAATTTCGATTCGACCAATTACCTTAAAATCATTCCTAATTTTTCTTACAGCTATTCCGACAATCAAAGCCGCGGCTCGTTTGAATATTTCAATAGCGAAATGTTTAAAACACAGGATGGCTATAGCGGAGATACGGTAAGCAGCCGGTCGCCTAACTTCAGCGCCTCGGTTAACTACAATCACCGTTTTCAAAAAAGAGGCAGAAACTTATCGTTGACTGCCAACCTGGGTACTTCCTATTCCTTAAGCGACGATGACAAAATAAATTTCACCAGGGAATATTTAAAAGCGGGAGGATATTCGGACCTCTTTTTAGATCAACTGATCAACCAGGATAACCGCAACCGCAATTATGGCTTCAGACTTACCTATACAGAACCTGTAAGTAAAAACCGGTTCCTGGATATCAGCTATGGTTACAATTATGCCTATGCGAAGAACGACAGGGGCACTTATGCTAAAGATTCTACAACAGGTGATACACATTTCCTTGATAGCCTGAGCAATGCCTATGAAAATACGTTTATCAATCAGCAGGTGGGTGTTAGTTTGCGCACCATTCAAAAAAAATACAATTACAGTATTGGTGTCAATCTGCAACCTGCTTACCTGAGCGGCTACTCGCTTTCGAAAGACAGCGCCTATACCCCGCAAAGGCGTTTGAATGTTGCGCCTACTGCCAGGTTCTCGTATAACTTTTCGCGCACCCGGAGACTGAATATGAATTACAACGCGAACTTTCAGCAGCCAAGCTTCAACCAGTTGCAGCCAGTAAGAGACGTGTCGAATCCGCAATACCAAACCCAGGGCAATCCCGATCTGAAACCTGAGTTCAGTCATAACCTGCGCGTGTTTTTCAATAACTTCAACTTTACATCGGGCAGGGCAATGTTTGTGGGGTTGAATGCAAACACTATTCAAAACAGGATCGTTAATAACAATATCAATCTCGACAGCAGCGGCGCTCAGCTAAGCATGCCTGAAAACATGAACGGTTATTACAATCTTGCCGGGTTTTACACCTACTCTATTCCCTTTCAGAACCGGAGATATGTGGTAACCTTTAACGGAAACGTAAATTACAACCACGATGTGGGACTGGTAAACAGCCAGAAAAACATTGGCAACAATTGGGTAACTACGCAACGGCTCAACTTTGAATTTAATTATAAAGAATGGCTTGAGTGGGGTGCCAATGCTGCTTACAGCCTTAATTCCACCAAATATACTTTATCGCAAAACGGCGCACGGTTAAGCTCAAACGCCTGGTCGTTAGGCAGCAATATGCGGATGGATATTCCCGGGGGAGTGATATTGCGGTACGACATCAGCTATGTGATCAACAACGGGCTGGCATCATCGGTGAACAGCAACCCAACCTTGTTTAACGCATCGATTGAAAAAACAATATTCAAAAAGAAGAACGGGTTCATTCGTTTGTCGGGCTTCGACATCTTCAACCAGAATACCAATATATCGCGCCAGGTAAGCGGCAATGCTATTATAGACAGTCGCGTAAACAGGCTTACCCGTTACTTCATGCTTACATTTACTTACAGACTTATGAAGTTTAAAGGTCAGCAATCGGGCGGACAGGAGCCTGGTGGTCCCGATGGACCTAATCGCGTGCGGATGATGAATTGATGGTGAGCTATCAGCCATCAGCATTCAGCCGTCAGGTATTGACGATCAACCCGCGCAGTCATTTCGACGAAGGAGAAATCTCTTACAGCCGTTAGTTATCAGAAATTCCATGAAGGATTCCAACTTTTAGAAAGTTGGAATCCTTTTTTCGTTCGCTCAATCTCCGCATCTGCGGCAAAAACTTTTACCTTCGCCATGTAAAATAATTAATCAGCCAAACCACTTCCAAAATCTCATATACCTTGAAAGCCTTTCTCTTCATCGTTTCCTTTATCATTTTTGTTGTGCTGACTTTGCTTACACAGGTTGGCGGCATTATTTATTTGTTTTCAAAACTCATCTCGTCATTCATCCATAAAAAACTAACCAGTTGGTGGGCACGGTTGGGAACCAGCCTGGGCACCTTCCTGCTGCTGTATTTGTTGTGCACATGGCTGGTCGTTCCACCATTGGCAAAGTCGTACGGCAAAGTGCCCTTGCCCGCTTTCGAAACCAATCATGTTCAGCCGCTTACTATACTTACGCCATTGCTTAACCGACAATATGTGAAAGACGATGTGAAGCTGGTGGTGACCAAAGCAGCGACAGCGCTTCATAATAAATTTCCGGGCAGTGTAGTCAATTATCTCGATGCCGGGTTTCCTTTTATAAATGGGTTCCCGTTGTTACCCCACCTGAGCCACCACGATGGCAAAAAGCTGGATATTGCATTTCGTTACATCGACAGCAAAACCGAAAAACCGGTGAACGACGCGCCTTCCTGGCTGGGCTATGGCATATGCGAAGAGCCGATTCCCGGAGAAGTGAATACTGCTGTTTTCTGCGCCATGAAGGGGTACAGGGAATATTCCATACTGCAACGCTATATGCCACAGGGCAATAAAGCCAACTATACCTTTGACGGCGTACAAACCAAAGCACTTATCCAGAATCTCGCGGCCGAGAAAGAAGTGGAAAAAATATTTATTGAGCCGCACTTAAAGGAAAGAATGAACATTACCAGTAATAAAGTTGCGTTTCATGGCTGCCACTCCGTTCGCCACGACGATCATATTCATGTGCAGGTCAAATGAGGAGCGGTCAGCAGTCAGCTATCAGCTATCAGAAAGTAAATACCAGGAAACAAGAACCAAAACGTTGCTGCTATACCTATCAGCGCTTCTAACATCCGAAATCAAAAATCAGAAATCTGCAACTATGCCTACGCAGTAAAGTGCTAATTTAGCGCTTTCATTGTTTTGCATTATGAAATTGTATTCAATTAACACCGGCTATTTTAAACTGGATGGTGGAGCGATGTTTGGCGTGGTTCCTAAAAGCATCTGGAATAAGCTCAATCCTGCAGATGAAAATAATCTTTGCTCCTGGGCGATGCGCAGCCTGCTGATTGAAGAGGGTAACCGCCTGATACTGGTAGACACGGGCATGGGCAATAAACAGGATGCTAAATTCATGGGGCATTATTACCTGCATGGCGATGATACGCTGGATAAATCTCTGGCAAAGCATGGGTTCCGCCGGGATGACATCACCGATGTATTCCTCACGCATCTTCACTTCGACCATGTAGGAGGCGCCATTGTAATTGAAAACAACAAAATGGTACCTGCCTTTAAAAACGCCACTTACTGGAGCAATGAGCAGCACTGGCAATGGGCCATCAAACCCAACGACCGCGAAAAATCCTCTTTTCTCAAAGAGAACATCCAACCGATACAAGACAGCGGCAAGCTTAAATTCATACAGGTAAAAGAAGACATTGCTTTCTCCGACAATATTACCATCCGTTTTGTAAACGGGCATACGCAGGCAATGATGCTGCCGCAGATCAATAACTACAAAGGCAAAACGATTATTTACGCCGCTGATCTGCTGCCTTCTGTCGGGCACATTCCCCTGCCTTACGTAATGGCCTACGATATGTTTCCGCTTACCACGCTGCAGGAAAAAAAAGCCTTTTTGCAGGAAGTATTACAAAACAACTATATCATCTTTTTTGAACACGACCCTCAACACGAATGCTGTACGCTTGCCATGACGGAAAAGGGGATACGGGTAAAAGACGTGTTTAAGCTGGAAAGTATTTAGGTGAGTTAGTTAAGTAAGTTAGTGAGCTAAATAAGGAAGTAAGGTAGACGCGCATTTATCAATTAACCTACTTAACTTACTTTCCAATTAACTTATTCAACTATCACGCCATGATGAGGTCATTATGCTGGCTTTTATTTCTGCCCTTCTGCGCTTACTCACAGGCGCCGGTCTGCGACATATTGGTGCGCAATGGCAAAATAATAGATGGCACAGGCAACAACTGGTACTATGGCGATGTAGCCATCAGCGCTGGCAGAATTGTCAAAACAGGAAAAAATCTTCAGTTTTCATCCACTCAAACCATCGATGCTACAGGATTGATAGTAGCACCTGGATTTATTGATGTACACACGCATATAGAAGGTGATGAAGCCAAAGAGCCCACCGCGCAAAATTTCATATATGATGGTGTAACCACCGTGGTTGCGGGCAACTGCGGCGCATCCAACGTTAATATTGCTAAATATCTTTCTTTTATTGATTCATTACGACTATCAATAAACGTAGCCAGCCTCATTGGGCACAACGACGTGCGCAAAGCCGTAATGGGCAGGGCTAATCGCGATGCCACTCCTATTGAATTAAAACAAATGGAACAACTGGTGGAGGAAGCCATGCAGGATGGAGCAGTGGGATTATCAACTGGGCTTATTTATATACCAGGCACCTATGCTAAAACGCCCGAAATTATTACCCTTGCAAAAGCAGCGTCTAAATACAATGGCGTATATGCCACCCACATGAGAGATGAAGGAGATTCGGTAACGCAATCGATCAACGAAGCACTTTCAATTGGCAGAGAAGCCAACATTCCTGTTGAGATATCTCATTTTAAACTGAGTGGCCAGCAAAACTGGGGACGAAGCAAAGAAACGGTGGCCATCATAAAAGCAGCCCGCGAACAAGGCATAGATGTTACGATTGATCAATATCCCTATACAGCCAGCAGCACTTCTATCAGCACATTATTGCCTGATGCTTTATTGGCAGACGGACAGGATTCAATTGTAGCAAGACTGCAACGTGCAGAACAGAAAAAGCAGGCAATAAACCACATGCTTGCCCGCCTGAAGAAAAGAAAATTGAAACATTTTGGTTATGCAGTGGTGGCCAGTTACAAACCCGACAGTACATACAACGGTAAAAGCATCGAAGCTATTAACCTGATGAAAGGAAGGAAGCACAAGGCAAAATATGAAGCAGAAACGGTCATAGATATTATGCTGAACGGTGGAGCGGGAGCGGTATTTCATGGTATGGGCGAAGAAGATGTACAATACATTATGCAATATCCTTTCAACATGTTTGCAAGCGATGCATCGATTCGCGTATTCGGTGAAGGTATGCCACACCCCAGAGGATATGGTACCAACGCGCGGGTGTTGGGGAAATATGTTAGAGAAGAGAATGTAATTTCACTGGAGGAAGCGATCCGGCGTATGACTTCGCTGCCGGCACAAAAGTTCCAGTTGCAACAAAGAGGCTTAATAAAAGAAAACATGTTTGCAGACATCGTTATTTTTGACGCAGCAACAGTGCAGGACGCAGCCACTTTTGGGCAGCCTCACGCTTACTCAAAAGGATTTAAATACGTAATAGTAAACGGGGTACTTACAGTGAACAACGGATTGCACACAGGCGCAAGGAATGGCAAAGCCTTGTATGGTCCGGGAAAAACACAAACAAAATGACAATGATTACCGCTCTCAAAAAAGGAATATTCTATAGCTGCGTGTGTGCAGCACTGCTATTGCAGGCATGCGACACCGAAAAAAAAGTACAGGGTCAGGATGCCGGGAAGCAGGAATGGATATCCTTATTTAACGGAAAAGACATTAACGACTGGATCGTAAAAATCCATCATCACGAAACGGGTGAAAATTTTGGAAATACCTTCCGGGTAGAAGACAGCATTATCAAAGTGCGATACGATCAATACGGCGCGTTTAACGAGCAGTACGGGCACCTGTATTTCAAAACGCCTTATTCCTATTACCATCTTGTAGTAGAGTATCGTTTTACGGGTAACTGGCAAAAAGATGCTCCGGGCTATACCATCAAAAACAGCGGCGTAATGCTTCATTCGCAAGACCCGCGCACCATGCCTAAGGAACAGGATTGGCCCATTTCTGTGGAGATGCAGTTCCTGGCAGGATTGGGCGATGGCAACCCAAGGCCCACAGGTAATATGTGCTCTCCTGGCACAGACGTAGTGTACCAGGGCAGGATAGACCCGAGACATTGCATTGAGTCCAGTTCAAAAACCTACGAAGGCGAGCAATGGGTAAGGGCAGAAGCGATTGTGCTGGGCGATTCTTTAATAACACATATTATTAACGGCGACACAGTATTGCAATACTCCAAGCCACAGATTGGCGGAGGCGTGGCTAACCGATACGACCCTGCTGTTAAAATTGACGGCAAGCTGCTGAAATCCGGCTTTATTGCATTGCAAAGTGAGGGGCAGGAAATAGACTTCAGAAAAGTAGAGTTGTTAAACCTGGAAGGTTGTATGAACCCGGAATCGAAACATTACAAGAGTTACTTCATTAAAAATAATCCGTCGAAGTGTGAATAACGGTTGCACGTAGGAAGGCTGAATGATGGTATCCCGCAATCCGCTCCAACAGGCGAATAGATTACGCACGAAGACTGCTTCTCCCGCCGTTACCTATTCTGGCTTTAAGACGCTGCTGGCGGGATCGTAGCGACGTGCAAGAGACGTATAGTGTGTAGGTTGCTTAACAGCGGAAGAGCACAGTTACATGCTGTGCGAGGCGTCCTCGCCTCGCATCATGTTATTGTCGCCTCCGGGCGACTTCCCTATCACAACTTCAGCAAATACTGCAGCGCCAGCTCATATCCTTTGAGCCCCAATCCGAAAATGCTACCCACTGATTTGCCAGATACATGAGATAATTTGCGGAAATCCTCACGGGCATGCACATTCGAAATATGTACTTCCACCACAGGCGTTTTAATAGCAGCTATGGCATCACCAATGGCTACGGAAGTATGTGTGTATCCGGCAGGATTTAAAATGATGCCGTCGTAATCGTAACCCAGCCGCTGCAGTTCATTGATCAGCTCCCCTTCAACATTGCTTTGATAGTAGTGCAGCTGCACATCAGGATATTTCTGTTGCAGTTCCCCGAAAAATTTTTCAAATGGCATATTGCCATATATATCCGTTTCCCGCTTGCCCAGCAGGTTCAGGTTCGGTCCGTTGATGATGGCAATTTTCATAAATGAAGATTCAAATTACAAATCTCAAATTCTCAACTCTTCTTCATCAACCCGATAAACTCATCGAACAAATAACGACTGTCGTGAGGACCAGGTGTTGATTCGGGGTGGTATTGTACAGAAAAAGCGGGTTTGCCTTTTAAACGTATTCCTTCTATGGAGTTATCATTGAGGTTTACATGGGTAATCTCCACCCTATCTGATTTTTTTACAGCCTCGGGATCAACGCCAAAACCATGATTCTGTGTAGTGATCTCGCTTCTGCCGGTAACAATATTTTTTACAGGATGGTTCAATCCGCGATGCCCGTGATGCATTTTAAAAGTGGGAATATCGTTGGCAAGCGCCAGCAACTGGTGGCCGAGGCAAATACCAAACAGCGGTTTTTCCTTTTTAAGAATTTCCTTCACTGTTTTAATGGCATAATCCATCGGAGCCGGGTCGCCGGGACCATTGGAAATAAAGTAGCCGTGCGGCTGAAAATCTTCTGTTTCTGCCAACGGTGTTTTTGCAGGGTATACCCTAACGTGAGCGCCTCTTTCGGTAAGGCAGTTCAGGATATTCTTCTTCACTCCAAAATCGTATACTGCCACGCGGATGGGCGAATGAGGGTTACCCATTTCATATACTTCTTTGGTAGATACTTCAGACGCAAGTTCCAGTCCATCCATAGAAGGAACTTCCTTCAGCTTATTTTTAAGCGCATTAATATCTTTTGTATCTGACGAAATAATACAGTTCATGGCACCACTGGTACGTATATGCGCCACCAGCGCTCTTGTATCAATACCATGAATAGCAACAATATTTTGCGACTCGAGGTATTGCTGCAAAGAATTATCCGCCTGAAAGCGGCTGTAGCGCTCTTCGAGATTGCGTGCTATCAGCCCTCTTATCTTTACCGAATTACTCTCCACATCCGCAGATTTTACACCATAATTGCCAATGTGGGCTGCATTCATAATCACGATCTGCCCGTAATAACTGGGATCAGTAAATACTTCCTGGTAGCCCGTCATCCCGGTATTAAAACAAATTTCACCAGTAGTAGTTCCTATTTTCCCAAATGCTTTTCCGTGGAAAACATTTCCATCTTCTAAAACCAGTATTGCTTCTTGTTGGAGAACTTCAGACATGTTAGAGTAAAATTTTGCAAAGAAAACAAATTCGTGCGGTTTTCCATGAGATTATTTGTACACAGGCAGCCAACAAAAAAGCAGGACCTTTAATGATCCTGCTTTCCAATTATTCTGAAATAATATAAGATTACTCAGCTTTTGCTTCTTCAGCAGGAGGAGTGGTTTCTGCTGCTTTTGTTTCAGCAGCTTCTTCTTTAACTTCTGCTTTCTTTCTTCCGCCGGCGCGACGCGTTCTTTTGGTAGTACCTGCAGCAGCTTTTTCAGTTCCTTTGGTATACACTTCGTTAAAGTCTACCAGCTCAATCAAAGCCGTTTCAGCGTTGTCGCCAATACGTTTGCCAAGCTTAATGATGCGTGTATATCCTCCGGGGCGGCCAGCAACTTTAGGTGCTATTACCGTAAACAATTCCTTCACCGCTTCTTTGTTCTGCAAATAACCAAACACCAAACGGTGGTTGTGGCTGATCTGCTCTTTCGAATCGTTTTTCTTGGTTTTGGTAATCAGCGGCTCAATATAGGTTCTGAGTGCTTTTGCCTTTGCCAAAGTTGTAACGATCTTTTTGTTTACCAATAATGCATTGGCCAAATTGCTCAACAGCGCTTTTCTGTGCGAAGCTGTTCTGCCGAGATTGTTGATTTTGTCTCCGTGACGCATAAATCGATTTGAGATTTATGATTTGAGATTTGAGATTTTACTCTCAACTCAAACCTGGTTATTAATACCTGCTGTACCGTGTCAAGGATTTACAGCCGGCTCTGTGCTTTCGCACAGATTATGTTATAGAACTTTTTTTATTACCTTATACCCTACAGCTTCAACCTTACACCTAGAATTCGTCCTTATCCAATCCAAGCTTCTGCAAATCCATTCCAAAGTGCAGGCTTCTTTCGCCGAGCACCTGCTCAATTTCAGCCAGCGATTTCTGACCGAAATTGCGGAACTTCATCAGGTCTTCCTGCTCGTATTGTACCAGTTCGCTCAAGCTGTTGATCTTGGCAGCTTTCAAACAATTGAATGCACGAACGCTCAGATCGAGATCTTCCAGCGGAGTTTTTAAAACTTTCCTTAACTGCAACACCTGCTCGTCTACCACATCTTCTTTCTTATCTTCTTTGCTGTCGAAAGTGATGTTTTCGTCGGTGATGATCATGAGGTGCTGAATCAGGATGCGCGAAGCCTGTTTCACCGCTTCTTCCGGATGGATGGTGCCATCAGTCTGTACTTCCATCAACAATTTTTCATAGTCAGTTCTTTGTTCCACACGGAAGTTTTCAATTCCGTATTTCACATTTTTGATGGGAGTGAAAATTGAATCGGTAGGAATGTATCCGAATGGTGCATCTTTCACCTTGTTGTCTTCAGAAGGAACATAACCGCGACCTTTACCGATCGTGATTTCGATGTTCAGTTTGGAAGAAGGATCAAGTGTGCAGATGAGCAATTCAGGATTCATTACCTGGAAAGAAGCAGTTGCTTCTCCGATATTAGCTGCGGTAAACTCACTTTTTCCTTTAATAGAAATGGTAAGTTTTTCCTGGTTGATATCTGTATCAAGAATTTTTTTGAAACGAACCTGTTTCAGGTTGAGGATAATTTCAGTAACGTCTTCAGTAACGCCTTTTAATGTAGCAAACTCATGCTCCGCACCTTCAATAAAAATACCAACAATGGCATACCCTTCCAGCGAGTTCAATAAAACCCTGCGGAGCGCATTACCGATGGTAACACCATATCCCGGCTCTAACGGGCGGAATTCAAATGATGCTTCGAAATCGTTGGCTTTCTGAAGAATGATTTTATCCGGCTTTTGGAAATTTAAAATGGCCATATTTAAATTTCAGTTTTAAGTTTTATACCCTCCTTTGCAGGAGAGGCAATATTTGAATAATAGAACAAACGAATGAGAACTTCCCTAAACAGCAGGTATTACTTAGAATACAACTCTACGATCAGTTGTTCCTTAATGTTTTCAGGAACACTTTCTCTTTCAGGAAGGGCGATAAAAGTGCCAGTCAATTCAGCTTCGTTCCAATCTAACCAACTGAATTTGGGATTCTTTCCACGGATAGCGCTGGTTACAGAGGTGTTGCCCCTGCTTTTATCTTTAAGGCTGATGCTATCACCTGGTTTCAACCTGAAAGAAGGGATATTTACCACATCACCGTTAACGGTTACATGTTTGTGAGCCACCAATTGCCTTGCAGCGGGGCGTGAAGGGGCAATACCGAGACGGAAAATGGTATTGTCTAATCTTGCTTCCAGCAGTTTGATGAGGTTTTCGCCTGTAACACCGCCTAACCTTGAAGCTTCTTCAAAGGTTTTACGGAACTGGCGCTCCAGCAAACCGTATGTATATTTTGCTTTTTGCTTTTCTTTTAACTGCAATGCATACTCGCCGGGAGCTTTACGTCTTTTAGAAGGTCCGTGCTGACCCGGAGGAAAACTATTTTTTGTAAGATACTTACCGTTGCCAAGGATGGGTTCGCCGAAAATGCGTGAAATCCTTGTTTTTGGGCCTGTGTAACGTGCCATAATTTTGTTTGTTTGATTTTTTAGTTAAAGATGCACGATCATTAAAAATCTAAAATCAATCGCGCACCCGATTTAATTTCAAATTTGAAATTTAAAATTTCAAATTTCAATTCTCCCACTATGGCATCGCTACCTTCGACCGTGAAAACTCGTTTCCCCGGCTTCTCTCCCGCTGCTCTCACCTTCCTGCGCAATTTGAAGCGCAACAACAGGCGCGACTGGTTTCAGCCGCGCAAAGAGCAGTACGAGACGCTGATCAAGCAGCCAATG
>JBQCFW010000112.1:0-48246 GCA_051958655.1 Agriterribacter sp. | reverse complement strand
TTGATTTTTGCGTTTTGCTTTTTTATCACATTTGCAATACCTCGCGGGCTATTACAATTTTTTGTATTTCGCTTGTGCCTTCTCCTATGGTGCACAATTTGCTATCTCTATAAAACTTTTCTACCGGAAAATCTTTTGTATAACCATAACCGCCAAATATCTGCACGGCATCGTTCGCCACTTTTACTGCAACTTCACTGGCATAGTATTTCGCCATAGCCGCTTCTTTGGTCATAGGCAATCCCTTGTTCTTTTTGTCTGCAGCCTGCATAATCAATAACTCGGCAGCCATAATTTCGGTTGCCATATCAGCAAGCTTAAACGAAATTCCCTGGAAGTTGGCAATTGGCTGGTCGAACTGTTGCCGTTCCTTTGCATACTGCAAAGCAGCTTCATACGCTCCGTGAGCAATACCCAGCGCAAGGGCCGCAATTGATATCCTGCCGCCATCCAGCACCTTAAGCGATTGTTTAAAACCTTCGCCAACATTTCCCAGCCTGCTTGCATCGGGAATCCTGCAATTATCAAATATCATTTCAGCCGTTTCGCTTGCGCGCATGCCTAGTTTATTTTCTTTTTTGCCGCCTGCAAAGCCGGGCGTACCGCGCTCCACAATAAAAGCAGTGGCATTGTTCTTTGCTCTTGGCTCGCCGGTTCGCGCAATCACCACCGCAACATCTCCCGACTTTCCGTGCGTAATCCAGCATTTGGTGCCATTCAGTATCCAGTGGTCTCCGTCTTTCACCGCCGTGGTTGCCATATTAGCTGCGTCGCTGCCGGTGCCTGGTTCTGTCAATCCCCATGCACCAATCCATTCTGCCGTGGCCAGTTTAGGCAGGTATCGTTGCTTTTGCTCTTCATTACCAAACAATAAAATATGTCCCGTACATAATGAGTTGTGCGCTGCAAGGCTAAGCCCAACCGATCCGCATACCTTTGATATTTCCCTGATGATGGCTACATACTCCAGGTATCCAAGCCCTGCGCCACCATATTTTTCAGGCACCAATACTCCCATTAACCCCAGGCTGCCCATTTGCTTAAAAGCCTGCACAGGAAATTCCTGGGTTTCGTCCCATTGCATTACATAGGGTTTGATGTGCTGTATTGCAAAATCCCTGGCTGTTTGCGCAATCTGTTGTGTAAGTTCATCCGGTTTAAAATCCATACTATTTCTAATTTTACAAAGTAAGATAATTTTGATAAAACTAACAAACGTTAGCGAATGGTTATATACGGTTCTATTTTCAAAAAAGTTTCCTGCGTTAGCAAATGAATTTCTTTTAACTGGTCTACCGACGTGAAATTTCCATGTTGCCTGCGATATTGAATAACGGCATTGGCTATTTGATATTTTATATAGGGATGCGCCTTTAGCATATCCAGCGAAGCGGTATTGATGTTTATCGTGTGTACGGCAGGGTTAGTACAGGTAAGCCGGTTTTTGATCTTCTGAAACACGGTATCATGAATACCATATACTTCGGCAACCTGTTCAATAGTGTGAAAGCCGCCCAGCTTATCGCGAAAGTTAACAATTCGTGCAGCCAGCTTGCTGCCTATGCCGGGCAGTTTGACAAATGCCGTGGTATCTGCAGTATTAACATCTGTCAACCCGTTGAATTTTTGCCTGTGCTGCTGATTGATATTTACAGGCTTCTGCGCAACGCTTTCGGAAATGTCCTGCCTTTCTTTTTCAATTTTTACGTAAGGCAACAACCGCTCGTAATCTTTTTTGGAAAGCCCGAATATTTTTCCCAAGTCTTCTGCCTTGTAAAACCGCCCTCCCTTAGAAGTATAGTTGTGAATGGTTTTTATGGTGCGATCGGGTATGCCTAATTGTTGCCAGCCCTGCTGCGACAATGTGTTTGGATCAAAATAAAACAATATCCCTTGTTTGCTTACATTGTTGTTTGACGTGTTGAACGCCGACCGCTGATCCGGGGCGTTAGCTTTGTTTTGTTGACTGGCTGATGCCTGAGTCGCCTTATAGGCAGCTACTTCCTGCCGGAAAGCAACAGCATTTTTATCCGAGACATTTGTATTATATGGAAAGAAAGAGGGTAAAAGCCACACAATAGCTATTAACAGGAGTAATACGACAATACCTATGCGTTCTTTTTTTGAAAAGTTGAAATACTCGCGAAGATGGTTAGCCATAATGGTGGTTGTATACTTTACGAAAGATAAAGCATTTTACGAGCATAGCATGAAGGAGAATCTACACTATTACCTGTATCGCAAGTTGAGCCTTTATATAAAATGTATTTCAGATAGCTCCCTTCCCACTTGTTGAATCCCATTCAAAATTCTTTTGGTTTGAGCTGGCGAAGGTTTCTTAATTCCTTTGACATATTGTGCAAGTAAACTCTGGTTCATACCCAGCCGTTCTGAAAGCGCTTTTACATTTATGACTTTGTAGAATTCAAAAAACTGGGGAAGGTCCAATTTTATTTTAAGATTTTCTTCTGTTACAACTTTACCACTGCCTTCAAAGTACAGGTTAAGAGCCTCAATCATATTTGCTTTTAATGCTTCAAGCGAAGCGCCCACGGTGTATACCGGGAATTTTTCAGAATAAGCTGAAAAACCTGTTCTTGTTTTTTCGACAATCATTTTAATTTTCATAGCTCACATTATTTTAAACCTGCGTTCTTCTTTATCTTTTTCTCAAGGCCTTTAGCCACTTCATAACTGCCATGATAAGGACAAATAATTTGTCCTTTTTTTGCTTGGGTGTTCTAATATCATATGGCTACCACTTTGCCTTACTACAAACCATCCATCTCTTTTGAGTAGCCTTAGCAACTCGCTTGATTTCATATTTTAAAAGTAATAAATTTATTACTTTATTTGTCTTTTTCCAGGAATAAATTCTGCCGTTAAAGCTTGCTGTACTAAACGAATTGTCATTTACAAACTCCAGCCTCAGTCCTCCCTACAATATAAATTGCACGCTAAGGTCTTCTTCGCTGATAACTTTGCTTTCCTTTTCAAAATACAAATTGAGCGCCTCTATCATATTCGACTTTAGTTCGTCAAGAGAAGCTCCTTCGGTATGTACAGGCAGTTTTTCGGAATAAGCGGAAAAACCGGTTGTTGTCTTTTCAACGATCATTTTAATTTCCATCCTATAAGTTTAAATCGCAGCAGCGTTCGTTTTAGTTGTTGTCAAACGCCGGCATTTGTATCATCATTTTATCGTATGCCAATGCTGTTCCATTGGGTAATTCTTTGCTCACCTCTTCATGCTTGCCCAGTTGGTGGCTGATATGTGTAAAATAAGCCTGGGGTATTCCCAGTTCCTGAACAAGTGCGATAGATTCGCCCAGCGAAAAATGGGAGATGTGTTTTTCTTTCCGCAATGCATTGATGACCAGTACATCACTGCCTTTTATTTTCTCTTTGCTTTCCGGTTCAATGCGGTTGGCATCTGTTATATAAGTAAACTTCCCAAACCTGAAAGCCAGTACGGGCATATGCAGGTGCCATACCAGGATAGGTGTAATCGGGATATCGCCTATCTGGAACGGCTCGCCCGAAATAATATGCTGGCGAATGTTGGGAGCGCCCGGGTATTTTTGCTCAGTAAATGCATAAGGAAATTCCCTGATAATGACTTCCAGCGTCATTTCAGTACCATAAATTTCCATGGGCTTACCCGAAAAATAGTTGAAACCACGCACATCGTCTAACCCCGCCACATGGTCTTTGTGCGCATGCGTATAAATAACGGCATCCAGCTTTTTAACTCCAGCCCTAAGCATCTGGTAGCGGAAATCCGGACCGGAGTCTACGGCAATCGTGGTTTGTGCCGTTTGTACCAGTATGCTGGAGCGTAAACGCTTGTCTTTTTTATCGGTGGAGGTGCAAACCGCGCAGTCGCACCCGATCATCGGAACACCGCTGCTGGTTCCTGTTCCTAAAAATGTAATTGTAATGGAGGGATAACTCACGCCTCAAAGCTAAAAGAAAATGCAAAACACCAAAACGAAAAATTTGTATTAACAGCCGGCCTATTCGTTGGCAGGCTTTGACATGATTTCTTCAAACAGCTTCTGCGACTCATGAGTAAGCGAATCGAAAACAATATCAAGCTGCGGCATAAGATCTACGAGGGTATTGATACGACCTTCGAGGTTGAGGAATTTGTTGAGTACTACCACTTTCTTTTGTTGCAGAATACAATACCCGCTTTGAAAAGTACCTCTTTCGTACCGTACCACGTAACCGGCTTCTTCTAAAATCGATTCTATCCTGTTTAATGTAGACTGGTTATACTTCATCTCTGGCAAAGTTACGATATGCCGTCCTGCATTGAGCCGGCGGTTATCCACAGATGTGGATACAACAATGTTAAAACAGGAATAAAATTTTTTTGTCGGAGATCCCACAGACGGAAAGTAAATATTTGTTTTTGTTTGATGGGGCTATGTCGATAAGCTGATATTTCAGGGAATAGAATTTATACTATTAACGCGCATGCGCAAATAAAAATCCCTCAATATCTTTGCCAGATGCAAATTTCGTCCTCTTTATTGGAAAACGCGGTGAATGAATTTGCCCGCCTGCCGGGCATAGGTAAAAAAACAGCTTTACGGCTGGTATTGCATCTTATAAAGCAAAGCCCCGAAGAGGTGACCCAATTCAGCGAAACCATTAGCCGGATGAAAAAGGAGATCCGGTTTTGTACGGTTTGCCACAATATATCCGACTCACAATTATGCAATATATGCGCTAATCCATTGCGTAAAAAAGAAACAATTTGCGTGGTGGAAAACATACGGGATGTTATTGCCATTGAAAGCACCCAGCAGTATAGCGGGTTATACCATGTGCTAGGTGGAATTATTTCGCCGCTGGATGGAGTAGGCCCCGACCAGTTAAATATTGAAA
This sequence comes from Agriterribacter sp., assembly GCA_051958655.1. GTDB lineage: Bacteria > Bacteroidota > Bacteroidia > Chitinophagales > Chitinophagaceae > Agriterribacter. The sequence goes on along the minus strand of JBQCFW010000112.1, from coordinate 43,350 downwards.
CCCTGATGGACCGGGTAAAGGGAGGAATTGTTCAGGAGGTGATATTTGCGTTGAACCCCAATATACAGGGAGATACCACCATCTACTATATTCAAAAGAAAATAGCTGGTTCCGGTTCTCCGTTTCCGGTGCGCATTACTACAATAGCCAGGGGCATATCGTTTGGTGGCGAACTGGAATATGCCGACGAACTGACCTTGGGGCGCAGCCTGCAGAATCGCATGCCCGTAGAAAAATATGTATCACACTGATGGCTCATGGCTGAAAGCTCAAAGCTATTTGTCGTTTCAATTCCCTTCCATACCTTTGCAACTCATACAGGCGGATTTGTTTATTGTTCAGCCTGTTTAAAAACTGAACTAATAAACGATAAGAAACTCCACTATAGGTTTCCCAACGTTTTAGGTTTAGTATATTTTTTTGATGCCTGCTGCATTGCTGCTATTAAGCTTCTGTTGCCTGCCTGTCCGGCAGGTAGGCGTCGCACTCTTTCAACGCCGGTAGCTATAAAGGGAAAAGTGCAACAGGTTTTTAAAACGTAAAAGTCAGGAGGGAACCATGAGCAACATAAGAACTGCATTACAGCAACGCATACTGGTAATAGATGGTGCAATGGGCACCATGATTCAGCGGTATAAATTAACAGAAGCCGATTACAGGGGCGCACGGTTTAAAGACTGGCATACCGACGTAAAAGGTAATAATGACCTCCTGAGCATTACTCAACCGCAAATCATTGTCGACATACACAGGCAGTATCTCGACGCAGGCGCTGATATTATTGAAACCAATACTTTCAGCAGCACCAGCATTGCCATGGCCGATTATGATATGCAATCTCTTGCCTATGAGCTGAATGTGGCATCTGCCAAATGCGCCAGAGAAGCCATTCGGCAGAGTGGTAAAGCCGCGTGGGTAGCCGGAGCGATTGGTCCTTTGAATAAAACATTGTCCCTTTCGCCTGATGTGAATAACCCTGGTTACCGGGCAGTAACATTTGATGAAGTGGTGGCTGCCTATTACGAGCAGATAAAAGGTTTGGCAGATGGCGGCGTTGACATCTTTTTAATAGAAACCATTTTCGATACGCTCAATGCCAAAGCCGCCATTTTCGCCATTAAAAAGTTTTTTCGTGAAAACCCCGGCGTTCCGCCAAAAGAAATCATGATCAGTGGCACCATCACCGATGCATCCGGAAGAACTTTGAGCGGGCAAACCCTCGAAGCCTTTTATACTTCCGTAGCGCATGCAAAGCCATTGAGTGTTGGAGTGAATTGTGCATTAGGCGCCAGCGAAATGCGTCCCCACATAGCAGAGTTGTCGCATATTGCTTCCTGTTATGTGTCTGCTTACCCTAATGCAGGGTTACCCAATGCTATGGGCGAATACGATGAAGAACCGCACCAAACTGCCCATTTTTTGGAAGATTGGGCAAAAGAAGGATTTGTAAACATTGTAGGAGGCTGTTGTGGCACTACACCCGATCACATAAAACATATAGCAGATAATGTAAGGAGCTTGCAACCAAGAGCGTTGCCAGTGGTGGAGAAGGAATTAATTTGAAAATTTGAAAATGTGGGAATTTGAAAATGTGGGGAGGAACCCGCAAGATGCCTTATGCTTTTACTGAACAAAGAGTGGTGAATGAAAAATTTAAAAAACCAACAGCCAACCGCTGAAAGCTGACTGCTGACCGCTGAAAGCTCATAACAAACAAACATGTCTGAACCTGTAGTTATAAAACCATATCTCCGTTTATCCGGATTGGAACCATTAGTTGTTCGCCCGGAAACCAACTTTATTAATATAGGCGAGCGAACCAATGTAACCGGTTCCAAAAAATTTGCGCGTCTCATCAAAGAAAATAAGTACGAAGAAGCGCTGAGTGTTGCCCGTCAGCAGGTAGAAAGCGGTGCGCAGGTGCTTGATATCAACATGGATGATGCGTTGCTTGACGGCGTACAAGCCATGACTACTTTTATTAACCTGGTACAAAGCGAACCGGATATCGCTAAAATTCCAATCATGATCGACAGCTCTAAGTTTGAGATCATTGAAGCGGGATTGAAATGCGTGCAGGGCAAATGTATTGTCAACTCCATCTCCATGAAAGAAGGAGAGGAAAAATTTATACAACAGGCAATTATATGCCAAAGCTATGGTGCTGCGGTGATAGTAATGGCATTTGATGAGCAAGGGCAGGCAGATACCAAAGAGCGCAAAGTAGAAATTTGCCATCGTGCCTATAAAATACTTACTCAGCAGATAGGGTTCGATCCGCAGGATATCATTTTCGACCCAAACATATTTGCCATAGCTACCGGGCTTGAAGAACATAATAACTATGGCGTTGATTTTATAGAAGCTACCCGCGAAATAAAACAACTGATGCCTTTAACCGGCGTAAGCGGTGGTGTGAGCAATTTGTCGTTTTCTTTTCGTGGTAACGAGCCTGTGCGGGAAGCTATGCATTCAGTTTTCCTGTATTATGCCATTAAAGCGGGCATGAACATGGGCATTGTAAATGCGGGGCAACTGGTGGTATATGACGAGATAGAGCCAGAATTGCGTAACTTATGCGAAGACGTTATATTGAATCGCAATAACGAAAACAATGAAGCCACCGAAAAACTGATTGCGTTTGCCGAAACGGTAAAGGCAAAAGGTAAGGTAGAAGTAAAAGATGAAGGATGGCGCAAGGAAAGTGTGGAAGAACGGCTGAAGCACTCACTTATTAACGGCATTACAGATTATATTGACGCCGATACGGAAGAAGCCCGTCTGAAATATCCCAAACCGCTCGATGTGATTGAAGGACCTCTGATGGATGGCATGGGCGTAGTGGGCGATTTGTTTGGCGCAGGAAAAATGTTCCTTCCCCAGGTTGTGAAGTCGGCCCGCGTAATGAAAAAGTCTGTAGCCTGGCTTACTCCCTTTATTGAAGAAGAAAAAAAGAACAATCCCCTCGCCGCCAATGGCAATGCTCCCCGCATACTGCTGGCTACGGTTAAAGGCGATGTGCATGATATTGGTAAAAATATAGTTGGTGTTGTATTGGGCTGTAACGGGTATGACATTATTGATTTGGGCGTAATGGTGCCAACAGATAAAATCCTTGATACGGCCGAAAAAGAAAATGCTGATATTATCGGGCTGAGCGGTCTGATCACTCCGTCGTTAGACGAAATGGTAAATGTGGCGCATGAAATGAAACGACGAGGCATGAACAAACCATTGCTGATAGGAGGAGCAACCACATCGCGCATGCACACTGCTGTAAAGATTGCGCCGCAATACGACCATGGCGTTGTGCATGTGCTGGATGCAAGCCGTAGCGTAACCGTGGCCGGCTCATTGCTTAATACGGAGCAGAAACACGGGTTCCTGGATAAAACCCGCTCCGAATACCAGAAGCTGAAAGAGGATTTTGAAAATAAAAAGCCGGTCAAGCAGTATTTGTCGTTTGCAGATGCACAGGCTAATAAGACTGCTATTGACTGGGAAAACTATATTCCACCTGTGCCAGCTTTTACAGGTACTAAAATTTTTAACGATTACAGTTTAGCAGAGCTTCGTAATTATATTGATTGGAAACCATTTTTTATTTCGTGGGAACTGCACGGCAATTTTCCCGCTATACTTACCGATGAAAAGGTAGGCACCGAGGCAACAAAATTATACAACGATGCCAACAAGCTATTAGATACCATCATCAACGAAAAATGGTTAACTGCTCAAGGCGTCATTGGCTTTTGGGAAGCCGTTAGCGACGGAAAGGATACCATCATCGTAAATAATGGCGGAGAAGCTGTCCATCTCGAATCGCTCAGGCAGCAAATCAAAAAAGCACCAGGCCAACCAAATTTGAGTTTGAGTGATTTTATAAAACCGAGCCCATCCCCGGCCCTTCCCGAGGGGAAGGGAGCGCTGCGCACAGCGGCCAATAAGGCGGACTTTGGTTATGAAACTGCAGATCCGACTCTGTATAAAATACTTAAGGATTATGCTATTCAACACCGGCAGAACCCTACTGAGGCGGAGCGGATTTTGTGGGCGTTGCTAAAAGGGAAAAAACTTGAATCATATAAATTCCGCAGGCAACACATCATTCTTCAGTTCATTGCCGACTTTGTATGCTTGAGTAAAAAATTGATTATAGAACTGGACGGTAACATTCATGATTTACCTGAAAGTAAAATCAGTGATCAGCAAAGAACCGACATTCTCCAATCCAAAGGGTATACGGTTATAAGATTCAGCAATCAGGAAGTAATGCATAGCACCGACAATGTGCTGAACAAAATTACAGAGGCACTTAACCACCTTCCCAATACCGATAATAGTAATGAAGCTGCAGAAGTCCTCCCCTTTGGGGAGGATTTAGGAGGGGCTGATTATCTCGGCGCCTTCTCGGTCACGATCAAAGGCATTGAACCACATCTTGAACGATTTGTAAAAGACCACGACGATTACAACAAGATCATGCTGCAGGCTTTGTGCGATCGTTTGGCAGAAGCATTTGCTGAGTGTTTGCACGAAAGAGTGCGTAAAGAGTTTTGGGGGTATGTAAAAGAGGAACATTTATCGAACGAAGAGCTCATCAAAGAAAAATACCAGGGAATACGTCCTGCTCCCGGCTATCCCGCCTGCCCCGATCACACAGAGAAATACAAATTATTTGAATTGCTGGGAGGCGAAGAAGCTACGGGAATTCAACTTACAGAATCACTCGCTATGTATCCTGCCGCATCTGTTTGCGGTTGGTATTTCAGTCATCCCCAAAGCCAGTATTTCGGTGTGGGTAAAATACAGCCTGATCAGTTCGAAGATTATGTACAAAGGAAAGGGATGGACAGAGACGAGATGGAAAGATGGTTAAGACCGGTGATGGAGTGATATTAGCTGTGCAATTAGTGAAAGAATCCTTCAGCCAGGCAAATATTGGTTTACAGTACACTATCCTTAAAAAGCGTGCATATCAAATGTTGATAGGCGCACACGCAGGGCCTTATATTTTTATGTAAAACCGAAAGTGGTACCTGCTGGCACGAGATGCCCGCAACAGAACAATACTCACCACTTCGCTTCAAATTCAATTTTTATTATACTCTCTCCTTTTAATAAATTCGCTTCCTGTTTATCCATTTAAATCCCTTGTTTACAACGATTAATTATTAAGAGAGATGAAAGCCAGAGTTCTGAAGATACATCCCAAGGATAATGTATTAGTAGCCCTTACAGATTTAAAAAAAGGCGAAAACATTGAGCATAACGGAAAAACCTATACGCTGGTAGACGATGTAGGCGCCAAGCATAAGTTTTTTATTGATGATATGAAAGCCGGCGACTCGGTATATATGTATGGAGTGCTGGTAGGTAAAATACAATTCGACGTTCCAAAAGGAGGCAGAATGACAACAGATAATACCAAACATGCCGCCGATCCTTACGCATACCGCGCTGTAAAATATGAATGGCATGCGCCGGATGTTTCAAAGTTCGCCGGCAGAACATTTAATGGTTACCACAGGAGCGACGGCACTGTGGGCACCGCCAATTACTGGCTGTTTTTACCCACGGTATTTTGCGAGAACAGGAACCTGGATGTAATCCGCGAAGCCCTGCACAACGAACTCGGATATGCGGTTTCTGATAAATACAAGTCGTACACCAGGTACCTGGTAGACGCCTATAAAGAAGGGGAAGATATTGGTAAAGTAGATATCGAGGCGCTGCAGCCCGATCCTAAGCAGAGAAGAGTTTTTAAAAATATCGATGGTATTAAATTCCTGAATCATCAGGGTGGTTGTGGCGGCACCCGGCAGGATGCAGCTACGCTGGGTCAGTTGCTGGCAGCTTATTCCGATCACCCTAACGTAGGGGGCATTACGGTATTAAGCCTGGGTTGCCAAAACCTGCAGGTGCAGGATTACCTGAAATACCTGAAAGAACGCAACCCATCGTTTGATAAGCCATTGTATATTTTTGAACAGCAGCAATCGCAAAGTGAAGAGCAACTGGTTGCAGAAGCCATCCGTAAAACCTTTGTAGGCTTAACCGAGCTCAATAAATTAGAGCGCAGTCCGGCACCTTTGTCGGAAATGTGCGTAGGTGTAAAATGTGGTGGCAGCGACGGATTCAGCGGTATATCGGCCAACCCGGCTGTAGGCTATTGTGCGGATTTATTAGTGGGGCTGGGCGCCAAAGTATTGCTTGCCGAATTTCCCGAATTGTGCGGAGCAGAACAGGAACTGATAGACCGTTCTGTAAACGAAGCAACTGCTAACAAGTTCATTCATTTAATGAAAAGTTATGATGAGCTGGCCCACAAAGTAGGTTCCGGTTTTCATATGAATCCGTCTCCCGGCAATATTAAAGATGGTTTGATTACAGATGCCATCAAATCAACCGGCGCAGCAAAAAAGGGTGGAACATCACCTGTAGTGGATGTGCTGGATTATACAGAAAAAGTAAAAAAGCCCGGCTTAAGCCTGGTATGCACACCTGGCAATGATGTGGAAGCCACTACCGGCAAAACAGCCTCGGGTTCTACATTGATATTGTTCACTACCGGACTGGGAACACCAACGGGCAACCCAGTTTGCCCAACCATTAAAGTAGCTACCAATTCATCGCTCGCCAGGCGAATGAAAGACATTATTGATATTGATACCGGCGCGATTATAGAAGGAGAAAAAACCATTGAAGAAATGGGAGAGGAGATACTGGAATACTGTATTAAAGCCGCCAGCGGAGAAGTGATTCCCAAAGCAGTGCAGTTGAACCAGGATGATTTTATTCCGTGGAAGAGGGGAGTGTCTTTGTAAAGTGGTAAGTGATAAGTAGTAAGCGATAAGCGGGCAAGCATTAATCTTAAATTTCAAATTCCAAATCTCAAATCAGGATATGTTTAGATTAGACGACAAAACAGCCATCATCACCGGCGGCGGCAGTGGAATAGGAAAAGCAATTACAACAGTTTTTGCAAAACAAGGGGCGCAGGTGTATGTACTGGATATGGACGAAAAAGGATCAACTGCAACGGTGGAAGAAATAAACGCTGCTGGCGGAAAAGCCACTTTTTTTAAATGCAATATTGCCAGCCAGGCCGAAGTAAAAAATGTGGTGGGGCAAATTGTTGCAAAACATTCAACAATTGATATACTCGTAAACAATGCCGGCATTGCACATATTGGCCAGGCAGACACCACATCCGAAGAAGACTTTGACCGCGTAGTGGCTGTGAACATAAAAGGTATTTATAATTGTTTGCACGAAGTAATACCCCACATGAAACAAAACGGCGGATCTATTCTTAACATGGCATCTATTGCAGCCATGGTGGGCATTCCCGACCGGTTCATCTATTCTGCAACTAAAGGAGCAGTAGCCGCAATGACGCTTTCCGTTGCCAAAGATTATATCAGTTACAACATTCGCTGCAACGCCATATCGCCCGCACGGGTACATACACCCTTTGTAGATGGTTTCCTGGCAAAAAATTACCCGGGTAAAGAAGCAGAAATGTTTGAAAAGCTCTCTAAAACCCAGCCCATAGGAAGGATGGCACGGCCTGAAGAAATTGCGCACCTGGCTTTATATCTTTGTTCAAACGAAGCCTCTTTTATAACCGGTTGCGATTACCCGATTGACGGAGGTTTTGTTAAATTGAATAATTGACAGCAGGGATTGGTACAACAAAACAATTTTTAGGGGGCCGGATCGTTTGCACCCCAAAACAAAGCATGAAGTTTCTCCTGTTTTTTATACTGGTATGTATTGGCAGCGCTTCCTGCACAAAAAATAATGACGCCGCAACCGAACCTAAATTAATTTTCAGGTTCCGGTTCGACTCTGCACAGGCACGCCTGAACAATGTTGGTGAAACCTCGGTTATACCTGCCGGAAATGCCGCTTTAAGCCCGGTTTTTAGTAAAATGAGCGCACATTACATAGAACTGGCGCCAGGGGCAAACACCGCGCTTGGAACGGGCGCAGTTGTTTACAAAGCTGCGGAAACAGATGCCGGAGGCGAAACAGCTATCGATTTCGACAGATCGGTATTAGCCGGAAACAATGAAGTTTTTTATGCCATATCGCTCAAAGATGTGCCGGCGGGCGAATATGAATGGCTGCGCCTGTCGTTGGCTTATCAAAATTATACTATCAGGTATCGCATCGACACGACCATAAACGATACTACCTCGATCAACGACGATTTTGACGGCACCATTGCTTCGTTTATCGGGTACAACACTTACATTACCGGTTATCAAATAAAAACGCAATCGCTTGCCGTTAACGAAAACCGCAAGCAAGGATATTGGGGTTTTGAAACAGAAATAAGCGGCGAGGGATTCAGCGAAATTATTACCCGGACCGGGCAGGCACCTGAAGGTGCAACCACGGTGGTAAACCCGATTTTTGATACTTCACCCGTTCCGCCCGGTTCGTGCGTGGTAACCGCAGCTTTTTTACCAGGCAAACTTACCATTACAGGAAATGAAACAACCAATATTATTGTGGAAGTATCACTTTCTACCAATAAAAGCTTTGAATGGAAGGAGATAGTAGAGAATGGAAAATGGGACCCGTTAAAGGGAGAACCGATAGTGGACATGGGGATACGTGGCATGATACCAGCCATTCAGTAGAGCCGCCGCCCATCCAACCTTAACAAAATGACTCAGCTTTATGTTGTAATTTGTTGCAATAATAGAACTACATGCCTTTTTCGTATAGTTTAACAAGCGGCAGTGCTATTTTGGTAATGATAGCAATACTGGTAACGAACCAGTTAATAAAGGCTTTCAGGAAAACTATGCGCAAAAGCCATTAGGGTTATGTTATATTATCCAAATGTCGTTTAGTTAAGAACAGAGGCATTAGATGGAGGATTAATGCAAACAATATTATAATCTTTAACCCGGGATTAAAATCCCAGGCAACAATATCTTCTCGAGCCGACGGCTCTGTATCACCGCAAACAGCAAGAGCCGTAGGCTCGGTCACATATTGTAAGGATGGATTTTAATCCACCCGCTTTTCAATCCAGTGCCCACCCCTCAATCAAAAAACAATTCAGCAGCCAATCCGTCGGCAAACAGTTTTCCCTCATTGGTAAGTACAAGGCGGTTTTGTTGTCTTACAACTTTTTTATTTAAATGAGGCGCTGCTATTTTCAGTATCCGATCGCTCTTGTCTTTTCCAAACTCAATTTCAATTTTATCAAGATCTGTTCCCTCCATGGTTCTCAGCGATGTCATTATATATTCATTCAACTGCTGGGTAGACGTTAATATTTCTTTTTCAACCGGTAAAAGATTTTTGCCGATGGATTGAATATAGAGCGCATTATTGGCAATATTCCAGCTCCGGGTGTTAAGTCCGTTAAACGAATGAGCAGACGGTCCAAATCCATAATACGGCTTGCCCTGCCAGTAAGCAGTATTATGGCGGCTACGCTTACCCGGTAGTGAAAAGTTGGAGATTTCATAATGTTCGTATCCCGCAGCATTTAGCCAGGCTATAAGTTGCAAAAACTGCCGCGCCTGCTGTTCGGGATCGGTATCCTGCATTTTGTGTTTGCTGATCAGTTGCTGAAGCGCTGTTTTAGGTTCAACGGTGAGTGCATAGCAACTGATGTGCGGAATGCCAAGTTCAATGGCCTTTGTTACATTCCAGTGCCAGTTTTCATCAGGTAAAGTAGGTGTGCCGTAAATAAGATCGATACTGAGGTTGGCAAATCCGGCATCTTGCGCCTGTTGTATGCAGCGGGCGGTCTCCTGTGCGTTGTGAGCACGATTCATCCATTGCAGGTCTTCATCAAAAAAAGACTGCACGCCCACACTTAAACGGTTAATACCAATCTGCTTCCATACATCCAGTTGCGCCTGGCTTATATCATCGGGGTTTGCTTCAAGCGTAACTTCTGCGCCAGCAGCAATGCGGAACTTTGAATAAAGCGCCTCAAAAATGCAAGAGAGCTCGTTTTCATCCAATAAACTCGGTGTTCCTCCCCCAAGGTAAATTGTTTCAACAACCGGGTTATCTTTATACTGAACACTCATTTCAATTTCTTTCAATAAAGCTTCTGTTATATCGTTCTTGAGCCTGAGTGATGTTGAAAAATGAAAATTGCAGTATAAGCATGCTTGTTTACAAAAAGGAATATGGATGTAAATACCTGCCAAACGCTGTATGATTTTTGATTTACGATTTATGCTTTTAGATTTGTTTACAATGAGCTGGCTACGCTGCTTTACAGGAATATTGTTTTGCCTGATGCTTTCCGGTTTGGCAAAAGCACAGCAAAAATACAGGCTGCAATACATTGTTGCAGACAAAGATACCGCCTTCCTTCCGCAAACGTTGGGTTTGCAAAGTGAGTTCAGCAACCAGCAAGCCTGCCGCCAGTATGTAGAGGAAATACCAAAATATCTTCAGCCAAAGGGTTATATCACTGCTTCTGTAGATAGCGTGCATTATGATTCTCTTTCGGCAAATGCCTGGCTGTATATAGGCCAACTGTATAAATGGGAAGGATTTAATACAGATAGTGCCGACAAAAAAATGCTGTCGGCCATTGGCTGGAATGATAAGATAATGCGAAAAGGAGAAGTTGATTTTGCAAAGCTGCAATACTGGCAAAACCGCATGATCAATTATTACGAAAACAACGGATACCCGTTTGCACGTGTGAGTTTAGACAGCTTAACCATTGTTGACGAAAAAATTTATACCCGACTTACAACTGATAAGGGACCAGCCTACAAAATTGACAGCATACGCGTGTATGGAAAAGCAAAAATTTCCAATTATTTTTTGCAGCGATATTTAGGGGTTGAGAATGGTTCGCCTTACAGAAAAGACAAGCTGAATGCCGTTAGTCAGCGATTGCTGGAATTACCTTACCTGCGTGAAACAAAAGCCTGGGATATTACAATGGCAGGTACAGGATCGGTGCTTAACCTGTACATCGATCCTAAAAAAAGCAGCCAGGCAGATGTGCTGGTGGGTTTTCTTCCTGCTACCAACGAACCTGGCAGAACCAAGCTGCAGCTTACGGGAGAAGCCAATATTAACCTGAAAAATGCATTGGGTGGGGGCGAGTCCATTGGCGTAAACTGGCAACAGATACAGATTAAATCTCCACGATTGCATTTGTTGTACGAACAGCCCTACATCTTTAATACTCCTTTTGGCATCGACTTTAATTTTGACCTGCTGAAAAAAGACAGTTCTTTTCTGAACCTCAATGCGCAGTTTGGGGTGCAATACCTTTCATCCGGCAGGCAAAATGGCAAAGTGTTCATTCAAACACTTTTTACCAATGTATTGCCGGCGGGTATCGACACGGCGCTGGTAAAATCATCTAAAAAGCTGCCTTCTTATATTGATGTGAGCACTACCAACCTGGGATTGAATTATCGGTTCAACAATACCGACTACCGTTTCAACCCCCGCCGGGGAAACGACTTTTCGGTTACCGCCAGTGCAGGTATTCGTAAAATAAAGCCCAATACAGCCATTATCAATTTAAAAAAAGACGCGTCGGGCAACGATTTTGATTATGCATCGTTATATGATACGCTCGATCTTAAAACCTATGTACTGCGCCTGTATTTTTCCGGGGCCCATTATTTCAAAACAGGCAAGCAGTCTGTGCTCAAAGCTGCGTTAAATGGCGGGTGGCTGTTTACACCCAATGTGTTTCGCAACGAAATGTTCCAGATTGGTGGCTACAAGTTGTTGCGGGGTTTTGACGAAGAAAGCATTTATACAGACCGGTATGGTGTGCTTACTGCGGAGTATCGTTTTTTCATAGGGTTGAACTCATACTTTTTCGGATTTGCAGATGCCGGACTGGCGGGCAATAAATCGTACGGAGAACTAAACCAGAAAATACGAAACTATATAGGGATGGGATTAGGAATGGCATTTGAAACAAAGGCTGGCATTTTTAACCTCAGTTATGCTGTTGGTAAGCGCGACGATGTACCACTGAATTTCCGCCAGGCTAAAATACATTTTGGATTAGTGAGTTTGTTTTAATGATGAAGCATTTGGAAGGAGTAGTATGATTCAGATATTTTTGCAGTTACAAAAACCGAAGGCTTTGATAAGGATCGTTTTCACATTGTTGTTCGTGCTGGGATGCGCTTATGCAGGATTTGCGCAAAACGATTCTTTGAACCAGCAAAAGCCTGTACTTCAGGTTCCGGCTGCTACCGATTCTACACGCCCCGCTCCGCCGGCAAAGAAAGCACCTGTAGTTGTAAAACGGGTTACTGCCGACACCGTCAAAAAGCCTGTCGTCGCTTCTGAGCATTCTATTGTGGCTACAGATTCAGCCAGTCAGCCCGCTGTTAAGGACACGCTGCCCAAACTTTCGCCAAAAGATGCTTACGGCAGTTTTGTATCCAATTATATCGCAGCCCATCCCTGGTTGGCCACCGGTTCAGGCACCGTTAGCATGCCATCGCAGCGATATGCTCCCGCTGTAAAAGATGGATTGTTTTATATCATCTGTGGATTGCTTTTCTTTTTAGGCATTTTAAGAGTAGGGTTTCCTAAATACTTCGACGATGTATTTGGTCTGTTTTGGAGGTCGCCCTTCCGGCAAAAACAGATAAGAGACCAGTTGCAACAGGCGGGCATGACAACCCTGTTGTTCAATATTTTTTTCGTGTGCAGTGCTGCCTTGTTTTCCTATTTGTTGGTGCTGTACCTTAAAGGGCAAGTTGCGCAGCCCTGGCTTTTGTTCTTGATCTGCTTTTTGGTGATAGCAGTTTTGTACACAGGCAAATACTTTATTCTTAGAATAACAGGCTGGATGTTTGGCGAAGAAGACGCGGCCAATGGCTATATATTTATAGTATTTCTTATTAACAAGGTACTGGCAGTTTTACTGATTCCCATCATACTAATATTGGCTTTTTCAAGCCCCCAGCTTCAGCAAATTGCGTTTACAGTGTCTATTGTACTCCTTATTTTTCTACTGGTATACAGGTTTATACTTTCGTTTACAAGTTTACGTAACGAATTAAAAATTAGTGGGTTGCATTTGTTTTTATATGTTTGCGGTTTTGAAATTATCCCTGTTTTGGTGATTTACAAGAGCTTGTTGCATTTGTTTGAAAGAAGTTTGTAACTTTGCAAAACCGTTGCCAAATAAAGATAAACATATAGAAAAATCGGATAAAATGGCAGGAACCAGCGTAAGTACCTCATCCACTCCCAAAGTTCTGATTACCCAACCGCGCCCGGATTCGGATAAATCACCCTACTTTGAATTAGCGAAAAAGCACAGTGTGGAACTTGATTTTTTTCCATTTATCCGTTTAGAAGGCATTCCCGCCAAAGATTTCCGGAAACAAAAGATAGACATCGCCCAATATAGTGCCGTTATATTTACAAGCCGGCACGCAATTGATCACTTTTTTCGCACCTGCGAAGAATTAAAAGTTTCGGTATCGCAAGACACAAAATATTTCTGTATTACAGAAGCGGTAGCGCTCTATCTCCAGAAATTCATCTTATACAGAAAACGCAAGGTTTTTTACGGCGCAGATGGTACTAACAAAAGTTTGTTTGATGTGATCAACAAACATAAGGAGAACGAAAAGTTCATGTATCCCTGTTCCGAAAACCAGCAGGACAACGACATCATTAACTGGCTCAAAACAAATAAATGCGAGTTTGTAACTCCGTTTATGTACAAAACCATTAGTAATGATGTAAAGGATCTGCTTACCAAATCTGAATACGATGTCATCTGTTTTTTTACACCCAGCGGTGTAAAAAGCTTATTGGAAAATTTTCCACGTTACAAGCAGAACGGTACCAAAATAGGGGCATTTGGAAGCAATACATCCAAAGCCGTAGAAGAAGCAGGGCTTACACTGCACATCAAAGCGCCTGCACCCGAAACCCCTTCAATGGTAGCAGCGCTTGAAAAATATTTCAACGCTCACAAAAAGTAAATATCTCCGAACTTCGCTGAATGGCTGAACATTCCAATCACCTTATCGGCGAAACAAGTCCTTACCTTTTACAACACGCACACAATCCTGTAAACTGGTATCCGTGGGGAGATGCGGCCCTCAAAAAAGCAATCGAAGAAGACAAGCCTATACTCGTCAGTATCGGTTATGCTGCCTGCCATTGGTGCCACGTAATGGAAAAAGAAAGCTTTGAGGATGAGGAAACAGCAGCCATGATGAACGAACATTTCGTGAACATCAAAATTGACCGCGAAGAAAGACCCGATCTTGATCATATTTATATGAGCGCGGTGCAAACCATGACTGGCAGCGGCGGATGGCCGCTGAACGTATTTCTTACACCACAAAAAAAGCCCTTTTACGGCGGCACCTATTATCCGCCCGTTCCTGCATTTAATCGCCCTTCGTGGATGCAGGTTTTACAGGGAGTGATAAATGCGTTTCATGAAAAACGGGAACAGTTAGAAACCCAGGCTGAAAATCTAACCTCGCAAATCATACAATCCGGCAGCTTCGGCATTGCAAAGCACAGCGAGCATGGTATAACAAAAGCGCATATTGATTCGGCGTTTCAAAATGCAATGGCTGCGGCCGATAAAGTGCTGGGTGGTTTTGGGGCAGCCCCTAAGTTTCCTCAAACATTTACTATACAGTTCCTCTTACGGTATTTTCATTATTCGAAAAATGACGAAGCGCTTCATCAAGCCGTACTGAGTCTTAACAGCATGATCAGCGGTGGTATTTACGACCAACTGGGTGGAGGTTTTGCGAGGTATTCAACAGACGGGGAATGGCTGGTGCCGCACTTCGAAAAAATGCTTTACGACAATGCGTTGCTGGTTTCTGTAATAAGCGAAGCCTGGCAGGTAACTCACGATCACCTATATGCGAAAACAGTTTCCCAAACTGTGGATTTCATTGAGCGCGATTTAATGAGCAGCGAAGGCGGTTTTTTTTCCGCGCTGGATGCAGATAGCGAAGGCGTAGAAGGAAAGTATTATGTATGGAGTAAAAAAGAAGTGGATGAATTGTTAGGGAAAGACTCGGTCTTGTTTTGCGATTATTATGATATAACCGAGCATGGCAATTGGGAAGAGCAGAATATATTAAGAGTGATGCAACCTTTGGATGTTTTTGCCGCTCAACACGGGCTGAACCATGCGGTTGTAAAAGAAGTTTTAGACAGGGGTATTGCTATATTGTTAAGAGAGAGAAGTAAACGGATTCCGCCGTTGCTCGATGACAAAATATTGCTGGGCTGGAACGCATTGATGAACACCGCCTGCAGCAAAGCCTATGCAGCCTTTGGCGAAGAACGATACAGGAGCCTGGCTATACGAAACATGGACTTTTTACTTAAAAAGTTTTTCGACGAAGGTAACAGCGAATGGAAACATGGTTATAAGAATGGCGTTGCGTCTAACCCGGCTTTTCTTGACGATTATGCTTATCTCATCCAGGCGTTGATTCACCTGCAGGAGGTTACCGGTGATATTGAATATTTGTTAAAGGCGAAAGAGTTGACAAGTCATGTATTGACTCATTTTGAAGATGAAGAATCGGGTTTGTTTTTTTACACACATCGCAACCAGCAGGATGTGATCATTCGTATAAAGGAAATATACGATGGAGCTACCCCTTCGGGAAATGCAACAATGGCTTGGAATTTGTTATACCTCTCGTTGATTTTTGATAACAGCCACTGGAAAGAGAAGGCAGGCCAAATGATGGAGGCGCTTACCGATGTTGTTAGCAGGTATCCCACCTCTTTTGGAATGTGGGCAACGGTACTGTTGGGAATGTATTATGGAAAAAACGAAATAGCGATTGTAGGAGACAGATATAAAGATATTCTTTCAGATGTGCTTAACCGTTATGTGCCTGACAGAATAATCCAGGCCTCCCCCGGCGATAACGAAACCTTCCCATTGCTTACTAACCGCTATGTGGCGCAGCAAACCAATATCTATTTATGCCGCGATTATTCGTGCAAAAAACCGGTACAAAACACTGCAGAATTAATGCAACTGATTGATCAGGAGACGAAAAGTTAAACAGAGAAAAGCACAATAACTTAGGCTGGCTACCGTTTATAATACCTGTGTTTACGTGGATTTTTATCCGGGACGCTAAAAAATATATAATATTATTTGTCCAGAAAATTTAAATAAATATTTCATCTATATTTGTCCATATACCCTTTAAGCTATTTGTATGAAAATGAAAAGCCTCTTTATCAACGTCGTTGTAGGTGCGTCGCTGGCTCTTGTGTTTGCCAGTTGCGGCAAGTCGAAGTCCTCTAAGGGCGGCTTACCTAAGGATGGTCAGCTACACGGAGTAGCACCAGGAGGAAAGTATACACTTCCCAAACCTCCGGGCATGGTGTATGTGCCGCAAGGTACTTTTCACATGGGACCCAGCGATGAGGACATTAACTACGCGTTTACTGCACGCAACAGGCAAATTACCATCAGCGGTTTCTGGATGGATGCCACAGAAATTACCAATAATGAATACCGGCAGTTTGTAAACTGGGTGCGCGACTCTATAGCCGGCGATAAACTGGGTTATAAGGCAAAAGATGGCAACAGCCTCGATTGGAAAAAGATCCAGACCATTAAATGGAACGATCCTAAAACAATGGAACAACTGGATGCAATGATCGTTTCGCCCGATAACCGCATTTTTGGTAAAAAGGAAATGGACGCTGCGAAATATATTTATCATTCAGAAACTTTCCGGTACAGAGATGCGGCTCAGAAAGCAAATGCCAACCAGCCCCGCTCTGCTTTCATCGATAAAAAAGAAGTTCCTGTTTACCCCGATACACTGGTTTGGATCAGAGATTTCTCTTACTCTTACAACGAACCAATGTCTAAAAGATATTTCTCTCACCCTGCATTTGGCAACTATCCTGTAGTAGGTGTTAACTGGAAACAGGCTGTGGCCTTCTGCGAATGGAGAACAAAATACCTCAACAGTTTTCTTGAATCTCAGAAAAGAGCGCAGGAATCAGATTTCAGATTACCTACAGAAGCAGAATGGGAATATGCTGCCCGTGGCGGACGTTCGCAGGCTCCTTACCCCTGGGGTGGCTATTACCTGAGAAACAAGAAAGGATGTTTGCTGGCCAACTTTAAGCCCGGTCGTGGTAACTATGCTGAAGATGGCGGTTTATATCCTGTACGTGCCGACGCTTACTGGCCCAACGACTTTGGTTTATATAATATGGCAGGCAATGTTGCTGAATGGACTTCCTCTTTCTACTACGAAGGCGCTTACAACTTTCAGCACGATATGAATCCGGATATTCGCTGGAATGCAAAAGACAGTGACCCTCCCCGTATGAAACGTAAAGTATTACGCGGCGGCAGCTGGAAAGATGTTGGTTATTTTCTTCAAACCAGCACTCGCGCTTACGAATACCAGGATACAGCAAAATCCTACATCGGCTTCCGTTGTGTGATTGATCTTCCGCCATCGGGCAAACGCACTAAATAGTAATAGTTAGTGTACTCTACCCAATGGTTGTTGATTGGCGTATCAAGTAAAATAATTAACAGTATACCTGAAACTAATTATGCTTTGTGAAGTGTACAATGCTTGACATGGCATGATCATTACCTTTTGAAATCTAAAAACAGAAAAACCCTATCTAAAAAAACAAAAAACTCTCTTCTTTATGGCAGGCACAAACAAATCCACCGAAAGACTCGTTAACGTATTAGTGTGCGTGGGCGCAGCAGTCGTTATCTTTGGCGCATGGGCTAAAATCCTTCACAAGTCATTCGCCGATATCATGCTCACTGTAGGTCTGTTGACCGAGGCGGTGATCTTCTTAATCTACGCGTTCTTACCTCCTCCCGGTGGTGAAATGAAAGAGATCGCGGAATCTCTTAAAGGTGGCGTTGGTGTTTCCGGTGGAAATCCTGCGTTGGCCTCTATGGACAAAATGTTACAGGATGCAGCCATTAACCCTGCCAACCTGCAACGTTTAGGCGAAAACTTCAGCAAACTTGGTCTTACTGTAGAAAAAATGTCAAACATAGCAGATATTACCTCTGCTACTGCCGACTATACTCAAAAATCCAAGGAAGCTACACAGGCCCTGGTACAGGTGAAAGATGCTTACGCTGGTGCTGCAAGCACTGCTAAAAGCTTTAACGATGCTGCTGAAACCAGCAAGCAGTTCCACAACCAGGTACAAACGCTTACTAAAAACTTATCGTCTTTAAATACAGTTTACGAACTGGAATTACAGGATACCAATAATCACCTGAAAGCTATGAATGGCTTTTACAGCAACCTGGTACAGGCTTCGCAAAGCATGCAGGGCAGCGTAGAAGATGCTAAAAAAGCGCAGGAGCAAATTGGCTTGCTGGCTAAAAACCTGGGCAGCCTGAATAACGTGTATGGCAACATGCTGGCTGCAATGCAGGGCAGATAGTCAATAACAAAATTCGGTGGAGAGAGTTTTCAATCCGCTTGTGTAATTAACCCTTGATCGTATAACTATATTAAATCCTAAGAAATCATGGCACTACCTAAAGAGCCACGGCAGAAGATGATCAACATGATGTATTTGGTGCTTACAGCATTGCTGGCACTGAACGTATCTGCCGAAATCATCAATGCCTTTAAAACAGTTGATAACAGCCTGGCAAAGTCTAATGCTACGCTTTCAGCGTCAACTGCCGATATTTATAAAAATTTTACTGCTAGTCTCGATGATCCTAAAACTCGTGAAAAGGCCGCCATCTGGAAACCTAAAGCAGACCAGGTGAAAGATCTTTCCGCTAAAATTGCTTCTTACATTGATGGATTAAAAACCAAGCTAAAAGAAGAAGCCAAATACAACGAAGAAACCGGTGCAGGTATCGATAATCTTGATGCTGCTACTCGTTTAATGGATACTCAGGGAGAAGGTGAAAAACTTCGTGCAGCCTTGGAGCAGTATAAAAAAGATGTATTATCAATCGACCCAGATATTACAAAAGAGTTTCAGAATAACCTGCCAATTAACGTGGAGCAACCTCAATCCGCTACTGGTAAACAAGACCAGTCTTGGACACAGGCGTATTTTCACATGACTCCAACAATTGCTGCACTTACGATTCTGAGCAAGTTTCAAAATGACGTAAAGAACACTGAAAATAAAATTGCTACTTTTTGCTTCAAAAAGATCGGCGATGTAAAAATCATTTACGACAAGTTTGAACCCATGATCAGTGCTAATTCAACTTACCTGATGCCCGGCGAACAACTGGAGCTTAAGGCAGGTTTAGGCGCATTCAACGCCAGCGTTAAGCCTCAGGTTTTTGTTAATGGTGCGCCTGCCACTGTAGGCGAAAATGGTGTAGCGGATATCAAAATGCCTGCGGGTGGTTCTGGCGGACATAGCGTAAAAGTTGACGTTAAATATCCTGATCCGTCTACTGGAGAGGAAAAAGTAATTAGTAAAGTATTTGAATACACCGTAGGTCAACCCTCAGGCGTAGCGGTAATGGCTGATAAAATGAATGTGCTGTATGTTGGTGTACCCAACCCTCTGACTATCACAGCTGGTGCAGGTAGTGAAAAGGTAAGTGCAGTATCAAATAATGGAAGTATAACTAAAGGCAGTGGAAGCAAATATACTGCTTCTCCTTCTACTCCGGGAACTGCCGACATCGATGTGCGGGTAGATGGCAAATCTGCCGGTAAAGTATCTTTCCGTGTAAAATATTTGCCTCCTGCTACAGGCATGGTGGGTACCTTTGAAGGCGGACAGGTTCCAACAGCTCAATTTAAAGCGATGGGTGGCGTAAGAGCAGTGTTGCAAAACTCAGAGTTTGAAGCTAACTATTCTGTAGTAAGCTATTCAATCGCTGACCTGAGTGCGGCGGATTACAATCCTGTTTCAAATAACGGTGCAGTTTGGACTGGTGCCGCGCAAACTTTAGTAAATAACCTGAAACCCGGAAGAGGCGTTTATATCGACAATATTAAGGCGAAGGGACCCGATGGTCGTGTTATCACCTTAAAACCAATGTCGTTTATCCTGAGATAATAAACATTACAAGGCAGCGTTTAATTTAACTGACTATAACACTTTTGACATGAAATGGAAATTTGCGAAATATGCTTTGCTGGCGGTGGCTTTCGGCTTCGCAATCAACACTGTTGATGCGCAAACCCGGAAAAAGACAACAAGAAAATCTACTACCGCGAAAAAGAAAGCAAGCACTAAAAAAACGGAGGCAAATGTTGCTGACGCCAACCTGGCTGCCAACAAGCAGGATACCATGGTGGTGACTGCTCCCAAGCAGGATCCGCTTAAAATGGATACCATCAGGAAGTCGCTTCGCAACGACAACGCGATAGAAAAGAATCTTGTAAAAGACCGCACGCCGCTTAACTATGAGCATATTCGTGAAGACGATGCCATTTACAGGGAAAAAGTGTGGAGAGAAATAGACATCCGCGAGAAAATGAACCTGCCCTTCCGCTACAGCGCCGAAGAAGATAATGGTAACCAGCGTTTCATCGCGATCCTGCTGAATACTATTAAAAGCGGTGAGGTTACCGCCTTCGATGCCTCAATCGATGATAGGTTCACAACTCCTATGACGCTGGAGCAGATCGGAGCGAAGTTGGCTGGTGGATGCGACACTATTATGGTGCCCGATAGGGAGAAAGATCCTGATCTTTCTAAAGGAATCATGAAACAAGAAAGGGTGTGTGAGGAATTTAATATGGATGACATTACCAAATTCAGGCTGAAGGAAGAGTGGGTGTTCGATAAGGAGTCTTCCAGAATGTTTGTAAGAATTTTGGGTATTGCACCGGTTAAAACCTATTTCGATAAAGTTACCGGTAAAGAGCTCGGTTCTTCGCCTATCTTCTGGATATACTATCCCGATATGCGCCCGGCGCTTGCAAAATACGAGGTATACAATGGCAAAAACTTTGGTGCCCGTATGAGCTGGGAAGAGTTGTTCGAAAGCCGTTTCTTTGGTAGCTATATTATCAAATCTACTTTAGATAATCCTTACGATCAGTTTCTTAAATCTTACGTGAAAGACGATATTTTAAGATTGCTGGAAGGAGAAAATATTAAAGACAGGATTTTCAATTACGAGCAGGATTTGTGGTCGTACTAAGCATCTGAACAGAAAAAAATCTTGAAAGGGATCAATGGTTAAACATTGGTCCCTTTCGCTTTTAGAGTATTGGTAACCCTACTAAGCTCATACGTAAAAATACCCACATTTAGGTATTGCAATCTCCCGCCGCTATATTATCTTTACCCCGGTTTTTCATAGGATATTGGATTTTAAAAACGGGGCTGGATTTTCATCCTGGCCCCTTTTTTATTTAGTAGTCAGGGAGTTAAGACCGCATTTTAAAAATGCTAACTGCCACAATGGTTTGTAATTAACGTTAGTTTGTACCTGTGGCCAACTGTTTTTGAAAATACTGGTAAACCAGTTCTGCTTTGGCTTTTCCTATTACTTCCGCTAGCTCTTCTACTTGTTTTTCTTTAATGTTTTTTACCGATCTAAAAGTTTTCAACAACGTATCGGCTGTTGATTTTCCTATGCCTTCAATTTCTTCCAGCTCATTTTTAAAAGTACCCTGGCTCCGTTTCTTCCTATGGAAAGTAATGCCAAACCTGTGCACCTCATCTCGTATTTTTCTTAGGAGTTTCAAACTGTCACTATCCCAGGCCAGCTTAAGCGATTGCTGATCGCCACTGAAAAATACTTCTTCTTCATTTTTTGCCAATCCAATCAAGGTCATTTTACCATTCAGCTCCAGTTCATCAATTGCTTCCAGTGCAGCGCCCAATTGTCCCTTTCCTCCATCTATCACTACCAATTGAGGCAACGGTTCATTTTCTGCACTAAGCCTTTTATACCTCCTGTATACCGCCTCCTTCATTGTGGCAAAGTCGTTAATGCCCTCAACCGTTTTTACGTTGAAATGCCTGTAGTCTTTTTTGCTGGGAACGCCCATTTTAAAACAAACCATTGCAGAAACAGGAAAGCTCCCCTGGAAGTTGGAGTTGTCGAAACATTCAATATGCACCGGAAGCGCCGGGAGCTTCAGGTCGTTTTGCAGTTGCTGCAGCAATTCTTTTTTTTCTATGTCTGTTTTACCTTCCAGCTTCAGCATCTTTCTTTTTTTGAGCTCCTCCTGGAAATAATTCACATTTTTCTGAGACAGATCAAGCAATTTCTTTTTGTCTCCGCCTTTGGGAACCGTGATCTCAACTCCCTGCTGCGGAAACTCAATCTCTATCGGCACAATAATTTCGTTGGAAACACTATTGAACACATCTCTCAATTGCGCCACCGCAAATGCCAGTATTTCTGCCTCGGTTTCTTCCAGCTTCTTTTCCAGCGTGATGGTTTGTGTTTGAACAATGGTGCCATTTTCAACCATCAGGTAATTTACATAAGCAATATTTCCTTCCTGTAAAATTGAAAATACATCGAGAGTGCCTAACCGGTCGTTCACAATAGTCGACTTGGCTTTATACGCCTGCAGATGCTCTATTTTTTTGCGGAGAAATTCGGCTTTTTCAAATTCCAGATTGCCGGCAAATGTTTTCATCTCTTCTTTAAACTGGCTGATAACCGGCGACAAATTCCCTTTCAGCAGGTTTTTTATTTGTTGCAATCCCGTTCTGTAATCTTCTTCCGTTTGCAGTCCTTCGCAAGGACCTTTGCAATTACCAAGATGATATTCAAGGCACACTTTAAACTTTTTCTTTTCAATATTGCCCGGAGTTAAATTGAGCTTGCAGGTGCGGATAGGAATGTTTTGCCTTATAAAATTCAGCAGTTCCCGCACTTTGCCTACAGAAGTATAAGGTCCCAGGTATTCCGACCCGTCGGCTATTTTACTGCGCGTTAAAAAAATACGGGGAAAATGCTCTTTTTTGATGACAAGGAACGGGTAGCTTTTATCGTCTTTAAGATCAATATTGTATTTGGGTTGAAATTGCTTGATAAGCGAATTCTCCAATAAAAACGCATCCTGTTCAGAATCCACAATCGTAAATTCAATATGGTCGATGCGTTGAACAAGCTCGTGCGTTTTGTAGTTGGCTAAGTTTTTATTGAAATAAGAACTCACTCTTTTTTTGAGGTTCTTTGCCTTGCCAACATACAACAACTCATTCTTTGAATTGAAGTATTTGTATATACCCGGATGCACGGGAATGGTATGCACTATTTCCTGGAATGCTGCAGACGTCATAATATCGCTGCAAAATTAGCTCAATCTGCCACACAATAGGGATACAAATAATTCCAGAGATTTCTTAAAAGGTCTCGTCCCACACAAATCTCTCCTGGATGGTGCTGGCAGGCTGGTTGTTTTTTTCGATAATGGAGGTTACCTGGCAGCTTTTATTTGCTTTCCATAACATTTTTTTTAGCACCGTGCTGTCGCCGCTGCTCAATATCTTTTCTATATATATTGTTTTGATGGTGGAGTTTTCCTGGTTGAGCAATACATCTATTTTTCTTACAGGCAGGTTATTTTCGTTCTTACGCGGTGTATAGGTCAGGGTAATTACGCCTAATGTTGCATCGATAAAAGAGGTTTCATCATACTTTTTTTTCTGTTCAGCACCGCTGATATCCGATTGAATAAATGCCCCCCCTACACTATTGCGGAAGTCTTTTTTCTCTGTTATCGAAGTATCGGTAACATTATTAATGGTGGTATAGTGCATAATAGCAAGCGGTACAGAGTCAAGATAGTTAAGCTGGCTTTCTATATAACTGGCTATAGGGTAATATTGTTTCGACGTATTGTCCGATCCGCTTTCGTTGGATTCATCGGTATTGTTACAACCAGCCAACGCTATAAAAAGGAATACAATTACAAAGTGAAACTTGCTCATACAATAAAAATAAGTAACCTGCACATTTTTGCAGGGATATACAAGCATAAACTTATAAATGTTTATTGTATTGTTTTCAACGCAATAATTAACGGATCGTTTTGGTTACACCAATTTTAAATCCGAAATCAACCATGTATTCCTTGATGGGATACTGGTTTTTAAAGCTGGAGAAAAGTTGGTAGCGAAGTTGCGGACCCGCTTGCATTTTAAACGATCCCATGTTATATGATACAAAGGTTTCAACGCCTGCGTTAATGTTCCAGCGACGAACCAAAGAAGGATCCTGCGCGTAGTTTTTAAAGTCGGTAGAGAGCAGGTATACGTTATTAGAAAAATTATATACCGGTTGAGCACTGGCTGCAATATTCCATTTAAAAGTTGAATTGCCCAGCACGCCCCATTCAAAACCAACAGGCATCGATAACTGGTAATACTCATTGTTAAACCATGAGGCACCTCTGCCGCCATAGTTCATCAGCGATGAAGGAACTGTTATAGAATCACTTCCAACAACAGCCAGCGTGGCGCGTTCCTGTTTAATAGGTAAGGCCTTTAACTGGTAGCGAGAATAATTTAGCTGCAGCCCGGCTTTCAGCAAAAAGTTATTGGTGAGTTTGTAAGTAAGTGCTACGCCGGCTTCGGCACCAATAGCGGGTTTTTGTGTTACTGAGTTATTTACGGTAGTTGACTGTTGATCAAGACTGTTGGGTATTCCTCTGAAAACTTCTGTAATATCCTGGATGCCGCTGGTGAGCTTTCTGTAGCTGATAGTGGGAGAGAATGATAATTGCCAGCTCAGTTTCGACTTTTTAAAAACCTCTCCACCCCACAATACTTTTTTAATATTGGTTGTTTCCGGCTCTTCCTTGTTTTCAACAATCAGGAATTTTGGATTGTTATTGACAGCATTGGGTTTGGTTAGCGAAGACTTTTCAACGGGCGTCGCCGTAACAGCACTGCCGTTAATTTCGTCTAAAGAAGTTGTATTGGAAAGAGCAACGGGCTCACTGTTTGCTGTTAATTGCAATACAGGTACTTTGTTTGCCGCAGGCCGGGCATTGGTTACTGTGGTAAATGCATGCATTTGAATACCCGGTATGACTATAGCCTGACGTTGAGCTAACTGGTGGTTGTCCGAGTGTAGTTGAGGGGATTCTGATTTATCAGAATCAGACAATGTTGCAATTTTGGGGGTTGCTGGCGAATAACCACGGCTAATGATATTAAAATTGCGATGGTCTACTATAACAGATGTACCTAGTAACAGCAGTAATGTAAGAGTGATGTAAGGCCATTTTTTTTTGGGACGAAGAGATCGTTGTATATTCGTCCAGGCTTTATCCGATGGGTAAAGTTTATATTGATCGGCCTTTTCCTTCAGGAATTTTTCAAACTCATCGTCCATGTAAATATTTCTCTCCATAGTCAGTTCCTTGGTGTATCCGTATAAAGAGGTCAGCGAAACTCTTTCAATATGGTTGTTCTGGTTTTGGTCAAGGATGCACAGCCAGTAATTCAAGCTTAGCGCTGTGTGCCGGCAAAAGGTTCTTCTTCAGCAAAATGTCTTCAAGCATTGCCTTTGCTCTCGTGTACTGCGATCTGCTGGTGCTTTCTTCAATGTCCAGCATTACTGCAATTTCCCTGTGCGAATAACCTTCTACAGCATACAGGTTCAGTACCGTTCTGTAACCGATAGGAAGCATCCGTATGCATTCAACTACCTGTTTTGCCTGTACAATAGAAGGACTACTCTCCTCACGGATATGCACACCCGATGCATGTATCAGGTCTACACTTTCCGCAAACTTCTTATTCTTCTTCAGGTTATTAATGCAGGTATGCACAATGATTTTCCTGATCCATCCTTCCAAAGCACCGCGGTTCTGAAATTGCGCTATTTGTGTAAAGATCTTAATGAAGCCTTCCTGCAGCATGTCTTCAGCATCCTCACGGCTCTTAGCGTACCTGTAACAAACAGACAACATTTTTGGACTATACCTGTAGTATAGTTCCTGTTGTGCTGCCGCATTATTACGGATACAGCCTTTAAGCATAGCTTCTTCTGTCATGAAATCAAGGTTGATTTCACGTAATTTAGACAATTTTTTGATACAAAGTGCTGCCCGCCGGGTAAAAAAATTGACTTAGGATGAGTAAAATCCGGGGTTTTCACTGGTTTGTATGTGGAAAATCCGGTTGGGGATTGGTTAAATAAGTTAAGCAGGTTGAATAGGGTAATTGGGTTAAATGGTTGAGCGTCTTGTTTTGTCAGCCATTTAACCCAATGACTCACTTAGCAAATTACCCAATCAACTCACTCACCAATAAGTACTTCTCCGGTCATTTCAGCAGGTATGGGCAGGCCCATCATGGTAAGGATGGTGGGTGCTATATCTCCCAGTTTGCCGGCGTTAACCTTTCCCTTCCAGTTATTGTCGATTACAAAAAATGGTACAGGATTGAGTGTGTGCGCTGTATTAGGTGTGCCATCTTCATTAACAATATAATCGGCATTGCCATGATCGGCAGTGAGGAAAATGGTATAATCATTTTTAAGACCTGCAGTCACTACTTTTTCAACACACTGGTCTACCGTTTCAACAGCTTTTACCACTGCATCCCATACACCTGTATGCCCCACCATATCGGCGTTGGCATAGTTCAGGCAAATGAAATCAGCCGTTTGATTATTGATTTCAGGCAGCAGCAGGTCTGTCAATTCGTTGGCGCTCATTTCCGGCTTCAGGTCGTAGGTGGCTACTTTAGGCGAAGGTGCCATAATCCTCTTCTCCCCTTCAAAAGGAGTTTCTCTTCCTCCGCTGAAAAAGAAGGTTACATGAGGATATTTTTCTGTTTCCGCAATCCTTATCTGCTTCAAACCATTGGCTTCAATCACTTCGCCAAGTGTGCGGGTAAGATTATCATTTTCAAAAATTACAAAAACATCCCGGAAGGTTTTATCATACTCCGTCATGGTAGTGTAGTGCAGAGGCAAAGTATGCATTCCGAAATCCGGCATATTGGTCTGCGACAATACTTCGGTTATTTCGCGGCAGCGGTCAGTTCTGAAATTAAAACAGATAACAGCATCACCTTCTTTTATTTGTCCTTTGCCCGGCATTGCTTTGGTATTGATAATGGGCTTAATAAACTCATCGGTTACATTGGCCGCATACGATTTTTCAATAGAAGCAATAACATTGTCTGATGCTTCGCCGATGCCATTTACCAACGCATCATAAGCCAGTTTCACTCTTTCCCAACGTTTATCCCTGTCCATTGCGTAGTAACGTCCTGTAACAGTGGCAATGGTTCCGGCAGAATGATCTAAGTGTTCCTGCAATTCTTTAATAAAGCCTAAGCCACTTTTGGGGTCAGTATCGCGCCCGTCGGTGAATGCATGAATAAATACGTCGGGCAGATTGTTGCTTTTGCAGATGTCTGTAATTGCTTTCAGGTGGTTGATGTGAGAGTGCACGCCACCATCGCTCACAAGCCCCAGCAGGTGCAGCGACTTTTGATTGTCTTTCGCATATTTGATTGCGTTCAACAAGGTTTTATTCTGAGCCAGTTCCCCGTTTCGGATGGCTACATTGATCCTTTGAAGCTCCTGGTACACAATGCGTCCAGCACCCAGGTTCAGATGTCCCACTTCGCTATTACCCATTTGACCTTCCGGCAATCCAACATCTTCGCCACAGGTAATGAGCGTAGTGTTGGGATATTTTGCGTACAGCGAATTAACAAAAGGAGTTTTTGCGTGTTGGATGGCGTCGCTGGAATTCACTTTTCCAAGCCCCCATCCGTCCATTATGATCAGGATTACTTTTTTACTTTTCATGGCGCAAAAGTACTTTATTTCAAGAACCAAGAACCAAAAAGCAAGAACCAGGAAAAAGGCAGAAGTAAACAGGAGGCAGGCAGCAACAAGAAACCTTTTCCCCTGTAACTTATAACCTGCATCGTGCTGGATCTGATAGCTGAACGCTGATGGCTGAAAGCTGATAGCTGACGGCTATTTATTAACATTGGATCGTATATGACCACTCTGGCACATTTTTGGCGTAAGTTGGCCTGAAGTTTATGTTTTATGAAAAGCTTTGCGAAATTATTGCTGCCCGTTTTTTGCGTTGCAGCGTTGCTTTCCTTTAGAACCACCTATTCTATTGAGGATGTAGTGTCGGCTATGAAAACCGGAAATGCCAGCCAGTTATCGAGGTATTTTGATAACATGGTTGAAATTACACTTCACGATAAAAGCAATGCCTACAGTCGCAGTCAGGCCGAAGTGATTTTGAAAGACTTTTTCAAATCTTACGGCGTTAAAACATTCCGCATTGTGCACAAGGGTTCCAACAGCGGCGCCGAATTCTGCATCGGCAATCTCCAAACAAAATACGGCGACTTCCGCACCACCATTTTCATGAAATCCCGCTCAGAAAAGCAAGTACTCCAGGAAATAAGGTTTGAGGAAAAGGATTAGCGGGAGGTAGAGGGTGTAGGGTATAAGGTGGAAGGTGTAAGGCAGATTTATTTCATCAGCATTCATATCTCCCAAATAAAAAGCCGGATGTAAGCATTATTGTTACATCCAACTTTACTTCTTGTAGTTTCTTTCGTATTTATGTTCGCTTGCCTGATGATAGCTATACTACAAATCCTTAATAAGCTTATACTTCGGCACCAGCGATTTCATGATGGACCATGCAATCAGGTAAGCGATCGCACAGAAAGAGAACATTATAGTGTAACCTGTTTCGATGTGTTTCAGCTCCTTATAGTGATCAAACAAAGCGCCGCCTGCTTTGGTAATAAATACACCCCCCAATCCTCCTGCCATACCTCCAATGCCTACTACAGATGCTACTGCCTTTTTAGGAAACATGTCGGAAACAGTGGTGAAAATATTGGCGCTCCAGGCCTGGTGAGCCGATGCTCCTATGCCAATGAGCAACACAGGTGCCCAATAGCTTAAATAACCCAGGGGTTGTGCCGCTAACACTACTAATGGAATAAATGCGATAATAAGCATCGCCTTCATTCGTCCATCGTAAGCCGAATATCCTTTTTTGATGAAGTAAGCCGGGAACCAGCCGCCTCCAATACTTCCAACCATTGTCATACTGTACAACACAGCAAGAGGAATGGCCATCTGAGTTAATTCGAGATGGTATTGATCTTTTAAATAAGCCGGCAGCCAAAACAGGAAGAACCACCATACACCGTCTGTCAAAAATTTTCCAACAGCAAACGCCCAGGTTTGGTTGTATTGCAAAAGTTTTGTCCACGGCACTTTTTTTTCTTTACCTGTTTCTTCCGCAATTTGATTCTCGTCGGCGTCGCTCCTGATGTATGCGAACTCTTCGGCACTTAGTCGTTTTTGCTTCTCTGGTTTATCGTAATAGAAATACCAGAAAATCAGCCATAAAAATCCAATTAAACCTATAATGATAAATGCCGCCTGCCAACTCCATTTTTCGGCTATCCAGGGCACGGTGAGGGGGGCGAGTATGGCTCCGATGGTTGTGCCCGAATTAAAGATACCCACCGATAAGGATCTTTCTTTTTTAGGAAAGTATTCCGCTGTTGCCTTCATGGCTGCCGGAAAGTTTCCGGCTTCTCCTATTGCTAAAACGGCCCTGGCGAATATAAAACCCAATACAGAAACGGGTATTGCTGCAATGCCGATCCAGCCTAAAACAGAAGCCATGCTTTTTCCTATAGGTATTGCTTCGGCGTGAATAATGGCGCCTATCGACCATAATATAATTGCCCAGGCGTATCCCTTTTTTGTTCCCAGCCTGTCAACAATGCGGCCTGCAAACAGAAGCCCGATGGCATAGGTAAACTGAAATGCGGCTGCAATGTTTGCATAGTCCGAATCGCTCCAGTTAAATTCTTCTTCCAAACTGGGTTTCAGCAAGCTCAGTACCTGTCTGTCCAGATAAT
The DNA here is from genome assembly GCA_051958655.1 of Agriterribacter sp. Taxonomy (GTDB): domain Bacteria; phylum Bacteroidota; class Bacteroidia; order Chitinophagales; family Chitinophagaceae; genus Agriterribacter. Next base: position 13,494 of record JBQCFW010000112.1, on the reverse strand, counting down.
TAACCGTGGTTGCAAAAAAGAGCAAAGCGCAAACATACCAGCGGTAGTTTCCTACATTTTTACCATCGGGAATGTTTGTTACTGAGCGTTGAAGATCTGGAAGTTTTGTTGCCATGAGGGGGTTTTACAATCGTTATTAGAAATTAAAATATTGCTTTGCATTGTGGTAGCAAATGTTCTGTACCATTTTGCCTATCCAGGCTATATCGCCAGGCAACTCACCATTTTCTATATCATTGCCTATAAGGTTGCATAAAATTCTCCTGAAGTATTCGTGCCGTGGCCAGGAAAGGAAGCTTCGCGAATCGGTGATCATGCCTACAAACCTGCTCAGTAAGCCCATGTTGCTGAGCGTGTTTACCTGGTCTTCCATGCCATGTTTCTGATCAAGGAACCACCAGCCCGAACCGAACTGCAACTTTCCGGCAACGCTCCCATCCTGGAAATTACCAATCATAGTTGCATACACGGCGTTGTGCGAAGGATTGTTGTTGTAAATAATGGTTTTGGCAAGCTTATTCTCTTTATCAAGTCGGTTAAAAAATGCCGACATGGGTTGTGCAACGCTCCAATCGCCAATAGAGTCTACCCCGGCATCTGCACCTAGCTTACTCAGCAGGCGGCTGTTATTGTTGCGCAATGCACCTATATGAAATTGCTGCACCCAGTTTTTTTCTGCATTCCATTCGCAAATAAAATGAAGCGTGGCAGATTTAAAACGGCTGATCTCTTTATCGGAAAGGCTTTCTCCTTTTCTTACCTTGGCAAAACTTTCTTCAAGCTGTGCCGTCGTAAAATCATCTGCATACATAGTTTCATGTCCGTGGTCAGAAATACGGCAGCCGTTGGCATGAAAAAAGTCGTGCCGGCTTTTAAGCACGTCCAGCAACGATGCATACGAACCAATGGAAGCGTTGGCCGCAGCCTGCATTTTTTCTATATACAAATTAAATGCTGCGGCATTTTCAACTGCCATCGCTTTGTCGGGCCTGAAGGCAGGATAAGCCCTGATACCCGACCCGCTTTTTGCTATCTGTATATGATGTTCAAGAGAATCGGCAGGATCGTCGGTGGTACACAGCACTTCAACATTGAACTTTTTAAGCAAAGCATGTGTTGTAAGGTGTTTTAATTGCTCATTGCTTTGTTGGTAAATGCTTTCTGCCGAATCTTCATTTAATATTTCAGTAATGCCAAAGGCACGCTGCAATTCAAGATGCGTCCAGTGGTATAAAGGGTTGCGCATGGTATAGGGTACAGTAGCAGCCCATGTTTTGAATTTGGTATAATCGTCGGCGCTGCCTGTAATATTATTTTCATCCACTCCGTTTGTGCGCATTGCCCGCCACTTGTAATGATCGCCCTTTAACCATATTTCTGTAACGTTTTTGAACTGCTTATTGCCTGCAATTTCATCGGGAGGCAAATGATTGTGGTAATCGATAATGGGCATACCGGCTGCATAGCCGTGGTATAGTTCCTGCGCTGCTTTGGATTGCAGCAAAAAATCTTCTCCCAGAAATTGTTTCATTGGCTTGTTGTTTATATTATAAAGCAAACGAATGATGGCATATTAAACGCCTTACCCGTGGAATGTAATGTTGATGAGTGTTTCATGTGTTCATTCTATTTGATTTTAGCCACATGCCCGCCTGCCGGACGGGCAGGGAATTACTTTCAGTGAACTTCGTTTCGCCAAAATAAATATTACTTTCAGGTATGCAGAATGTGTATGGCTCATTTCATGGTTATATAAATGCTCTAAAGGTCTAAATCAGCAATAAGAGGAGCGTAAAAAGTTGATTCTATAATATGCTTATGCATTCTTTTTATTCCTTGCTTCCTGTATATAGCGTATTATATCTTTGATTTGCCCGGTTACCCGGTCGTATTGATTGTTTGCCAGCCAGTCGGGAGGAAATAGTTGCGATCCTATGCCCACAGCTGTAGTACCGGCGGCAAACCATTTATGCAAATCCTCCTGCGTTGGTTCCACCCCGCCTGTAGTTAAAAATTGCATGGAAGGGTATACCGCTCTAACGGCCTTGATAAAAGCAGGTCCGCCAAGCTGTTTTGCAGGAAATATTTTTACAATTTCAATGCCCCAGTTTTCGGCTGTTCCAATTTCTGTGGGCGTTGCGCAGCCAGGCATCCACAACTTTTTATGTTTCACCGCCACGTTCTGAATTTCTTCCAGTATCAATGGCGAAATAAGAAAGTCGGCGCCTGCATCAACAAATTTTTCTGCCTGGGCGGCATTTTTAATGGTGCCAATGCCCAATACCATGCCCGGTAAATTCTTGTCACAATACTTTCTGAGTTCGGTAAATATATCGAAAGAGTTGCTGTTGCGGTTGGTAAATTCAAACAGGCGCACACCTGCTTCGTGCGAAGCTTTCAAAACCTGCTGCGCTACAGTAAGGTCCGTGTGCGTAAATAACGGCATAAAGCCTGTTTGTTTTACAAGGGAAGCAATTTCTGTTGAAGTCATGAGCAATTGATTTTATGAATTTTGGCTGTCAGCTATCAGCTATCAGCAGTCAGTGCTTTCACCTTATACCTTACACCCTATGCCTTACCCTCTACCTCTCACCTTCCACCTATCTAATTATTCTGCCACTACCCCGCTGTTGTATTACCATTGCAATCTCTTCTTTCCGGGCAACATTAAAATCTCCGGTAATGCTGTGTTTTATCACACCACAGGCTGTAGCAAATTCAATAGCATCCTGCAACGGCTGTTGGGTGCTGAGCGAATGAATAAGCCCTGCCATAAAAGCATCGCCGGCTCCTATCCTTTCTGCAATTTGTTGAATGGAATAAGGCTGGGATGTGTATATTTTGTTCTCGTGCCACAAATATCCAATATACTGATTAGCGCTGGCGCTTTCCTGCACGCGCATGGTCATAGCAATATGTTGCACCTTCGGTAGTTTTTGCTTCAGCAGATTGAATGTGCTTTCTACCAGGTTCGAAGCATCCGGTTCAATGCCAAAATACAGTTTGGCGGTATCCACATCGGCCAATAACACATCGCAATACTCCAGCAGTTCGGGCATTACTTCGCTGCAATGTTTACCATAATTCCATAAAGTGCTTCTGTAATTAAAGTCGGCAGATATAACAAGTTCTTTTTGTTTGGCTGCTTTTAATACTTCTTTGCACACGGCAGCGGTTCCTTCGTTCAGTGCAGGCGTAATGCCACTCCAGTGGAACCAGTCGCAACCTTCCAGCAGGTCGTTCCAGTTATGCTTGCCGGCAGTTAAAAAGCTAAAGCTTGAGTATTCCCTGTCGTAAATAATCCTTCCCGAACGCACACCCTGCCCGCTTTCGTAATAATAAGTTCCCACGCGGGTATTCCTTTCGGGCAATAGTTTGGTTTGAACGCCATATTTATACAATTGGGACATTCCCGAGCGGGTCAATTCGTTTTCCGGCAAGGCAGTAATGTATACGGCAGGGCTGCCGAAAATAGAAAGAGATACTGCTATATTGGCTTCTGAACCAGCCCAATGCATTTCAAGCACATCTGCCTGTACCAGTTTTTGTTGAGAGGGAGGGGTTAGCCTGAGCAGGTATTCACCAAATAAAGCAATTCTTTTGTCCATATCCAGCAACTATCAGCCGAAAATAAGGTAAATGATTGACATGTAGCGGATAAATACGCATAATATCCCACTGGCAAAAACAAAAAAGCCTCCCGTAAGGAGGCCTTTTATCGCAGTTGGTTTTGGGGCTATTATTGATTAAAACTTAATAAACTTTACAATTACGGGTGACGGTAATTGTGTTGATTTAATAAAATAGATCCCCGGTAACAAGTTCAGAATGTTTAACACAACAGTAGTTTGGCGTTTAATATTCACCCGTTTTACAACTGAACCGGATACATTGACAATAACCCAATCAGAAATGCTGCGTGAATCCGGAATTTTTATAAATATTTTTTCCCTTGCAGGATTGGGGTAAACTATCAGACGCTCATCGTGCTGGGAATAAATAGTCTGTATGTTGGAAAAATATACCTGCCCATCGTATCCGATAATTCTTAAACGGTACTCACCTTTATCGCCGTTTATGTTGGAGTCATATATATAATAACATGATTTATTTGTGTTCTTAGAAGGAATAAAATCCGACAGGTCTTTAAAGCCCTGTCCGTTTGCCGATTTTTCCACATAATATCCTTTGTATTGATCAATGTCTGCAATTTCCCATTCCAGCTTAACCTTAAAGCCGTCGTACGATGCAGCCCAATTAAATATTTTTTGGGGTAATGGATTATTAGGATAATCTGACGAAGCGCCTAAAGTAAAGCTGCCAAATTCAGCAATGGACGCACTGGTTACAGAACCATTCGCTCCCGGCGCGCCCCTGAAATCGCTTACTCCCTGGTTTGCCCAGGCAGTGCCATTGTAACGCACCACTCTCAGCGCCTCCATATTGGTTACGCCGCCCGAGTTAGGATCAAAAAAAGTAAGTTCAACCTTAGCAGTACCTGCGCTACTAATATTCCAGTATTCAAGATGACTGATGTGGTGAATGCCGCTTCCCATTGTCGAACCAACTTCCAGGGAAGGGTCACCCCGCATATGTGAAACGGTAAAGCTGCCGGTGGCGTTTTTTAAAATTAACGGTCGAAGTTTTCCATTGGTGCCAACGGGAAAGGCGAAACTGCCGCCAGCAAGTCCTGTTTTTTGTAAAGGGCCTTCAACATAAGCATCGTCGCAGCCAATATCAGTATAAGGCAGCTTATCGTAATTGTGTGTACAGCTTTTTACAGAGGCAGTATCTGTTAGCGTTAGTAAGGCGGTAGGGGAAGTTATGATTTTGCCATGCTGCAGGTTTAATGTGTCGTAAACAAAAAGGTTGCTTAACAACGTTGTACTGGTATTGTTGAGCAACAGCTTTTTTAGCGTAATATTTCCTGTACCTCCACCTATTGATTGGTTGCTTCCTAGCATTTGCACAGCGCCCGACATGTACTCACCTCCTATTTCTATACCTGCAGTGCCCGATATCAACAAGTTGCCGTAAATAATAAAGCTACCTGTTGGCGAACCTAAAGAGTTGGGCTTAAAGAAAAAATGTCCCGACAGAACGTTGAAATCATTTTGTATGATGCAATTGCGCGATGAGCCTATGCCTGCAAAATTTATTGTGCCTTCAATGTACAGGTTGCCGTAAACCCTTCCGGCCAACGAAGGACCCGCCCCATTAGCCTGGTGCCGGTAAATGCTGCCATTGGTAAAGGTGGTTACCGCATCTGGCGCTGTAAGTGCAAACGGGTTTGCACCGTCTTTGTAAATATAAGTAGAGCCACCCTCGAACAGCACGCTGTTTTTGTTGGCAGTTGCATTTCCAAACGCATTTCCCGAAAAATCGGCATCGGCTATAAATTGCGAGCCCCATGAAAATACAATAGCATTTTCCGAGACCGCGGTTAAACGATGTGCCGCACCCGCAAAGCGCATGCTGCCATTTATTTGCGCCGTATAACCTGAACCGATATTGAAAGTAATAGCCGTTGATCCCGTACAACTCAATGCCGACCCGGCTTCTACAACACAATGCGGGGCGGGAACGGACGAACTTCCGATGCTGATATTACTGGCTGTCCCTGTATTAAACAGCACAACGGCGTTGTTATACACCTTTACTTTTCCAATTGTTTCAGTCGCCGGCAGATCTGTAACGGTGGCGGATGAGTTAAATTCGAGAATGTCGTTTGCTGAAGGACTGGTTCTTTGCGGCGACCAGTTAGATGCAACCGACCATGAACCGGAAGCTGCGACCCAGGTATACGTTTGCTGGGCATACATGAAGAATGGAGCAATAGCAAGCAGTGTTAGCAGGTGTGTTTTCATATGATTCCTATGTTAGAACGTTAATGGGCTGAGGGGGTAGTGGTCACAGGAATCAGATACAGGATTAGCAAGAGGAAGTTAAATAAAAATTTATATCCGCCAATAATTTTTATTTAGATCAATACACAATGGTATTATCTCCGTTGTTGATGTTGAGCAAGGCTTTGGGTGCGTGCTTCACCAATAACAATTAGGATGGTACTGCTATAATTGGCGGCTCTGCTTCTGTTGTTGGTACGCCACTCACATTATCCATGCTGCATACTAACAACGGCGCGAAAGTCACTGTGTCGCATGTTTACAAATATTAAACCAAGAATTTGTTTCGTAAAAAACCTTGTGAAAGTACTATAAGGATGTTTCGTAAGTGACTGTGGATAACTATAGCAGCAGCAAACATTTACGAGGGAATTGATTATTTTCTTTTGCCTCTTCTCTCATTTCAAGGAAATTGGTATATTTAGTATTAATATACAATTAACAATTTGTTCAAACACCTGTAACCTTGGCTTTACACCACAATAAGACTTTTGCCGGCCCTCAATATTAACAACTAAAACCATGCTTATGACACAAAAGCTGTATTCCTGGCGATACCTATTCGCCTTGCTCGCACTATGTTGCCTGCCTTTGTTAGTTCTTGCTCAGCAAACTATTACCGGAAGAGTTACTTCTTCAAAAGACCAAACTGCATTGGAGGGCATATCGGTTACCGTAAAAGGTACAACACGCGGCACTTATACTACCTCGGAGGGAAGATTTTCAATTGAAGCGAAAACAGGCGATGTGTTGGTGATTAGTGGCGTTGGATACAAAGCCACGGAAGTTACTGTGAGCAGCGGCACCATTTCGGTATCGTTGGACGACGACTCCAGAAATTTAAGTGAAGTGGTAGTAACGGCATTGGGTGTAAAAAGAGAAACCAAGCGGCTGGGTTACGCCGTTCAGGAAGTAAAGGGCTCTGATATGGACAAGGCTCGCGAAACGAATTTTGTGAGCGGCCTTGCTGGCAAGGTAGCTGGTGTGCAGGTAATGAGCGCGCCCAGTGGCGTAGGTGGCTCTGCAAGAGTAACCATTCGCGGAGACAAATCGCTCGACATTAATAAAAACCAACCCTTGTTTGTAATAGATGGTGTACCCATCACCAATGAGCTGTCTGGTTCAAGTGGACGTAGCTACCAGGAAATTGATTATGGTAATGGTGCTTCGATGATCAATCCGGACGATGTAGAAACAATGACAGTGCTGAAAGGTGCGAATGCATCGGCGTTATACGGGTCGAGAGCTGCCAACGGTGTAATTGTAATTACAACAAAATCGGGCAAAGGCAAAAAAGGAATTGGCGTGAGTGTGAACCAGGGTGTAACATTTGAAAGACCCCTGGTGTTGCCAGAGTTTCAACGAGTATATGGACAAGGACTTAACGGCGAGTTCAGCTTTGTTGATGGAAACAGTGGCGGCACACAGGATGGTGTAGACGAAAGCTGGGGACCACGCATGGATGGCAGCCTGATAGCACAACACAACTCACCTACTTCTAACGGATACCGCGGCGGTGATATTTACCTGATTGATGACGGAAATTTAGGATCGCCGGAAAACCTGGCAGCAAGAGGTACCATTACGCCTACTCCTTTTGTTCCTGGCAACGATCTCAAAAAATTCTATGAAACAGGTCTTACCAACAACACCAACGTGGCCCTCAGTGGCGCCAACGATAAAGGCGATTTCCGCTTGTCCTACACACTGCTCGATCAAAAGGGTATCATTCCTAATAACGACATTAAAAGAAACACATTTGCCTTTAACAGCGGTTATAATTTCACTCCAAAGTTCAGTGTTCGTCTTTCTGCCAATTATGTAAAAACAGATAGTAAGAACAGACCCAACCTGAGCTACGGTACAGAAAGCATCATTTACTTGTTACACAACTGGATGGGTCAGCATGTTGACCTGGAAAGCTTAAAGGATTACTGGATACCTGGCATGGAAGGAAGACAACAATTCAACTTCAACTATAATTATCACGACAACCCTTATTTTAACCTGTACGAAAACACCAACGGACAGGACGCTCACCGTTTGTTTGGCAATATCACCATGAAATATGATTTTACCGATTGGTTGAGTTTGCAGGTAAGAGGTGGTACAGACTTTAATACAGATCTCAGAAAAAGAAAGAGAGCCTTTAGCACACAACGCTTTCCTTTTGGCAGCTATAGGGAAGAACGTGTTCGCAACAGCGAAACGAACTTCGACTTCTTACTTACTTTCAATAAAGATATCACCGATAAATTTAGCATAGGCGCCAACGTTGGTGGCAACAAACAAATAAGCAAAGCAAATAATTTTGAAGTAACGGCCCCGCAATTACTGATACCAGGCATTTATAGTTTTAACAACTCAAGGGTTGCCTTGGTAAGCTCTCAGTACGATGGAACGAAAGAGATCAACAGCTTATATGGAGCACTGCAGTTTGCATATAACAACTACCTGTTTCTCGATGTTACTGCCCGTAACGACTGGTCGAGCGCATTAACCTTGCCTAAGGCGGTTGATACATTGGGCAATACTGTTAACTCTTATTTCTATCCTTCTGCTTCATTAAGCGCAATCTTATCCGACATGTTTACGTTTCCGGACTGGGTATCGTTTGCCAAACTGAGAACCAGTATTGCGCAGGTGGGCAACGACACCGATCCTTACCGGTTCAGTTCAGGATATGGCAGGTCTGATCCATGGGGAGATTATCCCGTATATTCTTCATTGGCAACACTTGTTAATTTTAACCTGAAACCTGAGATCAGTACTTCTTTTGAAGTAGGCGCCGATCTGCGCTTTTTGAAGAACAGACTGGGACTCGACTTTACATACTATAATATCAACACGCGCAACCAGATATTACCCAATGTACTGGTTTCTATTGCCAGCGGATATGACAGAAGAATTGTAAATGCTGGTAAAATCAGTAACTGGGGCTACGAAGTAATGCTTTATGGAAGTCCTATTCAGGGAAAAGATTTTAAATGGGATATCAACATTAACTGGTCTGCCAACAGAAGCAAGGTGGTTGAGTTTGATGGCGATGTGCAGAATTATGTAATGGCAAGCAAAGAAATAAGCATTGAAGCGCGAGTAGGCGAAAGAATGGGCGATATGTACGGAAGAATATATGAGCGTGTTACAGATCCTAAAAGTCAATATTATGGACAGATCATTTTCAACGACAGAGGTCGCCCGGTAAGCACTACCGACCTTAGAAAGTTAGGCAACTATAATCCCGACTGGCTGGCTGGCATTCGCAATACATTTACTTACAAAAGCTTTAACCTGAGCGTATTGTTCGATACACGCCAGGGAGGAAAAGTATATTCTCTTACACAGGTAGTAGGTCGCGAAGCAGGGCAGTTGATTGAAACTTTAAAAGGAAGAGAAAACGGATATGACCTTAGCCAGGCCGGAAATGGTATTATAGGCGAAGGAGTAGTGCGTAATGCAGATGGTTCTTACAGTCCTAACACCTTTAAAGTTTCCGTTCGCGAATGGAATACTGCGTTTACTAATGGCCGTGATTTAAAAGAGCCCGCCACATTCGACGCTTCTTTTGTAAAACTTAGAGAAATAAGATTAGGTTACGCCTTGCCTACAAAATTAATTTCCCGTATTGGGTTAAAAGGACTCGCTGTGTCTGCCGTAGGTCGCAATCTGGCAGTATGGAGCGATGTGCCACATATTGATCCTGAACAAACTGCTATGAGCGGCGGAACCATAGTGCCTGGCGTTGAAGCATCTTCTATGCCCACTACCCGTAGCTGGGGTTTTAACCTGAGCTTTAATTTCTAATTAAACTGCAAAACGTAATTGTATGAAGCATTTCAAACTATATATATGCATAGCAGTATTCGTTAGTGTAATACTGCCATCGTGTACCAAAAACTTTGTTGAAAAAAATACCGATCCCAACCTGATAGACAGGGTAGTACCAGAAGTATTATTGCCAGGCATTATTCGCTCCACTGTAAACCAAATGGTGAATGAAAGCTGGGGTATTGGCAATATTGTGATACAACACACTGCCAAGGTTCAGTTTGTATCAGAAGATCGTTATATATGGGGAAACAGGGATGGCTTATGGAACAATATGTATGCAAACCTGCGCGATGTTCAAAGGCTGATTGCTTTAAGCGAACAAACCAACGCCAGTAATTACAAGGCTATAGCCATGATTATGAAAGCGTGGATGTACTCGCTGCTTACCGATGCTTACGGCGATGTTCCCTATTCGGAAGCCACACAAGGAGAGTTGGGCACATACCAACCTAAATATGATTCGCAGGAAAGCATTTACGAAGGCATTCTTGCTGAACTGAAAAGTGCCAGCGATTTGTTAGGAACTACCGGCGAAGCCGTATCGGGCGACCTTATATATGGAGGCAATATTTCAAAATGGAAAAAATTGGCCAATAGCCTACGCATTCGATACCTGATGCGCATTTCAAACAAAAAGGATGTAAAGGCAGAATTGCAGGCCATTATCGATAATCCCGGCACATACCCCATATTTGAAGAAGCCAACAAAAATGCAGACAATGGAACACTGCGGTATTTGCCTTCTGCGCCCAATCAGTTTCCTTTGTATACAACCCGCTCCGGCTCTTTCGACGAATTTCGTTTAAGCAGAACACTGGAAACCAAACTGAAGGCTTTTGGAGACAACCGGCTTGAGGTATTTGGACAGCCAACTGTTGCATCCGTTAACGCCGGCAATCCTCAGTATGTGGGAGTTCCCAACGGGTTAAACGAAGTAGATGCGCTGACTTACAATGGTGGCCCCAACAATGTTTCGAAAGTAGGAGACCTGTATTACCAGGGTTCTATTACTGCAACCGGGCTGAATGTAGCAGTGGGTTACATTATGGGATACCCTGAGTTACAATTTTTACTTGCCGAAGCGGTGAAAAAAAATATGGTAACTACCGGTGAAACAGCTCAGTGGCATTATGAAGAAGGGATAAAAGCTTCGTTTGATTATTTCAGCACTGAAATGCCGGCGGGATATCTTACCCATGCCGGAGTGCAATACAGCGACACTGATGCGCTCACCCTCATAGGCACTCAAAAGTGGATTGCTTTATTCTTTACCGGATTAGAAGCCTGGTTCGACTGGCGCCGTACCAATATCCCGGAAATCATTCCCGGTCCGGGAAATCAGAACAATAACGTAGTACCTGTTAGGTTTGCTTATCCTACAAGCGAGCAGTCGCTCAATCCTTCAAGCCGCACTGCGGCGCTTTCGGCGCAAGGTTGGTCCGAAGATACTTATAATCAAAAGGTATGGTGGGATCAGTAGTAAAATATTGAATTTTATTGAACCCCTTTGAAAAACCAGGGCTGCCTCAACGGCAGCCCTTTTTATATGCACGAATTATAAAACATAATTTGTCGTGTGTTACATTTGAACAACATACATGCAGTCGTTATCGGTAAAATACAAGCAATCCATTATTCATTACCTGCAATTCAATGGTGGCAATGAATTACTGGTGTGCTTACACGGGTTTGGAGAACGTGCCGAAAGTTTTTTGCCTTTGGTACCCATGCTGGTTGAAAAATATACAATTGTAGCAATAGACATGCCTTTTCATGGACGAAGTATTTGGAATGAGGGGTTAAATATTACTGTTCAGGATATAGCTGCTATTATTAACCAAATACCCCTGTTGCAGCAAAAACAGTTTTCACTGATGGGCTATAGCATGGGGGGGCGCATTGCGCTGCATTTGTATCAGCAGTCGCCACATTGTATACAGCAATTGATTTTATTAGCCCCCGATGGTTTAAAAGTAAATGGCTGGTATTGGCTGGCTACGCAAAACAAATACGGAAACAAGCTCTTTCGGCATGTTATGAAAAAGCCAGGTGCATTTTTCAGCAGTACCAGGCTATTAAAAAATGCGCGATTGATCAATGCCGGTGTATACAATTACGTGCATCAATACCTGCGACAGGAAAGCAAAAGGCAGGAATTGTATGATATTTGGACGGCTATGCGGAATATCAAACCCAATATTCCTTTAATAAAAACATTAATAGCCCGGAATCGCACACCGGTTATTTTTATATATGGCGCTCACGATCGTATTATAAGATATGCAACAGGACATAAGTTTTGCAAGAACCTGGAGCAATACTGTGTGGTGCATGTACTGCCCTGCGGACACCGGTTGCTGCAGGAAAAGAACGCCGCAGCAATTGCTTCAGCAATGGGTAGCAAAATTTCAGAATGATTACCACATAGGAGCATAAGGAACATAAAAGATAATATGTTTCTCAGTATTCGGGTAATAAATTAAAACTACTCTATTCTATGTTCCTTATGCTCCTATGTGGTAAAAACTATTATCGTTAATTTGTAATCATGTTTATTTTTCTTGTTGCTATGGCGTTGCTGGCGGGTTATGGCTTTTTAATCCGGTATTATTATAAAGCCTGGAGAGCTATACCGGCATTCAACGATGATGCATCGGATAGCTTTGTACCTTCAGAAAAAATTACGGTTATAATTCCTGCACGGAATGAAGAGGCTGTGATAGAGCAGTGCATTCAATCTTTATTGCTGCAAACATACCCCCGGCACCTGCTGGAAATAATAGTGGTAGACGATCATTCCACAGACCGCACGGCAGTTATCGTGGCCAAATACAACGCACAGGGTGTTATACTCATTAACCTGGCCGAAGCGTTAGCCCAACAGCAGTTTGTAAAGGCATATAAGAAGAAGGCAATTGAAGTAGCCATCGGTCGTGCATCCGGCACATTGATTGTAACGACAGATGCAGATTGTATTGCAGGCGCAGAATGGATAAAAACGCTGGCAGCCTTCCATGCCAGGAGCAAGGCTGTTTTTATTGCGGCCCCCGTAAAAATTGCCTACAACAATCGTTCCCTCTCCACTTTCCAGGCAATGGATTTTGCAATATTGCAAGGGATTACTGCAGCTTCCGTCTCAAAAAAATTTCACAGTATGTGCAATGGCGCTAACCTTGCATATGAAAAGCAGGTTTTTTATGCAGTGAATGGTTTTGATGGAATAGACGATATAGCCAGCGGAGACGACATGCTGCTGATGCGCAAAATAAGCAGGCAATATCCTGCTCAGGTGGCTTTTCTCCGGTCGCCTGACGTTATTGTGCAAACGCAGCCGGCGCATACCTGGAAAGCTTTTTTTAGTCAGCGCATACGGTGGGCAAGCAAAGCCGGCAGATACCAGGATGTACGCATATCATCGGTGCTGCTTTTGGTATATCTTGTAAATGTTGCAGCCTTTATTTTACTGGCGGGCAGTATCTGGAATACGGGCTGGTTGCTGTTTTTTACAATTGTTGTTTTTTATAAAACAGTGATTGAATGGAGATTTGCTACTTCTGTGCTCGCCTGGTTTAATATACAAAAGATCATTCCATTGTTTCCACTATTTCAGCCATTTCATATATTGTACACCGTAATAGCAGGGTTTTTAGGAATTTTCAAAAAATACGAATGGAAAGGCAGAACTGTCAGGTGATTTCAAATTTCAAATCTTAAATTTCAAATTTCAAATTGCATTCTTCTTCTTTTTTACGCGATG
>JBQCFW010000111.1:0-26162 GCA_051958655.1 Agriterribacter sp. | reverse complement strand
TTTTAACCTGCAATTGCAACTTGACCTTTCCGGGTAGGGGCATGCTTTGCCATTTCTCTCAAAAGTTCCCCGCCCTATGCCTTAAATCAAATAATAACTGTAAACTTTTTATTTTTACCGGACACCAGTGATTTTTGATTTAAGATTTGAACCACGAAGGCACAGGAGCACAAGGGTGCACTAAGTAGTTTTGTTTGCGATTGAATATTCACATTTCTCATAGTTTAACAATGACAAAAACAAAAGACAGTACGGGCAATTGCATGCAGATTTCTCCTGCGTCGAAAATGACAAAAACAAATCACAAGAAACAAGAGCCCAAAAACAAGAAACAAGAACCAAGACACAAGAAAAATCAGAAATCACAAATCATAAATTCTCTACTCCGTTCGGAGTGAGTTCACAGGGTTGGCTGTTCCTGCTTTTATTGCCTGGTAACTCACGGTCAGCACGGCAATCAACAAAGATGTGCCGCAGGCAAACACAAATATCCACCATGATAAGTTGGTTCTGTAACTGAAGTTTTGCAGCCACATATGCATACAATAGTAAGCCAGCGGAACCGCTACTAAAAAAGAAACTATTACAACGGTTAAAAATTCCTTTGAAAGGAGGTGCCACACATTTAGTATAGACGCGCCCAGCACTTTGCGGACACCGATTTCTTTTTTGCGCTGTTCTGCTATAAAAGAGGTTAAGCCAAATAAGCCCAGGCATGATATGACAATGGCAAGTATGGCAAATACACTCACGAGTTGGCCTACCCGCTTTTCGTTGCTGAACTTATTTTCATATTCCTCCATTACAAACTGATATTCAAAAGGCTGCTCAGTATTATATTTTTTAAAAATGGGTTCTATTTTGCCCAGCGCCTGCTGCATGTTAGCGGCGGGGTTTAATCTTAGCAGCACTACTCCTCCCGCTTCGTTCAATAAAGTGTAAACGGTTGGCTTAATCTGGTCGTAAGGGTTGGTGATGACCATGTTTTTAACAACGCCTATCACTGTAAAGGGTTTTCCCCACCAGGTAATGGTTTCATTTACGGGATCTTTCAATCCCATAAAATGAACGGCGGCTTCATTTAGCACCACTGCCGCAGTATCTGTAGAAAATTTCCTGGAAAAGCTGCGTCCCGCTTTTATTTCCCATTCAGTGGCTTCTCCGTAATCGTGCGAAGCGCTCACTACATCAATGTCTGTCGACAGGTTGGGGTCTTTTCCTTTCCAGCTAAAGCCGCTGCTTGAATTCCAGATACCGGTGGTGGGCGAGCCGGCTTCAGCAACGGAAGTTACTGCGCCCGTAGCAATCAATTCATTCTTCACGGCATCGAAATGCTCGTGAACAGATCCATTCATCATAAAGCTGGCAATAAGATGATCTCGTGAGTAGCCGATAGGCCTGTTTTTAGCGAATTGAATTTGCATGTATACTACCAATGTGCCTATAATGAGTATTACAGAAACGCCAAACTGCAGGGCTACCAGTATCTTTCGAGGTATTGCTGCCTGCCTGCCGGTTTTGAAAGTGCCTTTTAAAACTTTAATGGGATTAAAGGAAGATAAGTAAAAGGCGGGATAACTGCCGGCAATAACCGCCGTTACAAAAATAAATACAAGGCATAAGGCCCAGAATTCAACCTGCTGCCATGGAATGCCTACTTGTTTGCCTGAAACTGAATTAAACCAGGGCAACGCAAGCTGCACAAATAAAATGGAAAGCGCGAATGCCAGCAATACGGTGGCAATGGATTCGCTGAAAAACTGGGCGACCAGTTGTTTGCGCATAGAACCGAGCGTTTTGCGGATGCCTACTTCCCTGGCGCGTTTTTCGCTGCGGGCCGTAGCCAGGTTCATGAAGTTGATGCAGGCAAGCAGGAGCACAAATACGCCTACAATACCAAACATCCAAACATATTGAATGGCGCCGCCAACATTTTTGCCATCTTTAAATTCCGAATATAAATGCCATTTACTCATGGGCTGTAAAAAAAGTTCGGGTTTCTTTTTGGCAAGCTGGGCGTTTACTTTTTTCAGTTTGGCGTCTTTTATTCTTAACGAAGCAGTTTTGAAGTCGGCATTTTCGTGCAACTGCACATACAGCGAAACAAAATTGGGTCGCCAGGGATCTTCCATTGTTTTGAAACCGGGATCAGCAGCATACAGAATATCGAGGTTGGAAATAAAATGCAGCTTGTAAAATGATGAATTTCTGGGGAAATCTTCATACACCCCTGCTACTTTTAAAGCAATCTTTCCATCCAGATTTACCATTTCGCCCATGGGGTTTTTATTTCCAAAACAGGCCCTGGCTGCAGATGCAGACAGAAAGATAGAAGAGGGATCGTGAAAGTTTTTAAGAGCGCCTTCCTTCATTTGCATAGACAACATTTCAGGCGCCTCTTTTTCGAAAAAACCACCGCTTTGCTTTATTTTTTGTTTATCGATGCCCAGCAGGTGATCGTTCCAGTTAACTGCCATCACAATGTGCTTGAAATCGCTGTTGTAATTGGTGCGTAGCTCATCGGCCAGTGGAAGCGGCACATTGCGCCACGTTTGTACTTCTCCGTTATTTGTAACATTCTGAACTACTTGCGCAATGCGGTCATAGTTCTTAAAATTTCTGTCAAAAGTTATTTCATCGGTCAGCCACAAGGCAATCAACATCGCAATACCCATTCCAAGTGCCAAGCCGGTTACGTTGATGAAGGAATATCCTTTGCTTGCAGCAATATTTCTGAATGCGATGGTGAAATAGTTCTTTATCATCAGATCTGAATTTTAATGATTCAAAAATTGATTGGATGCTTGTCATTCGTCAACCGGTTATTTGTTTTGCTAAATCTGCTGCCAGATCGTCGAGGCTCACTGTGCCTGTATTGCTTAAAATAATAATTGTATCTCCGCTTTCAAGTATGTGAAACAGCATAGCCTGTGCGCCCATGATAGAACCAGGGCGCTTGACAATAGTGAATTTTTTGCCGTTGATGTCGTAATCCTTATATACCCACACGCCATACCCGTACTCGCCTGGCCCGGAGCTGAACATCAGTTTTAATGTTTCCTGTTTCAATAGCTTTCCCGTAAATAAGGCTTTCGAAAACTGAAGTATATCATCTGCGGTAGCATACATGGCGCCGGCAGCATACCAGTTTTCTACATACACGGGCAAATCGTTGACAAGGGTTTTTAAATCGTCGCGATAGAAATAAGTGTCTGCTAGTTTTTCAACAATGGCTTGCTGTTGCAGCATTCCGGAGTGCTTCAGTTGGAGCGGATCCAGTATCGTTTCTGTTAACTGCTCTTCAAAGGTTTTGCCGGTAACGGCTTCAATTATTTTCCCAAGTATAATGAAGTCGGCATTGTTATAATCAAAAACTTTACCGGGCTCGTTCACCAATGAATCGCTGCAGAAATTTTTCAGCATTGCATCGCTTGTATATGGCTTTTGGTAATGCCCGATGCCATTTTTCAATGCAGATTCAAGCGTAAGTCCGTCGTCCATATTGTGCATGCCCGCCGTCATGGTAAGCAGGTGTTTAACAGTAACCTTTTTTCCACCTGCGCCCGTATACGCCGGTAAATAATGGTTGATGGTCTTATCCAGGTCTATCTTTCCCGCTTCGTATAGTTGCAGCACAAGCACAGCAGTAAATGCTTTGGTAATAGAAGCTATTTTGTACCTGGTATCGACAGTATTCGGTATTTTAAAAGCCTTATTTGCAAAGCCATAACTTTTCCTGAAAATAACTCTTGCATTTTGCTCGATAAGAACCGTTCCGTTAAAGTCATTGTTTGTTATGAAGTCATCCATAAATCTTTCAGCTTTCGACTGTGCAAAACAGCTCAGGGTTGCTGAAGCCAATAACAAAATGAAAATTATCTTTTTCATGTATATTGTTAAATGACAAAAACAAAAGACAGTACAGGCAATTGCATGCAGATTTCTCCTGCGTCGAAATGACAAAAACAAATCACAAGAAACAAGAGCCCAAAAACAAGAACCAAGAACCAAGAAACAAAAAACAAGAACCAAGACACAAGAAAAATCAGAAATCACAAATCATAAATTCTCTACTCCGTTCGGAGTGACTTCACCGGGTTGGTTCTTGCGGCTTTAATTGCCTGAAAACTTACCGTAATAAGCGTAATGGCAATAGCCCCTAATGCCGACAATGCAAATACCCACCAATGGATAGGAGTTTTGTATTCGTAGCTTTGCAACCAGTTGCTGAGATAATAGTAAGCAATTGGCACAGCCACCAGGCACGAAATGCTTACGAGTATCACAAAATCGCCCGACAATAATTTCCACAGGCTGAATACTGAGGCGCCCACAATTTTTCGGATGCCTACTTCTTTAGTACGTTGTTCTGCAACAAACGAGGCAAGACCAAACAAGCCCAGGCAGCTGATGAAGATGGCAAGTATGGTAAAAAAAGCAGCCAGCTTGCCTACACGTTCTTCGGCGGCAAACTTTGCAGCATATTGCAGGTCGGCAAATTTGTATTCGAACGGCGCATTGGGTATGGTGCGTTTAAAAATTTTTTCAATGGTTGCCAGCGATTCAGAAGCGCTTTTGTTGGGATTGAGCTTTAAGAATATCCAGTTTACATTGCCGTAATCCAATAAATATACAGCCTGCTTAACCGGCGAGTAGGGAGAGCTCATGACCATATCTTTCACTACGCCAATAATGGTGAGCTTGCGGAGCGTTCCGTTTTCCCACTGGATGGTTTTTCCTATGGGATCCTTAATGTTCATGAATTTTACTGCAGCCTCGTTCAGCAAAACCGATGCTGTGTCGGTGCTGAATTGTCTTGAAAAGTCGCGTCCTTCTATCACGTCAAAGCCTACTGTTTTTCCAAACTCGTGTGTTACCCAAAGCGTTGCAAAGTCGGTGTCGAGTGCTGGGTCTTTTCCTTCCCAGTAAAACCCGCCGCTATTCGACCATACCGCATTCAGCGGGCTTGATGATTCTGCCATTTCAAGAATAGCATTTTCTTTTTTCAGCTCCGAGCGAAGCACATCGTATTTGCCATAAAAGTCGGGTATCGTCATGTTGATCATTACTATGCCATTCCTGTCGTAACCTACGGGCCTGTTTTTGGTATGTTGTATTTGCTGGTATACGATGATGGTTCCAATGATCAATGCAACGGACACGGAGAACTGTACTACCACCAGCATTTTCCGGGGCAGAGATGCCAGCCTGCCGGCTTTGAAAGTGCCTTTCAAAACCTTTACAGGTTTAAACGACGAAAGAAAGAGAGCAGGATAGCTGCCTGCAACAACGCCGGTTAATATTGTAAAGCCACATCCTGCCAGCCAAAACATTGGCTGGTTCCATAACATTTGCATTTTTTTGCCAGCTACGTCGTTGAACCACGGTAGCAGCAGCGAACTGAATAATAATGCTAAAACAAACGCCACAAAAGCTACCAGCACAGACTCCATAAAAAACTGGGTGATCAGTTGTGTGCGCAGTGATCCTACTGTTTTCCGAATGCCAACTTCGCGTGCTCTTTTCTCGCTGCGCGCTGTACTTAAGTTCATGAAATTGATGCAGGCGAGCAGCAAAACAAACATGCCAATAATAGCGAACAACCATACGTATTTGATTTGTCCACCTGTTTGCTTCCCGTCTTCCCAGGAGCTATAGAGGTGCCACTGTGGCATTGGGTGCAGGAATATCTGCGCTTTAAATTTTTTATCTTCTTCGCTAACCTTATTGTATTTGGCGTTGATGATCTTTTCGTTTACAGAAGCAAAGCTTGTATTGTCGGCTATTTGCACAAAAGCCTGGAAGGAGTTGTTGCCCCATTGCGTTGCTGCAAATTTCAGCCAGCCTTCTGAATCTTTATATAAATCCCACGGAGCAATAAACTGTAAATCTTTGAAACGGGTATTGAAGGGAAGATCTTTGTATACGCCTGTAACTTTTACGTCGAGTTTGTTATCGATGCGCATCATCTGGTTAACAGGATCAGCTTCTCCAAAAAATGCTTTGGCAGCAGACACTGACAATAAAATAGTGTTGGGTGATGAAAGCCCCTGTCTTGAACCCTTCACCATTTCCAGAGAAAGCATTTCCGGAAAATCTTTTTCTGCATAGATGCCTCCTTTGGAAAGATTTTTATTATTATAGGTAAGAATATGCGGATCTTCCCACGATGCCATACTCACATATTTGAAGTTGCTTCCGTAGCTCTTTCTTAATTCCTCTCCTAACGGAAAGGGTACAGCTTCGCCTGTTGCAACTTTTCCGTTCCAGGTTTGATGCTGGTATACCTGGGCGATGCGGTCATAGTTCTGGTGGTATTGGTTAAACGATGATTCATCCCATATCCACAAGCCGATAAGGATAGCAACACACATGCCTACTGCCAGTCCTCCAATATTGATAGCCGCAGATTTTTTGTTTTTTCCAAGATTTCGCCATGCGATTTTTAAATAGTTCTTTAGCATTTGAGATTTGATATTTTATGATTTAGCCTCACCCTCATTCCCTCTCCTTGTCCCGCCTTAGCGGGAGAGAGGGACGGTGCTGCAGAATAATGCCATGCTACATATCTACCACTTCAACTATAGCCTCACCCTCATTCCCTCTCCTATAGAGAGGGACGGTGCTGTAGGATAAGGCCAGGCGATATATCTTCCATATGGTCTTTTGAATGTATTTAGCCGTGTATTTCGCATTTTGTATTTCCCACATTCTTCACATTTTCACACCCATTTTTCAAATTATTCTGTACGGAGCGCCTTTACCGGGTTCGACAGTGCTGCTTTCAACGTATGAAGACTTACTACCACCAATGCCAGTAATAATATCAGCGCGCCTACGCTTATAAATATCCAGTAGCTGATGGCAATGCGGAATGTATACTGTTCCAGCCAGTCGTACATCATCCACCAGGCTAGTGGAACAGCAATGACAAAAGCTATCAATACCAGTTTCAAAAATTCTTTTGATATCAGCAACAGTATTTTTGAAACAGATGCTCCTAATATTTTTCGAATGCCAATTTCCCTGAATCTCTTTTCGATGGTAAAAGATGCCAGTCCCGCCAGCCCAATACAGCAAATGAAAACAGCAAGCGCTGCAAAAATGTTGGTTATCTTTCCAATTAAATCCTCTGTAAGAAATTTCTTGCTGAACTCTGCATCTGCAAAACTGTAATCAAACGGAAATTCTGTATTGTGCTTTTTAAAAACGGACTCAAATTTTTGAATGGCTTTAGACATGGTGGCTTCTTTTTTTACGCGAACGCTTACAAAACCTGTTGCCGTTGGATTGTAAAACACGAGCATCGGGTCAACGGGATGAAAGGGCGATTCCATCACCACATTATCTGTTACACCAATCACGTTGTATTTTTCGTCGCCAAAGCGCATTTCCATGCCAAGGGGTTGTTTAAGGTTCATTGCTTCTACAGCAGCTTTGTTCAGCAGCACCGACGAAGTGTCGGACGGCATACCGGAGAAATCTTTTCCCTGCAATATTTTAATTCCCATGGTTTTGCTAAAGTCAACATCGGTACGCAGGCCGGAAATAATTAATGTCATGTCGGCCGGTTTGCCATTCCAGTCGGGAGCGTTCGATTTCCACCATACTGCGGTAATGGGCGAACTGGTACGGGTAACCGAAGCAACCATGCCGCTTGAAAGCAATTCCTGTTTGATGGCAGTATAGTTTTTGCCAATATCGCCTGTAGCGGGCACCATTACCAGGTTGTCTGAGTCGTACCCGATATGCCGGTTTTTAATGTGCTGGATTTGCAGGTATACGATAATGGTAGCAGTGATGAGCACTATTGAAATAGTAAACTGGGCCACCACCAGCACATGCCGGGGAAGCACCACTTTTTTTCCGGCCAGGAAGGCTCCCTTCAGCACTTTGGCGGGGTTAAAGGAGGAAAGGTAGAGCGCAGGATAACTGCCGGCCGTAATGCCGGTAAAAAGTATGATTGCCAGCGCACCAAGCCAAAGCAAAGGATCGGCAAAGTTTAAGGTGATTGTTTTGCTCACCATTTCGTTAAAGGCTGGCAGCAGCAGCAATACCGTAATGAGCGAAATGATAAACGACAGGCATACAAGGAGAATGGATTCGGTAAAAAACTGGGTAACCAGTTGCAGCCTGAGTGAACCCAGCGTTTTGCGTATGCCTACTTCTTTAGAGCGTTTCTCGGACCGGGCTGTTGAAAGGTTCATAAAGTTAACACAGGCAATGAGCAATATTACAATGGCTATGATGGTGAAAAGCCGTACATACTCTATCATGCCACCTATGTTTTTACCATCTTTAAACTCACTGTGCAACCGCCATTTACTCATAGGAAAGGTAAAATAGGTGCTCACAAGATCATCGGGACTGTTCTGTTTCTTAAGGTCATGAATAAATTTATCTACTACCTGCACATTAGCTCCTGGAATGGTTTGCACATATACCCGCCACGACGAGCCATTCCAGTTTTGCATCATTCGTTGTGTACTTTCCTCTGAATAGTTGAAGGGTTGTATGAAGTCGAATTGAAGGCTTGAGTTGCCGGGCAAATCGTCGATGATGGCGCTTACCCTGGCATTTTGTTCATTGTTGAGTTTTATTACTTTGTTGATAGGATCGCTGTTTCCAAAAACTGCTTTGGCAGTGCTTTTTGTGAGTATAACCGAAGATGGATCTTTAAGTGCGGCAGCAGCATTTCCCTGTACTATTTTCCACGAAAACACATCAAAGAAATGATCACTCACCGTTATACCCGATTTTTTGATTTTGGTGTTGCCTACCGATAATATCTGGTCGCCGGGTTGGGTAGTTACTACTGCATGTACAATTTGTGGATGTTTGCCTTCAATAGCCTGCGCAAGTGGCAGCACCATATTGTAATCAGTAAACACCCTGTTTTTGAAATCCCGGTTCGCAATGACCACGCGGATGTTGTTATAGTTTTTATGAAACTTATCGTAACTCAACTCATCCTTTACCCACAAAAAGATAAAGATGGCGCAGGTAATGCCCAGCGACAATCCTACAAGATTGGTGATTGAAAATCCCTTATTTCTTGTAAGGTTCCGTACCGCAATTTTCAGATAGTTTTTTATCATTTGAGATTTGATATTTAAGATTTAGCCTCACCCTCTTATCCCTCTCCTTACAAAAGGAGAGGGACGGTACTTTAGAATAAATTCAAACGGCAGACCTTCCACATCAGCTTTGAACAAATCCTGGCAAGCAACTATTCAAACATTTATTAACCACAATAGAGTTCAAGATGCCACTGTTGTGCTTTCTTCAATCTCTGCGACCTTGGGCACCCCTCTCCTTGCAAAGGGAGAGGGACGGTGCTGTAACATAAGGACAGGCAATATATCTACCACATCATCTTTATAATGCATCCCAACAGTTCGCATCATCTCAGAACAATTCGTTTCCCCCTTCTTACATTTTGTCAACACAGTTGACCTTAGGCCCCCCTCTCCCTGGCGGGGAGAGGGGGGGGTGAGGGGCTCTATTCCGTTCTCAACGATTTTACCGGGTTAGCCAGCGCTGCTTTTATTGCCTGCGAGGCTACCGTTATAAGTGCAATCAGCAAGGCAATAATGCCGGCTGCTATAAAAATCCACCAGTTCATATTAATACGATAGGCGAAGTTCTGCAACCACGAATGCATGCACCACCAGGCTAACGGAAGTGCAATAAGCGCAGCAATGGTTACCAACTTTAATAATCCTTTAGTGAGCATCAGCACCACATCGCTAACGCCTGCACCCAGCACTTTCCTGATGCCTATCTCTTTGGTTCGTTGCTCAGCCATAAAAGCTATTAAACCAAACAATCCAAGGCTGGCGATTGTAATAGCCAATACCGAAAAAATAAGAGCTACAGAACCTGCGCGTTGCTCAGCCTTATACATTTCGTTGAAGGAGTCATCGAGAAAGCGATAGCTGAACGGAATGCCGGGCGCCATGCTGCTCCATTTGTTTTTAATGGCAGCAATAACATTTTCCGTGTTAGCAGCAGTCAGCTTAAAAAGAGCGGTGCCGGTTCTTCTTCCATATAAAAAGCACAGCGGCTCAATTTTATTTCGCAGCGACTGGTAGTTGAAATTTTTTATTACACCAACAATCTGGTAACGGGCAATATTGTTTGGATCGCTGCCGGGGCTATAGATATATTTTCCAAGCGGATCGGTATGGCCCAGAATCCTGGCGGCTGTTTCGTTGATGATAACGGAAGCGGAATCTTTGTTTTGCTCGTCTGTAAAATTTCGGCCGGCTATCAGTTGCATGCCCATCGTTGTAATGTAGCTGCCGTCAATTATCCAGTTCTCCATTTTAAATCCCTCGGCGGCAGAAAGAGAGGCATTCTTAAAATACACATTGTCGCTATGATCTGCATCGGTAACTGGTAAAAACGAACTAAACGAACCGTGAGTAACACCGGGTATTTGCAGCACTTCGTTTTTAAATGCGCCCGACTGGTTGTTTAAAGCACCCGTATTGTTTATTATGAGCAGCTGTTCTTTATTGTAGCCGAGATTTTTGGTTTGAATATACTGCAACTGCTGGTACATTACCACGGTGCTGATGATGAGTACAATAGACGTAACGAACTGGAAAACCACCAACCCGCTTCTTAAACTGATTGTTTTACCCTGACTGTTTAATTTTCCTTTTAACGCCTGAACAGGTTTAAAGGAAGAAAGGAAAAATGCAGGATACCCTCCGGCCATTAATGCAGCTAACAGTAGAACGGCAATCAATACAGGTAAAAAATAAGAGGAGAACAGGTTTTGCCATTGAATGTTTTTGCCGGTAATATTGTTGAACAGGTCGATTACAAAATAATTAATTAAGAGCGCCAGCAGCAATGCAGCTGTTACCATTACAGTTGATTCTACCAGGAACTGCCATGCGAGCTCTCTTTTTTGAGAGCCGAGTACCTTCCTGATGCCTACTTCTTTTGCGCGATTAGCCGACCTGGCTGTAGTGAGGTTAATGAAATTGATGGAAGCGATCGCAAGAATAAAAATGGCGACGGCACCAAAAATGTATAAGTATTGTATGTTTCCTCCCGCACTTAGCTCAAAAGCCCGGTCGCTGTATAAATGAATATCCGTAAGCGGCATTAATGAATAAACGATCTGGTTGCCGCTCTTTTTAAATTCTTCAAAGTCTTTCATTGGCATGAACTGCGCCAGGAAGGGAACTACATATTTGTTGATATAATCGGGAAAATGTTTTTCGAACGCTTTGAAATCGGTTCCTTCTTTAAATAGAACATACGTGTAAAAGTTGGTTGCTGCAACGCCTCCCCATTTGTAGTTGACATTTTTCATTGAATACAAAACATCGAAACTGAAATGGCTGCTGGCAGGCATGTCTTTTATGACCGAAATAATTTTGTAAGGAACGGTTGTTTCACCGTCTTTTATTTCCAGGTGTTTGCCTGCTACAGCTGTACTGCCAAAATATTTCCGGGCGGTTGATTCGGTAACCACTACCGTATTAGGTTCGCTGAGTATATTGTTTGTTTGCCCCTCGAGCACCGGCATCGTAAACACCTCAAAAAAGGAAGGATCTACATAGGCTGCTTTTGTTTCATTAATGAATGCTCCATCTTTTCTTATCAGTTGTGCAGCGCCAAAAGTGTATATACGGGTGTACTGCTCAACTTCGGGATAATCTTTCTTCAGCAGTTCGCCCATTACATCTGAGCTTAATGCGATATGGAGATTACCTCCACCAAAATTGATATCTGTGTTTACCCGTGCAATGCGATTGGCTTTGGTATGATGCCTGTCGTAGCTGATTTCATCAACAATATACAGGCATATCAGCAGGAAGCAGGCCAGCCCCACCGCCAATCCGGCAATATTGATGAACGAATACGGCCTGTTATTGACCATATTCCGCCAGCTAAGTTTTAAAAAGTTGCCAAACATGCAATGCCAGGTTTGAAGTTTGTGAGAGATCAATCCTGGTGCCACAGTATCAGGCTCCTGATAATCAATAAATTATTGTTTGAAGCAGAGCATGGGCGTACGAAATCGGACACATGTCGTGCAGAAGCGGACAGGGAATGGTGAGTGGTAAGTGGTAGGTAGTAAGTGGTAAGAAGTAAGAAGACAGGAGTGAGTCCTTGGAAGTCACTGCCTCCTCACTGCGCTGCCTTACACCCCATACCTTACACCCTACACCTTCTACCTTATATCAATTTCCATTTTTCTCTCGGTTCTCTGTGCAGCAAAGCGTTGGCTTCTGCATCGTTTACAAATTGTTCCGCGGCGGCGTCCCACTGCAATGGTTTTTGCAGCCGGTATGAAATCAATCCGAGGTGCATGGGCAGCGTCATTTCGCGTGCATATGCGAGGTTGGATTCTGGTTGTGTTCTGGTTTTTACCGCGTCTACAAAATTTTGCTGGTGACCGGGGGAGCGTTTTACAGACCTGGGCACATAGGCGATGTCTTCCATAATTTCTCCATCAATCGTTATAGAGCGGCTGCCATAGTCGCAGGTAAGCGTTCCTTTGTCGCCTTCAAAGTGAGCACCTATGCCCATTTCATCCGCGCCAGGCACATTGGGCGCCTTGCTTGTCCACAATATCTTCAGGTTGTCAAATTCATAATCTATGTCCATCCATTTCGGAACGTCTGCAATGCCCTCTGCTTTTTCGCCTCTTGCATGAATACTCTTTAATCCTTTAGGCTGCAGGCTCCAGAATACAATGTCTGCAATGTGGCACCAGAAATCGGCAAATACTCCTCCGGAGTAATCGAGGAAATAGCGATAGGTGAAATGGCATTTTGCCGGGATATATTCTGTATACGGCGCTGGCCCCAGCCACATGTCCCAGTTGAGTGTAGAAGGAACAGCTGCTACCGACGTCTCTTTCAGTTCGGGCGGCGCGCCGGTTTTCCATAAACGCACGGTGTGAATTTTTCCCAGTTGCCCCGAATTCACAATTTCCACTACGCGGTGATAGTTGTCGCTCGCATGTATCTGGTTGCCCATCTGGAAAATACGATTGTGACGATTCATGTTTTCCAGCATGATCTTTCCTTCGCCCACATCATACGAAAGCGGCTTTTCGCCATATACATCTTTGCCTGCCTGGAATGCCAGCGTGGCAATGGTTGCATGCCAATGGTCGGGCGTGGCACAGGTAATGGCATCAATATCTTTTCTATCCAGTATGCGCCTGAAATCGTCGTAGGTTTTTATCCTCGGTCCGTTAGGGCGCAGTTCCTTCAGTTTGTTTTTTGTTTCATTCAAATGAATTTCATCAACATCACACAGCGCCACTATGTCAACCTCGGGTATACCGGCAAACCATTTCATGTGCTGGTTTCCCATTCCACCCAATCCAATATGTGCAATCCTTAACTTATCGCTCGGAGCAATATTTTTTAAAGAAGGGGCAAAAGCAAAGCCCAGGCTGGCCAAGCTGCTGTTTTTTATGAACTGTCTGCGGCTTTGTGAATTCATCGGATCTTCGGTTGATGGTGATAGATAGCTTTGAAGATAGGGAAAGTATTTGAAAAAAGAGCCTCACCCTCTTATCCCTCTCCGATAGAGAGGGACGGTACTGCAGAATAAATCTAAACACTATACCTTCCACATCAGCTTTGAATATATCCTGGCATTATGTAACATCCCCAATTACTCTACTCCGCTTCAGCCTCACCCTCTTATCCCTCTCCGATAGAGAGGGACGGTGCTTTAGAATAAATCCAAACCCCACATCTACCACATCAGCCATGAATATATCCCAACATTTATACTACATCTATAATTTGTTAGTAATCCCGCTGCTCGATTTTATTAAACTCTCTGATCTTGGGCACCCCTCTCCTGGAAAGGAGAGGGGCCGGGGGTGAGGAATCGGTAGAGAATGCTTTAGAAAAATTCCTTCCCTTCAGCATTTTCATTTCCATAGTGGGAATGTACTGATCGTCTACATGAAAGTCGATACCGTTTACAATATGATCGCTCTTGGACTCCGGGTAGGTGAAACTCCCGATTTCGAAATGCCTTTTTCTAAAAACGTAAACGATATGAAGTGTTTGCTCTGTTTCTTTGAGGAATGGCAATTGAAAAACACTACTCGTGCGCTACATCAGTAGGACAATTTACTTTACAGCCGTTCGACCTCGTAAATGATACACCTGTCATTCATAATTGGGTTACAAAAGAATATGCCAGGTATTGGCAAATGCAAAACAAATCGCTCAAAGAAGTAAGAGAAAGCTACTCACAAATATTGCATGCACCAGGCTCGTGGGTGTTTATAGGAGTGCATAATAATACTCCAGCCTTTCTTTTAGAAGTGTACGTTGCTTTGAACGATCCTATTTCAAAATATTACGATGCTTTGGAGGGAGATTATGGTTTTCATATTCTTGTAGCTCCCGTAGAAAATCCCATCCACGGTTTTACAAGAAGCGTGTTTCAATGTGTTATTCACTTCCTTTTTTCGCATAAGCATATACACAGGTTGATTGTGGAGCCAGACATCCATAATGAAAAAATTCATGTGCTGAATAAATCAGCAGGGTTCCGGTATGAAAATATTGTAGAACTACCAACCAAAACGGCCCACCTGGCTTTTTGTACAAGAGAATATTACGCTAAAGCCATCAGTCAGTGATCGCATATCTTTTTAAATCGTCTAAAATAAATTTCTATGAAACCTACTACACCGCAGGCAATATTAAACCGTACTGTCAGTCATTTAGATAATACTGTATGGCAAAAAGTGAACAGGTTGAATATTAAAAAAGCAATAGAAGAGTTTGCGCATGAACTGCTGATAGAGCCGCAATTGAAGTTTGAAAAGGAGGGATGGGCGCATTATTCGCTTGTAGCCGACGATGCATCGGTGGTATACAACTTCAGGGCCAAACGCATGCACCTTGATCATTGGTGCATTGACAAAGCATCTATTGAAAAATACAATAAAGGAACTATTGCTTTATTGAACGCGTTAGACTTTATAATAGAATTTAAGGAACGTCTGAAAATGGATGCAGATATATTGGCGCATTACCTGGAAGAAATTTCAAGCACATTATACGGCGCTGCCTATATGCACTCAAATAAAAAAACAAGTTCTGAAGAATTGGTGAGCGCAGGCTTCCAGGAAGTAGAAGGAGCAATGATGGCCGGTCACCCATGTTTTATTGCTAACAACGGACGGATTGGGTTTGATGCCAACGATTATGTGGCATATGCACCCGAAGTCATGGCGAACATACAAATGTTATGGGTGGCAGGGCATAAAAGCAAAACTTCCTATGCGGGCGTAAAAGAACTCGGCTACGACAAATTGATGTTACAGGAACTGGGCGAAGAAAAAATTTCATCATTCAATGAAATGATTGCCGGCAAAGGACTGTTGCCGGAAGACTATATATTTATGCCGGTTCATCCGTGGCAGTGGTTCAATAAACTGGTATTTGTATTTGCTTCAGACATTGCAAATAACTTTTTAATATGCCTTGGTTACGGCAACGATGCATACCAGGCACAGCAGTCTATCCGCACGTTTTTCAATAAAAGCAATCCCGGAAAATATTATGTAAAAACGGCGTTGTCTATTTTGAATATGGGCTTTATGAGGGGGCTCTCACCTTATTATATGGCCACCACGCCTCCTATAAATGACTGGGTAAAAGAGCAGATTGATAATGATGCTTACCTGCAACACACAGGGTTTGCTATTCTTCGCGAGGTTGCTACGGTTGGTTACCGCAACACTTATTGCGAACGTGCTATTCAGAACGATAGTCCGTATAAAAAGATGATCGCTGCTTTGTGGCGCGAAAATCCTTTGCCGGCTTTGCAAAGCGGACAACGGCTGATGACGATGGCATCCTTCCTTCACATAGATGTGTATGGTAAGGCCTTGCTTCCTTTGCTGATACAATCTTCCGGCTTAGATACTTCATTGTGGTTAAAAAAATATCTTAATTGCTATTTAAGCCCCATCCTGCATTGTTTTTATCAGCACGAAATGGTCTTTATGCCTCATGGAGAAAACCTGATCATTGTACTTGAAAACAATGTGCCGGTTAAGGCGTATATGAAAGATATAGCAGAAGAAGTGGGTGTGTTGAGCCAGGATAAAATGTTGCCTACACAGGTGGAACGCCTTTCGTTTGTAGTGCCCGATGAGTTTAAGCTTATTTATATCTTCACGGATATATTCGACTGCTTTTTCCGTTTTGTTGCTTCTATTCTTGAAGAGCATATGGCATACGGCGAAGATGATTTCTGGCGGACCGTTGCAGACTGCATCCTGACTTACCAGCAAGCTCACCCGCACCTGGAAAGCCAGTTTGAAAAATACGATCTTTTTATGCCAGAAATTAAAAGGTGTTGTTTGAACAGGCTGCAGATGGCACACCACAGGCAAATGGTTGTTTTGTCTGATCCTATAGGAAATTTGAAGTTTGAAGGAACGCTCAAAAATCCAATCGCGGTATATAAAAACACTGCGTTGGCAGAAATGGCATAGAAAACCAGTAACCACTCAATCGTTCTGATTTGCTTCCTTATACGGATAATCCGTATAGGGTTAGACGTAAATGCCGTTTAGTGAGCAGTGAAATATGGCAGGTCCAGACTTTACAAAAACGCTTGTTGTTTTTCAGCGGTGTGTAAAGTTCGCAATCCCCATGCCGGTTTGCAAGCCTGAAACATTAAACATTTAAAATCATTTAAAATGCTAACCTCTACCTGCACACCTGATGCAATTGAAGCTGCGATTTCAACGCTGCATTCCGACAAGGATATTTTTTGCAGAGAAAATGCTGATCTCTACCTGGAGGTCATAAAACAGAGCAGCCAGTTTGTATATAACTTTTTGTTGAATACCCAAAAGCCCTTTAGCGGAATTGCTCCCGAAGCGTTGAGGCTATCGTTCGATAATATTGATTTTAATAAGCCTTTTGAAAACTTCAGCCAACTTTTAAGAGAGGTTGAAGATTTGTATTGCAGGCATGCAATAGGTTTTCATTTGCCGCAATACATGGCTCACTTAAACTGCCCGGTGGTAATACCGGCCATAGCAGCAGAAGTGTTTATAAGCGCCATCAACTCATCGCTTGATACATGGGACCAAAGTGCAGGAGGAACGCTTATTGAACAATCACTTATTCAGTGGACGTGCAGGGAGCTGGGGTTTCACAAAAGTGCTGATGGCATATTTACAAGTGGCGGCACGCAAAGTAATTTGATGGGGCTGCTGCTGGCCCGCGATCATTTTGTTACAGCGCATCTAAAGCACAATATTAAAAAGCACGGTTTGCCGCCACAGGCAGCCTGCTTCCGCATATTTGCTTCAGAAGCCAGCCATTTCAGCATTCAAAGAAATGCTTCCATTTTAGGTTTGGGTGAGGAAAGCGTTGTGAAAGTAAGAACAATCAATTTCAGAATGGATGCGTTTGAACTGGAAAAAAGTATTAAAGCCGGATTGAAGAATGGCTGCATACCCATTGCTGTAGTGGCTACCGCAGGCACAACAGATTTTGGTACGGTTGATCCCCTGCAATGTATAGCCAATATCGCTGCAAAGTATGGATTGTGGTATCATGTGGATGCTGCGTATGGTTGCGGGTTGATGCTTTCTGATAAATACAGGTACCTGCTGTCGGGTATTGAACTGGCCGATTCTGTAACAGTTGACTATCATAAATCATTTTATCAGCCCGTAAGCAGCAGTGCCTTTTTAGTGAGGAACAAAAAATATTTTAATCTTATTACGCATCATGCAGACTACTTAAATCCCCGTGAGCAT
Organism: Agriterribacter sp.; assembly: GCA_051958655.1. Taxonomy (GTDB): domain Bacteria; phylum Bacteroidota; class Bacteroidia; order Chitinophagales; family Chitinophagaceae; genus Agriterribacter. The sequence goes on along the minus strand of JBQCFW010000111.1, from coordinate 8,368 downwards.
GACGACGAAGGATTACCCAATCAGGTGAACAAATCTATTCAAACCACCCGCAGATTTGATGCGCTTAAGTTGTGGTTCACTTTAAAAAGCATGGGCAAGGAGAGATTAGGAATGTATTTTGAAAAGATTATTGAAACCGCTGCAGCAGGCGCAGAAATGATAAACGGGGATGTCGATTTTGAACTCCTGAATTACTCCGATATAAGTGCCATTGTGTTCCGCCTTAAGCCATGTTTTTATTCGGTGCCCGATTTGTGTGCAATGAATCGGTTTATAAAAAGGCAAATACTCCATTCAGGAAAGGCAATGGTAGCGGGTACGGTGGTGGAAGGAAATTTTTATTTAAAGTTAACCATTCTCAATCCGCTCACTTCGGTTCGCGATATAAGGTATGTTCTTGATCATATAAAAGAGCATGGAATGCGCTATGTAGATACGTTGAACAGTAATTAACAGCTAACCGGTTTAAACACAGGAAACCATCATTTCAAAATACAATATGCACAATCACCAGCGCTTTGATGTAATAGGTATAGGCATTGGTCCATTCAATCTTGGCATGGCAGCATTGCTGCAAAAAGCAGGCGATGTAAAAGCGATATTCTTCGATCAGAACGAACAGTTCAACTGGCATCCTGGTTTAATGTTAAAAAATACTTCCCTCCAGGTTCCTTTCATGGCCGACCTGGTAACCATGGCCGACCCAACAAGTCCTTACAGCTTTCTTAATTTTTTAAAACAAACCAACAGGATTTACAAGTTTTATATCCGCGAAAACTTTTTTGTACTTCGTAAAGAATACAACGCTTACTGCAACTGGGTTGCTTCGCAGCTGCCTTGCTGCAGGTTTAGCTGCCGGGTTGCTGACATTGAATACGCAGAACCGGAAAAACTTTATACCGTTTACGTTAAAAATTTAAAAACGCAGCAAACTGAAATATACAAAGCGTCGCAGTTAATACTGGGCACGGGAACGCAGCCTTATATGCCGGCTTTTGCCAATGGATATAAAAATGTAATACACACATCGCAATACCTCTTTCATAAGCCCGGTATTTTAAAGCAAAAAAGTGTAACCATTATTGGTTCGGGGCAAAGCGCTGCCGAGGTATTCCAGGATTTGTTGCCTTTTGCACAGGAAGGCCTTTCGCTGCACTGGTTTTCGCGGCCAGACAGGTTTTTTCCAATGGAATATTCGAAGCTAACATTAGAATTGACATCGCCCGATTATGTAGATTATTTTTTTTCGATGGACGCTGACAGCCGTCGGAATATTTTGTCTGCGCAAAAGCCACTTTATAAAGGCATTAATTACGATTTAATTAATGACATATTCGACACACTGTATGAAATGAGTGCTGATACTGAGCTTACCAACATAAGCATTTGTCCCAACCTTTGGTTAAATAGTATCGAAGAACAAAACAACGTTTATTCCTTGCTGTTGGCGCATGCAGTGTCTGGCGCCTCTTTCACACATAATACAGATTTTGTAATTCTTGCAACCGGGTATGTATACAACGAACCTTCCTTTCTTAAAAAAATAGACAAGCGCATTAAACGAACTGCGGAAGGCGAGTTGGATGTAAGCCGCAATTACAGCATCGACATTACGGGACAGGAAATTTTTGTGCAAAATGCCGGGTTGCATACGCATGGTTTTGTAACCCCAGATCTTGGAATGGGAGCTTACCGAAATGCCTGCATCATTAACAGCATTTCAAGAAAAGAGATTTACCCGGTGGAAAAACGCATTGCATTTCAGCAATTCAACAAACCCACAGCATAACCTTTATTGATCACCAAACAATTACTTTAAAAAATGAAAAACATTTTTTTTGCATTTATTCTTTTAACTGCTTTGATCAACTCCACACTCTTACACGCACAAGACAAACAAAGTGCTAAAGGGGCTATCAAAGGCACTGTAGTCACTTCGAACAATCAACCTGCCGAATACGTTACCGTTTCCATTGCCGGTATTAAAAAAACACTTGTAACAGATGAGAAAGGGACTTTTGAATTTAAAGGTTTAAGTGCCGGCGCCTACATTGTCAATATTTCCCTTGTGGGGCATCAGCCCTTGCATCAAAATGTTATTGTAGAAGGAGGAAAACCGGCTGCTGTTAATTTTCAACTGCAAATATCTGATGTTCAGCTCAACGAGATCATTATTCGTTCTGAAAGGTACAAGGTTTTAACCACCTCGTCTGCTTCACTCAGGCAGCAAACACCGTTGCTGGAGCTGCCACAAAATATCCAGGAAATACCGGCAGGTATTATGAACCAGCAAATGCAATTCAATACCGCCGCAGGGTTTACGCGCAATGTAAGCGGAGCCCGCAGCCTAGCCCACCAGGAAGATGCAGGCGAAAGCATATATATAAGGGGCTTTAAATCCGGAGTGCTGCGCAACGGTTTGGATGCCCAGGGAACCTTTGCGCCTTTGCCTGCCGATATATTTAATATCGAAAGAGTAGAGTTTGTAAAAGGCCCCGCAGGTTTTATGATGAGCAACGGAGAAGCCGGTGGCTTTTACAACGTAGTAACCAAATCGCCGGTCGATGCAAATGCCGCATCTGTCCGGATGGTGTTAGGAAGCTTTAGTACTTACAGAGGTGAGGCAGATTTTAACCACGTGTTTACAAAAAATAAAAAGCTTAAGTTCCGGTTAAATGCAATGGCGCAAAGCCTTGGATCTTACATTTTGTACACCGGCAGAAAGGGAGCAGGCATTGCCCCTTCTTTAAAATTCGACCTGTCGGATAAAACAACTGTAACGTTTCAGTATCAATACATCTTCAATTCTTTTTATGGAGGGCTGGGCATGTATTCTTTTTCTCAAAAAGGGTTTAAAGATCTTCCGGTAAGCTTTACGTTTAATGATCCGGCCATTGCGCCCACTACAGTTAAGGATCAGAATGTTTATACAACCATACAGCATAAAATAGATGGCAACTGGACCCTGACAGGACAGTTAGTGCTATATTACCTATAGTATGCGCGGCAGCAGCCTTTACCCTGCTTACAATGGCACTACAGACAGCGCATATGAGTACCGCAAGCTTTCTGTAAATGATAATGATAACAGCATCCTTTCGGGGCAGGTTTTTGTAAATGGAAACTTCAATACAGTCACAGTGTCGCACCGGTTGCTTGCAGGGATGGGCACGGGCAATAAAAAATATGCTGCCGACTGGTCGGTTTTAAAAGACACTATTGGGGGAGCATTTAATATTTACGATCCCGCCTACGGCAAAATAACAAAAAAGGATCTGCCTGTAGTTGATCGTAGCGTAAGCCTTGCCGCGCGCGGATTGTACAAAAGCGAATATTCGTATGCTACGGGTTATGTAATGGACGAAGCCGCATTTTTAAATAACAAGGTAAGGCTAAGTGCGGGACTGAGATACACTTATACCACCAAAACAGACCGCAGCAACAATGGCAGGGCTGTAAACAATAAAGCGGTTACGCCTCGCTTAGGCGTAAGCGTTACAGTGCTTCCGCAAACAACAGTATATGTAGTGTACGACGAATCTTTCCAGGAGCAGGCGGGCTTATTGGCCAATGGCAACAGTGCCGATCCATCGAAGGGGCGAAACAGGGAGATCGGCATAAAGAAAATATGGGGAGATAACAGGTGGATGGCCTCTCTTTCCTTCTACCATCTCAACAAAACCAACATACTCACCTCTAATCCGCAAACAAAACTATTGTATCAGACCGGAGAGGCCAGATCGAAAGGGATAGAGTTCGATTTTACCGGTGAAATACTGCCTGGGGTAGCAGTCACATTCAATTATGCTTACACCGATGCTAAAGTTACGAACGACTCCAACGTTGTAAATATTGGGAATAATCTTAACGGCACTGCCCGGCATATTACCAATGGATGGTTAAGCTACCAGGTAAAAAGAGGAAAGTTAAACGGTTTAGGTTTTAACCTTGGCTACCGGTACGAAGCAAAGCGGGCAGCATGGCCTGTAACCGGCAACAAACTTTTACCTGATAACTATTTTACTTTGGACGGAGGTCTTTTTTATCGGATGGAAAAGTATAGCATAGCATTATTGGCGGAGAATATTACTGATAAATACAACTATACAGGGTTCTATCCGGGCACTGCATCCTGGGGGTATAACCACTATGGATGGAAGGCACTCGCCCCAAGGAGCTTCAGGATAACAGTGGGCTGTAAATTGTAAGTTGTTTTACACCTGTGAAAACCAAAGAGGTCTCCTTGCAAAGGGACCTCACTCTGTTTCTTCCATTCACTCGCGGCATGACCTGATCTGCAGCGAAAGCCCCCATACGGTTTGCAGCCATGCACTGCTGCAAACCGTATGGGGCTTTATATTTAATTTCTATAGTAACAACAAAAAACCAACCTGCTGTAGTCGTTTCTTGTCTTTTGAAATTCTTCTATAAGCTGCCTTTCTTTAATTCATTCACAGCATAGTCTGCTGATCGTGCAGAGAAAGCCATGTAGGTTAATGAAGGGTTTTGAGTGGAAGTAGAAGTCATGCAGGCGCCATCTGTTACAAAAACATTTTTGCAACTGTGCAGTTGATTCCATTTATTAAGCAGCGAAGTTTTAGGATCGTGCCCCATTCTTACGCCGCCCATTTCATGAATGTCGAGTCCCGGCACATTATTGGTGCGACTGGTTTTGATGTCTTTAAAACCCGCTTCGGCAAACATTTCCGAAAACTGGTCGAAATAATCGTTGAGCATTTTTTCGTCGTTGTCGTCAAAATCAACATTGGTGCGCAGCAAGGGCACTCCCCATTGATCCTTCTTGTCTGCATCGAGCTTTACATAATTGCTTTCTTTAGGAATGGTTTCGCCCATCATATGCGAGCCGATATTCCAGTTGCCCAGTTTGCGATGAACAAGATTTTCTTTCAGCTCTTCTCCCAAACCGGAAGTATCGCTGAAAAATCCACGGTTGGCACTAAAGCCTGCAGCATACCCGCGTAAAAAATCTGTTTCCTGCTTATACATATTCCTGAACCGCGGCATATAGCAACCCACGGGATTGCGTCCATCGGTTCTGAATTTATCAAGTGCTCCTTCGTACCTCGCCGTCACTCTTCCACCATAATGATGGAATGCAATGTATTTTCCCAACAGGCCGCTGTCGTTGCCCAGTCCGTTCGGGAAACGCCGTGAGGTGGAGTTGAGCAAGATAAGATTGCTGTTCAACGCCGAGGCGTTTACAAAAATCACTTTCGCAAAATATTCTATTTCTTCTTTGGTATTGGTATCTATTACACGCACGCCGGTTGCTTTTCCTTTTTGCTCGTCGTAAATAATAGAATGCACCACCGAAAACGGGCGGAGTGTAAGGTTGCCCGTTTTCATCGCCCAGGGAAGCGTAGAGGAATTGCTGCTGAAATAGCCGCCAAACGGGCAGCCGCGCTGGCACAGCGCCCGGTTTTGACATTGTCCCCTGCCTTGCTCCAAATGGATGGGTTGTGGTTGAGACAAATGCGCCGCCCTCGACCTGATGAGGTAACGTCCTTTATATTTTTTTGCCAGTTGCTCCCTGAAATGATCTTCCACTGCATTCAAAGGAAAGCCCGGCAAAAATTCTCCGTCCGGCAGTTCCTTCAGTCCGTCCTTGTTTCCGCAAATGCCTGCAAACTTTTCTACATAACTATACCAGGGCGCTATATCGTCATAGCGAATGGGCCAGTCTACAGCAAATCCATCGCGTTGCGGACCCTCAAAGTCCATATTGCTCCAGCGTTGTGTTTGCCGTGCCCATATCAACGATTTTCCCCCCACCTGGTATCCCCTTATCCAGTCAAAAGGTTTTTCCTGTATGTATTCGTGCTCGTGATCTTTTACAAAAAAATGCATCGTGTCTTCGCGAAAAGCATAACAACGGCTCACCACCGGCGCTTTGTCTTTTATTTCGCGCGGCACTTCGCCTCTGTGCTCAAATTCATACGGCATCATGTTGGTGGTAGGGTAGTCTTTAATATGCTTTACATCCCTTCCTCTTTCCAGCATCAATGTTTTCAAACCTTTTTCTGTCAGCTCTTTTGCCGACCATCCACCACTGATCCCCGATCCAATTACAATGGCATCGAAGGTTCTTTCTTTAATACTATCTGTATTTAACTGGGGCATAGCTTAATTTTAAACAGGCGGTCAAATTTTTTCAACAGGAAAATATCCATTATACCTTCCCGGCACCATTTCGTATTGTTTCAAATCGGTCATCGCATATTTCGAATGAGTGAATCCTTGTATTACGCGCTGTTTGGTGATCTTTAAAAATGCAACTGCTTCTTTGGGAACGTTCTTTTCTTCGGCTATCCGTGTAAGTAATTCTTTTCTTTGTTCGGCGCTACATTCTGTAAACGACAGCTTGTACTTGTCCTCCGCCATTTGATCTACCTTGTTCAACCCGCTGGTAAATTGCTTTTGCTCCTCTGCGGTATGGCAATCATCTACCATTTTCATGGTAAACAGGTGCAGGTTCAGGTCTTTTGCACCCGGTGCATCTGTTTTGGGCAGAATGGTTTCGGCAATCTCCGCCAGCAAAGCTTCCTGGGCTGCACTGGTATTGAGATTTTTTAAAAGGATGGAAGCCTTTTTACCATCGCCCGAACAAGAAGGCAGCAGGGCTATACCGCCCGCCATGATCACAAAGTTTTTGATTACCTTTCTGCGCCTCATACTTTTTATTTTAAAAAAGAGTGGATATGCAATTTATTAAATTGTTCACTATTAGCCGTTATGGCCCGGTGCATGTTAGTTTTAGCGCCCTGACGATTTTAAGGTTGATGAAGCACCCCGGTTATGGATGCCGTTATCATTTTTATTCGAAAATGCCGCTACTGTTTTTTGGGGAGCTGCACAATTTCGCCAGGCATTATCAGCGATTCAAAACCCGCCAGGTCCGAAGGCTTTACATTGGCCTTGTATCCGTCAAAATTATAAGTGGTGGGTTTATAAGGTCCCACAAAAGCAATATTGTTGTCGGGTTTGATCTGATCTTCCAATCCAACCGCCCATAGGCTTGCGTTTACCAGCATCCTCCTGAATCCTTCATTCAAAAGATCTTCCGATGCGCCATGAACCGTGGCAAAAGCTTTGCCTGTTTTACCGCCGGGCAATGTATAATCGCGTACCCACGCTACCGGCAATTTGGGTTTGCTCGTGTCGGCAGGCGAATCGCCCGTCATGCCGTTCAGCACCTGCCCGGTGGCAAGCACTACAGCACCTCTTTGTTCAGGATGTACCAGGTAAGCGCCGCTCTGCATCCAGGCGTTCGTTACTCCCCTCATAATCGGATGATCTTTCTGTGCCTCTTCCACATCCAGGCGGGTAGCCTGTTTGTGATTGGTGCCATAATGGTCTACCCAGGTTTCGCCCAGCACCAGTTGCCCAAAGCCGTTTTTCCATTCAGTTTTTGGACCATCGTAGCGAAAGTCGTAATGATTCCATTTTGGATTGTCCTTGTTATGAAAAGCGTGAGTGGCTGTCCGCAGTCCTATTACCGGTTTCCCGCTTTCAAGATAAGCGTTGAAATGTTGCATGTCCTCATCCGCAAGATCGGAGAAACGCGTAAAGATCACCATCAGGTCAGCATTGTCCAGCACTTCCAAACCCTTCAGGTTTGAGCTGCCTGGCAAAATATTTCCCTTGTCGTCCAACCCCCACAATACAGTACAGTCAAACCCATAATTTTTTGCCAGTATGCGCGCCAGTGCAGGCAGGCTTTCTTCCGAACGGTATTCGTGATCGGAGGCAATGAAAACAATATTTTTTCCTTTCCCCGGTCCCTGCTCTCCTTTATAAACAACTTTGTATTTGTCTTTTTCGGTGGTAACATCTTGCTCTTGCTTATCGGGGGCTTTTTGCTCGCCGCACTGAATAAAAAGAAGGGCAGTTAAAAGAAAGGCAAACGTTGATTTCATGAATTTTATCATATTGGTTGAGTTGAATACAAGCAATGCGATAAAGATAGGACATGCAGCTCAAAAAAATGCCTGCAAATTTGCAGGCTGGTCTTTCAACAGAAATAATGATATCAACAGTATTTGCCTGTTATACAAATGCAGTAGTACGAAAGAAAAAATATTCGTTGCACTCCATTTGTTTACGGCTGTTTTCGGCGGGCAATTTTTCTCCGCACGCATTCATTCGCCTGCAGGCAAGTAAAACCACTCCCATTGCTACCACAAGAAGCAGGCATTGCCGGAATGATATTGTTTTCATATAATTGATATATCAATTATATTTGTATCAACTATTATACTTTGGAAACATTAAACGATATTATTTTTTACCATCTCGACAAGGCGATCCGATTGTATAAACAATACGCGCACCAGCAGTTGGCTGCCAA
>JBQCFW010000110.1:0-22389 GCA_051958655.1 Agriterribacter sp. | reverse complement strand
AGCAGTACTATTTATGGTTTGGCATTTTTTGAAGCAGCCAACGGCTGGTATGAATTTAAAGACTGGAATCCTTTCCGCCTCCGTCGCTCTGTAGGCTTAGGTGCCAGGTTCTTCCTGCCAATGTTTGGTTTGTTAGGGTTTGATTATGGTTTAGGATTGGATCGCCTGGCGGTACCGGGAGCAACATTTAAAGATGCTACCAGGTTTACCTTTATGCTTGGCTTTGAACCTGAATAATGAGTGCTTATCTGCAAAATCGGATTGTTTATCATGATTTTAGCGTATCAAAGCACAGTCCTTTGCCCGAGAAGCCTTATTTTTAATGTCCTAAAAAGGAACACGTATGAAAAGACTATTATTGATATTGTGCATTGTCTGCCTGGCGGGTATATCTGCGCAGGCTCAACGATACGCTATACTGGACACAAAATTTATACTGGACAGGCTGCCTGAATATAAAGAGGCGCAAAAAAAGCTGGATCAGTTCAGCGAAGCATGGCAAAAGGAACTGGATGCGTTGCAGGGAAATTTAGACCGGATGTATCGCGATTTTGAAGCGGAGCAGGTAATGCTGAGCGACGATCTGAAGAAAAAAAGAGAAGACGAATTGTTCAATAAAGAAAAAGAATTGAGAGATCTGCAACGTCAGCGCTTTGGGTACGAGGGCGATTTGTTTAAAAAGCGCCAGGAACTGGTAAAACCAGTGCAGGATAAAGTATACAATGCAGTGGAGAAGCTGGCTGTGGAAAAAGGTTACGATTTTATTTTAGACAAAAGTGCAGGAATTACTGTTATCTTTGCCGACCCCAAACTAGACCGTAGCGAGGATGTATTGAAAATGTTAGGGGTTAATAAATAATTGTTAAAGCACCCTGGTGTTAGAACCAACGGGATCATATCTTCATCTTAAACCAAAATAAAACTGAAACATTGACTAATATGAAAAAGGTTTTCTCTTTAGTAGCGGTAATCGGGTTGCTGGTAGCAGCGGGTAATACTGCAGTAGCGCAAAACAAATTTGGACACGCTGATATTGAGCAGGTGGTATCTATTATGCCTGACATCAGGAAGGCTGATTCTCTTTTGCAGAAATTTAAAAAAGACTCTTTAGATAACGCACTTCCTTTTTATATAGGAGAGTACAAACGCAAAGATTCTATCGCCAAAGCACCAACTACTCCTGCATCTATCAAGCAAACAGTTCAGGCAGAAGCAGCCCAATACCTGCAAATGATCCAAAATTGGGATCAATATGTACAAAGCGAAATGCAAAGAAAGCAAGCTGAAGTGTTGAACCCATATTTTTCTAAAGCATTTGAGTTGATAAATTCTGTAGCCAAAGAAAATGGGTATACCTGGGTGTTCAAACAGGATGCATTGCTGGTGGCTCCTCAAACCGACGACCTGTTACCATTGATAGCTAAAAAGATGGGCGTTAAATTACCTACCGGGGCGGCCACAGGTGTAGACAAGCCGGGTGCTGAACCTGCTAAAGAGGCAACAAAACCTGCCGGCAACAAAAAGCAATAAACGAATTAATCATAATTAGTGATGTTAAGCCACCCTTGAGGTGGCTTTTTTGTTGAACTTGTTTTTGCGCCGCTATCTTTGCCATTCACACTATTATATTTTGCCGTAAACATTTATGCTATGAACCGACAGCCGATTGGTGTTTTTGATTCTGGTTATGGAGGGCTTACTGTATTAAAAACTTTTATCGACAAGTTACCTGCTTACGATTACCTGTATTTAGGCGACAATGCGCGGGCTCCCTATGGCCCCAGGTCGTTTGAAACTGTGTACAGGTATACGCTTGAGTGTGTGAAATGGTTGTTTGACCAGGGTTGCCCATTGGTAATACTTGCATGCAATACCGCTTCTGCCAAAGCATTGCGAAGCATACAGCAAATAGACCTTCCGGTTATAAACTCCACTAACCGGGTATTAGGCGTTATAAGGCCTACCACAGAAGTAATGGGCAGCTTTACCGAAAGCAATCATGTGGGGTTGTTAGCTACTACCGGTACTGTACAGTCGGGTTCCTACTTGCTGGAAATGGAAAAGTTTTTTCCCGATGTAAAAGTTTACCAGGAAGCCTGCCCTATGTGGGTTCCGCTGGTTGAAAACAACGAATATGAAGGAGAGGGTGCGGACTACTTTGTGCGGAAAAACCTGGATAATTTGTTGTCGCAATCAAGCAAAATAGATACCGTGCTGTTGGCTTGTACGCATTATCCTTTGCTTAAGAACAAAATTCAACACTATTTGCCCGAGCACATTCAGTTGCTTACACAAGGTGAAATTGTTGCCAACAGCCTGTCCGATTATTTGGCCCGCCATCCCGAAATGGAACAGCGGCTCAGTAAAAACGGCGAAAGACATTTTTATACTACAGATTCCACAGCCGATTTTGATGGACATGCTACCCTGTTCTTTGGAAAACCCATTCAATCTGAACATGTTAGTATTGGCTGAACCAGAAATGGGTCGATTCGCACTGCAAAATAAACTTCCGAAATTATTAGCCCATGGCTGAAATATCGTTATGAAGCCTTACCTTTGCCGTCCTTTCATCCAGCCTATGCTGAAGGAGTGTGGTGACTCGTCGGCAAAAAGCTAAATGGTTTTGAAACCCGGTTCGCTTCTCCCGGACCATTATTTCAAAAAAGTGAAAAAGTAAATTAATATGAAACGTACATTTCAGCCGCACAAACGCCGTCGTAAAACAGTTCATGGGTTTCGCAAGCGTATGCAAACCGCCAACGGGCGTAAAGTGTTAGCAAGCCGTCGCAAGAAAGGCCGTAAGAAGCTTACAGTTTCTGACGAGAAAAAAGCGAAATAAGATAGCAACACGTAAGGGCAACCGGTTTGCCTTGTTACAATATGATATTGAATAGCCCTGTTTTACGGGGCTATTTTTTTGATGTTTTATCCTCTCGCTTCAATTGAAAAATAAGCTCACACTTCAAAAAAAAGAAAGGCTTAAAAGCCGCAAACAAATTGAGCAGTTGTTCAGTAAGGGTAAAAGCTTTTCTGTTTTTCCCTATAGAGTAATGTATTTGTTTGGTATGGAAGAACAGGAACCTTTACAGGCAGGATTTACGGTAAGCTCAAAATTTTTTAAAAAAGCGGTTGACCGTAACCGTATAAAAAGGATCACCCGCGAGGCGTACAGGATGCAGAAAGAAACGCTTGCAGACGCACTTTACCAACAGCAGAAAAGCCTGCATCTCTTTTTTTTGTTTACCGGCAAAGAACTTCCCGAGTTTGCACTTGCCAAAGAAAAAGTAGGTTTAATTTTGAATAAGTTAATACAGCAGGCAAATGAAAAAACTATTGCAGGTGCTTAGTGTGCCATTGATCTGGCTGATCAAATTGTATCAGCTAATATTGTCGCCTGTAATGGGACGCTCCTGCCGGTTTACGCCTACCTGCTCGCATTACGGCATCCAGGCATTGAAAAAGTACGGTATATTCAAAGGCACCTGGCTCACCATTAAAAGGATCAGCCGCTGCCATCCATTGGGAGGACATGGGTATGATCCAGTGCCGTGAAAAAACTCAAATTTCAAGATACAAGAAACAAAAACCAAGACCCAAGTTCCAAGATACAAGTTCCGGAGACAGCAAGCAGGAGTGTGCAGTGCATCCACCTATTACTGATGGCTTACACTGATAGCTGCAAGCCCATGGCTGACAGCTGATCGCCGAAACAAAAAAGGCCTTCTTGCGACAGCCTTCCATGATATTATTAAAAGTTCAATTACGCTTTTTCAAATCTTTCTTCTACTTTCTTCCAGTTGATGGCATTCCAGATGGCTGCCAGGTAATCGGGGCGTTTGTTCTGGTATTTCAGATAATAGGCGTGTTCCCAAACATCAACACCCAGTAACGGCGTTCCTTTAACTTCAGCTACGTCCATCAGCGGATTATCCTGGTTAGGAGTGCTGCTGATTTCCAGTTTGCCATCCTTTACTATCAGCCACGCCCAACCGCTTCCAAAGCGGGTAGCACCTGCTGCATTGAATTTTGTTTTAAACTCATCGAAGTTGCCAAAAGCGGCATCAATAGCTGCTGCCAGCTTCCCCGAGGGGTTGCCGCCGGCGTTAGGTGCCAGGCTTTCCCAGAAGAAAGTATGGTTCCAGTGACCGCCGCCGTTGTTGCGAACTGCCGGGCTGATGCTGCCTGCCGCTTTCACCAGTTCTTCCAGAGATTTATTTTCATTAGGAGTACCTGCAATTGCTTTGTTTAAATTGTCAACATACGCCTGGTGATGCTTGCCATGGTGAATCTGCATGGTCAAAGTATCTATATGCGGTTCCAGTGCGTCGTGTGCATACGGCAGAGCCGGTAAAGTAAAAGCCATAATCTATAGTTTAAAATGTTCAAAAACTAATTAAGGAGAACGGACAACAAATTTACTGAGTAATCCCGATTCTGTTTTTATTTTATTGGGAATGTTTATGTGTGTAGTTGCATCATAAATAATGCCGGTATGCATTAAAATTTTACGATGGGAACAATTAAAATTTGTTTGTTTTTTCCAATCAAAAATCCCTATTTTTGCCGCCCTTATTCCTCCTTAGCTCAGTTGGTTAGAGCATCTGACTGTTAATCAGAGGGTCGCTGGTTCAAGTCCAGCAGGGGGAGCTTGGATATCAAACATTTAATAGGTCACTTCGGTGACCTATTTTATTTTTTGCCAACAATTTGCCAGCAGCAATAAAGATAGAAAGAGCGTGCTCAGTAAAGTTAAGTTGAAATTACATCTCAGTAAGTTGAAATATTTTTTACTATTTCATATTTGCGGACAAAAGGTCGGGGCAGGCTAGTGCTTTACTTTAATAAGTCAAAATAGTAATAATTATAACAGACCTAATTTACTACATGCTATAAAGTAAGGAATTTTAAGAAAGTTTTTATCGACGTGTGAGTTGCTTTCAAACAACTTCAGTTTCTGAGCTAACAATTTGTGCTTCTGAAGTTTGGAGTTTCGGAGTTCATCCAATTTTAACTTATGGAGTACATTCTCTCGTTCTTTGAGTGCCGTACTTTCTGATAATGTTCCTATGGGGATTGTGGCTATGTTTGAAAAGACTTCCCACAACCTATTCGTTGGACTGCAATAGAAGAATGGTTGTTTCCTGCTTTTCTCTTCGGTAGGAAATGTGCCTAACAACAACTCATTTGCGCCATCAGGAATAAAGAAATTCCATGGATGTATTTCCTGGGTATAAGCGTTTCTTGTAACACTTGAATGCATAACTGGAAGTTACTATTGCTCAACAATGTTGCTATTGTAATAAACCGCTTAATATGGGCCATCTCCCAATGTCCCAGTATTGTCGGCCGTACCTATTGCATCCAGAATTTTTAACTTTAACTCCTCACAAAACTCAGGCTCATTTACAATTGATGTTATTATTTCCTGTAACAACTCTTTGTCAACTCTATTATCTGCAACATGTACAGCAATATTCTCCATTTCAATGATAAATCTCGAAACCAAGAAGTCAAGCCCATTTATTTCTAAAAAGTAGGCCCCTAGGGCAATACTTGTTCTTTTATTGCCATCTGTGAATGCGTGACTTTTGTTGACAGAAAAAACCAGATGCGTAATCTTGCATTCGAAATCCGGATAGTAATCGTCATTCTGGATATGTTCAAGAATACTGGATAGTAAATCAATATCCCTTTCGCCATGATGGCCACCAGATTCGTCAATAATAAACGCATGAGCTCTACGCGCATGGGCTAAGTCAAAGTACTGTAAAGCCATACTAACGATCTTTTAAACGTTTGAATACATCTATGTTCTCTTTGAGTCGCTCTTCTAAAGCCATACTTCTTTCCCCTAGAAACTTGTCGAATTCTTCGGCGTTTAAATGTGTGATGTAGTTCTTAAGCTTCTCATGTAATGCATCTCTAAATGCCATGTCCCTGCTAGCCATTAGGCTGCGTGCCTTTTCGATCAGAGGTGTTAATAAAGGATTGTTGGACTCAGCGAAAGAAGTAAATAAAATATTTGCCTCCGATAAACGAAGTCTTCTTCCCAATTTGTCCTTCTCTTTTGATAGCAAATCCGCGAATCCATTTTCGTAGGCAGCTATTAAGTCAAGAACTTCACTATACATAGTAGCACGTACACTTTCCTTAGCCTTCAAATTCAAAATCTGTCTGTATTCTTTGGCATTTTCTTTAAAAATTGCTTTATATATTTTATCAGTAAGTTGCGCATATTTAAATTTGTTGGGTTCAATACAAACATCTAATGCATTTGTAAAGCTTTGCCTGTAATTATACTCTCTGATTGCACTCGACACAAATTCCTCCTCCCTTTGATTAATGTATTTAGTATTACCGCCGGTTTTTTTATTTAGGACGTCAATAACAATATCTAGTATCAATGCCCGAAGGAGTCTTGCATTTTCGCTTTCGGTAAGCAGCATTCCAATATTAAGGAAGGCTTTAAATGTAAATACTGCTAAACTTGCTGCGAACTTATCAATCCCAAGTTCTGGGAGGTCGGCGACATCAATGTCGCCGACCTTTTGCAACTTAAACGTTCTCAATGAGTTGTATTGAAGCACTTCATACCCATTTTCCACTATTTCACTGAGATTGCTCTCAATAAGTCTTTCGATTGTGCGTTCATCTACCTGAAAAAAATCTACAAGCTGCTTCTTGGTAAACCTGTATTTTCCCTCAAACATGATTCCCGGTACGGCAACCTCTTTGTAGAGCTCAGTTAATGCTAATCTGTTATTCAGAATGTTTTTCCGGCGAACGCTGCTATTAGTTAAATCATTCATAACAACCTATTTACTACTTTCCCAACTATTTGCAGGAACATTTACAATAATAAAAAATATAATCCATTAAATCTTAAAAGCAGTGAGACGGCTGGCGTACTCTTTCTTTATTGTTTTCTCAAAACTATCAAGGTAGCTCTCGGTCGTCTTCATGCTAGTATGACCCAACAATTCCTGGATAAACTCCGTACTGACGCCTGACCTTTTTAGGATCGTTGAGAAAGTATGTCTGGCCACGTAAGTAGTCACTTTCTTTTCAATACCCAGCTTCTTTCTGATCTTAGCCATCCAGTCGTTTATGGCCTGTACAAACAACTCGCATAGCTCCACTTGGCGCAAAGGAGTAACATTATGCTCCATCCAAGGAAAGATGTAGTTCTCTGGGCTTTATCCTTGTTACCCCAATAGTCAATGATTTTCTTTATATCATCCGATATAAAGACAGTTATTGGCCGGAATCCAGCCGGGTGGAGTTTACAGTTTTTGCCCGCTCAAATACCAGATATTCGCCCTCAATATTTTTGTATTTAAGATGCATGATACCTGTAGGATTGATTCCATTAGCCAGATAAGAAAACAACCAAAAATCCTTTGCCTTTCTCTCGCGTTCAGATTGGGGCTCGTAATAATAGATCTTACTTACATCTTCCATTGTAAGCGCCTTCTTGATATTCCTCGAAGTAGGGGGCTGGTAAAGCCGTCGGTCGAAGGGATAGCAGCTTTCCCTTCTGATAATTCCCTGGAAAATGGCTTCGTTAAATAATGCACGTAGGCATCGAGTATAGATACCCACAGTTGTTTTGGAATATTTGTGCTCCAGCATCCAGGCTTCAAAACGCTTAAGATAGGTAACATTGATATCCACGAAACGAACATTCCCGCTGAAGCGGGCAAGGACATTGTAAGTGGTTTGATAATGGGCGGCTGTACGAATGCGGTGCTCGTTCAAAAGTTTGCTGATATAAAATAGAAATACTGCCAGGATCGTGTCCGGTTCCGGCTTGGGCAACCGGAAAATAGAGAATCGGTTATCATACATGACCTGGTTGAAGGGATGATTTTCGAGTTCAGCTATCTCCTTGATGGCTTTCCGCTGGTGAAAAGAAGGATTATTTAGTATAAACACTTTCTCGAACGCAGCAAACGTAAAAGGGCGAAGATTTTCGCCTACTTCCTCGGCTCTCCGCTGTAGTTGCTTGAGTTCCTCAGCGACCTTAAGGAGGCACTCTGACTTTTTCTTCGCAGACAAATTTTTGAATTCTTCTTCGCTTAGGTCGTAAATCGTCTGATAACGCTGCGGTTCTCGGTTAAAAATTGCCAGCAACTTCACCGGAAACTTCCCCATTTTTTTAGCCCGGCGGGTGTCAGGACAACTGAAATACTCAATGACATTTGACTAATTTTTTCGTGTTCACAAATGGCTCTCCGACCTCCAAAATTTGCCAACAATTTGCCAGCAAAAACCCGTTAAAGGGTGTTTTGAGGGCTTCAGCCAAATTAGCCAATAAACATAAATGATTGATATTTAAACAGTTAAGTTAATCCAAGTTAACCCTAATTTGACCTGATTAAGGCATTTTCGCAGCTGTTAATCAGAGGGTCGCTGGTTCAAGTCCAGCAGGGGGAGCCCAACTTTAAAGCCGGCAGAAATGCTGGCTTTTTTGATTTAAGTTATTTGATAGAAGTTCCTGGCTCTTGACTACTGCCTCCCTGATTAACTACAGAGATGGTACTTTATTTCCCTTTTACCCTGGTGCAAATTCTTTCGTTGGCTTTTATCATCACGCTGTTCCGCTCGTTGTAATATTCTACTTTGTAGTGGTCATTATCCTGGAAGATTAACAACTTACGAACTTTTATTTTCCGTCCCGGCACTGGTTCAATTTCATATTCATAAGAAATGGTCTTCGTAGTCGGATCATAATTGCCTTCGGAATAAATGATGCCGCTGCCAATATGATTGTTGATAAATGTAAATACAAATTTCTTTTTTACATTGTCGTACCCTTCGGTTTCGACATCCTGTACATTTCCTTCTTTCATTTTCCCGTCTTGTACAGGCAATTCTATTTTACCACCGGTCAACTCTACGAAAAAGAAACGTCCATCAGCAAATGGCTTTCTTACGAAGCTGCCACTAAATTCCAAAATTACTTTATTCGAATCAGGGTTAGGATTACCCGAAAAGCGTCTGGCCTGAAAGGTCCATTCACCTATTAGCTCAGCCAGAAGTCGATGGTACTTTCCTGGATGAGAATAATCAAGCGCCGTTGAATCTTTTTTGCTTTGCGCAAATATTGGAATGGAATTGACAGTGATCGTAATAAATGTTGATAATATAATCAATTTGATGGACACTATTTTGTTTTTTATCATTCTCATAATGTCTGTTTTAGAAGTTGGATAGCTATAATTTAAGCTTCATAAATTCCAACTGCATACTACCATTTTTTATCTGAATCCGGACAAAATATAACCTAAGAGTTTAATAGCTTGTTTTTTAAGCGAATAGAATACTAAACGTTAATAAATCCTCTAGAATTCGGTTAGATAATTGTCCAATTAGGGGAGCAAGAAAGCCCTCAGAGCATTAGTTTTGAGGGCTTTTCTACAAATTGTAAGGCCTCGATTGCCGTGCAATAACTCATAACTTACGCTTTTAACTAAAAGTGAGTGACTGACTGAAAACCAGGCACCCTCTTTTGTTTTTCTTATCCAGTCACTTTTAAGTACTGAATTTGTCCATCAACAATCAAAATGAAATTTTAATACAATCGGGCTCCCGGGAAATGGACCTGAACATTCGGCAGATAAAACGGTTGTTTTATCTTCATGAGCTATTGACAGAGGTTTCATTACCGATTTATACTTTTTATTGGATTCATCGATCCATTCATAGATAGCTTTTCTTCCGGTGTGCGTTTTCCCTTCGTCAAACACAACGGCTGTTTCAGAAAAACAATTTGCATAGGCATTGCTGTCAAAGTCGTTTTGCGCCTTTATTAAATCTGTTACTACTTTCGGTAAATTCATTTTTATCTTTTTCAGTGGTTATTAAATAGTCGGCACTGTGCCGCCATCGATCACAAATTCAGTTCCCGTTAAATAATTTGCTCTTGGGGAAACCAGAAATCCTACCAGTTCAGCTACTTCTTCTGGTTCGGCAGGTCTGCCATAAGGTACACCGCCTAGTGCCTCTACAACACCTTGCTGCGCCTCTTCGATAGAGATATTTTTAGTTTTGGCAATCGTTTCCAACCATACTTTCGTGTTTTCCGTTCTGATCCATCCTGGCGAAACAGTCAGCACGCGAACGCCTTTCGGTGTAACTTCATTTGATAAGCTCTTACTGTAATTTATTAATCCTGCTTTTGCAGCTGCATAAGGCAAAGTAGATTCAAACAGGGGTAGTTTACCTTGAATGGACGCTATGTGGATAATAACGCCACTTTTTTTCTCTATCATTTTTGGTAAGAATCCCCGGTCTAACCGAACGGGGGCAAGCAAATTGGCTTGCAGGGTTGACTCCCAATCTTCATCACTTAATACGGCAAAACCACCAGCCGGTGTTACTGAAGACCCAAGGTTGTTCACAAGTATATCCAGCGTTCCATAAGTTGATAGCACTTCGCTGATTACTTTCTGCGACCCTTCCTGCTTACTCAAATCGGCGGGAATGAAATGCAACTTTGTGTTTTCTTTTTCCGGTGTATTTCTTGCTGTGACGATAACCGTTGCACCAGCTTGCAGAAGCCTTTCTGCAATTGCTCTTCCGGCTCCTTTTGTACCTCCTGTCACCAAGGCCGTCTTGCCAGATAACTCATTGTTGAAATTAAATTGTTCCATCTTATAATTGTTTATAGGACAAAATTGGAGTGTAATAGAAGGTCAGACAAGTACGGAGTTACGATTCATATAGGGATAAATTTCTCCCCTATCACTCAAACTGAGAATACGTTTAAATTTGCAATATGTATGAGAGAAAAATAATACCGAACTTGAATTGCGGACTTGATCTGATTGGTGAAGTCCTTTACGGCAAATGGAAAATCCGTTTGCTGTGGTTTATCAATGTCGGTCATAAACGCCCAAGCGATTTGCAACGCAAAATTCCCGATGCTTCACGCAGGGTTTTGAATATCCAGTTAAAAGAGTTGGAAGAACACGAATTGATTACGAAGAAAATTTATCCCGTTGTACCACCAAAAGTAGAATACAGTCTTACCGAATTTGGTAAGACCGTGATCCCGGTGATTGCTGCATTAGGGCAATGGGGTGATGAAAACGAAGACCGTTTACGAAGGGTGATTTTGAAACAAACTACAGGTTCTGATTTCTAACCAAAGACCTCAACAGGTGAGGTTCATCAGCCAAGTGGTAACTTACTTTCATTTACAACTTGTTGAAGAATGTTTGCAATTTATATGCAGATGCCGTTGTAAGATCGTTTTCCAAAAAGTAAAATTTTTACGATTATTGGATCGTTAATGATAAAGGAGCTTATGCTTCCTCAAAATAATCGTTATCCAGTCGTTTAAATGGAAGCGCCGGCGACCTTGACCACATAAAAGCCGGGGCGAATTGACCAGCATCATTATTTCTTGATTTTTTTCCGAAAATTCTGGAATTCAGTATCGGACCGATCAGTTTACCCCGTTCAAGGTTGGGATTTTCCCATTCGTTTTCATTCTTTAAAAAGTCTTGGTTCAGGTATTGGCGATGGGATGGATTTTTAGTACTGAACTTTAATCGAAGAACAGAAATTGAATTTTGTACTTCTGTTAATGCGAAGCAGTTCAGCCTGCCTATTGCCAATACGATATTGGCGGTATGTGTTTATTTGTTCAACGTTCTCAACGCTTTTTTCTTGATATATTTTGTTTCTTTCGTGTCGCTTTCGGTTTCCCAACGTTTGCAAAGCTCTTTTACAAAATCCGGCTGGGTTTTACTTGCGTCATTCAGCCAATTACCAACGCTGTCTTGAACATATTTGGCTTTGTCAGATTTCAAAGGCTCTAAAATTGACAATGCTAATTCGGGATTTTGTTTTAACTCTTCAATGTGTTCACACCAAACTCCACGAGGTCTTGTAGATTCTGTTGTAAATCTTCGGATGTTTTCATCTTGGTTCGTTGTCCAATTAGAAAGTATCTTAATGCTTTCTGTCAGGTTTTGAGCAATTTTAGGTCTTACAGCTAACCAACAAATTTCTCTTACTCCAAAATGTTTGTCAGCCGAAAATGGCTGAATTTGAACAAGTGTTTCGGATATGCTCAGATTTTCGTTTTTCCCTATGGTGTAAGTTGCCCAACAACGAACAAGGTCGGCAGTATGATTTGACATAATTGCCAAAAAATCTTCGTCATTGTTTTGTATTGCCAATTCGAAAAGTTCTGCTCCAATAGCTTCGTTTATTGTATTTACAGTTTGCTTTTTTAGTTGGTCAATTCTTGTCAGAACAGATTTTAGATATTCTGTTCTTTTATTTTGTTTGAGTAAATTTTCAACTAAAAGTCGTTGGTCAACAGCTAGCCATTCTACAAGATTTACCGTTTCAATTTGTCCTGCATTTAGTTGTTGTAAAATTTCTGCCGGAATGTCTTTTGTCGAACGAGCTCCTTTTCTTCTTTTGCATTCTATCATATTATATTGATTTTCAAAAACCCGGTAAGGTCAACTGAAAGTGTAAAAACCTGTTTAAGAGTAGCGAGGTATCGATCCTTTCACCTGAAGATTTGCCAATAAAGTTACATGATATAAGCCTCCGGGTTTTTTATCTATACCGAGTTCCCGTAATCTATATTATCTTCATTTTATATTACTGAGGCATAAAAAGTTACGCAAACGAATGCATAGTTTACCACCCTTTGATGAAAAGTCCCTTGTTTTATTAATAGCAAGCGGTGATCAAAAGGCGTTTGCAACATTGTTCGATTATTATCGTAACCGAATTTATACAGTGGCGCTTGCACTTAGTGAATCCGAGCAGGCAGCGGAGGAAATTGTTCAGGACGTTTTTGTGAAAGTTTGGTTGAAGCGCGGGGAATTGCACGCTGTTGAAAAAATGGAAGCGTGGCTGTTTGTAGTTGCCAGAAATATGGTTTTTTCTTACTTGCGCAGTGAAGCTGCCAAAGTCCGTAATAAACAGCGCCATGCAGGTAGCAATGTAGAATTGGCTGGTATCTGGCACGAATCGCACGATAATGTGACGGAAAAAGAACTTCGTTTATTACTGTCTCAGGCAGTAGACCAATTGCCCTTGCAACGCAAACAGGTTTACCTTTTGAGTAAAGAAGAAGGTCTCAAACAGCAAGCTATAGCTGAGCAACTCAAAATATCTCCCCAAACCGTAAAGAAGCATCTTCAATTGGCCATGCGCAGTATCCGGGCGTATATTATTGCCCGCCGCGGATTTGATGTATTCCTGTTCCTTTTCTGGAATTTTTTATGATTTTTATTTTTGTGTTACCCCATTGTCACCTTTAGGACGTCTTAATATTGGCTTCCTGCCAAACAGGAAATGCCGAGCATTATTATGGCAGACCCGAGATTATCTTACCTGTTTAATAAAGTAATTGAAAAGACCGCTTCTTCAGAAGAGAAGGAAGAACTACAGGCGCTCCTGCTCGATCCGGAAAATGAAAATGCTTTTAAGGCATTAGTGGAAGAAGCCTTTGTGCAGGTGCGGCAGGAAGTAAAAATGAACGACAATTCCGCAGCAGAGATACTGGAAGTGATAGGAAGTATGGACCATGCGGCAAACGAAGCAAAAGTTGTTGCGATGAAGACCCGTAAAAGGAAATGGGCTGCGGTAGCTGCCGCGGCGATCATCATTGTCGCCGCCGCTTGGTTCTTAAAGCTGCAGATTCCGGTTGAAAAAAAATCATTTTCATATACTGATAACGAAAAACATAATGTAGCTGCGCCGGCACGCTCCCAGGCTGTGCTTACGCTTTCTTCGGGTAAAACGATATTGCTGGACAGCCTGGCTGAAGGTGATGTAGTTACAGACGGAGCGGTAAAAATGGCTAAGGGTGGAGATGGCAGGATTGTGTATACAGGGCTTGATCAGAAAGAAGCCTTTAATACAATTGCATTGCCCAGGGGAAGCCGACCGCTTCAGCTTGTTTTATCAGATGGAACAGTAACCTGGTTGAACGCAGCATCCGCTATTACATATCCAACAAATTTTACCGGACAGGAAAGGCAGGTTAAAATTGAAGGGGAGGCTTATTTTGAAGTAGCCCACGATAAAAACAAACCCTTTATTGTGCAAACCGGTGTTAGTCGTGTACAGGTGTTGGGGACTCACTTTAATGTGAAGGCGTATGCAGATGAATCCAGTACAGATGTTACGCTGATAGAAGGAAGCGTGCGGGTAGAAAGAGCAGGACAGGAGAATGCGGCTGTGTTGTTACAACCCGGACAGCAGGCATTGGTAGGCGAAAGTATACAATTGGTAAAAGAGGCAGACTTGAAAGCGGCAGTGGCATGGAAGAACGGGTATTTTTCTCTGAAGGGAGCAGACCTGTATTCCATCATGCGCCAGGTAGCCAGGTGGTACGATGTAGAGGTTTTTTATGAAGGGACATTTTCCGATCAAAAGTTTGTGGGCGCTTTAAGCCGCGACATCAGTTTAAATGACCTGTTGAAATCATTGGAAGAATACGGCATTGAAGGACGGCTTGAAAACCGGCAACTAACGCTACACATGAAGAACAAATAAATTTTCTGATCCGAATGAAAACAGGGAAGTGTTTGCACCACTCCCCTGTAAATAAGTCAGGTCAATCAAAACAAACGGTCAGGGAAGACTGCTTTATTTATTAACCAAAACCTAAGCAAAGTTATGCTAAATGCTCTTTGTTCCCGCACTCATATGCATTGGGGTGCAGGATTTACCCAAACGCTGCGAATTATGAGAATTACAGCTCTTCTTTTACTCGTTGCCTGCATGCAGGTAAGTGCAAGAGGGTTCACCCAGAACGTTACCCTGCACTTAAAAAATGTTTCGCTTGAAACATTGTTCAGCCACATTAAGGAACAAACAGGATATTCTTTCCTGGTTGACCAGAAAGTGATGCGCAAAACAAAGCGGGTAGACGTAAACGTTAGTGATGCACCATTAACAGATTTACTCAATGCGTGCATTCCCACCCAGGGCTTGCATTACAAAATGATCGGCAAAGTAATTGTTGTTACGCCGGGTCAGGCTTTATCAACCAAAGATTCCCTGTCCGCTCCGCTGTTGCTGGATTTGTCTGGCAGGGTGTTAAATGAAAACAATGAACCGCTCCCTGGTGCCAGCGTTATGATCAAGGGTAAGGCGGTGGGCACCAATACCGATGACCAGGGCTTTTTTCAACTCAAAAATGTGCTGCCAGGTGATGTATTGGTGATCAGCATGGTAGGCTATCAGTCGGTTGAAACAGCGGTAAACAACCGAACCTCTGTCAGCGTGCAACTGAAGCCTGCGGAAAAGGGGTTGGACGAAGTGGTAGTGGTGGGTTACGGCACACAGAAAAAGGTAAACCTGACCGGTGCGGTGGAAACGATTGATGTGGATGATATGGCTACAAGACCGCTTAGTAATGCCAGTATAGCTTTGCAGGGTAAGGTGGCAGGGGCATTTATTTCGCAGAACTCGGGCCAACCCGGCAATGACAACGCGAAAATTTTGATAAGAGGTGTTGGTACTTTTAATAATACATCACCGCTCGTTATAATAGACGGGATGGAAGGCAGTTTAAATGATGTGAACCCCAAAGATATTGCCGCTATCTCCGTACTAAAAGATGCCGCTTCTTCGGCTATCTACGGTAACCGCGCATCTAATGGCGTAATACTGATCACTACCAAACGCGGGCGGCAGGACAGGATGAATGTAGAATATGTGGGCTATTATGGTGTGCAGCAGGTAACCTCAATGCCTGAAGTGTTGAAGGGGCTGGATTATCTTGAACTCAGTGCCAAAGCCTATTACAATATCAATGGCAGAAACCCCGCATGGTATACGGATGAATACATGGATAACTTTCGCAATAATGTAGACCCGGTGGTGTATCCGCTGGATTTTGATTGGAGCGATTTTCTGTTACGCCCAGCCCGCATGCATGATCATTATGTGTCTGTTTCAGGCGGATCAAAAGCCTTCCAGTATTCCGCGTCGGTAGGTTACCTCGACCAGGATGGAGTTGCCGTTGGCAACAACAGTAAAAAACTGACTTTCCGCTCTAACCTGAATGCTCATTTTCTTAAAGATAAGTTGCACATCAGTATTATGGCATCGGGGCATGAGCAAACCACCGATGATCTGGTGGATGGGATGACGACTGCATTCTATTTTGCGTATGTAGCGCCGCCCACTGTAAGAATGGTAATACCGGGCGTGGGATATAGCAATTATGCTTACAGCTACGGAGCAAAAGATGCGGGCGGTATGAACCGGATCAAACAAGGTCCGCTCAATCTCAGGGGCGTTGTTACACTCAACCCCGTAAAAGGGCTTGAGATGACTGCCTCTTACGGCATTTATAAAAACAACTGGCAGCAAAAGATCTTCCGCCCAACGGTTCAACTGGCTTCATTAAATCCTGACGGAACGATCACCACGCCTACTCCTGCGGTGTCCTCTCTTTCCTACAGCAGTTCTGAGTCGTTGTTGACGGTTTTTAATGCGTATGCAAATTATTCCATCAGCCTTGCAAAAAAACATAACCTCTCCGCCATGGCAGGTATGGAAGCAAGGCAGTCAGACAACCAGGGTTATTCCATTTCACGATCTAACCTGTCGGTAAATATTCCGCAATTTGGCTTTGGCGATCCGGTTACTCAGCGCAACAACAGCAGCGCATCGGGGCTGTCATGGTATTCGCAGTTTGGCAGAATCAATTATAATTACGACGGCCGCTACCTGTTAGAAGCCAATCTTCGCCACGATGGAAGTTCAAGATTCCAGGACAAATGGGGATCTTTTCCCTCGGTATCTGCAGGATGGCGCCTGTCGGAGGAGAATTTTCTTCGCGACAATGTGAAATGGTTGTCTGATCTAAAAATCAGGGCTTCCTGGGGAAGATTGGGCAATGAAAGCATAGGACAGTCCTACGCGGCTTCTGACGAACTCAGCCTCAACCTGCTTTATAATTTCAACAACACATTATATCCCGCAGGTGCGGTTACCAAACTGGCTAACCGTCGTACCTCATGGGAGACTTCAGAGATGACCAATATAGGCATTGACTTTAGTGTGCTGAATAAAAAATTGTCGGGTACGGCTGATTATTTTATTAAAGAAACGTACGATATCCTGATGCAGATACCCGTATCCAGCACATTGGGCATCACCACCATACCTTACCAGAACGCCGGTAAAATGAAAAATCATGGTATCGAAATGTCTGTGAGATATAATGACCGCATTGGTAAGATAGGCATTGGCGTTAGTGCAATGGCGTCGCATGTAGTTAACAGGATCACAGATCTTGCCGGCAGAAGTCCCATTATTATGGGCAGCATGATCTGGAAAGAAGGCAGTTCGTTCAACTCCTTTTTTGCCTACGAAACAGAAGGAATATATCAATCGCAGGACGAAATTGACAAACACCTGTTGCTGACAGATAAAGATGGCAATGCTACCAATCCATATGTAGGGCTGGTACCTGCGCCCGGAGATATCCGGTTTAAGGATCAGTTAACCGTGGATGCCGATCATGATGGTATTCCTGAATCCAGGGATGGTATCATCAACGAAGATGATAAAGTGATCATCGGAAGGTCTTATCCCGACTGGACATTTTCTTCTACCATAGCTGCCGATTGGAAAGGCTTCGATGTATCGCTTTTCTTCCAGGGCGTATATGGTGTTAACTCGTTAAACCAGGGTTATCTTACTTCACCTTTTCATGGTGGCTCAGCCAATACGGGCGCGTGGTATAAAGATGCCTGGACAGAAGAAAAACCAAGCAAAACCATACAGCGTGTTTACTCAGATCCTTCCCGGTACGACATCATCTCTGCTTATTACCTGGAAGATGCTTCCTATATCCGGTTGAAAAACCTGGAATTGGGTTACACCGTATCTGATAACCTGGTCAGGAGGGTAGGGTTAAATCCTTCCAACACAAGGCTCCGGATTTTTGCCAATATTCAGAACGCGCTTACCTGGACCAAAATGCGTTTTGGATTTGATCCGGAAAAACCTTCTACAACGGTTAACTCACTGCAATATCCCCAGGTGCGGATTTACTCTTGCGGTGTAAATGTTAAATTTTAAAGCGATTCATTATTATGAAATACAAATTTCATGCTATCATATTATTACTGGCATCTGTCTGCTTTTCGTGCAGCAAAAGTTTTCTTGACGAAAAGCCCCAGGACTTTATCTCCCCGGACAATTATCTCACCAATGAGGAACAATCTAAAATACTGTTGAGTGGTGTGTATGCCAGTCTTGACTTTATAGGTACCAGCAACGAAAACCAAAAAATGTTTCCCCTGCAATTAGAAACCATTACAGATGACGTGTATGATTCACAGCCCTGGCACAACACAACCGAGTGGGCGCGTGGTCAAGGAAATGCCAACAGCCCCTGGGCAAGATGGAAATGGGACCTGGACTTCCAGGGCATCTCGCGTGCAAATGTTTTCCTCGATGGAATGGCGAAAGCAAGTTTTGTATCGCCCGATAAAAGCCGGTATATAGCCGAAGCAAAATTTCTGCGCGCCTGGTTTTATCACGATCTGGCTACCTACTATGGTGGTGTGCCGCTCATTCTTTTGCCTGGCGACCTGAGCAACAGTTTTCCTTCGCGCAACAGCAAGGAAGAAATTATTGCACAGGTGCTTAAAGATTTAGATGAAGCCATTCCCGATTTGCCAACCCAGTACACCGCAGATGAAGATCGTGGTCGCATTACCAAAGGGGCAGCTATGGGATTGAAGGCAAGGGTGCTTTTATACAATGAAAAATGGGCAGAAGCGGCAGCAGCGGCCAAAGGCGTGATAGACCTGAAAGTATATAACCTGTTTCCCGATTACCAAGGTTTGTTCCTGGAACAAAATGAAGCAGGTGCCCGGCAGGAGATCATGTTGCAGGTGCATTACACACCGGATATTATGCCTTCTTTCATTTATTATCCTATTGGCGTCTATCCCGCGTTCGCGCCTACATTGCAGTTTGTGAATTCCTACTACATGCAAAACGGTTTGCCTATTACAGATCCCCAGTCCGGCTTCGATCCTGCCAATCCATATATGAACAGGGACCCCCGGTTGAAAGCTTCGGTTTTTTATCCCGGCTCCCGGTATCTCAACTACATCATTGGTGCGCCGGATCCGTCAGTGTCTACCGATTCCATCACAATACCTTCCTGGTTGCTGAATGAAAGTGGGTTCAGGGCCAAGAAAAATTTTGACGGCACTTTACGAAATATTGAAAAGGAAGGGCACAATAAATATTATATGCGCTACGGCGAAATGCTCCTTACGTATGCAGAAGCCATTAATGAATCGGAAGGACCTCAAAATGCCTATGAAGCAATTGATCAACTGCGCAGGAGAGCGGGCATGAAGACCTTGTCCGAAGCAATGCCGGCGTTATCCAAAGAACAAATGCGCACGGTGATCAGGAATGAAAGAAGGGTAGAGCTGGCTTTTGAGGGTGTAAGATGGGCCGATATCCGCCGCTGGAAAATTGCCGAGCAGGTAATGGTAGATGCGTTGGGCTACGATAATACAAAATTGAAAACCTACCCTGGTGATGGATTGGGTACATCTCCCGATTGGCAGTATGAACCGATGGTGATAGACAAAAGAACATTCAATGCGGGAAGAGATTACCTATGGCCCATACCACAGAGTGAGATCAACGCCAACAAAAACATGGTGCAGAACCCGGGATACAATTAACGCATACCCGGTTGCGTAATGAAAATCAAAACCCGTTGTTTTATCAAACGGGAGAGACCAAAGTTTCTAAACAATGTACACAATGAAAAAATTACAATATTTTATGCTGGCAGCCCTGTTGCCTTGCATGTTTATCGCCTGCAAAAAACAGGTGGAGCTGCCGCAGTTATCAAAAACAACGTTGAAAGGTGTGGGTCCAACCTTTGCGGATATACAGGGGCGTATTTATGTTGATGGCAGTTCGCCGATTGTTCAGCGGGGTGCCTGCTGGGAATTAAAAACTTCCGCCGGCGATTCCAAAGAAGTGCAGTTCCCCACACTGGAAGATGATACATTGAATGTAGAAGGTGGTACTGGTTTTATCGCGCTGCGCATCAATCATCTGCAACCAGATACAGCCTATTTTGCCCGTTTTTTTGCCATTAATGGTGATGGTGTACAGTATAGTTATCCCGTGCTGGTACGTACGCCCGCACTTCCTGCAGGGGCAGTTTTTGTGGAAGGATTTATTGATGGAACAGGGGAAGGTTTTAGTATGGGCAGCTATACGGGCGCTGCAGATGAAGCGCCTGTGCATACCGTTGTGTTGCCGAACCATTTTATAGGTGAAAAAGAAGTTACGAATACGGATTACTGCCGCTTTTTAAACGCACTGGACAGTGCCGGGCAATTATCAATGGATGGAACTGTTGGCAGCCTGAAGTATATAGACCTGGAAGATGAAGATGTGCAAATTGTATACAACGGCGATAAGTTTATTGCCAAGGCAGGTTTTGAACAACATCCCGTGGTAGAAGTTTCCTGGTATGGCGCCAAAGCCTATTGCAACTGGTATGGACTGCGGTTACCCACGGAAGCCAGCTGGGAGTTTGCTGCTCGTGGCGGGTTGATGAGTAACCAGTTTATGTATGCGGGAAGTGATGTGCCCACCGAGGTTGGCTGGTTCAGCGATAATGCCGGCGGCGAAACGCATGTGGTGGGCGGCCTGGCAGCAAACGAACTGGGCATTTATGATATGAATGGAAATGTTTGGGAGTGGTGCGAAGACTGGTATGCGGCGGATTATTATGCAGGTAATTTTATAACTGATCCTACGGGTCCTTCTGCCGGAACCACAAAAGTATTACGTGGCGGATCATTTATGGAAGCGGCTGTTACCACTACTGCCCGGTTTGCACTTTCGCCCGAAGCAACCGAAGCCCATATCGGTTTTCGTGTGCGCTATTGAGCTGAATTGAAATTTATCTGACTACAAATTATTTCAACGGTTATGAAAAAAATAGTTTTAATGATATTGTCCGTCCTGTTGTTGGCGGGCTGCACAAAAAAAACAGATCTCAACCCGGTGGTTACACCTGCTGTGGCTACAAAATATCCCATCAATGTAACCGCTACAAGCGCTGAACTGGTGGGTGATTCTCCTAATGGCGGCGGGAATATCCTTTCACGCGGTTTTTTATGGATGTATAAAACCGATGCAGTAACCGATGCAGACGGGGATGTGAGTATTTCAATTGCCGACAGCATCATTATTAAACAGGGTACGAAGGTGGAGTCGGATGTGAAGGGTGATTTTTTGAAAGAGATCACCGGTTTGACAGGCGACACTGTTTTACTGGTGAAAGCTTATGCTACAAACGAAAAAGGTATCACTTACGGTGAAACCGTTTCATTCCGTACTTCCAAAATGGTAGCCCCCACCGTTATTATCAGCCAGGACTATGAAAATTTTGGTGATTCCGCGGTAATGGCTTCCGCTGAAGTGACCGCAGTGGGTGGCGAAAAAGTTACGGAGCGCGGATTGATCTGGGGACGGGATGAAAATCCTGCACTTAACAGCAACAAAATGATACTCGGCGCCGGGCAAGGCAAGTTCTCTTTTAAAATTCCCGACCTTGAACTGTTTGTGACATATTATGTACATGCCTATGCCGTAAGTGCATTGGGCACTTCTTATAGTGAGCCACTGATAATATTATTTATTCCGCCAACATTTACAGATGCAAGAGACGGCGAAGTGTATACGGTGAAACAATATGGCGGGGTTATCTGGATGACACAAAACTTCAGGTACCTGCCTGCTATTGGTAACGCCGCCGGCATTTGGGTGCAGGAGTATACGGGCAGCAGTGTTGCGGAAGCAAAAGCCACTGCGGAATATAAAACCTATGGCGCGTTGTACAATCTTCAACAGGCTATCGACCTCGCGCCAGAAGGATGGCACCTGGCTACGGATGAAGAGTGGAAAAAGCTGGAGATCATTTCATCCAATGGTTCGCTTACCGCAGAAGGAGCTAATGCCACCGAATGGCGCCCTGCCAATTCACGCAGGCTGAAAGCATGGGACGGTGCGACGAACGATCTGCAGTTTAACCTGCTGCCGGGAGGCAAGCAATGGTGTGGCGGCGCCTTCCAGGAGTTAGGTGTTTGGTCGCATTACTGGGCTGCCAAAGAGGGGCATCCTTACGATTCTTTTTTCAGGCGAATGCTGGCAGGATGGGACAACGGCATCTTCCGGCAGGATTCTAACGTAGACGGATACCCAACATGCGTAGGTATGTCTGCCCGTTATGTAAAAGATTAGTATTTACCTGTTTAGTTTCATTCAGTATTAATTCATTTATACCATGCGTATATTGATAGTATTTCTTTGCCTTTATTTGATTGGATT
>JBQCFW010000109.1:0-36210 GCA_051958655.1 Agriterribacter sp. | reverse complement strand
TTGGCAGCCAACTGCTGGTGCGCGTATTGTTTATACAATCGGATCGCCTTGTCGAGATGGTAAAAAATAATATCGTTTAATGTTTCCAAAGTATAATAGTTGATACAAATATAATTGATATATCAATTATATGAAAACAATTTCGATGGGAATCCAGTGGTCAGGGAGAAATCCCCTTGCTATCAAGGAGATTCCTCGCTGCGCTGAAATGGCGTTGGTGAGTAGGGAGATTTCTCGCTGGACTCGAAATGACTTTAAAAAATACTACAGCATTTTTGCTTGACACACTACATAAAAGTATCCGCATCCCTGTTAGCTTAGTAGAAATATTGTTTCCCTATGTTACGCATACTTATTTCAGACAATTACAAAATAGTCCGCAAGGGCATCATTGAAGTAATTAAAGAAACATTCCGTACAGCGCATATAGCAGAAGTTGCCGATACCGAAGCGCTCACTCAACGTGCTATTACCGAACCGTGGGATGTTATTATAGCCGACATCGGTCTATCCAACGCCGACATTGATGCTTTGAAAACAATAAAAAGATGGCGTCCGTATCTGCCGGTTGTTATTTACAGCGAACAGTCGGGCGATCATTTTACCATTCCTGTATTGTCTGCCGGCGCTACAGCCTGCCTGCATAAAGGATCGAGCGTTGAAAATTTAAGCAATGCCATTAAGGATGCTACTTCGTGGCTGAATTAGTGGAGCTGGTGATGTAAGTTAAGTAGTTAAGTGAGTTAAGTAGGATAAATGGTTAAATAAGTTGACTTGGTTTTCAACCACTCAACTCAGTTAACTCACTCAACCCAATTACCTCATGCCCCCAGTATCTTCATCACTATTTTTTCCTCTGCGGTAAGATCGGCTTTGTTATCGTTTACTGCAATTTTATCGAGCTGTTTAACATAAGTATCCAGGCTCTTGCTTTCGTACAGCGATATAATGACAGGATGTACGTAATATTTTTTACACACTGCCCTGGTATTGCCCAGTTGCTTTGACACGATGTCCAGCGCCTCTACAATTTTCTTTTTAATATCTGTTTGCGTTTCCGCATTTCCCAGCTCTTTAAATGCAAGAAAAGCCTGAACCGTTCCCGACCATGTTCGAAAATCCTTGGCTGTAAAATCAGCGCCGCTGATCCTGCGGATATAATCGTTCACCATGCCCGAATCAATCGACTTGCGCTCTCCGCCTTCGTAATACTGAAACAATTCCTTGCCTGGTATATCCCTGCATTTTTTTACAATGCCCGCCAGCTTTTTATTTTTCAGCGTGATCTTATGCTCTATTCCCTTCTTTCCTTTAAAATGAAAAACAAGCTGCGGTTCATTTACCACTACATGCTTGTCTTTTAAGGTAGTGAGCCCAAACGATCCGTACAATTTTTCGTATGCGCCACTGCCAATGCGGATATTGGTTCGTTCCATCAGGCTTACCACGGCTGCCAGCACTTTTTCCGGTGGCAGTCCCGGCAATGCCAGGTCCTTCTCCAATTGCAGGCGGATGGCAGGAAGCACTTTGCCGAAATCCCGCAAACGATAGAACTTGGTATGATTGCGGAGTGTGTTCCACAAAGGATGGTACTTGTATTGCTTACGCTTCATGGCGTCGATGCCCGTGGCCTGCAGGTGGCCGTTTTCCAATGTGCATATCCAAACATTTTCCCATGCCGGTGGTATTACCAGGCTTTTAATGCGCTGCATCGACTTTTCGTCCTTTACTCTTTTTTTCCCTTTTACATAGTAAAAGTTTTTGCCGCTGCGTACGCGAAGGATGCCCGGTTGTGTGTCGGTTACATACACCAGGTTAACAGCTTCGGCGGTTTTAACAGGGTCGTTGGTAATTACTTTCAGTTTTTTCAGGGAGATTTTCTCCAGCTCTTCGGTAACAACAGGCATAGCGTATGTTTATCGAAATTGTATCAATCAAAAACTCCGCCACAGAAAACCCTGTTTTTGATGATGAGATTTGCTTTGCAAATGCCTCTATCCATTACCGGATGCCGGAACGATGGTGTAGAAAATTTTCCCTTATGCATAAAATAGTTATCTTAACAAACCGGCTTAATGCGCATCCCTAACCAAAATGGCTCAACGAAAATATGATCCAGCAAAAAAGGCTTTTATCGATTGATGCCCTGCGGGGATTTGACATGTTGCTTATTTCGGGTGGCGGCGCCTTTATTGTATACATGAAGGGCATTACCGGACAGCCATGGATAGACGCCGTTGCCGACCAGCTCGAGCATCCGGCCTGGAACGGGTTTACCTTTTATGATTTTATATTCCCGCTTTTTCTTTTCACCGCCGGTATTTCGCTGGCTTATTCGGTGCAGGCTGGCTTAAGAAAAGGAGTGTCGAAAAAAGAACTTTATAAAAAAGCCTTCAAACGGTTTCTTATTCTTTTTTTACTGGGCATTCTCGACAAGAATATACCTTTAAATATTTTTGACCCCACCAACATACGATATGGCACCGTATTGAGCCGCATAGGCTTTGCAACGCTGGTTACCACGTTCCTGTATCTCAATCTTTCAGCCACCAAACGACTGTTATGGGTAGCCGCAGCACTGATTGTTTACTGTGCGCTGCTATACCTGGTGCCCGTGCCCGGTTATGGCGCCGGCGATCTTTCGTTTGAAGGGAACCTGGTGGGATGGATTGACAGGAATTTTATGCCCGGGCGGTTGTTGCAGAAAACATACGATGAAAATGCGCTGCTCACCCAATTGCCTGCACATTGCCTCACCGTGCTGGGCGCGGCAGCGGGCGACGTGCTGCAGAAGCAATGGAGCGAAAGCAAAAAAATGCTTTGGCTGGTAATAGCCGGCATAACCGGCATTGCTGCGGGCGTGGTGTGGGGTCAGTTTTTCCCGATCAATAAGCATTTGTGGACAAGCTCTTTTATTTTGCTTACAGCCGGTATGGCATTTTTGTTCCTGGCCCTGTTTTACTGGCTGATCGATATTCGCGGCTGGCGGCGCTGGGCTTTTTTCTTTAAAGTGATTGGTGTAAACTCACTCGTTATTTACCTGGCTTACCGGTTCATCGATTTCGGTTATACTTCAAAGTTATTGTTTGAAGGATTTTACATGCATGCGCCTGAACAATGGCATCCTGCGCTCAATGCGCTGGGCGGACTGGCTATAGCCTGGGTGTTTTTGTACATCCTGTACAGGAATAAACTCTTTGTAAAAATATAAAACACGATAGTTGCTTTTTTTCTACTACTGGCCGGTGTCTTCACCCACCAGCCCGCGGTTGGCTGCAATTTCGGTGGATGAAGACACCCACCGATAGGGTGAAACGACAAGAGCCATCAGCTCGGTCGCATGTTGTAAGGACGGATTTCAATCCGTCCGAAAAAATATAACAACCACGGCTACATGCTTTTTTTATTGCGCGGATATGTTTACATTCAGCGTCAAATCTTCAGCATATGAAAAGACGGGACTTTATGCGTGCCTCGGGCATGTTGCCTTTTATGGGGCATTCTCTCCTGCAGGCTGCATCGCAACCCCAGCCGTTTGCGCCCGGTAATATGGCAGGCGAAGCAGGACCGCGCGATTTTTTTTATAAGCCTGAAAATGCGGTAGCGGCAGATTTTATTCCGCTTTATGCTGAAGGTAAATACCAGTTGTTTTACCTGCTCGATTGGCGCGATGCCGACAAACATGGAGAAGGCACGCCATGGTACCGGTTATCTACAACCGATTTTGTTCATTTTGAAGAGCACGGTGAAGTGATTCCGCGCGGCACCAAGGAACAGCAGGACCTGTTTATTTTTACAGGTTCAGCCATACAGGCCCAGGGCAAATACCATATTTTTTATACAGGCCACAACCATCATCTGGCGGGCCAGAATAAACCTATGCAGGCGGTGATGCATGCTACCAGCAACGATTTGCAACATTGGACCAAAATTCCGGAGCACACATTTTTTGCGCCTGCTGATCAATATGAAAAAAATGACTGGCGCGATCCTTTTGTTTTTTACAATGAAGAAACCAAAGCTTACAATATGCTGCTGGCAGCGCGTTTTCCCAAAGGCATTCCCCGCAGGAGAGGGTTAACGGCATTGTGCTCTTCGAAAGACCTGGTAAGCTGGAAAGTGGAAGCACCTTTTTATGCGCCCAACGAATTTTTTACGCACGAATGCCCCGACCTGTTTAAAATGGGTGACTGGTGGTACCTGGTTTTTTCCGAATTTACAGACAAGGTGGCCACGCGGTATCGCATGAGCCGTTCCCTGAAAGGCCCCTGGATAGTGCCGGTGCAGGACACATTTGACGGACACGCTTTTTATGCAGCCAAAACAGCATCGGATGGAAAGCAAAGATTTATTTTCGGCTGGAATCCTACAAGGAGCGATGAAAAAGACAACGGAGGATGGAACTGGGGTGGGAACCTGGTGGTGCATGAAGTGATACAACAGCCTAATGGCGAGCTCACGGTGCGGGTACCCGCTACCGTTGCTGCTGCTTTTAACAAGCCGGTAAAACAGGAAATGTTTACGGCGGCTGGCGAAAGTATTGGCACGAAGAGCAAAATAGAAATCAATGCCGATGGCAGGTTCGATGCAGTAAAAGGAGGAATGCTGCCTGCTGTTTGCAAGCTCAGTACAACAGTTTCTTTCACAGCCGGCACGCAGGATTTTGGCTGTATGCTTCGCTGCAGCGATGATCTTGAATCTGCCTATTATATACGGCTTGAGCCAGCGAAGAATCGTGTTGTGTTTGATATGTGGCCGCGAAGCGTTAACGAAGTAACGCAAATGGTAGAACTGGAAAGACAGGTAATGCTTTCTGCCGGAAAACCTGTTACTATACAAATATTTCTCGATGGCAACAAAGGCGTGGTATATGTAAACAACAGGGTCGCCATGAATTTCAGAGCATACAATTTAGCCAGCGGCAGTTGGGCATTGTTTGCAAGCCAGGGACGTGCGGTGTTCAGCGATGTTGAGTTGAATGCATTATAGGCAAGATGAAACGGCAAAAGCAAAAAATCAAAAAGCAAGAACCAAATTTCAAAATAAACCTCAAACTCCAAACCTTAAATCCCAAACCTCAATCCAACCTCCCTTAACGAGTATAATGCGGCAATAAATTGCTCTTACCATATTATATCCGTTTATTGTATGGTACGTTCCAGATTCAATTTTCATTTAGTCTTTATTTGCGTGTTGTTTTTTTCGTGCACCGTTATTAACAGTACTGCACAAACAGTGCAGCTGAACAATGCGGTGGTAATGGTATCGCCCACTGTTCCTGCACCCATGCACGCAACAGTAACAAAAGTATTGCAGGAAGAAATTGGTAAAAGAACGGCTATCCGGCTTAACAGTGCTGCATCGTGGCCTAAAAAAAATATTCCCGTTATTGCTATCGTGTTATCGGCCGACAAAGAATATATGGGAAGAAAAGTGCCTGTGTCGTCCAACAGCAGCAGCCCTGAATATAAAAAAGAAGGATACAGGGTAACCGTTGAAAATACGGAAGGGCAGCAGGTGGTTTGGGTAATTGGCGCCGATGCAAGAGGCGTGCTGTTTGGAGCCGGCTGGTTGTTGCGCCAACTTGAAATGAAAAATAAAACGGCGAAGCTTGCTGGCAATATCAACATTGCTGCTTCGCCTATGTACCCCATCCGCGGGCATCAACTGGGCTACAGGAATACGGCTAACTCCTACGACGCATGGACAGTGCAGCAGTTTGAGGAATACATACGGGAACTGGCCATCTTTGGTTCCAATGCGGTGGAAGGCATTCCTTTTCATGAAGACGATAAGGGAAGTCCGCATTTTAAAATACCTGCCTCAGAAATGCGCATACGCATCAGCGAAATATGCCAGGCCTACGATATGGATTACTGGGTTTGGACACCGGTGGAATTTGATTTAAAAGATAAGGAACGGAGGGAAGCCGAGCTGCGCACACATGAAGCTTTTTATAAAGCGTGCCCGAGGCTCGATCATATTTTCTTTCCCGGCGGTGATCCTGGCGACAATCATCCTTCGGAAGTATTGCCATTTTTGGAAGCCTTGCACAAGCAGCTCACCCAATATCATCCCAATGCAAAAGTGTGGATTTCGTTGCAGGGCTTTAATACAGAGCAGATCGATTATTTTTATCAATATCTTAAAAACAATAATCCTGCCTGGCTCGAGGGCGTAGTATCCGGTCCCAGCAGCCCGCCCATTGCCGAAACACGTTACCGCTTGCCGGCAAAATACAAGCACCGGCAATATCCTGATATCACGCATTCCATCCGCTGCGAATTTCCTGTTGAGCGATGGGACCAGGCGTATGCATTAACGTTAGGGCGTGAATCGGTTAACCCGCGACCTTATGCGTTCGCTAAGATCCACGAAACATATGCACCTTTTACAGATGGCTTTGTATCGTACTCCGACGGCAACCACGACGATGTGAATAAAGTAATATGGAGCATGCGCGCCTGGGACATTCATAAAGATGTAAATGAAATACTGGATGAATACTGCCGGTTCTTTTTTAACAGCGATGTAGAACATGCGGCTGCTGCAGGCATAACCGGGCTGGAGCAAAACTGGAACGGATCGCTGGCTGCTAACGGCGGTGTGGAAGCATTGCTTAGCTACTGGCAAAAGCTTGAAAAGGAAAATGCCGGTTTAAAAAACAACTGGAGGTGGCAGATGTTGCTGCTGCGTGCTTACTACGATGCATACACGAGAAGAAGATTGTTGTATGAACAGCAACTGGAAGAAAAGGCAAATGCTATTCTTGCAGGCGCAACCAAAGAAAATACAGACAATACCATGGATGCGGCATTGGCTATGGTTAACACCGCAGATAAAATAAATATTGCACCTGATTTGCGTAAACGGATAGAAGATCTTTGCGCAGACCTGTATGCTTCTACGGGTTTACAAACAAGCGTTACCAAATACAAGGCAAAGGGTTATGAAAGGGGGGCGGTGCTGGATTTTGCAGACTATCCGCTGAACAACCGGTGGTGGCTGGCCGATGAGTTTGCGCAAATCAAATCGATGAGCAATGCAGCCGAAAAGCTAAAGCGCATTCAAACCATTTATACCTGGGAACATCCGGGCAGCGGCAGCTACTATGATGATGTTTCTAGCGTGAGCAAAGGCACAAGGGTAAAAACCATCTCCGACGATGCAACAGATATAGCCTGGTGGGACAATGGCAAGAGCAGGAAAAGGCTGTCGGCACAAACTTTTCAACGGGCGCCGGCACTGGAATATAAGAACCTCGATCCCGGAGCCAGGTACAGCATTCGTGTGTGTGGCTTTGGCGATGCATTGCTGCGGGTTGACGGGGTGCGTCTTTCGCCACTGGTATACAATAAAGAAGCTGATACCTTCAAAGAATGGATCATTCCGCTTTCGCTTACGCAGGATGGTTATATAAACGTGAGCTTTGATATACCAGAAGAATCGCACCTCAACTGGCGTCAGAATTCCAAAATATCGGATATATGGTTGTTGAAGCAGTAGGATTTGAGATTTGAGATGTTCCCGGTGCAGCAGGTTTAGAATTTGGGAAAAGCCCAATTTTAAATTTCAAATCTCAAATCAAGAATCACTTCATTGGTTCATTCAACACTGGATAATAATGCACATCCCACAACTCATACCGTTTAAACTGAGTTTGGAGGCGTGTTTTAAAATTTTCCCAGTTTTTATTTTTCAGCGGACTCCAGGAAACTTCGCTTAATGCAGTTAACCTTGGAAAGATCATGTATTCAACTTTTGAAGGATAATGAATATACTCCGACCACAGGTTAGCCTGCGCTCCCAGTATATAATGTGCTTCATCTGCCGACAGTTCTTTAGGCACGGGGTTAAAGCTGTATACCTTTTGCAGCGGAAGATAACCGCCAATCGTAACCGAATCTTCTTTTTTGCGTTGCGAATAATCGAGATACACATAAGAATTGGGCGTCATGATCACATCGTGTTTTTGTTTAGCTGCTTCAATACCGCCCTTTTCACCCCGCCAGCTCATTACCGTTGCATTCGGCGCCAGGCCACCTTCCAGTATTTCATCCCAGCCTATCATCGCTTTTCCTTTACCGTTCAGGTATTTTTCAATCCGCTGCACAAAATAGCTCTGCAATCCATGTTCATCTTTCAAATTGTTTTCTTTAATGAGCTTCTGGCAAAATGCTGATCTTTTCCAGGCTTCTTTCGGACATTCATCGCCACCAATATGCACGTATTTCGAAGGAAATAAATTGATCACTTCCTCCAGCACATCCTGCAAAAAGTTAAAAGTATATTCACCTGGGCAGTATACATCTTCAAACACCCCCCAGGCCTGCTGTACATTTTTATTGGTAGTGTCTCCATGCCATGCTGTATTTTTTGCGGCATGTGTGGGTTCGTCGGGAAAGCAGCTCAGCTGCGGATAAGCTGCAATGGCTGCAGAAGCATGCCCTGGCAATTCAATTTCAGGTATTACGGTAATAAAGCGGTTTTGAGCGTATTGTACAATTTCTTTCACCTGTTCCTGTGTGTAATAACCGCAATATTTTTTACCATCATTACCGGTACCGGGATATCGCCCTGTAATAGTGCCGTTTCTGCAACTACCCACTTCCGTAAGTTTTGGATATTTCTTTATTTCAATACGCCATCCCTGGTCGTCGGTTAAATGCCAGTGAAACGTATTGATTTTATGAAGCGCCAGCAGGTCAATGAATTTTTTGATATAGTCAACATCAAAAAAATGACGGGCAACATCCAGCATAGCGCCGCGGTATTTAAACCTCGGGTAATCTTCAATTGCTACAGCAGGAATTTTAAGGGAGGCTGATTTTTCAACGGGTAATAATTGTATCAATGTTTGCAGTCCGTAAAATGTACCCGCATTGCCGTCGCCCGTAATGTTTATAAAAGCAGGCGTAACTGTAAGCGTATAACGTTCGGCGTTGTCCGGCGTTTTAATAAAAGTTCTGGTGGATAATACAATGGAGTTTTTACGAGGCTTTTTTGCTGTCTGCAATCTAAAACCATAATATTTTTCAAGATAATTATTAAAGAAATCAATGGTGGCCTGCTCGCGCCCGTTGCGATCTACTATTAAAGTTTGTTCGGTAATAATAAACTGTCCCGTTCTTACCTGTGCTTTTACCGGAACAGGTATAACAGGCAAGGTGTTTTGAGCTTGTGCTTGTACCGCGGCAGTTACACACAGGAGGGCAATACATATTTTGTACATGGTTTATTTTTATAAGTGGAAATATAACATTACGTGCGGACGAATACAATACCATTTGGCTATTAATAATTCATTAACAAAAAAAATTAAACAAACGTTTGATTTATTGTGGGCAGAATCTATACCTTTGCGTCCCCAACTCCACGATTGTTCAACGAAAAAAGATTGCTGTATCAATAGCACATAACAAGTCGTAATTGTTATATACACAGGCAGCAATACATATATATACTTTATGGAAAAACAATTATTGTTTTTTTCGGTTGTACTCATCTTAGGTACTTCCCGGGTGTCGGCTCAACAGGTTAATGATTCTATTTTGCAATCTGCTACGCTGCAAAACTGCATACAATACGCTATCAACAGGCAACCGCTGGTACAACAGGCGAAGATAGACGAAGAAATTGCAGAGACTACTATTAAGAGTAAACTCTCAGAATGGTTCCCGCAAATTAATTTCAACTACACTTTTCAGCATAATTTCCAGGTGCAAACCAATATCATTGGTGGCAACCCGGTTAAATTGGGGGTGGATAATACTTCCGGTATATTATTCTCCGGCACTCAAACCATTTTTAACCGCGATGTGCTGTTAGCCAGCCGCACCCGTACCGATATCCGCAAACAGGCCAAGCAAAATACCGAAAGCAGTAAGATAGATGTGGCGGTAGATGTATCGAAAGCGTTTTATGATGTATTGGCAACAGAGCAGCAGATCCGCGTATCGGAAGAGAACATCCAGCGGCTGGAACGGAGTTATAAAGATGCATACAATCAATACCAGGCAGGCATAACCGATAAAACCGATTATAAAAGGGCTGCCATCGCTTTAAATAATACAAAAGCCTCTAAAAGAAGTTTCGAAGTTTTATTGAAAGCGAGAATTGAAAGCCTGAAAGCACGGATGAACTATCCCGTAAATGCTGACCTGGATATTATATATGATACAGCAACCATGGAGAATGAAGTTGTACTGGATACGGTGCAGGCAATCGACTATACGCGGAGGATAGAATACCAGTTGTTGCAAACTCAAATGCGGTTGCTCGAGGCTAATGTAAGTTATAATAAATGGAGTTTTTTACCGTCGCTTTCCGCTAACGGCGCTTACAACCTCAATTACCTCAACAACGACTTCAACAAATTATATAATCAGTCGTATCCCGCTTCTTATGCAGGGTTAACGTTGTCGCTGCCCATCTTCCAGGGCGGTAAACGAAAATATTTAATTCAGCAGGCCAAATGGCAATTGCGCAGAACCAGTCTTGACATTACCTACCTGAAAAATGCAGTAAATGAAGAATACAACGGCGCGCTGGCAAATTATAAAAGCAGCCTGGCTAATTTTTTAGCGTTGAAAGAAAATCTTGCATTGGCAAAAGAGGTATACGATGTAATACAGTTGCAGTACAGATCGGGAGTAAAAACTTATCTTGAAGTCATCACTTCCGAAACAGATCTCCGTACCGCGCAGATCAATTATTACGATGCCCTGTATGCGCTGTTGTCGAGCAAGATAGATGTGCAGAGGGCGTTGGGGGAAATAAAGTGGTAGGTGGTAGGTGGTAAGTGGTAAGTGGTAGGGTGTAAGGTATTATAGTTTATTTACTGAAAGCTGAAAGCTCATAGCTGATGGCTGAAAGCTTATAGCTCAAACAAGCAATACATAAATATGTTACATAAAGCAATCAAAACAGTATCGATTTACGGATCAGTATTGATACTGGCGGCATGTGGTGCAAAGCAACAGCAACAACAACAAGGTCCGCCGCCTGCGGTGCCTGTAACGGTGCAGGAAGTATCTGTATCGGAAACGGTGTATTACGATGAATATCCTGCCACCGTAACCGCATTGAACCAGGTTGAGCTCAGAGCCCAGGTTACCGGCTACATTACCGGCATTTATTTTAAAGACGGTGATAAAGTGCGTAAGGGACAACGGTTGTATTCGATAGATCAGCAGGTATACAGCGCCAACGAGCAACAGGCTATTGCCAACCTGCAGGTGCAGGAAACCAATTTGCTGAAAGCACAGAAGGATGCCGACCGTTACCATGAGCTTGATAAGCAGGATGCCATTGCCAAGCAGCAGGTTGATTATGCAGATGCTGCCCTGGAAGCAGCAAAAAAGCAGGTGGCAGCAGCAAGAGCCAACGTAAATGCAGTACGATCAAATGTGAATTTTTCTTCTATTACAGCACCTTTCGACGGCACCATTGGTATTTCGCAGGTGAGGATGGGAACATCGGTTGTGGCAGGACAAACCATACTGAACGTGGTGTCGACCGATAATCCTATGGCGGTAGATTTTACGGTAGATCAAAGAGAGATATACAGGCTTAACCAATTGCAGCAGGCAAAAAAGAATCCCAAAGATTCAACATTCACCATTGCGTTTGGCAAAGAAGTATATCCCTATCCCGGTAGTTTAAGCGTAATTGACCGTGCTGTTGATCCACAAACAGGTACCATTAAAGTAAGGTTAAGTTTCCCTAACGATAAAAAGCTGCTGAAAGCCGGTATGAGTACAACCGTGCGTGTGCTCAACGGTGATAAAGCCTCTGTGCTCGTTCCTTACAAAGCGGTTACCGAACAACTGGGTGAGTTTTTCGTATATGTTGTAACAGACAGCAGTAAGGTTACCCAAAGAAAAGTGCAACTGGCAAGGCAGATAGGCCCCAGTGTAATTGTAAGAGAAGGGTTAAAAGAAAAGGAAACAATAGTGGTTGAAGGCGTGCAGAATCTGAGAGAAGGATCTGTAATTACTACCGCACAGCCGCAACCTGCCGCAGGCGCACCAAAAAAATAATAACCATCCGCGTGTGATGATATGAGTGAATCGTATTCACCATTCACCACTCACTATTTCACACATTATGATAGCAGATATTTTTATAAAAAGACCGGTAACCGCAATTGTTATATCGATTGTAATTGTATTGGTAGGTATTATTTCAATGATTACACTGCCGGTAGCGCAGTATCCTGAAATTTCGCCACCAACGGTTAATATATCAGGCAACTTTACGGGAGCCGATGCCCAAACGGTGGAGCAAACCACCACCACTGCCATAGAAACACAGGTAAACGGTACGCCGGGCATGACCTATATGAGCAGCAACAGCGCCAGCAGCGGGCAAAGCAATATTACCGTAAATTTTGAGGTAGGAACCGACATTAATATTGCCACGCTCGACGTGCAGAACCGTGTAAGCGTAGCCGAACCTACTTTGCCGGATGCGGTAAAGCGGTTGGGCTTAACCGTTCGTAAGCGTAACCCCAGTGTAATGGCTGTGTTTGGTTTTTACTCACCCAATGGCACACACGACGCGTTGTTTATAGGCAACTATGTAAACATGTATGTGAAAGACGCCGTTCAGCGTGTAAAAGGTGTGGGTGATGTGTTGTCGCGTTCTGATGATTTCAGTATGCGTGTATGGCTGAATCCCGAAAAAATGGCGGCGTTGTCTATTACGCCCGCCGAAGTAAATGCGGCATTGCAGGAACAGAACCTGCAGGTAGCAGCAGGTACAGTGGGAGGAAATCCGCAGCCGGGGCAGCAGGTATTTGAATACAGTGTGTTGACAAACAGCCGCATTAACCGGCAGGAAGATTTTGAAAACATCGTGGTACGCAGCCGTCCTTCCGACGGAAACATTGTATACCTTAAAGATGTGGCCCGTATTGAACTGGGGAAATTCGACTATGGCATCAATGCCTTTGTAAATGGAGGCAAGCCGGCATCTTTCCTGCTCATCTATCAAACCCCGGGTGCCAATGCACTTGAAACATATAAGGGAGTGATGAAGGCAATGGAAGAGCTGAGGAAAACTTTCCCTAAAGATATTGACTTTATGGTACCACTCGAAACGGTGTCGGTGGTAAACGCTTCTATCAGCGAAGTAATACACACATTGGTGGAAGCATTGATATTGGTGGTGCTGGTGGTGTTTTTATTTTTGCAAAACTGGAGAGCAACGCTCATTCCAGTGCTTGCTATTCCTGTTTCGCTGATCGGCACCTTCATTCTTTTTGGTCCGTTAGGCTTTACCATCAA
Source organism: Agriterribacter sp. (assembly GCA_051958655.1). Taxonomy (GTDB): domain Bacteria; phylum Bacteroidota; class Bacteroidia; order Chitinophagales; family Chitinophagaceae; genus Agriterribacter. The sequence goes on along the minus strand of JBQCFW010000109.1, from coordinate 22,921 downwards.
CACGCTCACTTTATTTGCATTTGTGTTAGCCATTGGTATAGTGGTAGACGATGCCATTGTGGTGGTGGAAGCTGTGCAGCATAATATAGATCACGAAAAAATGTCGCCCAAAGAAGCCACGCGAAAGGCGATGAAGGAAATCTCCGGTCCCGTAATTGCCATCGCGCTCATATTGGCGGCGGTATTTGTGCCGGTAGGATTTATTCCTGGTATAGTAGGCCGGTTGTATCAGCAGTTTGCCATCACCATTGCGGTATCGGTATTAATCTCTGCATTTGTAGCGCTGTCGCTTACTCCCGCTTTGTGTACCATTATGCTGAAGCCTTCGAAAGGAGAAAACGCAAAAAAGAACTGGCTCGAAAAATTCTTTGCCGGCTTTAATAACTGGTTTGGTAAAATAACCCTCGGTTATACAAGAGGTGTAGCCAAATGGATAAGAGCCACCCCATACGTGCTGGTAATGATGGTTGTGTTATTTGTGGGATTGTTTTTCCTTTTCAAAAACAAACCTTCCGGCTTTATACCTACTGAAGACGAAGGAAGGGTGCTGGTAACCTACGAAATGCCCGAAGCTGCCTCTACATCAAGGAATATTGTATTGTTAAACGACCTGATTGACCGCATTGGTAAAATACCGGAAGTGAGAGTAGTTGGTGGTTTGTCTGGTTTAAACATTATCAGCGGATCTAACAGATCTAATGCAGGTACTGTATTTGTAAACCTGAAGCCCTGGGAAGAGAGAGCCGGCGAAGGACAACATGCACAGGATGTAATGAATAAGATCCGCCAGGCAGTAGGCGATATCAAAGAAGCAAGAATACTGGTAATTGCGCCGCCGGCCATTCCCGGGTTAGGTGCTACTGCCGGCTTTACATTTGAGTTGCAGCAAACCAGCAGCACCGATGACGTTAAGCAGTTTGAAAAGGTGGCGCAGGCTTTCCTTGCTAAAGTGAATCAACGTAAGGAGATTGGCGCAGCCTATACCTTCTTTTCATCCAGGTCGCCCAGCTACCAGGTAGATGTAGACAAAGAGCAGGCTAAAAAACTGGGCGTGTCTGTGTCGGAAGTATATACAACACTCTCCACTTTCCTCGGCAGCAGTTATGTAAACGACTTTAACTTATACGGAAGAAACTTCCGCGTTATGTCGCAGGCCGACAGCAGTTACAGAAGTTCGTTAAACGGTATTGAAAAATTTTATGTGCGCAACAGCCAGGGCAGCATGGTTCCGCTCGGTTCTCTTATCACCACTAAAGTAATAGAAGCACCGGCGGTTATATCTCACTATAACATTTACCGTTCGGTAGAAATCAACGGTTCGCCCAAGCCCGGTTTCAGTAGTGGTCAGGCAATCGATGCATTGCGGGAAGTAGCCGAAACACTTCCTGCTGGATACGGGTATGAGTTTTCCGGCATGAGCCGCGAGGAGATTGCAGCAGGAAGCCAGCAATCGATCATATTTGCAATATCCATTGTGTTTGTATTCCTGTTCCTGGCAGCGTTATACGAAAGCTGGTCCATACCATTTTCTGTATTGTTTGCAGTGCCCATCGGTGCGTTCGGTTCTATCTTAACACTTACACTGCTACCCGCATTGTCAAACAATATTTATGCACAGATCGGTTTGATTACCTTGATTGGACTGGCAGCCAAAAACGCCATCCTGATTGTGGAGTTTGCCAAGGAGAGGGTAGACCTGGGCATAGACATTACGCACGCAACTTTGCAGGCGGTGCGGTTGCGTTTACGCCCCATCGTTATGACCTCGCTCGCTTTTATATTGGGCGTATTGCCACTGGCATTTGCCGAAGGCGCAGCGGCCGAAAGTCGCAAAACAATTGGCTGGACGGTGTTTGGAGGAATGGTTGCGGCTACTACGCTCGCGATATTTGTAGTGCCTGTATTGTTTGTGCTGATTACCCGCATTGCATACGGCAGGAAACTGAAGCGCCTGCAGGAGCAATCGGCAATGGAAGCGAAGATTGATAAGAAGTTGACGGAGCATACCTAACAGTTTTGTATAAAGATGGTGAGGGTCAGGCGTTGTGCCTGACCCTTTTTTGTTGGACTTCTGCCGAATATTTTCTCTCAACAAAAAAATCTTTTTATATTGAATGAGTTAAGGCAATCCTGCCGATCAGTATTGTAAACATCTGTGTGACTGAGGTGGCGAAGCTATGGGTGAAAGTCCTGACAGGCAGGGATCAGCAAGTGTATTTTCTGCAATTCTATCTTTGTTTTTTTCTTTAGTTGTTTTAAAGCATAAGACGAAATATCAGGCACTCGGACAATCACCAATTGATCCAATTTTCATCATTCTTATTGCGTGGTAATCTGCATAGCAGTACAAAGCCGGACATCAGCACAATTGCTTAACCTTTATTCTACAGCCTGTCACTCTGACCAAAGGAGGAGTCTACCTTTCACCCAGCTAAATTGCAACCAACGCTGGCTGGTGAAGACACCCAACAGTAGCTAATAAAACCTAAACCACCCGACAACAAATGGAAATACGACTTTTGGTTTTGAGGACATCCGACACAAAAAAGCTTGCAGACTTCTATAGTTTGTTGGGGTTGGCTTTTGAGTATCATAAGCACGGCAATTCTCCCTATCATTATTCAGCATCTGTTGGGAAAACTATTTTAGAGATTTATCCGTTGGCTAAAAGTCAAACTGAAGCCGATAAAAACCTGCGTTTGGGTTTTGGTATTGACGATTTTGACCAAACGATTTCAAAATTAAAAGAACTGAAAGTTTCGTTTATAGTAGAACCTGCACAAACAGATTTTGGTTTTATGGCTATTATTTCTGATCCGGATGAGCGAAAAATAGAGCTTTATAAAAAATGATTTCAAATGCTGGACAAAGATTTCTGTGAACGCCTTGAACGTAAAATATCTGAAGCATTTATCAATTCCGGCAATGAAAAAGTAAAACATTTCTGGTGTGACGGCGTTTTATTGCCCACTTTTGAAAATGAATATTCCAGGAAATTTGTAAATGATAACAGGCAAATAGTAATGACAGCTTTTATTGGATTGTCAGGACAAGACAAATATGAACTGGGTTTAAAATTTGGAGACAAGGCTTTGAGCAAATACGCGAGAGGTTTGGACATTTTTGAATGTATACCAAATTCTACTAACGAAACCTGGTTCGATATTGATGTAGCAAGAAGGAAAATTTTGATACAGCTTGATTAAGGTGATCAATATTGTTTTTTCGAAAGAAAAGCAGAACAAACAAAATATGTAATAAATACAATGAATATTCGAACAATAGAGCGATCAGACAACGAAGCCTTGGCCAAACTTATCCGGGCTGTTTTTGAAGAGCACAATGCTCCGCAAAAAGGAACTGTTTATTCAGATCCGACTACTGATCATCTTTTTGAACTTTTTAAAACACCGAAGTCTGTTTTCTGGGTTGCTGAAATGGAGAATGAAATTGCAGGTTGCTGCGGGATTTATCCAACAGAAGGGCTTCCGCCGGATTGTGCCGAACTGGTAAAGTTCTATCTGTCTCCCAAAGCCAGGGGAAAAGGCATCGGGAAAAAGCTGATGGAAAAAAGCCTTCGCTCAGCACAGGAGTTGGGCTATTCGGAAATATATCTTGAAAGCCTGCCTGAGTTTTCGAAAGCAGTGAGTATTTATGAAAAGCAGGGGTTTGAAATGCTGCCTCATCCATTGGGCAATTCCGGGCATTCAACATGTAATATCTGGATGAGAAAGAAACTCAGATAAATAGAGAAGTAACCCCGAGAACGGGTAGTATGAAAGAATAGCTTTGTTGGATAGAGCCTGACAGGCAGTTGCAACACGAATAGTTTGAGAGAATCAATCTTATACACGTACATAATGGGAGAAAAAGCCGAAAAACTAATTTCAGACTTTTCAATTAGTGGTTGGAAAACACCAAATATTTACGAACGACTTTTTGAACTGGTAAATAAACCGCAAGAAATTTATTCATTTAGCAAGAACTTTCTCATCAGTTTTGAAAAAGGCGCTACGCTATTTAATGACTCTTTAAGCTATATCGAAAGAGAACAGTTCGACCAGCTTATAAGATTGGCGCTCGATATCTTAAAGCAACAAAAAAATGAGAATGCCGAAGCAGTTATTAGTTATGCAAGTTTGCAATTTCCTGAATTATTACATGAGCATTTAGTTTTGATTTTTGAGCTAAAACCTAATGAATTGAGCTATTACGCTGATTACCCCTGGAGGCACTTGTCGACAGAGAAAATCAGGCCCTTTAAAGACAAACTTAAAAATTCATCAGTCTCTCTTTCCGATCGGCAAAAGCTATTCAGTTGTTTATTGGAAACAAGAGATTTGAAAACAGTAGAGTTTGCATATCAGTTTGCAATTGATAATAATTTGTTTAACAGGGAGGATATCAAAGACTATTTAACCCGCTGTTTAGAATCGGTTGGCTTTACATTGAGAGACGGTAGAATTGAGAGCTATTGTCCAAATCCTGTTTACCACTTTTGTTTTCCGTCAAGATATTTTTCTTCCTACAGGCCAGTTCATTCAAATAAAACGCAACATCCCACATGGAAGTTAATACGAGAAAGAACTGAATACGAATTTGGGGGCATCATAGAAGAGGACGAAAACAATCCGTATATGCACATTATCACTTTTGAGCCCATTCCGGAAAATTTTAAAGTTTCTGATTTAGAAAAGTTAACCCTGGGAATGCATATAAGAGAACTCAATGAATTTGGTGCCGTATTTTACCAACACGATAATTTCGGACTTCCCCAAAAGATAAACGAGGTAAAAGAAATCGAAATTCATAAAGACGCGCCTATCAGGCAAACGAAAGTTTCTTTTGCTCGCACTCCCGAAAGGTGGCAATTACAATGTTGGGGAAGTTCCAATGGCAGGGAAAATCTTTTTAGGCTGGGAGGAGAACCTACCTGGATCCAGGGTGCGGAAGTTTTAACCTGTCCTGTATGTCATAGAAAAATGGACTTTTTGATGCAGCTTGATACAGATCTTCCCGACAAAGAAAATGGCGAAGTTTATTTTGGAAGTGGCGGAATTTGCTACGTTTTTTGGTGCGACCAATCGAAAGTAAGCGGGTATTTAATGCAATGCACCTAAAGAAGTAACCGTTGCTTAAAAAACTGCCTCGTATTCTCCTACCGTATCAACGTCACACTACCCCTGAGCGTTATTGGAACTCCCTCGCTACACACAACTTCAGCTACGTATATATAAGTAGCGGTTCCTGCCGGTTGATTGCCGCCGGGCAGGCTGCCGTCCCAACCCATTTGCTCATCATTGGCGTTGAAGTTTTTCCTGTTGAAGATTTCCTTGCCCCACCTGTCGAAAATGCGCAGGTAGTTTACGGTTTTTAAACCAAAGCCTTTTACATAAAACCTGTCATTCAGCCTGTCGCCATTGGGTGTAAATGCATTGGGAATAAAAATAGCCTGTTTGTTACAGATCAGTGTTATGGCTATGGTATCGCTGGCTTTGCATCCTTCGGGTGTCGTTACTTCAACAATATATTGCTGATCACTTTCCGGCAACGCCTCCGGTGTGGGGCAGGTGGTGCAGCTTAATCCATGCTGCGGTATCCACTCATACGATTGAATATTGCCGGTTGCAAGCGACTGCAGTGTAAATGGAACACCGCCTAAAATAGCAGTATCGTTACCCAGGCGCACAGTGGGGTGATCTGATACGTTCACCTGCACTGTCGCACTGTCGTCGGGACAAATGTTCTTGCTTTGTCCTATTACAAGATAGGTAGTGCTGCTGTCTGGGGAGGCAATAGGAGAGGAGCTGCTGTGTCCGCTCAGGTCCGTAGCCGGTTGCCAGCTGAAACTACTGGCATTGCCCGACGCGGTTAACTGCACTTTGTCGCCTCTGCAAATGTTGTATGCTGTAGTGGCAACCAGGTTCACCGGTGCCTCTGTTATTACAGCCACCGTATCTTTCTGTATACAACCAAAACTATTGGTTACTGTTACCACGTATTCACCACTGCGCAAAGGGGTAATAACAGGATTGTCTGTGTTGGAGTTTTCTATTTCGCCGGTCGATTGCCAGGAATAACCAGTACCGCCCGATGCATGTAGCAACACGCGCGAACCGGCGCATATCACTGTATCCGGGCCGGCATTCGGTACCGGCAAAGCATGGGTAGTGATGCTTTGCGTTGCAGTGTCTGCACATCCCTTTACAGTAACGGCTGAAACTGAAATATGCTGAGTGCCCGCATTGCGTAGCGGCAATTGCAATACGTTTTCATCGCCCATCACTTCGTTGCCCGACCGCCATGTAAGAGAAGTAACTTCATCCTCCGACTGAACAGTTGCTTCCAAACGGATTGAATCGCCTTCGCAGGCTTTGTCGCCGCCGCTTATTGTAATTCCCGGTTTATCGTTTACTGTTACAGGCAGGTCTGCATATACCGTATCGCGGCAACCAAAATCTGTTTCAACCATTAGTGCCACTTCGTATACTCCCGCTTTGTTGTATTGTTTAGGCGGAGGCTGAGCGCCGGTATATTGCGTTCCGTCACCAAAATCCCAAACCTGTTCTGTAAAGTTGCTGCCTGCAGCCGAAGTATTGGTAAAGGCAACAGCACCTGCACCGCACAGCTTGCTTTTGTCCATCGAAAAAGATGCTTCTGCCACTCCAACCCTGATCGGATTTTCTATGGTTAAGTTATTCGTACATCCTTCTGCATTGGTTAATATAACCGACGGTGTATAATTGCCGGGCAACGTATAGGTGTGAGATATCACTGAATCCGACGGCGAGGGATTGATAGCTGTGCCGTCGCCAAAATCCCAGCTATAGGTTTCAACATCATCTCCCGAAACTTTCGCTTCAAAACTATAAGGCGTGCATCCACCATTACCACTGAACAGCACCGTAGCAACAGGTCCTTTAATTCTGAATGTTTTAGTAGCGGTGTCTGCGCAACCGTTTATTCCCTTTGCAATAACCGTTACGGAGTGCAGTCCCGGGGTTGTGTAGGTTTGTGGCGGCGCATCCTTTTCCGTGTAAGTATTGCCGTTATCAAACTTCCAGGTGTACTCCAGTGCATGTTGCGATGTGTTTTTAAAAGCAACGGCAGCAGGAATGCATTGCAGCGTATCGCCTATGGTAAAATTTGCCTGGGGTTTTACAATCTTTATATAGTCCTTCCTCACCAGGCTGTCGCTGCAACCACCATTGGTGGGGATTACTACCAGTTTAACGGTATAAATGCCTTCGCTGCTATAGGTGTGGCTGGTAGCGCCTTTGCTGCTTGTTTCTGTGGTGGTGCCATCGCCCCAGTGCCAGGTATATGTTGCATTTTTAGCAAAGGAGGTATTATCGAATTCAATATTGCGTTTGCCGCATATTAAAGTGTCTGCGCTCGTAAACGATGCCTCAACGCCTGTAACCTGTATCAGGTTTGGCTTCAGCAGTTCATTTACACAGCCGTCTGCGTCTGTTATTTTTAGTTTTACCGAATAAGCCTTGTAATCTTCATCGTGCGCATAAAGATGATGAATGGTGCTGTCTTCCGTTGTGGTAAAAGGTTTGCCGTTATTCTCAAAGGTCCACTGCCACGAAACGATCGGTACGCCGCCATTGGGTGTGGAGGTGCTGGCAAAGCTCACGTTTAAAGGAGTGGAGCAGGAGGTGGCAGGCGAGGCCGTAAAGTCAACACTCGGTCCGCTGATTACAATCGGCTGATCCAGCTCAACAGAATCCTTGCATCCCAGCTTGTCTTCGATGATCAGTTTAGGATAGAATGAGCCGCTTTCTGAATACCGATACGCCGCGTTGCCACTATTGTATATTCCAGCTTGCAGGTTGTTGTTGATGATTTTCCGCGGCGATCCGTCTCCCCAATCCCATACATACCGTTTAATATTCGTCGGGTCAATGTCCTGCGTGGTGAACTGGATGTTTACATTGGTACAGGTATTTCGGTTAGCCACGGTAAAGGCGGCTTTTTCATCAACGATCACGATTGTTTTTGAAACCGTTTCTAACTGGTTATTGGCTTTGTTGCGCCTGGTAAGTTTCACCAGCCATTCCTTTTGCGAATCGGGGAAAGTATGCGTGGCAGGATTATCAGTATTGTTGGGCGAGCCATCGCCAAAATTCCAGCTTACAAAAGTATGGTTGGGAGAAGTGTCTTCAAATTCAACTTTGTATTTGTCGGTACAGTTCCGTGTGGTGATGAAAGCGCCTCCTTCCGACACCACGCCGTCATCGGTGCAGGTGGGTGTAACCGTTACCTTCTTTACAGTTGAAGTGCTGCTGCATCCGCTCCTTGTTTCTATGGTTAATGTAATATTGTATGTGCCGTTTGAAGTGTAAGTATGCTTAACGCTTTTGTTGTTTGTGGTTTGGGTGCTGTTGCCATCGCCCCAGTTCCAGGTATATTTTGTTACCGGGTTGGCTGTATTGTCATTGCCGATATTAGGAGTGAACCTCACTTCCAGTGGCCCGCATCCGCTGGAAGGAGCATAATAAAAGTTGGCTGCAGGTTTTGCTATTTTTATGTATTGTGGTTTAACGATTGAGTCGCTGCAACCTTCGGCTCCGTTTGCATCCGTTACAACCAGCGTTATATTTTTGTTTCCTGCCGTGGTAAAGTTGTGCTGAGGATTTTTATCGGAGGAAGTTTCGTTGTTGCCAAAATTCCATTCGTACCGAAGGTTTGCTCCGCCGGTAGTTTGATTGGTAAATTGCACATTCAATGGTGCTGTGCAACTAAAAAGCGGGTTGGCCTCAAAAGCCGCGGTGATCTTTGGCTGCACGGTCAGTTGCTGTATGGCAGTGTCGCTGCAAGTGCCATTGTTGGTGGTGGCTATCAGCTTTACAGCATAGGTGCCCGCCTGCGTGTAGCGATGCGTGGTATACAATCCGGGAGCCGCGCTGTTGTCTCCAAAATCCCAATGCACACTGTACTCATCCGGGTTGCGACCCGTTACAGATCCTGAAAAATTGAGCATCGTTTCCATGCAGGCGTTAGAAGGCGCCGAAACGATTTGCGCAGTCATCGGCTGTTCAGACTTTGGTGCTGTTATTTGTGAGCTGAAGCTGCTTTTGCAGGCGGAGCCATTGGATGCTGTGAGTTTTACGGTGTATTCGCCGGCCTGGCTATATTGATGGTGTGGATTGGCTTCGTTAGAAGACGAGCCGTCGCCAAAATCCCATTGATAGGTGGTGGTGTTTTCGTTTAGGGTTGAGGCGGTAAAAGTTACGCCGGAGGATCCACAGCTTTCTTGTATTGCCGCTACAAAATCAGCAAACGGTTTTTCGTATACCCGTACCTGTTGTGTAAGCGATTCCTGCTGTCCGTTAGAAAAAGTTACCGTGAGGGTGATATTATATTCGCCAGCCTTTGTAAAATTGGTGCCTACGGCTGCATTGTGGTTGGATATATTTCCGCTGCCGAGGTTCCACACGCGCGACGTAACAGTGCCGGCAGACTGATCGGAAAAGTTAACCGTTAGCGGTGCACAACCTTCGCTTTTGCTCATGGTAAAAGCCACCTTGTTTTGGGCCACGGCACTCATTGCAAAAAATGCCAGGAGAATTCCGGATATCGCTATGTTTTTTTCCCAATGCAAGAGAAGCCGATATAGCAGTTCGAGTACGTTCAAAACAGGCAGATCAGATTAATGCTTTTTAATGAAACAGCCGGGGCTTCGTGTAGTCGACACAGTTACCGGTAGCTGTTGTATGATATGCTTTTGCAACCGGGTTCTTTGTAACAATTTTCATGCCTGTAAGGGTTGGCGCCTTTCCTTATCAGCAGATTGCCGCTGTCGTAGTAGCTCATTACCGGAGTTTCTCAACACAGGTTTTGGTTTGATGAGATGGGTAAAAAAATGCTCAGGAAATCGCATCAAAGGGAAACATGTTCTGTCTATCGAAGGAATTCAGCCTGGTGGTCAGTGTCATCAACTTAAGTGGAATCAATAAAGCCGGATTTTCATCCCCGGATATGAAAATTCTGTATACCTAAAATTTCATTACATTTAGAAGGCTAATCCTCCCTTAAACAGTAAGATTAATATAGTTGCTGTAACAATGTAATTGCATACCAGTATTACAGCGCATTTTTTTGGAATTAAATGACAGCAAGAATTATGGCAGAAATACATCACCTGAACTGCGTTAAAATTATATCGCCGGTTAATGATAATGTTTGTGGTCATTGCCTGTTGATCAGGGAGCAGGAAAGCATGGCTTTGATAGACACCGGCATTGGTCTACTGGATACTCAAAACCCAACGGAAAGAATAGGACAGCCGCTCATAGATATAGTGGGTTACCGTTTTAATGAAGACCAAACTGCGATAAAACAAATTCAAAAACTGGGGTTCGATCCTGGCAAGGTTACCGATTGTATAATTTCTCACATGGATAATGATCATATCGGAGGACTTGCTGATTTTCCTGCTGCTACCGTACATGTTGCAGCAGAGGAATATGAAAATTATCTTTCGGGAAACTCGAGGTATTTGAAAACGCCCTTGGCTCACAAACCAACAATCAGAACGTATAAACAAGCCAACTATCATTGGTTGGGTTTTGAAATGAGAAAGGTTAACTTGAGTATGCAAACAGAGGTTTTCCTCGTTCCGCTTTTCGGACATACTTTGGGACATTGTGGGGTTGCAGTAAAAGCAAAAGATGAGTGGATATTGTATGTGGGAGATGCCTATTATATGCGGGCGGAACTTACAGATAACAGCCATCCTGTAAACGAATTGGCAAAAATGCGGGCCGACAGCAACGAACTGCGCTTAGCCAGTCTTGAAAAAATTCGTGCATTGGTGAACCAACATCCCGAAGTGGAGGTATTTGGTTACCACGATATCGGGGAGTTTAATGCAGCGGCCGAAACCGGCCCCGGTGCAACCCTTTTGGCAGAACAGAAATTGTAAAATGCCCAGAGTAAAATCTGGAAAAAATACGCAACGATTTTTTTAACCTCTAAAAAAACACTCACGATGAAAACAATCTTTGCCTGCACAACGATGGCAATGCTCCTGTTCAGCGCCTGCAATTCTTCCGAAACAGCAGAAACAACAAGACAGGGCTCAGCCGCCGAAACAACTCTTCCGGCTGAAGAAAGCAGCGTACCTTTTATAGAAGCCAGGAATTATTTTGTAAAGAACACCTACGGAGACGAAGCCCCTTCAACAATAAAAATTACTTCGCAGGCAGCATTTGACAGTATATTCGGAATGGCTGCTACCATGAGCGCAAACAGCAAGCCTACGCCTATAGATTTCTCCAAACAGTATGTGATTGGCTATGTTGGAAAGGCAACCAATAAAACTACGGAGCTGGCTGTAGGCAGCCTTAGCAAAAAGGGAAATGAAATTATACTGTCATATACCCAACTCGAAGGCAATAAGCAATCGTTCACCAGTCGCCCATTTTTATTGCTCATTGTTGATAATACGTACAATGGCGAGTTAAAAGCAGAAAGAATTGTGACACAGTAATTCATTCAACCTGCGAATGTGCGGCAAAAAAAATGCTGTTCAATATCGCTGTGCGGGGCGTCCTCGCCTCGCACGGCATTGTTGTCGCCTCCGGGCGACAAAAGGAGAATTCGATTAAAATCTATGCCGTTTAATTAAGGATGATCAAGGTTGGGGAACTTGATAAACCTGTTGAAAGCAGGTGAGCGTTTTGCAAAGTTCCGAACTGTTGCAATCTGCTCATTGCTAACCAAACGACATTAATCCGCCGTCGTTTAGTTAATCCAATGAAGGTTTGAGAACTTTAAACAGGCTATTAATAAGCCGCAGATACGCAGATGAGTCATCTGCGTATCTGCGGCAAAAAATGGGCTTTCAATCCACCTGGTTTAATCATTTATTATTCGTTTTATGGATCTGGTGCATGCCACATAAAATTGCATGCACCAGCCATAACTGTCCACGGCATATCATGCTATATGCTACCATTATTTCGGCCGATAAACTTTTACGTAGTCAAATAATACGCTGTCGGGGTAGGTTCCCAGGTTAGGATCGCCTCCAAAACCTGTAAGTTCCGTGCTCAAAATCATATACTCAGCTATATGAGAAAGTCCCTTACTGGTGCGCCATGTTTCCTTTCCGTCTACATAAAATATATATTCTTTGTCTGTCCAGAGTAATCCAAAAGTATGAAACCCTTTATCAATGTTATTTATTACTACGGAAGTTCCCTCTTGTTGGTGCCCGGCCCCATATCCGTTCCAGTGCAGGTTGTGATGCACTTTGTCGGGTGTTTTTTTGTGATATTCAAAAATATCAATCTCGGCACCGTTTTTACCGGGATCATTGGTTTCTATCCCCATCGTATTTGATTGTAACCAGAAAGCAGAATGAGTGCCTATATATTTATGCATTTGTGCGCGGCACTCAAAGTACCCATATTTGGCGGTGAAAATTCCATCGGTAGTAACCTGGCCAACGTAGTATTTGCCATCGGCATCTTTTGTGGTTTGTATTACAAGATTTCCCTTGCCGTCGATGCTTATGGTGTTGGCTGATACCGTAGCATACCCCCTCTGGCTGCCTACATACCTGTATTTCCATTTAGTTTCGTCAATGACGGTACCATCAAAATTGTCTTCCCAAACCAGTTCGTATTTTTCCAGTAACTTTTCTAAGGCTGTTTTTGGCTCAACGGGTACGATGGGAGGGGAAGGGGGATCGTCCGCCTTACTGCATCCGATAACCATCACCAACAAATAAAATAACCAGCATTTTTTTGCGAATGAAGTGTGTAACATAGCTTATTTGATTTATTGATTTGTTACTCTCAATTGCGAATGCGGGTAACACATTATTTTGATATTTTGTTTAGTATACTTTCTTAAAAAGATTGCTTCCTGAACAATGCCCGGAAGAAGCCCTTTGTTATAACCTGTAAGAACACACGATTGTAATATTGCATTGAGAGCTGAACAGGGTATTAATAAAGCGGATTTTGTACCAGTTTTTTGCTGATCTGTATTTCAGACAAAGGAATTGGATACAGGTACATCCGCCTTTCAAAAACCCTGTTTTCTATTAATGTGCGCGTATAAAAGTCTTCGGTTGTTGTGTTGAGCATGTTCATTCCGTAAAAAGCGCCGCCCTGTCCTCCTTTGCCGGGAGGGTTTTCGGCAATCATCCATCTGCGCACGTCAAAATACCGCTGCCCTTCTGCAGCCAGTTCTACACGCATTTCCCGTCTTATTGCTTCTCGTTGAGCCTGCTGATTGCCTCTGATCCCAGCTTTGATGTCGGCAAGCTTTGGAATACCTGCGCGCTCCCGAACTTTGTCGATATACTCTATGATCCTGGGATCGTTGGGCGACACTTCATTCAATGCCTCTGCATACAGCAGGTAGAACTCAGCCAAACGAAATATAATACCGGGTCTGTATTCACTTCTGGGATTGCTGCCACCATTGTAAACCCTTTTACTCAAGCGCTTATACAAAATATAGCCTGTAGTGTTTGAAGTCTCCGAACCATTATCAGAATTACCGGGACGGCTAAAAATAATTTGTTGGTTGCCTACATGCCACCTGCGGCGGTTGTAAAATACTGTTTGATAAAACCGGGGTTCCCTGTTTACATACATCCTGCGGGTACCGGTTTCTGTTCTTTTTGTTGGATCTTCGCCTGCAGTTGAAAAACCGGTTTCCTTATATAATGCAGACTCATCGATTGGCAGCCCGTCGCGCATAAAAAAATCGTCTACCAATGCTTGCGTTACAGCAATATAACCCGTAAGTGTGTTGCCGCCCGCCGTTCCGCGAGGTACCGACCACCCATCTACACCATTGGTTGGCGCCGAACCCCAGCTTACATCAGACCGGGCAAAAATAACTTCCTTATTATACGACATAAACAACTCGTATAAGCTTTTATCCGGATCATATGCTCCGTTTGTGTACGCTTTATAAAGTTCATAATGCCCGCTATTAGCATAATCTATAAAGTCCTGCATGGCAGAAAGGGCTTTTTGCCATTTTGTGGCATCACCTGGTGGGAAAAGAGATTTGCCATCGGGGTTTTTTAATTGCAGCGCTTCCTGGTAGCCACCGTTGAACAAAGGACTGGCTGCATACATCCACAACCTTGCGCGTACTGCCAAAGCCGTTCCTTTGGTAGGAACTGCCAGCTTTTGCGCGTCATTTAAGTCGGGATCTTTCAAAAGCTGGGCAACTGCCAGCATTTCCGAGTCTATAAAAGCAACCACTTCATCTACAGTGTTGCGTTCATAATCCAACTCATCACTACCGGGGTCGGCTACAACCGTCATAATAGGGATGGGGCCATATAGCTCAAACAGCAGGTAATGATAGTAGGCTCTTAAAAAAAGCGCCTGGGCTTTAAGCTCGTTTAATTCTTCGGCATTTAAATAGTCGGCTGTTCCTGATTGTGGAATTTCAACTGCTTTTTCGAGAAAAACATTCGCCTGCCGGATTAAATCATATAAATCAGGCCAGCGCCCATAAGTTGTAGATCCTGATGTATAGGGTATTAAATTAATGTCGTAAATCGGTTGTCGATCCAGCTCGTCAGCCAAAAACGGCCAGGGCAAATTAAACCCGTTTAAGTCGCGGGCATAATCTGCTGTATTAGGTATGCGTAAATAGATATTCCGATGCCATCTCCTGGTATCGTTAGGATTAGAGAATATTTTTTCGATGTCTGTTTGTTCCCCCAATTCTTTAGATACGTCAAGGTATTTTTTACAGGATGCTGCCATTCCTGCTATTGTTAGTACCAATAATATGTTTATTGTTGCTTTCATCCGTAATCTTTTTATTGTTGAAATATTATCACTGTTTCTACACGTTTCACTGCTGCACAGGTTCTTTTGGAAAGCGAGAAGGAATTAAATACTCACCTCTTATAGCCTCGTGCTAAAATCAAAAAGTGAATTCAATTCCTGCTGTCCAGATAATGGGTATGGGATATTTGGTTCCCCCTGCGCTATTGCCTAACTCGGGGTCGTATACTTTTACTTTATCCCAAAGCGCCACATTTTGGCCCATTACATAAATACGGCCGGTTTTCATTTTAATGTATTCTAAAAGCCTGGTGGTGAAATTATATCCTGCTTCCACATTTTTTAGCCTCAGAAAAGCCCCGTTCCGGATCCACCAGGTGCTGTATGTGCTGGTATTGGATGTGTTGGCTACCCTAAGCCTTGGAAAAAATACATCCTGGGAAGGATTTTCCTGTGTCCACCTGCTTTCAACAATTTCCTTTCTTACATTGCTTTCTTCCAATCCCCAATGGAATGGCAGGAATGCATTGCCCTGGTTGGCCAGGTTAACAGAAGCATTGCCCGCTCCCTGGAAAAAAACACTCACATAAAATCCTTTGTAACCTAAGTTGGCGCCAAATCCATAAATAATTTCAGGAACTACCGGATGAGCAGCATCCTTTACGCGGTCAAAATCATCAATTACCCCGTCGCCGTTTAAGTCTTTGTATTTAATATCGCCGGGCATAGGATCGGGCAACCACCCCGGGCCGGCTGTTTTATCGTTTAAAGTATACACGGTATTCCCGTTCGCACCGGTGGTAATATCAAAATCTTCTTCTTTAAACAAGCCATCTGCAACCAGCATGTTGTTTAATGCGTTCAGCCGGGTACCTGTAATATTTAACCAGGGATACAATTGAGGGACTTCGTCGTATTCAATAATTTTATTGCGGGCATAGGTAAAGTTTCCGCGAAGTATTACAGATAAGTCACCCATTGTATGGCTAAACGTCAGGCTTCCATCCACGCCTTTATTTGAAACCTGTCCGAAGTTTTGCCAGGGTGCTTCTCTAAAGCCTGCAACGGCAGAAAGCGTTCTTCTTTGAAGCAGGATATCGCTACGGTAGTTGTTGAAGTAATCGGCCTGGATAGCGATCTTATTATCCAGAAAGGAAGCGTCGATCCCTATGTTTCTTTTAATTTCAATTTCCCATGAAAGGAATGGTGCGGCAAAACGCCCCTCTACCAGCCCGCCAAGGCCATTTGTTGGTCCCGTGCTGCCAATGCCTAAACTATAGCCTAAACTATTTCCGGAGCCTGTATTAAAAGTTGGGTTGTATAAAAAGCGGGAGCCGCCTGTATTATCGTTACCGGTTCGACCAATAGATGCCCTGATTTTAAACCCGGAAACCGCCGCTTTTAAACTCGTGGGAAAATAGGGTTCGCTGGTAAGATTCCATGCAACACCAACAGCAGGAAAAAAGCCATACCTGTATCCTGCAGCAAAATTTTCACTGCCTGTAATGCCAAAGTTACCCTCTATTGAATAGCGATTGTCGAAGCCATAAGTAATACGCCCCACATAGGCCTGCTTTCTGAAAGCAAGCGCGTCGTCGTGTTCCTGCCGTTCTTTTTGATAAGTGAGTAACATTGCACTTACCGAGTGTTTTATAAAGGTGCGGTTGTAATCTAATGCGGCTTCCATATAAATGTTTTTAGTGCCTTCATTAGATTCGGAAGGGTCGCCAAAAGGAACGGCGTTGGTTACCTGCCGGAAAATCAATTTACCATCAGCATCTCTTCCGGTTGCATAAAAAGAGGCCGGCGTTTTTCTTCTTGACATTTTAAAGGTGCTGTTGGCATCGTAACTTATGGCTCCTCTTATTCTAAGTCCCCTGGTAATAAAATTCAGTTTTTGTTCCAGGTCTACCCTCGACTGTATAAAGCTGCGCCATTCTTTTGTGTACCCGTATTCCGTAAGCTGGGCGTAAGGGTTAACCCTGTTCGAGGTTTGGTTAGGGTGTGCTGCTATTGTACCGTCTGAATATACAGGAGGTATGAGATGGGGGGGAATCCTTGAAAAACGTTCAAAAAGATTGGTAGACCCGTTTGCAGGGTAGTTTGTTTGCAGGTATTGTCCGCTAATGTCTACCCGCAACAAAGTCGTTTTTGTAATATCTAAATCTACATTGCTGCGAAGATTATAACGCTTTAGCCCTGCATTTGAATTATAGTCGGCGCTGGATTTATAAATACCACTCTCCTGGAAGTATGCGCCAGACACAAAAAAACGTGCCCTTTCCGTTCCACCTCTGAAATTCAGGGTGTGGCGGGTGTTCCAGGTGTGGTCGCGCAACACGATGTCGTACCAGTTGCTGCTGGGATATAAATCCGGGTCTTCGCCCGACGCATACTTTGCTATGGTTTCGTCACTAAAAGCGGGTTGTTTTCCTTCATTTCTCAGCGCTTCATTGTACAGTGTGAGGTACTCTACCGAGTTAGCAAACCTTGGTACCCTGGTTGGCTTTATTGCGCTATACTCACCTCTGTATGAGATAGCTGTTTTTTGCAGCTTGCCACGTTTGGAAGTAATCAGCACAACGCCGTTGGCTCCTTCGGCGCCATATACCGCTGTTGCAGCAGCATCTTTTAGCAGTGTAAAAGTTTCTATTTCGTCCGGCTCTATATCATTCATATTGCGCGGCACACCGTCTACCAGTACAAGGGGGCGGGTTCCACCCGCAAAAGAGCTGGTTCCTCTTATCCAGAATTCAGCATTGTCATAACCCGGCTCTCCAGACCGCTGCACTGCAATCAGTCCCGGAATTTGACCGGCCAGGTTGTTGCTGAGGCTCCTGGTAGGCATTCTTAACTGCTCTCCCGTTACTGTGGCTACAGCGGCTACTAAACTTTTCTTTTTTTGTTCACCAAACCCCACAATTACTACTTCGCCCAGTTTTTGAGCTTCAAAGTCCGGTTCCAGTTGAATAACAATTTCCTTTTGACTGCCGGCCGCAATGGTTTTTGTTTTGTAACCCACAAATGTAACAACCAGCGAGTCGGAAGCAGCTTCTATCTCGATAATGAATTTTCCCTGTATATCGGTTAAAGTGGTTTGCGGCGAACCTTTAATTGCTATAGACGCTCCCGCAACAGGATCGGTTTTTTCATTAATTACCGTGCCATGTAATACCCAGGAGGTTGTGTGCAAAGGCTTTTGTTTTTCTACAATTGTAATCAGGCGAACCGCTGTTTTTTTGTACTCTAATGAAGTGTTCTTTAAAATTTCCGCCATTACATAATCAATGCTGGCTCCGTTCGCTACTACATCTATTTTAAGATTCGGGGGGAGGATACTTGTTTTATAAACAAAATTATAGTCACTATTGTCTGATATTTTTTTTAAAACGGTTTCGATAGAAACGTTTTTAAGGCTAAGGTTAATCTTGCCCTGCCCCAGGGTGGTGTGAGCCAAACTCTGTAGCGTGGTGAGTAAAATGATAAACACAGACAGTTTCGTAAGCAGCAAGAATGGAATGATCTTATGCGCCATAGTTTTCCCTACGGCGCTATCATTAATTTTCATAATTTTAATTAGTTATGGTGAAGTAATATGCCCTGCAAGGCGTTATTTCAATCATTTTTTAAAGCAGGAGTGGTACAAACACTTCCTGCTTTTTGTTACCAGCGTTTTGTTCTTTTCATTGGCGTATTTTTTTTATGGCATTATTGTTATTGTTTTATCCTTTAAAGAGTAATTGAACCCGCCCGTTAATTGAAGCGACTGCATCACTTCCTGCAACGAAACGTTATCAAATACAGCATTGAATCTTTTTTCCTTTAATGAAGTGTCCACAATTTGTATATCCACATCGTACCACAGCGACAGTTGCCGGGCAATTTCATCGAGTGTGGCGTTGTCAAAAGCAAGTTTGTTTTTTGTCCATTGCATTTCCGGGCTGCCCGCTTCGCCGTTATCCTCTTCTTTTTTTACCTTGCTCAGCGAATAAATTTGCGATTGTAATGAAGCATCAGGCTGCTGCTGCCGGGCATCCTTGTTTTGAACAGAAATTTTTTCAAATGGTTTTAGCAGGATTTTCTTACCGGAATGTTTTTTTAATGCTACTTCAATCGACCCTCTTATCAATGTAGTTTCTGTGCTGCCGTTGTTTTGATAAGCGCTTACATTAAAAGCAGTTCCCAATGCTATTACATCTAATTCGTTGGTGTGCACTATAAAAGGCTTGTCGGTATTTTTTACCACATCAAAATAAGCTTCTCCCGAAAGCGTAATCTCCCGGTTGTGGCTGCCAAATGATTTTTCGTACCAGATTTTAGAAGCGCTGTTTAGCCAAACCTTTGTTCCATCCGGTAATTCCAAATACGATTTTGATCCCCTCTTTGTGGCAACCATATTCTTTGTTTCATTATCAGCCTGTGTGTTATACTGGTTTATAAGTAAAGCCGTTCCCAATGCTATTACAATCATCACCGAAGCTGCTGCCATCCATTTCTTTACATACAGCAAACGGTGTTTGGGAGAGCTGTTATATCCCTCATCCGGTTCAAGTTTTTTTTCCAATGAAAGCCAGCGTCTTTCGCTGTTACTGCGTTCCCGTTCGTTAAAAGTAAAGTCCTGATCATTGAGCAAATCGAAGGCGTGAGCTACGGCGGCCAGTTCCTGATCGTTTTTAATCAGGTCAGACAGCTCCTTTTGCTCTAAAAGTGTTATTTCCCGTGCATCTCTTTTTACCAATAGTTCTATCAGCCTGTTCCTGCTCATTTGAAAAGTCTTATATCAATTAAGACAACAGGGAATGGCAAAATCCTTAGTGCCACCAAAATTTTTGCGGTAGGAACAGGCAGCTCATAAAAACGATTGCGGCTCTTTGTAAAAAAAATAATCGTTTGCGCGCAGGTATCAACATCCTGTCACTTTTTTTAAAGGGGTATGGGGAAAGATAGCTTCAAGCCGTTCAGCAATACGGGTGTAAGCCATTCTCATATGGGCTTCTACGGTTTTGGGCGAAACAGAAAGTAATGCCGCTACTTCCCTGTATTTTAATTTTTCTTCTTTTACCAGTCGAAAAACCAGGCGGCATTTATCTGGTAAGGCATTGATAGCTGCTTCAATTTGTTGCAGGTTTTCTTTTTGTATAGAATGACCTTCGGGGGTTTGGATACAGCAAATGTCGGCTGCTTCTTCTAAGTCAACAAAGCTGTTTTTCTTTTGGCGCTTTAAATAATTTAAAGCAGTATGTTTTGCGGCAGTATATAAATAATAGGAAAGATTATTAATAGTTGGCAGCATTTTTCGTCCAAGCCACACCTTTAAAAATACATCTTCAATAACCTCTTCGGCTAATTGCCTGTTGCGCAGCAGTGTATGGGCATAAGAAATAAGTCCTGGTGAAAATTGTAGGTATAGTTGCTTAAAGGCAAACTGGTCGTCATTTTCGGCAACTTTGGTAATATGGCAGTAGTTGGTGTTTAAGATCATAGAGTTACAAGATAGCAAAAAAAAGAAGAAGTTAAAAATTAGTGAATGTTGCGTAGCGCGTATAAATGAGATTTACCTGTGGCGCGTACAAAGGAGGTTGCAAACTAATGCGTTTAGTTAAGAATGGCCAAGGTTGGGAACTTTATAAACCTGTTGAAAAAAGGTGAACGTTTGGCAAAGTTCCGGGCCGTTGCAACCTGCTCATAACTAAACGACATTAAACCGGCGGCCGTTAGTTAATCCAATGAAGGTTTGGAAATTTTAAACAGAATATTAATAAGCCGCAGATGCGCAGATGACTCATCTGCATACCTGCGGCAAAAAAATGGGCTTTCAATTCACTTGTGTTCAAATGCGCCCCTGAACTATGTGTAACTATTTTGTCTGACTGGCGGCAGCATGTTCCTCCTGCATTTTTTTATGATCGGCTTCCATCTGCGCATGCTCAGCTTTCATCTGTTCGTGCTCGGCTTTCATTTTTTCGTGCTCGGCAACAAACTTTTTATGCTCTTCTTCCAGCAACGTTTTGTCTCCGCCGTTTTTGTGGGCTTCCTCCAGTTCCATATGTTCTTTTATCAGCGCATTGTGTTGCGCAATCAGCTCCGCATGTTTTGTCAACATTTCGCTGTGTTGTTGTTCCAGGGCGGCATGTACGGTATCGTCAGGAGTGGCCTGTGCTGCGTGCACGTCCATCAATTGTTGATGCAGCTCATCCATTTTCTGATGTTCCGCTTCCAACTGCTGATGTTCCGCCTCAAGGACGGTGTGTTCTTCCGCTAATTTTTTTTCAAAGCCGGAATCGTTACAGGCTGTTAACGCAAATAGTAAAAAGAATGTAAGAACAAACATGTTTTTCATGTGACTGTATTTTAATGAACAGTTAATTATAGCGTTAAATGTATTGCATCTGTCACTATTTGCTATTCGATAACAGGCTCGAATTTCATTGAATTAAAGGGAATAAAATAACGATGCTGACGGTTTGTGCTACAAACCTGTAAGATGTTGCGCGGTTGTTGCTTCTTTTTTACCTGACAATTACTTTTTGGGTGATTCTGCCAGTTCCCCGCTGCCGCTGATCACCTCCAGTGAACCGGCTGTTCCGGCTTTGGCAGATGTACCCCACACATATACTTTCTGAAGATTTTTCATTTTAGAGAGGTCAGAAAGGCAGGCATTGCTGATGTTTGTGTAACAAAGGTTCAGGCTTTCAAGTGCATCAAGGCTAAACAGTTGCTTTATGCCATTGTCGGTTACCGGGTTATTGTCGAGCCGCAACCGTTGGAGGTTAGAAAAATTTTTGATAACCGATAGCTGTTCATCCTTTACCTGGTTGCCGGCAATGTTCAACCATAAAATATTGTCTTTTATTGGTTCGAGCGCCTTGATCCTGTCTGCCCCGGGATCATTTTCCGAAGCGGGGAGTGTAACATCCAGCAGGTCGGGGGCATAGCTGATCTGTTTAATAACAAACCCCTCCTTTTTTAATTGAGCCAATGCTTCGTCTTTTAATGCGGGGGCGCTGATGGTTGTTGCTGCAATAGCAGTTACACTGCCTGTTGCCGGTGAGGCGCCTAAATATTTAACTATGTATTGTTTAATAGTATCAGGCGGGGCAGCCGCTGCTAATTTTTTATCGGCGCCCGTCATTTGTTTTTCTATCCACCATTGTACAATGGCTCTTTCTTCGGTGGTGAGCGGCGGCTTGCCGTCTGTGGGCATAAACTTTTCGTCCTTCGGATCGAGCAATACTCTTTTGATGAGTTCGCTTTCAAGCGGTTTTCCCTCTTTCAGCACTGCTCCATGCTTGCCTCCTTTTTGCAATTGTACAAGCGTTTCCATCGAAAGCTGTCCCTTCTTTTTGTCGTTGTTATGACAACTGCCGCATTTGTTTTGCAGAATAGGCTCCACGATATCTTCGTATACTAGCGCTTCTTCCGCATTGGTAATTTTCTTTTTTTCTTTCTTGTTTTTAAACAACAGATCTGCAGAAATATACCCGCTGCCGTGCGTTAAATTACCACCATAATGACCCGCAACGGAAACAAAAACCAGGATGATTAAAACGGCGATGTTCAATCCCCTTGCATTTTGCAATATGGTTACAGGAATAACTTTAATGCTGATGAGCCATGCTATAAACGACAGCAAAGCGGTAATAATGCCGAGCCACATGTGCCAGCTTAACGTTTCGTGATTATAATCGCCGCCCAGTGATAAAAGATAACCCGTAATGCAGGCAAAAATGGCACTGATGCAGCCCACCAGCAGCGATATGGGTACGGCCGACCGGATGCTGCGATAGCGTTCAAAAGCTCCTGCCAGCTGCAATAAGGCCGCCAGCAATAAAAAACCAACGGGCAGGTGTACGAGCAGCGGGTGAAACCTGCCCAGGAACAGTTGAACATCCAGTAGTATCATCACTATATTCTTTCCAGTTTAACAGGGGCTGTTTGATTGGCATTCCATTGACATACGTATACATTCTTGTCATTGTCTACACATACATCGTGCCCGTGATTGAATATTTTGTCGGGCGACTGGAATATAGGTTGCAGCTTTCCGTTAGTATATTGAGGCTCGGTGCCGCCGGGGTTAGAGATCACTTTATTCCCCGCATCTAAAATTGTTACAAAGCCTGTATCTTTTACATATTGTT
>JBQCFW010000108.1:0-34525 GCA_051958655.1 Agriterribacter sp. | reverse complement strand
TGATTTTTTTCCGCTGCGGTATAATTCGTGCGCGCAGGGGGAAGGGCTGTTTTTTGTTGCGGTGGATCCACCTAAGCCAGCGCCCGCTGCAACCCTTCTAGTTGTTCCAGCAATTGCTTTTCCTTATCTCCGCCCAAATGTGTCTTGTTAGCAAATCCTTGTTGTCTAGGCTGCCAGCCGTCCTCTTCTTTTTGGACATTCACATAACTCCGGTAGTACGGGTCTTGCTTCATCATTTTTTCGAGGCGGTTGGAATCCCTGTCCGCAATGGCATACGCCTGCATTTTATCGACCGGCTTTTCCTTGTTGAAATTCGCATCCGGTACCGTCGCATTCAATCCCTGTTCAGGTGAACCTGCCTCCTCTTCCATTCCGCTCCCACCACCCAGCGACCAGAATGCGAGCGTGATAAATGGCAACACGAGTAAGGGCAATACCAATAAAAATTTTCGTTTGCGCAGCAACTGCGCAGAATAATTTTGTTCCATCATTTGTTGATTTTTGTTGAATCTATTTTTGGCAAACCAATATGCTCGCCTGTCTTGATCTTCTCAACGTTTACCGTCACTCCCTTCCCCTTCACGGCATCATATACCAGTGTCAGGCAATACATCGCAGCAGGCACTGCCACAACAAGCAAAAGCAGCTTCTGTTTTCTTACGCTCCAGCCTTGTACCAATGTTTCCATCAACCGAACCCAACGGTGTTGCAAAGAACGATAGCCCTTTAAGATCCGCAACGCCGCCCCATCCGTCCATTGCGCTTCATCCACTTCCTTCTTTCTTTTCCACCACATCACTAGCGGCTTTTAATTTTAATATCCTTGTTCTCAACGATTGTCCATCTTTCAATGAGCAACCCATGCGCATTGTTCTCCGAGCGCGCAATCATTCGCAGGTCTCCTTCGGTAATAAGGCTCCGGGTGGCAATACTGGTGGGTCGCACCATTTCAAGGGTCGCATACATCCGGAAAAAAAACGGATCGCGTTCCAGATGAATGGTAACACTATCGACATAGAGTTCCTGATGGATATTTCCGGAGATCACCTGCGTATAAAAGCCATTTTCTTTCAGGTTATCATATTGCTGTTTGGCACTCCGGTCTGCCAGGTACAGCGCACGGGAAATATTGCGGTGGATCATTTGATGATCCGGCGACACATTGAAAAACAGTTCATGAAACCGTTGTACATGGTCTTTTGCTTCAGCAGCCAGGTTTTCTTTCCTTTCACTCGCATATGCTTCGATGGCTTTTCCACTGGCCAGTACATACACTTTGTTTTGAGCGTGGGTACTCACCTGTCGGGCGAGGTAGAGTGCGTATACACTGATAACAGTGCAGGCACAGAGAAACACTACGGAAAACAGCCGGATATGCCGGAACGCGCTATCAATATTTTTCATCACCCTGAACATCACTCCTCTTTTTTTAAGCTTTGCCGGACAATTTATCCTTCAGGTAACTGGTGGCGGCGGCGCCTCCGGCGCCCGCCTGTCTTCCTGCCCATCCCGCCAGCCCCTGGCCGGATTGCTCGCCACTGTACCCCTGTTGAATATGCGTGCCAATTGACATCAGGTTGTTCGCCCCCTCTCCTGCCCGCACTGCTGTTGCATGGCTCGCCGAAGAAGCCAGCATCGTCATGCGGGTAGTGAGCGCGCTCACGCCGCTGACCTGTACAATGCTATTGGCCACAGAAGGCACGGACAGATAACCGATGATACCGATCACCAGGAAGACCATATAAGCCATGTCCTTGGCGCTAAAAAAAGTATCACCGGAACTGGCAATCTGCTCCAGGTCGATTTGGAGCATATTCTCCTGGATCTTGCCGAGGATCGCACCGAAAATATTGGCGACCGGGAGCCACAGGAACACATTCATGTAGCGGGCGAGCCAGTTAAATACAGTGTTTCGAAAAGAATCAAATACGGCCACTCCAAAGGCCAGCGGTCCTAAAATCGCGAGTACCACCAACTGGAAAGTTCTGACAGTATTAATGCAGAGGGAAGCAGCCGCAAACAGTAATTGTAAAATTTGTGAGAGCCATTCTTTGATCACGTTGCGCAGGTTGTAAGCCGCCTTGCTCATGGCAAATTTGATGCTGTTGCCGATGCCTTCGAGTAGGCCCTCCTCCGATACATCCGCTCCATCGTGGGTATACTCGTACCAGCGCGCATAATCTCCCTCACCATTCGGACCTACGAGCATCTGCCAGGTATCGGTTTGCTGCAACGCTTTTTCCTTGGCAAGCAGCAAAGCGGCGATCGCCTTATCTGAGCCCGTCACCATTGCCTGCGTCCCGGTGACCGTAGGTGATAGGATGCCATTGATCAGGCCCAGTACAAAAGGAAACAGCAGGATACACATACCGATCACAAAAGGACGGAACAACGGGTAAAAATCAATGGGCTCGGCATTCGACAGGTGCCGCCACACCCGTGAAGCGATGTACCAGAGCGCAGCAAACCCTGCAATCCCACGTCCTACTCCGATCAACTGGCTGCAAAGGGGGATCATCTCGCTATAGAGTTCGTCCAGTACCCCGTGCAATCCCTTCATCTCCGAAGCAATATCCTGTGCCGCTGCTACGCACGGCGCAAGCGCAACCCCCATACCCATGATCCATCCTGCACACTTCATAGTATTACTGTTCCAATAATTTTTTCAATGCTTCTGTCTCCTTTGCGTTTGCCGTCCGGTTTACGCCCAGCAGCCTGGTCTCATTATTGAAATAGCGCAGAAAACCAAGCTGGTCGCTCACGTCTTTATAGATCCGGTCAATCGCTCCGATGCGTTCCGCATCGCTCATCCGCAGTTTGCTCGAGGTAATAACGGTTGCCAGCGCATCCAGGCTCGTTAGACTCCGGTCGATCAGGTTTTCATAGACCTGCCCGAGGTAATCGAGTTCCTCCGGCGAAAAATGTCCTGACGACCGAAAGGCACGCAGAGCTTCCTTGTACTCCTTCACCAGTTTTAACTGGTAATCGAGGATGTCTGCCACCCGGCGATACTTACGGATCGCAGGATTGACCTGCATCAAACCATCCAGAAAAAGCTCGTGGATCGAAAAGTTCCCTTGGGCAATAGCGCTCACCCGGTTATACCCGTTGGTGAGGATTTGGTAGCCATCGTACATGTTCTGCAGGATCTTCCGCAGTTGCAACAGCTTCTGGATATTGAGCGCGAGTTGCAAAGCCTCCTGCGCCTGCGCACGAGGCCGCATGGGAAGCGTAAAAGAAAGCAGCAGCAATAGCACAATACATCTTTTCATCGCCTCTCCATTGAAGGTGAATAAATATCTTGCATGGTCTTTAGATCATTCAACTCCACGCTTCTTCCGCGGCTCAGTCCTTCAACGATTTCAGTAACGTTCGCCATAAACCGCTCCCGATCCCGCACCTGAGCTGCGATCCGTACGATCCATCCCGCCCGGTCGGCATCTCCCATCTTCACCTGCCTGTCTTCTGTAATGAGACGGAACAGTTCCATATCCTTTTCAAGATGACTGAGCAGCCCATCGAGTACCGCATACAGGTACTGCACTTCATCCGTTCCGAAACTCTGATCACCCACTATGCGCTTGCGCAAGGCAACCACTGCTTTCACCAGCCGCACTTCATTGTCAATAACAGCAGCTACAGCGCTATTGCGTTTGATAACAGGATTGACTTTTTCCAGCGACCGGAAATAATCGGTATGCAGATCGAACTCGCCTTTGGTAATGTGTCGCACCGTCTCCCAACCGTCCCGCGCGATCGCGTAACCCTTTTGTAAATATTCAAGATATACCTGTAGCAAGGCAATTCTTTTGATCAGCAGTACAAACCGGTTCTGTGCCTCGACCGGTCGCACCACCAGCATCAGGAACCCCAACAATACCAGCATCTTTTTCATCGCTTTCATTTTAATTCAAACCATACCATTCCCTGATAGCATCGATCTCGGCATCGTCTTTCGCTCGCTGTAAACTCAGGCGGATATTCTCACCGGTGAATCGCCGCATATCACTACTGGTCCGCTCGATAGAAGCTGCTACGCGTTCAATGATCGCGAGCCGTTCTGCGTCCGACATCCTGGTCGTAAATGCTTTTACGGCAAGCGTCACCTGTTCAATATCTCGCAGCGTGGCATCGATCATGCCGCTGTATACGCGAAACATGTAATCCAGTTCCGCCGCACTGAAATGCCCATCTTGTCGTAGCAGCGCAAATACTTTCTGATAATATTTTACCAGCCGCGCCTGCCCCTCACTGATGTGCTTCACTTTCCGGAATGTCGCAATCCAGTTTTTCACTTGTTGTAATTCATCAAAATATTGGGCATATTGCGCTCTTTGTTTTTCTGTCCACTCTGAGATTTCTTCAAACTTCAGTTTGGAGAGTGCATTCTCCAACGCTTTCTGTGCATTCTGTAAGGCGATGGTCTTATTCTGTAATTGCTGCACCTGTGCATCAATTGCCAGGATCACTTTTTTGAGCACTTCCTTGACAATGACCCACCACACAGCATGTGTTTGCTGTGTCGGCAGGATTGATAACCCACCGCTGAGTAATAACAGCACCAGCATCTTTTTCATCTCACCCTTATTTTATCGTTACCAGATAGAAACCCGCAGCCCTGCCACCTCCGCCTCGCCCCATCAGTTCATTCGTCCTCCCATTCACTACCTGCTCCTCATTTCGGCGGCCAGGGCCCGGATTCCTTTTTCTATACTGCCATACCTCGCTGCATACTGCATCACCTTCAGCTTCTCAGACTCCTCCGTCGTGTAGGCGAGGTATTCTTCCAGACTCACTTCTGTCCGGTATACCCGCGACAGCACACCGCCCAGGCTGATAAACACCTCCTTATATTTGATCGCAGGATCGTTCGCTTTATTCAACGATAACACCAGCGCCTTTTCCTTTTCCGTCAGCCCAAGCAGTTCCTGTATCTGGTCAAACTTGTTCTGGTATTTGGATTGATCGAGCAGTATCTTGCAATCGCTGTTATTGATAATCGCCTGCTTGACAATCGGTGAAGAAACAATGTCTTCCACTTCCTGGGTCACTACGATCGCTTCGCCAAAAAATTTGCGTACGGTTTTGAATAAATATTTGATATACTCGGCAAATCCGGCTTTCATGAGCGCCTTCCAGGCCTCTTCGATCAGTATGATCTTCCGGATGCCTTTAAGCTTGCGCATTTTGGAAATGAAAACTTCCATAATGATCAGGGTGACGGCGGGGAAAAGTACAGGGTGATCCTTGATATTGGCCAGTTCAAAAACAATAAAACGTTGCTGTAGCAGATCCAGTTCTTCTTTGGCGTTCAACAGGTAGTCAAATTCTCCTCCCTGGTAAAAGGGTCTGAGGACGTATAAAAAGTTCTGGATATCAAAATCCTTTTCCTTTACCTTATCCCGCACCAACTTGTCTTTGAACTGCGTCTGCACAAATTCATAAAAACTGTTGAACCCCGGGAACCAATCGGTTTTCTTTTCCAGCGCTTCAAAATAAAACTGAAGGGCTTCGGAGATTGCTACATATTCACTGCGCGTAAAAGGTTCATCATCTTTTTTCCAGAGCGAAAGCAGCAATGTTTTAATGCTTTCCTTTTTCTCCGTATCCAGGCTGTCGCCCTCACCGATGTAAAAAGGATTGAATCGGATCGGACTAGTTTCAGAATAGGCAAAATAATAGCCGCCAACAAGGTCACATAACCCCTTATAACTGTGCCCTACGTCCACCAGTACAATGTGTGCACCTTGTTCATAGTAAGACCGCTGCATATGATTGGTAAAAAAGCTTTTTCCCGATCCGCTGGGCCCCAGGATGAATTTATTACGATTGGTACAAATTCCTTTTTTGATCGGCTCATCGCTGATATCTACATGCACCGGCTTACCCGTCAGTCTGTCACCCAGTCTGATGCCGACGGGACTTAGTGAGCTGGTATAGCCCGTTTCCAGGTTGAGAAAACAACTGGCCTGTTCCGCAAATGTCTCAAAAGTGGCATTGATCGGCAGGTCGGCACTATTACCTGGCATGCCTGCCCAATAGATCTGTGGCGCACCATCCAGTTCCTGTTTGGGTACAGCATCCATCTGGGCCAGGGCATTCGATACCAGGTTTTTTATTTCCTTGAGCTGAGTTTTCTGATCGTTCCATACCAGCACATTAAAATGTGCTTTGACTGGCAGGCGTTGTTCACGGACCGCTTCATTGAGAAATTCATTGACCGCGTCGCGCGATATTGCATTCTCCCTGGAATATGCAGACAAAGATTGTAATCTGAGCCGCTTGCTTTCCAGCTTTTTAATCGCCGCCTGTGCATCCCCGATAAAAATGTATTGGTTATAAATATGATTACACGGCAATAGTTGACCGAGTGCAGAAGCAAAGCCAATTGAAAACTTCGTGCGATCCGTGCTGTATTTATCATAGTTGATCCGAGAGCCGCAAAGGGAGGGCAGGTCGTCTACGTCCGCCAGTGTAAAAAGCTGGCACCACTGATCTCCCACACGTATCCCATCTTTGAACGAGATTTCCTGCAACACGGTATTTTGGCCGGGCGGCAACAGCGAACAATATTGCTCAATGAGTCCCATCCTGCTATCATCGCTCAGCAGTTGTGCCTCCCTCATTCGCTCCATCTGTACAAAGCCACTGTCTTGTAAGATGCTGGCAAACTGGCTGCATTGATCCAGGAAATCCTGTAACGAATGCGGCTGCAATGTCTCTTCCGGCACAAGTTTACTTTTTAACAGTGTTGAAAACAATGAACTGGCAGGTTTTCGGCTTGCGGGCCATTTGGTCAGATAGACATAGCAGTGGTGATCGAGGAAGGGCCTTTCATTAAAATAAAGATCACTGCTGCGTGATAAAAAACTGCTATGCCGCTGGCTAAAATCCGCGGTGTATTTCGTTTCAAAAAACCAATCCTGCTTATGAAACACCATATGCTTGGGCAGTAACTTCAGTGCCTTGATCCATGTCTGATGAAAAGCTTCATACTCATCATTACTAAGCGTAAAGACCTCCGGCAAACCTGCCCGATACACAACCGTAATATCTCCCATCTTGGAAAGGATACAGTCATGCTCCACTCCCATCACGGGTATGATCTTTTCTATTTCCATATTTATTCAGTTGCGAGTGTCAATGGTTCATCATTTTATTTTCCAAACCTTCCGGCTTTTAACGATGATCACCTTCGGAATTTTAGTCTTCGCCATTTTTACCATCATGCCGTGTTCTCCATAGGTATTACTGATATGGTACACGCGCACGATGCCGAGCGTACTGAGCAGGCCAACGACGCCTATACAGATCAATGCGTGGACGCCACAGATATACAGTACCGCAAACAATACCAGCAAACCGGTTACAAGTGCTCCGAGCCACCAGATATATTGTGCCTTGAGTCCCTTGAACTCAATGCTGCGGTTCACGCCTTTGTTGATTTGGTATACACTGTTGCCCATAGGGAATTACAAACCGAAAAAAGATCTGATCACAGTGGCTACAACGACCAGAAATACGCAGCTGCCAAACCAGCTTGCTGCCACTTTACTGGTATCCTGGTCACCCTGGTTCCATTTCTGGTACACCTTGACAGCGCCGATCAGTCCGACTACGGCGCCGATCGCATACATCAGGTTGCAACCCACATCGAAATACCCTCTGACCCTGGTATTGGCTTCCTCGATACCGGCGACACCGTCTTGTGCGATGGCCTGCATTGAAAGTATATGACCGACGGCGGCAATGACGCCAGTTCTAAAGCACTTTTTGAATTGTCCGCGGTAGTTCCTTCGTATCCTCATATAATCGATTTAATTATTTTCATAGTGGAACCTGCCACCAGCCTTTAGCCGAAGTTATTGGAGGTAGCACGGTTCCTTTATTCACCCCCAGCCCACAATGCAGTGATTGCTTTTTGATCACTGTCCAGATCGATTTGATATTTGCTCGCTTCTGTCTGGATCAGGTTTTGAATAGCGACCCTGAATGGAGTAGCTTGGAGCGATGGATAGTCTTTGATCTTTTTGCGTAGCATCACAAACAACTCTTCTTTCGTTCCATCCTGGAAGCTGATTTCCTGGAATATAGATTTGATCGCTTCAGATAAGATCATCGCTTGGGAAAAGAGTTGTTCCAATACTTCGGGGTTATTGTGTGCATTTTTTCCTTTTACTAGCTCCTTCTGATGTTCCAATCCGCTATCAGACTTTTTACTGCCCCGCTTTTTTCGGGAGAGTAAACTGCAGAAGTCCTTTCTGTAGTAGACAAATAGAATATAGCTATAATAGACACCAATGACTGAAAAGCTGTAAATGACATAATTGTACCAGGAAATTTCACTTAGCATATTTTCATTTTTTGCGTCGGTATCATTCCAACGATTACAATGCAAATATGCATTCATCGAAAAGCGATCTTTCCATACCTTCCCCCAGGCTGGGGAAAATATTTTTATCGGAAAGGCTTATTCAAAAGGCCGGTCCGAACGCCACCCTCTACAGGTAGCTTTGGTTATTTGTCAGCAAAAGGGATATTACAAGGGTACGCAGATTAGAGCCCCAGGATTGAAGTTGTGGATTTATGGAGTGGTGTGTGGCTCGAATAATTTATCCACGGCTGAAAAAATGAATCGCTCAATAAATTAAGGTTAAAAATTATCTTTGATGCCAACTTATAACCATGAATATAGACGAGGTCATCACCAATGCTTTTAAGGAGATTGTGCCCGGAGAAGGATTTTTTATAATAGAAGGGCATCCTCTAAAAAATGATATCCGTATTCGCCCGGCTGATAAGGCCATGATGGACAATCTTGCTTGTTTAGCCTGGAGCCTTGATCTTGGATATCAATACCTTGGAACATTTACCAATGAGCAAAATGCAAACAGGCAAATCAGTGTCATTCGTTCAAAACTACGCGATGAACAGGGCAACAAATTGTTGCATACAAACCTCGCGCTTTCCGAAGCGGGTATTGAGTTGGTGATGTATGAGGATCTGTGGCTGGTAGAGGTTCATCCCCTAGAGAATAAAGTTAGGGTTACAATGGAAGCCGCATCACTCACAACAAACATGGAGGCATTTGCCGCAGGAGAACACGTAGGTTATCAGTTTGTAAGTTTACATATGGATGAGGCCTTGGGAAGGGAAATGGAACAACGTATCCGTAAGCATGTCCGCGACGAAGCCGGTAATCGATTGGCATTTGATGTCAGGCTTCGAAAAAGATAGCAGTGATTATGACCGTGCAGGCAATTCATCCCTTGGATCCATCCGAATTGAATCTGTCAATTTAACTCGTAACTGATCATCGAGAACCATTTATAACGCTACTTTATGGAGCCGGCAGAACATGTACTTACTGAATTGGAGAATCAGCCAGTCAGCCAGTCAATGAAAGCTATAAAACTAACCGCCATCTTAAAATAGTAAGGTTTGTTAGGTGATTTAAATGAACGGATTCCTGTAAAGGAAAGCGCACCTCATACTAAGCAAAAAATTAAAGTGTTATTGCCCATCGCTACCCTATTAACGATATTTGAAACTGTGCTGGATACCTACGTTTCCATATTAAAAACCGGGCTACATATTTTGCCTAAAGTAACACAGGGACTTAAGACAAATGGGGAATTGTTAATTTTGGATTTTTTTCAAAGTTGAATTTAACGAAAAAGTACAGGCTCCGGCGATGGGTATGAGGGGATCAGTTGATGAAGTTGTTTTTAAACTCGAAAAAGTTGCATTTACTTCTTTGAAGTTAAAGCAAGTTATTACCTTATCAGTATACTATCACAAATTCGATTTTGTTATTTTAGATGCTTGCTTTTCGGTTGAAAAACAGGTGTGGTTTGCTTTAAATGGGTCAAAAAATATCGAATGGAATATTGATACGCGCACCATTTCACGAATGTGTGGAGAGGTAGTGCAAAATAATTTAGCACCACATTTAAAAGGCTACTCCTGCATACGTATTATTGCTTCAAAAAATCTTTTAATTGCTGCGAATGTGGGTTCATTCAGAATTGAATTTTACCGTCTGGATTCCCTATCAAAGCTGGACAATATAGATGCCTTAGGTGCGGTGTATACAAAGAATATTATTGTTCACCCGTTGTCCATAGAAGGATCTTTATCATAGCCAAGCAGCAGACCAATTTTCGCGGATTAGAAAATTGTGTATACTTTTCTGTAGCAATGATGAAGTGTATGGCTGTAGCAAAGCAAATACGCACCACACTTGTCGTTATTTCATAATTCTGATTGAAGTATCCACGTTTTTTAGTTAATGCAATACTGCTTCGATGCGCTGCTCGGTGGCTTTGCCCTCCTTCTACGTAGAGATGGTCTTTCTGCATCTAATCATCAATTCGGCATCCAAAGACCGCCTTCGATTGCCGACGATACTTCTACATTGACCTGACCTTTAAAAGCCATTGGGATATATGGTAAGAGATTTGACGAGCAAAGTCCTGCTGCAACAAGTTCCGTTTTGTACCATCTCCGCATTGATATATTAACTGCTCCGCAATCTGTGACAATTCTCTTTTCAGTTCATCCGCATATCGGGAAGTTAATCGCTGGAAAACATTTTCATCCTTTTGCCTGTCCAGCTTTTGGGTATTGAACTCAAATGTTTTCATGATCCGCAAGTAAATTACCGAAGCTTCGTCTCTGAATCTTGCTTTAACAGCATCTATATCGGAGTTCATACCTATTTGATGTTAGACAATATAACCATCAAAAGATACTATAATTCCAGCGTATTTGTGAAACATAGCAGAGGGATTAACGGAAAGATGGCATTTGGCTGTAACCCAGGCAGCTTATTATCGGTGCCTTGATTTCAAAGATCACCAGAAAATCTTCGTGCCTCCTGCCAGATCATTTTGATTTCTTAAATATAGTAGCAAATGGCATCTAAATCATCGCTGGCAATGCGGAAGTAAAGCAACAATATTATCCTTACGCCTGTGGCACCCGCGACTATTGTTCTCCCTCCTGAGAAGAATTTATATAGGCCGCTGAAACGGTAAAAATAACCGATGACCGTAGCGGTGAATGCGGTAAGAAGAACCCAATCCTGACGAAACGATGATCAGGGCTTCAACTGTTTGAGCCCAAGAGGGTGAAACATGCTCTCGAACGGAATGATGAAACATAATATTATCCCGTCAAAAAATTACTCTAAAAACAATCAGCTATTAAAAAATCGCACGCGCTGCGAACCGTTAGCTTATTTTTTACCTACTCCTCGTTCTTAGCACAGCATTTTTATTAAAACTAGATTGGGAAGAAATGATATTATCCCCATTTTAATTTAACAAAACTGCTTCCTTAATTTTTTAGTTGATGGGTGTTCGCACATTTGATTATACTCAACCAGATAAAAAGCTTTATCACAGGATAGACGGGGTCGACTTCATACCATTTTCTCCCAAAGTTGACGGCGGAAGGGTTTTTATGATGATTATTATGATATGATTCGCCTAACATCAGAATATCAACCGAGAAAAGATTACGGGATGTGTTTCTAAGCTTGAAATTAACATAACCGTATTTGTGCGCAAACCAATTTATAATTGCGCCATGAAACGCTCCCATGATGATTACGATTGGTAATAAAAGGAAGTTCCACCATGCAGAAGCCAGAAAGCAAAACGCAATGATATAAAGTGTTACCCACGCCAATCGGGAAATGACATGATGTCCCAGTTTATCCATCCATTTCCAATCTGGTAAGTTTTTGGTAAAACGTTCTTCCACCTTTGTTTTTCCTAAATGAATTTTACGATAGATATTCCTTGTACGCCACATCATGTGAAAAATATTCCTTGAAAACTGTGGAGAATGAGGATCCTGCTCTGTATCAGTGTAAGCATGATGCATACGATGAAGGATGGCATATGTTCGAGGACTCATATACGAAGACCCCTGCGTTATGTAACTAAAAATGTAAAACACGCGTTCCCAAAAATGATTCATTCTGAAGGAGCCATGTGCTGCGTAGCGATGATGAAAAAAAGTTTGTAAGAATAACGATGAATACCAGATGATTGCAAAAAAAAGTAATACGGCCATATAAATCGATTGTGAATAGAAGCCGCGAGAACTATTTTGAAATTAACTGTAAGACATCCTAGAATGAGGTGCAGGACTTGAAGACAATTTCGAGATTCTATAGGTGCAAAGATACCTTTTATGCTGTTAAAGGAAAGACAATTCACATAAGTAATTGGTGGCGACAGACTAAATCCAGAGAGATGCTGGTGACGGTTATTGTTTATCCAGAAACTGCCTGAACCTCCTGAGCTCATTATAACTGATGTCTCGTATAAATTGGGCCCCCACTGTCATCCTCAGGATGTTAGAAGAAACGAAAGATTCGCAGTTGTTTATGTGGAGCCCAGGTATGTCTATTGAGTTGGCAAGTGGTTTATCCCGAAAGTAGGTTGTAATATCATCATATTCTTGTTGTGTCATGGGGTGAAGGTACCGAATATGCTGCAGCGAGGCTAAACTAATATTTCTCCACCTATTAGTTGACTAAAACAAAATCACAGGTGGCTTAATAAAAGAGTACCTTCATGATCAACCAAGTAACATATATGTCTATACAGGTTACACGAAGGAATGTTCTTTTCGAATCAGACGAAAGTCGGGTAATAGCACGTTTTTTATATACAACGGATGAACGGAGCATGGCTTTGATAAAGAACATAATGTCTATCTCAGATAAAAAACAACAAGAACTTTTAACCAATATCCTCCGGGATTTTTCTAAAAGGCATCGCAGTATCACTCGTATTTTCCATAAACATTTCACTCGGCTTTCTCCTTTACTAAAGGAACTAGCTATTGACCAAGAGCTTCTGGCTCCAACTACAAAGTCGCTTATAGGCGCTTATTTTACAATGGAATATTCGATTGAAGCAGCGGCTTTTTTCAACCCCTCGATGGTAGAAGGCCCGGATCAGTCCGAACTGGCTGCCGGAGAGAAGCGAATCATTATCAGTTTCAGAGCCACGGGCGAAGGACATGTATCTTCTGTTGTTTTTCGTTCAGGAGTCATCGACGAAAGCAATAATATAGCCCTGGAGGCTCCTGGCAAAATGCTGGAATCTCCCGAGCACGTGAAGAATCATCTTTATCACAAGCATATGTTTATTGAGAAGTTGAATGAAATGCAGCATTCTTTTACTGCGGCCTACCCGATAATAAAACATAAGCTAACAGAAACCTTTACATACGAGGAACTTAAAAGATACGTGAAAGAAACCAGGGAGGCTCTTCCTGAAGATGCAAACAGCATGATCTTATTAAACGATATAATGTGGCTAGCCTCCTCACATTACGAAATGGATTTTTCCGCAGATACGGATATTGCAGAAAGGGTTATTTTCCCTATCGCAGATACGGAAATTAAAGGTATTGAAGATGCCAGGTTTGTTCGTTTTATAGACGACAATAATGAACTAACCTATTATGCCACTTACACCGCCTACGATGGAATCTCTATCCTGCCTAAGTTATTACAAACGCAGGATTTTTATCACTTTAAAGTAATACCTATTCACGGTGAAGTCGCGCAAAATAAAGGAATGGCTCTATTTCCTCGAAAAATAAACGGGCATTACGTGATGTTGTGTCGCCTTGATGGCGTAAATAATTACATCTCTTATTCAAAAAATATTACGATATGGCGAGAGGCAACTCTCTTGCAGAGTCCGCAGTTCGCCTGGGAACTTATCCAAATGGGGAATTGCGGTTCACCGATAGAGACAAAAGATGGCTGGTTGGTCATTACCCACGGAGTTGGTCCTATGCGGGAATATGCACTCGGTGTCTCATTGCTGGACATTAATGAGCCGTCCAGAGTGATTGGTCGTCTTAGCTATCCATTGATCATGCCAAACGAAAAAGAAAGAGAAGGCTATGTGCCTAATGTTGTGTACTCATGCGGATCGATGATTCATAATGATGACCTGATCATTCCTTATGCCATGTCTGACTATGCATCCACTTACGCAACTATCAATTTGAACCTGCTACTAACGGCTCTAAAAACTTCCACTAGCACCACGTCTGCTGCTTAAGATATTCTCATAGACGTGTATATAGTCTGCAGTCATTTTTTCTTTTTAAAATTTACTGATCACGGATGTCCGGCAATGTGTTCTGTTAATGATGCTGATCTGTTCAACGGCTTGGACTGACTGTTCTATGTTGTCAACCAAAAAGCCGTTTGAACGCTGTTGTATTAACTCAGGCATTGCTCCTTTGTTGAAAGCTATCACCGGAGTGCCGCAGCATTGCGCTTCCACCACGCTTAAACCAAACGGTTCATTAAACGAAATAGGATGTAACAATGCCCGCGCCCTACCGAGTAGTTGATTGCGTTCTTCAGGTGCACAGTTTCCTGCAAAGATTACTTTTACATCATCGATATGAGGCAGAACCCATCTTTTAAAGTATTCCTGATCTTGTATCAATCCTGCTATAATCAATTTTTTTTCAGACAATCTTGCTATTTCGATAGCTTCCCTGGTACCCTTGTCGGGGTGAATCCTTCCAAAAAAAAGCAGATAGTCATCTGGCTCATCACAAAAGGAAAAGTCAGCGATATTTATACCATTGTATACAGTTGCCATGTAATCCAAAGCATCATTTCGGTTTGCATCGCTGATAGAGACATAATAGTTCCCGCGATTGTATTTTTTATACACTGGAATGATGGAAGGCGAGGAAAAACCATGGATCGTCGTCACTACAGGAGTGTCAACCAATGTGGCAAAACAAAGCGGCAAAAAGTCGTAGTGATTATGAATGATATCAAATTCTGAGGCGCGTTCAAACAAATAACTTATATGAAGCGCCTCGATCACTTTTGCGTCAGCATCGGGATCATCGCCGTAGGGGATTTTGCAACACCACTCCAATTTGTCCGCTGTAACCGAGTTGCCGGTGGCAAAAAGCGTCACATCTATTTTGTTTTCAACCAGGCCTTCTGTTATATTACTTGCAACCTGTTCCCAGGGACCATAACGTTCAGGTGGTGTGCGCCATGCAACTGGCGATAAAATGGCTACTTTCATTGAAATCGTCTTTCAGTTTTCTGATTTATAATATTGCTCAAAGGCCTCCAGTACAGTAAGGTGAGAAATCAGGTAGGCTAATGTGCTTTCCGCACCCTGGTTACGGTTAATTCCACTCCGCTCCAATCCGTCACAGCATCCTTTGGTTTCAAAGTCATACAAACTAATCCGCAAATCATTTTCTCCCAGGAACCACATAAAAGAAATATACAACTTATCAAGAAAGGCTTTTTCTTTCGTTAACAGAAAAGCCTGGTGGAACATCAACACTGTTGCCAGTACATCCAATGGCTGCTGCGCAAACATTGAGGGCGAACCATTTTTAATATACCAGGTTTCATTCCCTACCACAGATAAATACCCTTGCTTCAGGGTAATCGTAGAAAGAAAATGCATACTTTCCATTGCAACAGTTGAAACATTTTCATCATTAAGTATACTTACCGCATGCAACAGGGATAGCGGTAACATTGCATTGTCGTAGGCGAGCAATGCTTCAAACCAGTGCCAGTTATCCGTTCGGTTTTGCTGGTATTCATC
Organism: Agriterribacter sp.; assembly: GCA_051958655.1. GTDB lineage: Bacteria > Bacteroidota > Bacteroidia > Chitinophagales > Chitinophagaceae > Agriterribacter. The sequence goes on along the minus strand of JBQCFW010000108.1, from coordinate 18,887 downwards.
TAATAGAACATTTGCCATTTTTCGTAAGCGCTCCGTCATCTCATCGTCGTGGGGATTAGATTTCAGGTAATAGCATACACCGATAATTGCGTTGGCGATGCTTCTAATAGACCGAAGTTTTTCAAAATTGGGGGCGGCGTCAAAAAAGATTTCTTTTCCGGATTGGTAGTAAGCGTCATTAGGGGCATTGCCCAATAGATAACCAAGTGCCCATATTGCCCGCCCAAAGGAGTCCTCAGATCCTACATTATCAAGAAAATTTCGGTTGAAGCTGAGGAAGTTTCTGAATCGCCCGTCCTCTTTTTGCATATAATGTATGTAGCTTAGGTATATGGGTGACAACTCAAGTGCTTTCGGATGTTTTTTTTGTTTGTAAGCCATAAGCACCATTAATAAAGCTCTTGCATTATCGTCAAGACAATAGCCTTCTTTCAGGTTGGGAATCCCAAATTTTGCGTGTTGAATGATTCCTGTATCATCTGTCATACGTTGAATATGATCCAATGCAAAAGGAGGTAGTATGAGCGGCTCCAGGAAAGAACCTGATAGAAGTGCTTTTGGTGGTTGACTCTGTATTATTTCCCGGGCAAGCAGGCTGTATTTAAGTCCAATTTTCGGCCATGTAATCTGTCGTCCGTATGCGTAGGATTTATTCCGTAAATCCAACATCGTCTCAGGATTGTCCAATAGTTCAAGTAATAGATGCGAGAGCCCATCAGAATCATTAAAATCAAACAATCGTCCCCTGCCCTGATCAAGTAATTCGGCGGCATGCCAGTATGGTGTTGAAATAACTGCTGATCCCGCCCCAACTGCATAAGATAAGGTGCCACTCGTTATTTGTGCTTCGTTAAGGTAGGGGGTTATGTAGATATCAGAAGCATATAAATATTGAAACAGCTCTTTTTGGTTAATAAACTCATTTAAAAAGATCACGTTCTTTTCCAGTTGAAGTTTTTTTACCAGCCTTAGTAAAAAAATGCGATACTCTTCCCCGGAATGTCGGAGCACTGCGGGATGTGTTTTACCCAGTATTATGTAGATGATATCAGGATACACCCCAACCACAGCCGGCAAAGATTTAATAACTGTTTCAATGCCTTTATTCCTGCTGATAAATCCGAAGGTAAGTACGACGTTTTTTGAAGCGAGTTTCAAATCCTTCTTGGCGCGCTGATGCTCGAATTGTACATCGGGAACTCCATGCTCAATTACCATAATTTTCTCTTCATTGATATCGTATACAGATGTAAGAAACTCAACTGCTTTATTACTCATCACCACGATCTTATCCGCCATCCGGGCAATTTGCTTCAATATAGCCTTTTCGTTATACGAGGGTGCTTTTAGTACAGTGTGAAGTGTTACGATCAAGGGCATTTCAAGCCGGTGCAAAAGTGGTAGTATATACACACCGCCTTGTCCGCCAAAAATTCCAAATTCATGCTCCAGTATACAAATATCTGCGCCACTTAAATTGATGAACTTCGCCGCCTCGATATAGTCTTCCTGCTGTTCTTGTTGTATTTTAAACTTTACTTCGCCTGGATATAGATATGATTCCGGTCTGTCATCAATGGCCACCACCAAAGCCTCGGTTTGTGTTCCCGAAGGCATCTCAGCGTCCATCATCGCTTCATAAAGGTCTTTGGTAAAAGTTCCAATCCCACACTCCCGCGGAGCGTAGGTTCCTATATATGCAATCTTCATATGAGTATTTGTGTAGAGTAAACGTTTTCAGTTTACCTTAATATTTAAGGGACGCAAGCAGGTGAAACCAGGCTTAACACAGTCGGAATTACCATCGATCTCGCGAAACAATATTTTTATCAGAGACAGAGAACTGCGATACATGCGCAAATGTTCGCGCACGAAATCATCAGTTTCAACTCAATAGTACAGCTCTTTTTATCAAATCGGATAGGCATTGCGTCCGGAAATCTGCAAAACGGATTAAGAGAAGCTCAGGTGTTACGATCATTTGGGTCCCTTGATGTTGAAGCCTTGTAATACTCGTGCATATTAACGCAAGAGGACTCTCTGGTTTTATTCTTCCTGCTTCTTTTTTTCCTTTTTCGCTTTCTTGTCAGCTCTTTTTTCTGTGAGACTTTTGGCTGCTGGTTTTCTGTCTCCTTTGTGTGTGGACTTTGATTTTGACATTGTATTTTTAGTAAGGTAGTCTTATTTCCGCATAATCAGCAAATAAGTTTAAGCAGCATCAAACATTAGTATCAAAGCGCTGTAGCGGACCTGATAACTTATATCAATTACAAAGAAGAGTATCTGATTCCAGGAATTTTTTAGAACATCTTTCTCTACATATCAGATAAGAAATAAACTACGTTTATAAAACACTGCGAAATAGCGACAGTAGTCATAATTCAATTGAGGCATAGAGGCTGATCTCATTCCATAAACAGGTTTCGGTTAACCAAGCGATTACATGAAATAGGACGTCTAAAATAACGCCAATAATAATGCTGTTTGGACCTTTTCATAAAAATATGGTTTATGTCCTGCGCAGAGGGGTTGTACAGGAATCCATTTCAAAACTGGGCGCACTTCAATGCGATTGAATTGTGAAAAGTATAAACAGTAATCCTGCTTTGCTCTATTACAAAAAGGGTTTGATAAGACCGGATTCATTGCTTTGTGGATTTGAACTGATGGGCGACAGGAAAGCATGCTGGTATCAAGGATCAAGAATGTGATTTATTAGCAGGTGTATTGCGTCAAGGAACCATTAGTTGTCAACTCTTTCAAATTTCTTCGTCAGAACGACTATACCTGTTGTGTGCGGGATAAGGATACCGCCCTACAAGATACCGAAATTTCGCTTTATACAAGTCGACAAAAGAAAGTAGCAAGACGCTATAACAATCTTCAGAACGGTTACATATTCACACATTTTATGCAAGTGGCAAATATTGGAGAGGCGTATGTTAAAACTGTCCTGTTCAAAACATTTTATGAAGAAAACAATTCATTATTCTTGTCATGGCTTAGGGTTGTGCAAAGCTTTTCTTCTTTCAAATAAACTTTAACTAGTCAAATAGTATGGTTACATTTAGCTAAAATATCCTGATGTTAATCATTATTGGAGAGCTTGAAGCATTGGTAACTAAATTTTCTCCTGACAATGGACGGCTTGCTAATATTAAGATCACCAATGAAATAGTATCTAAATTGGAAATTCACTTTGAAAAAATTAAAACCTCTTTGAAAACCTCTGAAACAAACATCTACAACTTTTCTATAGAAGCGATCTTAGGTATTATGCCCGCTAAATTCGATAGAGATCTGAAATTGCCTTACGCTGAACAAAATCAGTCCTATCTCTTCAGCCAACTTATACGCCACATAAGGGGCATTATTACACTTTACAAAACTGTCTATTTTCGTGCAAGAGCTTGAACCGCCGCGTAGGTACTACTTGTTAAAGTTTGTGATAAAAATATGTTATCAACTAAATATCCTATCTTCGTGCAGATAATTTGAGTTCTACTGCTCTTGTAAACACTCCCTCACCAACTTTTACATCTGCCTTTCCTCAAATATTTTTTGATTGAATTATTAGTTTATTATGAACATTTATGTTTCTAACCTGGGTTTTAGTTCCCGGGATGAAGATTTAAGCGCACTTTTTGGAGAATATGGTAACGTTTCTTCAGCGAAAGTAATTACCGACAGATTCACAAACAGGAGCAAAGGCTTTGCTTTTGTTGAAATGCCGGATAGGCAGGCTGGGGAAAAAGCTATCAAGGAGCTCAACGGAAAAATGGTTGACGGACGTTCGGTTCGTATAACCGAAGCCAAAGCAAGAGAGGAAAAGGATAGCCGTGCCGCCAGCAGTTACAACAAACGCTGGTAGCGTAATAGTTCACCATGTAAGACATCAATAACTTGTAATACGCAAGATGAATATAAAAAGTTGAGGATTATGTACAACAGCGTATTGTCCTGGGAACAGCAATCAATATTCATTTTAAAGGCCGGTCACTTGACTGGCCTTTTTATTCGAAGCAACGGACTACGAAGAACTCAAATCCAAAAATTCATGGTGGGCTGTATATTAGTCTTAGCTACAAAAGTAGCGAGACACATAATGGTGTTAGTACTGCCCAAGTATTCTACGACGCTTTGTTTAGATCTCTTTCTTCAAAAGACGGGAGGCGGAAACCGGACTACGCAGAAATTGTTTTTGACTCCTCTTGCTAAAGGAATGATGGGAAGCTATTGTTGGGAAAGTAGGCAATAACTACAACTTCGTGTTTTTTAATGGTATCCCGGATTAAAAGGGGTTGAATTTAAAAAAAGGAAGCAATGCTGTCGTTTCTATTGATGAAGATACAGCTAAGCTTATTCGTATCACTGCCAGTAAGCTGATCGTTGGTTACGACAAAGACAGTGCTGTTTGGGCGGCAGATTGTGATCGCTGATCCACGGCAAATCATATTAACCCAATAAAAAAGACCAGAAACGATCTGGTCTTTTTTTATCATAACTCAGTCTGGTCAGGAATAAAAAACTATTTGTTTATTCAGTATGATTTCTCCTACCGATGTTTTTAATGGCATCTGTCAGTTTGTTCATATCCTGGTTAAATTCTCTTTTAAACTCAGTCCATTTAGTGGTTTTAGTGTTTGCGGATTCATCTATTTGCTTTTGGAGCTTGTTGTTTTTCTCCTGAAGCGCCGTTATTTTTTTATCATACTTCTTTTTAAGATCCGCACTTAAATCAGCATCAGCCAGCCTTAGCTCTGTAATCCGTTTTTTATTGTCTTCAATTTTGTTCTCCGCTTCCAGTTTAAACTGTTCAAAATCTGCGGACGAATCAATCTTTGCCTTTGTTAAATTCTTTTTTGCCTCTGCGAGCTCTTTTCTCGCCTGTGCGCTCCTTCTATCTTCCTGGCTAAATGCGGAGAAATGGGTAGTAACAACCATCGCAAAAGCACCAATTCCTACAAGTAATGTTCTCATTTTATTTTGTTTTTGTAGTACAAAGCTACCGCAAAGCATTGCTGTTTTTGTTACATATCAATTTGTAAAAGTTGTAACATTCACACAATATGACTGGTTATAATTTTTATAGCCTGCCATTTTTTGGTAGTATCTTTAAGTGAGAAAACATGGTGTGGTAATTAAAATAATTCTTTTGCGGTGAATATATTTTAAAAGAATTTTTGTGAAGCTGTTTATAAAAAATATGGTATGCATCCGTTGTAAGATGGTTGTAAGCGAGTCGCTTTCAAAATTAGGTATCCGGTTTAAGACAATTGAGCTTGGGGAGATAGATATGGAAGAACCCCTCACTCTTTCGCAAAGAGATTTATTAAAATCGGATTTGCTATCCTACGGTCTTGAATTGATGGATGATAAGAAGAGTGTGTTAATAGAAAGAATCAAGAATGTAATCATTGAACATGTTCATTATACAGAGGAACAGTTAACTATTAACTTCTCCGCATTTCTCAGCCAAAAACTCAATTATGATTATACTTATTTAGCTAACCTGTTCTCGGACGTACAGGGTATAACTATTGAAAAATTCATCATCGCGCATAAAATTGAAAGAGTAAAAGAGCTATTGGTATACAATGAACTTAATCTTACAGAAATAGCCTACCTGATGCATTACAGCAGCGTTTCACATCTTTCGAACCAGTTCAAAAAAGTAACAGGCCTTACTCCTTCTCATTTCAAAGCTTTAAAAGAAAAGAGACGCAATATGCTGGAGAACCTGTGAATCCTGCAATATAATTTGTATAAGTTATAACAGTGAGGACAGTGCAATATGCGACCTTAGCAATTGCATACATTTATAAAACATACGCCATTCTATTTATTACATATTTTTATTTATTCTTGCTTTGATCATTTTAATTGTGATATTGTTTCTTATTACCATAAGGGAAAATACTTGCGACCTATTATTTAGAGAAGGATTAAAGGAAGAAAATCTCGGACATTCGCATGAAGCTGGTATTCTTTATGAAGAAGCGCTTATTCAAATAGACAAATTTTAATTCCAGCGTAATTTCAAATATAAAATAATAAGTAAGATCAAGGTATTACCTAGAAACGAAAAACTGGGGCAGGTAGAAGCGAAATTTCCAGTATTACACACTATGATAGCATATGAAGGCGCCTTCGAAAGAACAAGTTCCCGAGTATATTGTTGAGTTATAAAAGTTGATTAACCTCTGCACGGGTTATAAGTAATCAAATAGAAACAGTATCAGGACTGAATTTCTGCCTCTTCTTCAAATGGAATAAGTTCATTTACATAATTTTCAAGGTCTTGCCGGAATACAGGATTGTTAATACAGGATGCAAATAGCGCTTCTGTGCCCACAGCCAACAATATTCCCGACGTCATCATTTTTGTTAACTGTGGGTTCTGATCTATCCAATGCCTCTTTAGAGAATGATACTTTAAAAACGATATAATAATATCGGATTTAAAAACAGACGAAACACTTTCTGTTTTTTCGTTAATAATACGGAGCTCTTCCGCAACAAATGAGAAATTTGCAGGATCGAATAGATCCGTAGGTAAAATGAGATATTTTTCATAATGTTTCATAAAATTTCAATTTATCATTTCGTCTGCATTTGTAATTCCCCACCAGGCATTATAAAAAATATCACAAGGAGAAGAACTGCTGCATGCTAATTTCTGTGGCAACTATTGTGCGTCCGGTATTTCGAAACTCTTTACGAGGTCAACGCCTGCCTGATCCTTTTCTTGAGAGATGGATTTGTTTCTATTTCAAGAAAGTACTCTGTTGCCACAACTTCTCTTTGTCCGGGTTTTACTTCTGTTCCGGAAAACAGCATCTCTTGTTTTAAGTAAGCCAGTTTGGGATGATCAAAAAATGCAGTTCCTTTTCCAAAATGATGTATAATTGACAAAATATCTTTTTCATTCTTTGCTTCAAGATGTACAATTACTGTAAGCATAATTTTATATTTTGATGAAGATTTTTATATCAAGAACTCTTTGATTGGGACTAATATTATCTATTGTCATCTCTGCTATTGCTTTTGGTAAGATACATCTGAAAGCCAAAGCTAATCGCTATATTATGAGAGAGGAGTGCAGACCCAAATCCAGCTATACCTTTATACTTGGCCAGTGCTTCCAATCCAATTGTAGGAGAAATAAAATATGTTATACCAGGCCCCACGCTAAGGCCAGGTCCATTCGTATTATTGCCTTCAGCAGGATTGCTACCTTCAATCCCTGCAGTCCCTTCTGCAAAGAATTTGCTTCTTCTTAAAAGATTGCTATTTCTACCGCCCCAATAATACCTCCCCAAAATACCGACTCCGTATGTGGTTGACGGGCTTGTGCCTTTAGACACTGTAGCATGAAAGCTTATATACGATCCTACGGCTACGTTGTCTTTTATAAAAAATGCTGCTTTAGGACTCAGTCTTCCACTAAATGACCCTTCATCACTCAGGCTCCAGTTGAGAGCAGAAATCTCTCCCCCAATCAATGCGCTTCCCCTTTGTATTTGTGCCCGGAGGCACCCAAGAGAACCTGCACTTATCAAGATGGCTCCTATATATTTTATAATCATGATAATATTTATATTATGAGAAAATGTCTTTCTACAGCATTTTCCCGAAAGCATTATTGCTTTGCCGGATCAAATTAATAATGAATAAGTCCAAAGAGGAACACTACACTTTTCTGTTCGGCAGGGTTCTTTTTGCTATGAAGTTGCAGTTATATCTTTCTTTCACTGTGTAAAGTTAAAAAGGTTACCCACCATGACTGTTATCCACTTTGATGTAGTGATTATAAGATTCACACATTTCATTTACACAATTTTCTAAAACAGTCACCTAAATCGACACCCCGCTACAATGAACTGCTTTTATTTATCAATTGTTCGCGTTTCGCCACAGAAAAATATTCATTGCACTGTAGCAGTGTTAGTATTTGTTTTGCTACAGCTTCTGCCGAAGCCGGATTTTGACCTGTAATGATGTTACCATCTACAACTACATGGCTGGCATAATCTTCACATTTACTATACAATGCGCCAACCGACATAAGCTCGTTTTCTATTAGTAAGGGGACTGCGGAGGCTAATCCTGTACATTTCTCTTCGCTATTGCTAAAAGCGGTCACTCGTTTATCTTTAATCCACAGTCGTCCATCGGGGCTTTGCAATGTTAACATACTCGCCACAGCCTGGCTTTGCAACGCAATGGGCTTATACTGAAAAATAAATCCCTCTAATATTAGTTTTAATAAAGCGTTGTTTGTAAGATCCCATAAACATCCATGACCACCGGGTAGAAATACAGCATCGAACGTATTGATTTCTATTTTTTCGAATGTTATTGAATCAGCAATAAAATCCATAGCCTGCTTGTCCTGGAGGAAACGTTTTGTTCGTCTCGTTGCAACTATAATAGACTGTCCTTTAGGATCAAGCGGCACCTTACCACCGCGGGGCGACGCGATACTAATATCAGCACCAGCCTCTTTGAAAATGTAATAGGGAGTAGCAAGCTCCTCCAGCCACACTCCTGTTTGCCCAGTCGTGGTTCCAATTGTACTATTTGAGGTAGCTATAAACAAAATTTTATTAACCCTCATTGCATTATTTTTGCGTTACCAATAGATCAGTATGTTAACAAAAAACAAAACATATGCTCATGTCATTTTCCTGATAACCATCAACAACCTTGAAGATAACCGGCAAATGGCTTTTCTTACAGCCTTGTTCAATTGTAAAGATGAGCATTCTTATGCTGCGCAGCATTACATAAAAATTTAGGTTAGTTACATAATTCTCACATCCAAATTTTCAAACCAGGAGCTGATCAATGTTGTATAATAGGTATGGTGCAAGCGCCGGATCAATTTGACCAAGCGTCGATTTTTCAGACAAATCTTTGCCGGATCAACATCATAACTCATTTAAAAACAATTATGTTTCGTAAAAATTAGGAACTAATCTTATTGGTCAATCCGCTACGGCTTTGCATGGTCAATCGCGCCGGCACATCCGGCTTTGAACTTTCTTGAACTCAATTTTTTTTAATCTTTTCAATATTTTCAACAAGGTTATCAAAGTGGAAAGCGCCGATTTTTCAGACCAATTTCTGCCGGATCAATCTGATCACGATGATCTATTGAAATATAATATGTTCGACAAGAATTAAGAAATTGCCTTTTTGTGGTCAATACGCTTCGGCTTTGCGTGTCAATCGGGCCGGCGCATCCAACAAAGGATGCGCGATATGGGAAAAATCCACCACATTTTGGTATGCCTAAAGGTCACCTGCCAGTACGTAGTTATCTTGCCGTGCCCGTTATTTCCGTTTCAGGTTACGTTATTGGCGGCCTTTTTTTTGGACATCCGGAAGCCGGTATTTTTAACCCATCCCATGAAAACTTCGTTGCCAGCATTGCCTCGCAGGCGGCTGCAGCTCTCGATAATGCCCGGCTTTTTGAAGAAGTAAAAATGCTCAGTGCCAAAAAGGATGAATTTATCGCTTTGGCAAGCCACGAATTGAAAACACCTCTTACAACAATGTTGATAAATATTTGTTGAGAAGAAGCTTGGCGACCGGTAAGGGCATGTGGCACGCCATCTTTTTTAGAAAATGTAATTAAACATGGAGAAACATGTTCTTGTGGTTGAAGATGACAACGATATTCTTGAATTGGTAGAATACGTCTTATCGGAAAAAGGCCTGATCGTTCATGGTGTGGGCTCGATTAAAAAATTTTGGGAACGAATCACTAGGCGTTTACCTGATGTTATATCCTGGATATTTTGCTTCCCGATGGCAATGGTTTTGAACTATGTATGCATCTTAAACTAAGTGAAACAACCAGGCACATACCCATTGTACTCATGTCAGCTAACCTCAACCCGAAAGAATTAGAGTCTAATCCCTGCGGCGAGGATTTTATTGCTAAACCTTTTGATGTAAATGAGTTTTTCTCAAAAGTTCATAAGCAGATCGCCTAACTAGATTTAAGAAGGAGTACTATATGTTATTCTTTGGGGAACAGAATGCCACAAATGTCCCTAAAGTAACTTGGGGAACAATCCCGGTGCGTAATCTTTTTACTAGATCGCAAAGTTGGTAACAAACCTAGTATCGATAAAGTTTAGAAGTTCCAATTAAATATCCTACCGCGTATGGGAACCATCGACGGGTTGACATATACGAATGGCAGATCTGTTCTTTGTTCTTATTTAGTTGGTAAGTTGGAAATAGTGATAAGATTAGTGCAACTTTTGCGGACTCCCATTAACTCAATGGTGTGACTAAGTTCTATTTCAGGTTAGAGAAAACTTATCCAGCACAAAGAAAACGATCTATCTTTATACGACTTCTGATACTGATATGCAGGGCAGTTTTACCTTCAAAATGTACCTTATGGATTTGTATAACATGAGTAAAGATGAGTTATTGAATGAACTTTTAAATGCCACCGATAAATACTGGGCAATAATCGAACTCGGCAATCTTGGGGAGATTAGAACCCTACCTGAATTTAAGAAAGCTAAACTACATATTAACACCGTAATAAATGAAATTAAGCGTCGAAAGACTTTGCATTAACCTTGAAAACACGGCCACTTTAGGCATGGCGGCACTAGTTTTGTTGCTTTCTTCTCAGAAAACGCAATTCTTTATGAGCTGTAATAACTATAATGAAATGAACCTGCGACAACTTAAAATCGAATTTAACGTCCAGAGTGGTCTTTTTTGTGCAGCTATGGAATGCCATCAAGGCGAGGTTGCAGAGCAGATAGGAGAAAATATTGATGGAATTCTGCAGGTAATTGGCGACAAAGTAAGCTCACTTGTCGAACAGCTAAGAATGCAGGCGTTAAATTAGTGGCGTTAGCAATGAAGGATAGAAGAAGAGTCCGCTTTGGAAGAGTGGGCGATTGTAAAATAATTTTACACTCCTTTTCTTGTATAAGCGATAGTACTTCTTCTGCTATTTAGTTGTCTGCTACTAGCCCTTTATTTCGGAGGCTGTTCACAACAGTATACTGGCAATGGATACTTCGTTCTTAAGGATGCCTCCGTGAATTGGAGTTTGTCCAATCCATCCTGCCGGTATCGTTGATCAAGAGTATAACAGCTTTCAATATTCTTTTCTCATCGAGTGCTAGATTCTTTCCGAGTGCTAACAAGCTTAAAAGAATTTCCAGCCGATCCGGAACTGATTTCTTTGGAAAATTTATCTCTATAGTATTTGGGCTCCTCAGAGGGTGAAGGAGCAGATGTTACACCAGATTTCAATAGCGTTTATAGTGCTCCCGGCATTCATTAAATAGGCCATCGGCATTTATCACAGGTAGCTTTCCCACTTTGTATTCTTTGGGTTTTTGAAATTTCCCGCCTTATTAACATTAGTGTTCTTGCTCTGGAATCGCAGCACCCGTCGCCATTCCTCGTAATCCAATGCGAACTTCTACCTTTCCCCGTTGTGTTTTTTTAAGCTTGCAAACGCTTCTACTATGTAAACAAGTCCACGAGGACAGTATCTTTCAGCATGTTCTCCTTAGGATAACCGAGCTCGTCGTAATGTGTACACCTATGTCGATACTATCCCTAGATTGTCTGTTGACTTCGTCGCAAATGTTAATACCAACGAAAACTTTTTTTTCAGGCGTTTTAACATGAGATTCTCTTGCAAAGACTGACATTTTACGCAAATCGTACAGACGACCTTCAGCGATATTCCGGCTTAATCGAAGTGTTGCATTAACGGGGAAGAAAAATCATTTACCTCTGTAACCGCAGGATGGTAGTTTTCGTCTGCTTATATGCGAGGCACGCAATGCGTGAATTAACCATAAAAATATGAACAAAATCTCTCAGACAATACAATAGTGACTACAGTTGCAACACTCGGTTGGAATTCCGCCTCGATAGTTCAGAAATAATGTAAGGTCGGCAATGATAAATAAACCAATGCCTGGACAATTTTCTATCAATAAGAGGTGCGGTCAAAACCATCCTCTTGTGCAAAAGCAGGATTTCCCCAAAAGATGTTGTGCATTACGCTTGAGCGTTTGGGAGTTGTAAAAAATCAAATTCATTGAACTTTTTCCCAGATATCTTCAGGCAACTGTCTCTTTTGCTCCAATCCATTGAGCCGCATATCCAGGCTTGAATGTATGTTTCCATCTGCGATGGCTCCAAAGCCAGTTTTCCGGTTGCCTGCGGATCGTATCTTCCAGAAAACGCGCATACATCAGTGTCAGTTCTCCGGGTTCCAATCGAGCGGGATATTCACTTGCCAGTACCAGTTCTGCATGATAATAACCTCTGCGCGTTTTGTATACGGAAGCAAACAGCACGGGTATGTCCAGATTACGCGCTGCTTTTTCGGGTCCGGGAATAAAGGCGGTAGGTTGATTCAGAAAGCTGAGCCAATAGGCCTGCTGTGGTTTAGCGGGACTTTGATCTGCCACCAAGCCTAACAGGTATTGCGTATCTGCATAACCGGCAATCGAGTTTTTCATATCTGATGCCGGGATGAACTTACTCCCAAATCTTGTACGGATCCTTAATAATAATTTTTCAAATGCCTTACTTGAAAGCGGACTGTATACCACCAGCACTTGGAGAAACGAGTTCAACTGCAACACATGATGGCCCCATTCCCAGTTAAAAGTATGTCCTAAATGAAGTTGGCAGCTTCTACCGGCTTTTTGCAGTTGTTCCAGCAACTCCCAGTTGGCAGTTAGCCTGCGCTGCAGGAAGCGTGGCGAGACACTGAGAAGCTTGAATGTTTCTACAAATGAATCGATCATGTTCCGATAAAATCGTTTCGCTATCTCTTCGCGCTCCACTTCAGTCTTTTCCAAAAATGCATTTTCAAGATTGCTAAGCACCACTTTTTTGCGGTACCCGATACAACGATAAACTATGAAAAACATTGCATCAGAAAAAAGATACAATATACGCATCGGCAACAGTGATATCAGGTAAAAAAAAACATAGAGGATGTAATACATTTGGGAGGGGTTTAAGGATTGAAACTTATATCACCCTTTCGTTCAGGTGCAAACCAGGACAAAAACCTATGGCTTTTGCCCCATTAGTTTTATAAAACGAAAATGCGATGCTATAGCGGCGCTCATAGTAGGTATGCTGTTGTATGGTAACTGAAAAGCATGGCATTGCGCTTTTACAAACCTGCTGAGTGCCGGATAATGAATGTGGCTTATTCTTGGAAACAGGTGATGCTCTACCTGGTAATTGAGCCCACCGGCAAACCAGGAGATGATTTTATTTCCTGTGGAAAAGTTGGCGGTTGTTTTCACCTGATGCACCGCCCATTCATTTTCTATCTGCTTATCACCATCGCCTGCAAATTCAAATGTTGTTTCTTCTACCACGTGTGCCAGTTGAAATACGATAGATAAAGTGAATCCCAGCCCTATATGCAGACATACAAAACACAGGAGCCATAATTGCCACCCTAATATTGTCATTGGAAAGACAAGGTAAAATGAGATATATAATGCTTTACTGACCCAAAACAAAACATGATCTGCAACCGCCATTTTCCTGAGATCGGTATTGCAGATCTTTCTTTTAAAATATTTTTCAAAATCCTGGTATAACGCCCAAATCATTGAGCTAACAGCATACAGTAACGGCGTATACAAATGTTGCAGCCGGTGGGCAGACACCCATCGCTGTGAACTGCAAATACGGATAAAAGGGCTTTTGGCAATGTCGTCATCCACGCCATCAATATTGGTATAGGTATGGTGAATGATATTATGTTTCTGCTTCCAGATAAAGCTATTACCACCCAAGGCATTGAGGGTCAGTCCCAGTACTTTATTCACCCTCTTTCGGGAAGAATAACTGCCATGATTGGCGTCGTGCATAACATTAAATCCAATACATGCCAGGACAAAGCCAAGCAACAGGCTGACAGCAATACCCGCCGCGACTGGCAGTTTGATAAACATTAATGCAGTATATAGACCCAATGCTGCCAGAATGAAAACAACAGATTTAATATACTGATGGATATCGCCCGTTTTCTGGAGGCCGGTTTGCTCAAAGTACCGGTCAACCATTTTTTTCAGCGACGAAAAAAAAACAGCGTTCCTGTTGTTGTAGGTGATTTTATTCATTGGGGAAATGATTAGGGTTTCAGGTATTTGCAAGCCAGTTACAAACCGACTTTTCACTCATCAAGCCGGAAGGCAGTTTGTCTGAAAGTAACAATTCCAATGTAGCGATATCTCTCTTTTGAGATGCCGGATACTCGCCCATGTACCAGTTGACGATCCACAAAACATGGGCGCCGTTGTCTCTGTCAAAAGTATTTCGAGTAGGGGTCATGTCTTGCCTTGGATTCGCAGGATCATTCGACCACGAGTAATGGGTCAATACAAGATCTTCTTTTTTTATCTCCATAAAATACAGTTTCGTATAAAATATTGCAGCGTTAAGAAAAATATTAGCTTTTGGAAACATTTACTGCAGTATATCCTTTTGGCCCTTTTTCTGTTTCAAAACTCACCTTTAATCCATGCTGCAAAGCAGTCCCTGCAGATGACTGGTGGGCAAACAGGCGTTCTCCATTTTCGCCGTCTTCGATAAAGCCGAATCCTTTTGCGCTATTAAAATAGGTAACCACACCTCTGCGCAGGCGTTCTTCCGGCGTCAGCTCTTTTTGCTTTGGGGCACTGATCTGGATTTCGTCGGCATTAATTCCGTTCTTTTTCTTTAGTGATTCGGTGGAACAGAAGTCAGGTTGCCATTTTCATCCAGGTAGGCCATCATGTCATAAAGGCTTTTGCATTTACCACCATTTACTTTTCGTTCCTGCATTTTCTCTTTCTTTTTTGTTCCAGCTTGTGGCCATACTCATTTAATGTTTTGTTTCTGAAAGCGAGGTGAAGGAAGCGCCGTTAAATATCCTCGCGACATTCATATCACTGCTCTCCGACCATTTTTCAAGCTGCGACAAATGCACCACACGCCAGAAATTTTTGGATTTAAGCTCCTCATAGTCAGCTCCCTGAATAAAAAGACCGGTCACAGGTGACCGGCTTTTAAAACGAATTTCAATCATCGTATTGTTACCAATGCTGGGTTGTATATAACGCTCAATTCTTTCTATATCCATTACACGTAATAAAGTAGTAAATAATCAAGTTTACTGACTCTGCCCGGTATCAATTACCAGCGCCTGGCGAAATCGTTGCCACCACGGCTGCGGTTTTCTTCTTTTGGCCTGGCTTCGGAAACTCTTACGGAGCGCCCGTCAACCATTTTACCATCGAGTTCCTTGATTGCTGTTTCAGCAGCCTTCTGGTCCGTCATTTCAACAAAACCAAAGCCTTTGCTCCTGTTGGTAAATTTGTCGGTAATTACTTTAGCCGATGATACGTTCCCGTATTCTGTAAAAAGTTTACTTAAATCTTCATTCTGGACACTATAGCCCAGGTTTGATACATAAATGTTCATAATACTCTAATAAGTCAATAAAAAATTTGAGAAAAAAGGCGGATGTAAAAAGCGGGGAAATAAGTTTACAAGAGCGATCGAACTCAAAATGTCGTGGCGAAGATAGGTTATTTAAGCTAACATTTGTTATCAGTATGAAACTTTAACAAACTGAATCATAACATGCATCCACGCTAACCCAATATCCCCGAGGGATTAGACCATAAATCTTTGAACGATATTTCCGTATTAAAAGCCAGCAAGGATCCACAATCCCAGGCGTTGGGCTTGGGTTAAACATTACGGCGCAGATCATTTATCAGCATGGAGGGAAGATAGGGGTCGAAAGCCGGGAAGCTCCGGGTCAACATTCTTTTTTGAATTGCCACTACAAAATATAGAAAAAAGCGAACCAGTATAAAATGGTTAAGATTTGGAAGTCCTTGTTAGCCTGAATAACCGCAGTTGTAGGTTACTTTTACCTACCCGTTTTCCAGTTTGATCGAAGTTTGCCCGAACGATGAATATTCCCTTTTTCCACTTATAACGGAACAGCTCGGAATGGATCTCCTTCTGTTTGTAACCGTCGCCAAATGTGGCAATAAAATTATCTCGGCTCACATCATTAAGCCGCCGCTTAATTCTTTTAAAATAAAGTATCTGCACCAGGGAAAATGTCAAAACTATGGCTCCAACACTCAGAAGCGTAAACGAAAGGGCGTACATAATTGTGGTTTGAAACTTATAAACGCCTCCAACGAATACACTCATGATACTGGAGACATTGAGTCTAAATTAAATCATAATTCATACTTGGCCAATTAATCCCCGGGGCCTTCAAGCGTGTCATAAAAGCTGATCATCGCTTGCGATTTCAAGAAGTATGATATTTTATCCCCCGAGTATCTCGAAACTCCGTGGAAGTCCGGATATGAGATTTTTACGTTGTCCATAAATTTCACCAGGCGAATGAAAAGATGGATGAGGAGATCATCAGACGCCTATATGGCTTATATTATATGACCTGCCCGCACCCTTGGCAACAGTTATGCCCATGAATATCCAGTGGCTGGCAATAACTCGGTGGCTACCGTTCCAACGCTTTCCCATATGGTTCGTAAAGGAGACATTTCTGGGCACCAGGTAGATAAGGGTGATATTGTCGTTTTTACTTCTGGGGGCTGGCATGAACATCAATACCGTCTGTTACCGGATTTAAAAATTGGCATAACTGTGGGGGGTAACCGTTAATACACTTGCGAATGAAAAGTTCAAAAGATTATATTCGCTGAATTATAGTATCTTTTGATACTCATGCAAATAACTATGACCTCAGATATCAATACTATTAAAGCAAGATTCAGAGATGAAGCCTCGGTAATTCACCTGCGCATCATGAGCACATTCGAGCTGAATACCCAAAAGCTGGACAGGGAAAAAGATGAAAATGTTTTTCAGCAGTTAAGCGCCCGTTATGCAGATGAACTAAAAAGGGAACTATCACAAATGGCAGGAAAACTGATAGACCAATGTGGAGATGGAACAACAAGGAATTTGTTGAAACAGGATTTTGCCCGCCAGATCTCTTACCATGTGTCCGAATGGTTGCTAAAGATCAGATCAATGTAGCGCTGTCCGGTGAAATTATAGCCGGTTTCGGATGCTGTCTTAGTAAATTGGCCACCGCCTGCATGTATAAAATAGTATTCTTTTCCTCATTGGAAATTTCGGACGGACTTGACCACCCAATTTCGCTTACGTCTAAGCAGCATTCGTATTGGTTGTCAGCCTGAGTCCGGTCAATCCAAAACAAAAAGAAGTGATCAACGTTAGTGAAATTTGCACCTGCGACTGACAAAATCAGACAGTTACTGTATCAAAATCGCACATGAAGCATTGACCAATACCTTCAGTCTATTGACTGTCAATTTTTTACAAGAGAGGCATATTTTTTTGTTCATCTTGGTTGGTTGGTCGGGCGTAAACCATATCGTCACGTGTTGCTAGACCGCGTTAGACAATATGATTGGACATCCCATCCTAAAAACAATACGATGAAACTTACCAGACGAGTTCAAGGGACGTTGACGATAGGCTGTCAATTGATAGTTTTCCTTCTGTTGCTGTCCGGTCTATCCGTGCTTGCGCAAAGTCCGCTGCCGGTCATAAAAGCCACCTCCAAACCCGTTGATATCCGGGACGGTTATCACTTCAAAAAAGGCTACTGGGCGATCATGCCTGAACGCAAGCCGGACCTGTATTTTGTGGAGCTTCCACAAAATAACCACAGGGTTTCCTTCATTACAGACCTGGATTCCATTTCATTTGATATTACTTACGGCAGAGAGTATGATTTTGTCATTTTACTGAACGGGAAGGACAGTTGCTATACCCGCATTTCAGCCCGGTACAAAAATCTTAATGCGTCCACGCGAAAAAATGCCACCACCGGACCCGATACCATCCCATTCACGCTCGGTGACAATCATAAAGTATATGTGAACGCCACCCTCAACGGGACGGCTGTCAGGGATATACAGCTGGACCTGGGGGCAGGAGGAACCCTCATCAATAAGACTTCCGTTCCAAAAGTGAAGATCGATTTTGACCAGACGACCACCCTAACCAATTCTGCTGGGGTGAATCAGGTGCCAAACGCCAGTACCAACCGGCTGCAGATGGGAAATTTGGTGTGGGACAGTCTCCCCATCGCTGTGGCCGGTAATATGAAGGAGCACGAGGACCTGCTTATCGGAAATTCCCTGTTCCGGGACCGAGTGCTGGAGATCAACTATGATAAGAGGATCGTGGTAGTGCATGACAGCCTGCCGCAGGTAACGGGGTATTCCCGTCATGAGATGATCCTGGATGGCGGCACGATCCCTTATGGCAGGGTGAGTTTTTTGGTCAACGGTAAGGAGTTGACGGGCTGGGTAATGTTCGATACGGGGGCGCGGACCTCGATTGTGAACAGTGCTGATGTTCCTTTTTTTTACCGGGTATGGACGGAACTATTAGGGATGCTGGGGCTGGAGACCGCCGTGGCCCCGCGGTTGCGCATTGGCGATTATGAGTTGAGCGGTTTTGAGTATAAGATAAGGGACATGGGCGCGGGTGGCAAAGAGCTGAAAATGCTCCTCGGCAGTGACCTGCTCAAACGGTTCAACCTCATCCTCGACAATCAACACGGGTACCTGTACATGCAACCCAACGGGCTCACCCACGACCCCTACCGCAAACGGGACGAGTATTACATGGTCAGGATCGCAACCACACTGCTCCTCTTTGGGATCGCCGCGATCTTTCTTTTCCCGAAAATCAGGAGAAAACAGAAGAAATCATAAAAACAGGCGTATCCAAACGCTTTGAAATGCAAAATAAATACCATTACTTTGTATTTCAAAGTA
>JBQCFW010000107.1:0-5708 GCA_051958655.1 Agriterribacter sp. | reverse complement strand
TTGGGATAACGTTTGTAGGTCTTTTGGTTATCCGCATAAGCTACGCCAAGCGCGGGCGCTACTTTTTCAATGAGCGCAAAAGCGGCTCCCATTTCGTCTTTGTTTCTTTCGTCCAGCGCTATGTTCGTAATTTCCAGCCAGCCTTTCTGTTTTAGGTGTTTTGCAAAGTCCTTCAGGAAGGGCTCCCACATTTCTGTAAACATCGCTGTACCGGGTTTTGCTACCACGTCTATGAATTTCCCGGTGGCGGCGTCTTTATAGTGGATCTCGTTGTTCCAGGGGACGATGGAGTAACAGTTGATCATTTTCTTCACCCCAAGGCCCATCATAAAAGAGACCCATTTATCAAACACGCGGTAGTCGTAGGACCAGCTGCCGTTTTTTTCCTTTGTCCAGACAATCATATCCTCGTAAGGATCGTAAGTCTGTACGTGCCAGGGATCTTTGTTCAATGTCGCCGTGATCACTTTTTGCCCGGCGTTTGCCAAAAGCTGCATCTGCGGCTTCAGGGCCTCAAAATGAGCGTCGCTCCATACAGGCAGGTTATTGACGCGAGCTACGGCGGAAGGGTGTTGCCATTGGTCGAGGTGGAAGGTCCATGAGGATGCTTCCGGGAGCAGCTGGTCTATAACATCGAGGGATAAGCTCAGCTCCTGCCGCTTTCCTGCGGAAGCAGTTATTTGAACCGTTGCCGAATAGGCGCCGGGCGCTGCATTTCGCGGGATCTCTATTGTTATCCATACGGGTCTTACTTTGTGCTTTTCCAGGTTGAAGGAAGAAAGGTCGTCCAGCATGTCCGGGGAAAGAGACGCTGCAAAATCCCCGGGTTTGCGCTTTCCGCAACCCGGGCCAAATTCGTCCGTAAGAATGTATCGTTCGAACCGGGCATAGGCGACCGGTTCGAGTGTTTTTCCGTTCTTCGATCTGAAACCGGACAGCTTTACTTTCACCCCGGGGACTGAATCCGCAGTCCAGAGCAAGAGCTGGGCAGACAGGCGTTCTCCTTTCCAGCCTCTTACATGGGCGGATCTTTCGATGCTGATGCCGGGAACTTCGGATTTAGCGTAACGTTTATCGATGGAAACAAAGGAGGCGTGCAAACCGGGTTTTACAGACAACCAGCTTTTGCTGTCCACCCTTACCGGATCGCTCGCCTCCGTGAATGTTTGCCCTTTGTCCCATTGGGGTTGCTGACAAAATCCTGCGCTGGCGATCCCGATCAGGCTGCATGAACAAATGAGGCGGTAGAGCTTGCTTTTTGCTTTCATGGAGTTTGTGATTTTACGTTCGTTTAAATACTTCCGTGTAAGCTGCAAATATTTCATTTTTTTACGGAATACTTCACTTTTTCGTAAAAATCATTCCATTTGTTTGCAAAAAGTTTCATTTCAGCAGGAAATCTGTGATCAGTATGAAAAACCGGGGAGAGCTTGAGATAGTAATTTATCCGTTGTAAGCGGGGTCAAACTCCACGATCCATTCAATGCCATATTTATCTCTGAACATACCGGCGTATGTACCCCAGGGGCTTTTGCCAATGGGCCCTTCAACCTCTCCTCCTGCTGATAATCCGTTAAATATTTTGTCAGCTTCTTCACGGCTTTCCGCACTCACTGATATTTTAGACCTGTTTTCAGATTCGTTTACCCGTCCCATAACTTCCGGAACATCATTGGCTATTAACACATTGTGCTTGCCGATCGGTAAACTAATGTGCAAGAGTTTATTTGCTTCGTTTTCTGCGACCTGAAATCCAGGGCCCGACAGATCTTTGAAACGAACGATCTTTGTGAACTCTCCGCCAAAAACTGATCTGTAAAAAGTGAATGCTTCTTCGGCGTTGCCGTTGAAGTTGATCCAGGGATTAGCTGTTCTCATAATTTTATTTTTTTAGGTTTTAATTTTTTTCTGTTCATGCTATTCAGCATTGTCGTTGTCTTATATTTTCTGCGATAAGGCTGCCAGCATATTATCCAAATTGTCCATTGACATCTTAAATCCTTCGGTGAAGCCCATTTCAATCATCTTCTCCATACGGGCGAGGGATTCATTAAAAATGGTGATATTCACTTTTGTTCTGCCATTTTGTTCGCTGAAAGTGTAGTCCCAATCAGAGCCCGGCAATTCCCGGTTTTCGTCTTTGTCTGCAAAAGAATTATGCATTTTGAAATTGGTTTTCGGGGTAATGGAAGTATATTCCTGAACCACCCAGCGCTCCTGTCCGTCGGGGTTTATCATCGCATAGAATCTTCGCCCGCCAACTTTAAAATCCATATACCTGGTTTTGGCGCGCATAGGTGCGGGCGCCACCCATTGGTCCAGTAGTTCCGGCTTGGTAAAAGCATCCCATACTAAAGAAAGCCCGGCATTAAATTCCCTGGTTATAAATACCGTTTTTGCTGCTTTGTCAACATTAAAATCAAATAGCAAATCGTTGTTCATTTTTTTTGTTCTTTAATTGTTGATAATAGCTTGTCAAGCTGATTAAACTGGGTCTCCCAACTCTGTCTGAACTGGGCCAGCCAATGGTCAAACTCCTGCATTTTTTTTGCGTTCAGGTGATAATAAATCTCCCGGCCGCTATGCTCGGGTTTTATTAATTCGCATTCGTGCAATACTTTAATATGTTTTGATACTGCCTGGCGGGTCATATCAAATTTTCCCGCCATTGCATTTGGCGTCAACGCCTGGATGGCGAGCAGCGTTAAAATAGCTCTGCGTGTTGGATCGGCTATGGCTTGGAATATATCTTGTTTCATTCTTGGATATTAATTGAGCAACCTTCAGGTTGCAAATATATGTGCAACTTTTGAGTTGCGCAAATATATTTTCATTTTTTTTGGTAAGAACATGCGGGGTTGGGGTGTTCTTATTTATTCTCGGGAAGATGAATGTATATGCTCTGAGGTTTAACGGATCACTGGAACGAACCTTCACGTTTTTAAAACTATGCAACCTATCTGTTGCGTTCGAATGAAAGGTAAAATTACTGCTTGAAATGCTGGGATAGACGATAAAATCTTTCCAATATACTTGCAAAGATTGGGGATGGATAAGAATATGTTCTAATTGGTTCAAAGCAGATACTAGCGTAAAAGATAACGCAGTTTGAGCCACTTTTTAAAATGTTGCAAAACGAAAAGGATGCTCTTATCCGAGCATCCTTTTCAATGGGACTTTTGACTTCCCTTTTGCGGGAAAGAGGGGATTCGGTTTGAACCGTATCGCGTTGACACAATGGCAGTATAGCTTATTGTAACAATCATTCTCGCATGTGTTACGAATATATTTCAACTTTTTGTTCGCCGATAGTCTTCAGTTCCAGATGCAAAAACATCTACCTAGCTGTCACATCGAAATCGGTGCATAGCAAGCACTAAATTAAAGGGTTCCGCTTTCGAAGTACCTCTTCCAGAACCCGACCACTTTATCGGCCACATTATCGAAGTAAAGTCTGGTTTCATCGTGAAGAACCAAGAACAAGCCACCAATATCAAAGTCCCGACTAAAAGCACCGGAAAAGGCACCGTTATCCGTTCCTGATTCACTAACTTGAAGATGAGGAGGTCTATCCAAAAATAGATGCTTTGTGCCATCGCAAACATCTCTGATAATGCCCATCTCAACTTTCAAGTTCGTGTCGATCTCAACTTTGAGCTTATCGTATTCCAATTCTGTTAGTTCTCTCTTCAGCCAATCCTTAAATAAGTGGTGAGCTGTTATACTGAAGTTTATCGCATGGTCGGATGAATTGAGATCTGCAAGTAATCTCTCGTGCTCTCGGACAAGCTTGTGGTATAAATGCTTGGCAGTCTTAATTTCAAAAGAGGATTGTGACATATGCTTAGTTAAAATGAAGGCATTCCATCTATTACGCAAGACGACTTCCTCAAAACGTAAGACAGGTATCGTTGTCTGACTTTATCTAGCGGAGGTGGCAATATCACAAGCAAGGAATCGCCCTTAGTTATAAGCTTATGGAGCTCTGATTGAAGTTCCGTTATCTGTTCATAATGTGATCGTACGATGAGCAGAAAAGTCCAATTTTGAAAGTTAATGAACCTCCTGTAATGTGCGTCCAATAAATGAAAAATATAAATGTTTTCGCCCTGGTTTGCAAGCCACTTCTTTACTGCAGATGACCAGCAGTAGCCCCCAAAGTCGTCTTTTCTAATAAATAGGTTCACACTGTCAGTTTTTTCAATGAAATCCGTCTGGCGTTGGGAAATAATATTAAGAAACGAGTTATGAACAATGTAATTTCGGAGATCTTGAATAAACCGATGCTCCGGCGATTCATTGAAAACTTTTTTTACATTTTCTTTATATGCATTCAAAAGCTTGCCATCAGTAATAAGCTTAGGCATTTGCTTTCTTCCGAAATCGATAAATGAAAAGACGCTGATCAGATAATTGCTGATTAAATGGATGATCGTCGATTGAACTTTCCATCGAATGTTGTTATTGTAATAGTCGGCTATCGTTAGTCCATTGTGGCGAGAAACATACCTTCGAAGATTACAATAGTTGAAAGCTACAGCTGACAAAGCCATCCTGTTATTTTGCAGCTCACTAATTATTTTTACTTTTTCAGACTGCCTAAAGTCACTCACGGAACGTAAAAAGTTGGATAGCTGCGCATAATCGAGTGTTTTAGTCATATTCTCCTTTATTTTCAGTCCCTTAGCCTGCTGCCCTCATAACTTATGACAGACAACTAGGGGAAAGGGCATTTCAAATGTACATTTAATTTTCATTTCCAATATTGTGGTCGTATGGTTTGTCCAGCTTCGCTTGTTGATTCGAAAGGGAATGTTAGATGTCAGAACACGGGCGATTGCGAGAAATTTAGCATAGTATCTCTCCCGTGTGTGCAAATAGGGTAATACGGCACTTACTTTCAGGCCCCGGTATATGCCGGGATGCAGCATGTGGAACCCTTCAAAGATAATCCCGGAGGTCTTTACCCTGCAAAACACCAGGCAATCATTGAGCTGCATAAATGGTATAGGGTACAGGAGAAAATGAAAAGGCCTCAGAAGACGAAGGTGGTGGTTGCTGATGAGCTTCCGCTCCGTGGTTGTTTGAAATGCTATTGCGGCAAGAAGCTTACGGGTACTCCGTCCAAGGGTAAGATGGGCAAATACTATTACTATTACAAATGTGATAAGACCACGCATAACAACATAAGCGCTATCAAAGCTCCCAATCAAATGCTCGAGATTCAGGCTTATGTCGTTGCCGGATGCTTTATGTAAGAAAATACGGAATGCTACCGATCCTATCTTTGAAAAGAAGATTATGGCAGATAGGTTGCTTCTTAGTAAAAAGAAACTGGAGTTAGAGGCGGAGCATGCGAAACTGCATTCAATTGAAGAGAAATGGATCAGCAACCAGATACTTCAGGACACATACGAACGCTGGCACGATACTATAAGCCGCAACACTGCAACCCTTGAAGCCGACATAGAAATCCTGTCGGGGGATCAGCAAGACATGTATAACATTGTTCGTACGAACCTCCATAAACTGCAAGACTTGCGGTTTATCTACGAGCATGCATCTACGTTAGAAAAGCAAGATTTGCTGAAACTTGAGTTCTAGGATAATCTTTACTATCTGGATGCCATGTATCGAACCCCGACAATGTTGGACTTCCTATCTCATAACTCCGTGAAAATGAAAGAGAGAGGATTACTTTTATATGA
>JBQCFW010000106.1:0-114178 GCA_051958655.1 Agriterribacter sp. | reverse complement strand
GCTTCTGGTTCAGTGCCGGATGCGTTGTTTTTTTTTTATTTTTTATAAGATAATAAAACGAAGTCAGCCATGTGTGAAGTAATTTATGTTACGCACGTAACGATGGAAATAATGAAAGCCGAGCTACAAAGGATGAGAGGTGTAGAAAGACCTGCGGCTTCCGGGGCAATTGCCGAAGCAAGGGAAAAAGGAGACCTGAAAGAAAATGCGGAATACGATGCGGCCAAAGAGGCTCAAGGCCTCCTGGAGGCCAGAATAGCGAAGCTGGAAAGCGATATTGCACTTGCACGTATTATTGAAACAGACAATATTGATACAAGTAAAGTGAGCATTCTTACCAAAGTAACGCTTACTAATATGAAAACGAAGAAAAAGGTGACTTACCAGATTGTTTCTGAAAAAGAGGCTGATCTGAAGTCGGGAAAAATATCCGTTACATCGCCTATAGGGCAGGGTGTGTTAGGAAAGCAGATAGGTGAGGTTGCCGAAGTACAGGCTCCGGTAGGACTGTTGAAATTCAAAATAGAGGAAATAGCTATTTAATAACAGCAGGAACAGCTTTAAAAAAGGGGCGGAATTTCCGCCCCTTTTTCTTTGCCAGGTTTTTATGCCTGCATATTATTTTCCACCCGGCTCGCAATTTTTCAGCAAGTAGTTGGTGAATAAAGTTTTTAAATGTTGAGAGGTTCCCTCGCCTTCGCGAATGCTGTGCGTGCGGTTGGGATATGCCATAAACTGGAATTGCCTGTTATACCTGATCAATTCATTCAACAGCATTTCTGCATTCTGGTAATGAACATTATCGTCGCCCGTGCCATGTATGTATAGCAGGTTTCCGCGCAGGTTTTTAGCGTGAGTAACCGGCGAACCTTTTACAAAGTCTTCTCTGTTCTCCTGCGGTAGTCCCATATATCGTTCCTGGTAAATATTATCGTAAGTAAGTTGATTGCCTACAGCCGCTACCGCAATACCCGTTTTAAAAATATCCGGATACTGGAATAGCAGGTTTAATGTAGAAGACCCGCCGCCGCTCCAACCCCAGCAGGCAACGCGTGAAGTATCAAGATAAGGTCGCTCCTGCAACAGTTTTTTCATAGCCATCGCCTGGTCGCGGATATTAATAATGCCAATATTCCTGTAAATAGCTTTTCGCCATGCTGCGCCCTTTAAAGTAGGCGTACCCCTGTTGTTAAACGAAACATATACGTAACCCTTTTCAGCCATATCGCCGTCAAACAACCGGTTCTGTCCATTGTAATAGGTATCCTCCACTGTAGCACTGGCAGGCTCTCCGTATACATACAACAACACCGGGTATTTTTTAGAGCGATCAAAGTTTTTAGGTTGAGTAATCCATCCATCCATTGTGATGCCGTCTTCGGTGGTGATCTGGAAAAACTCAAGGTGCCTGGATGTATCTGTTTGCATCGTTTTCGCAATACTCTGTTCTGCTTTCAATGCTGCATGCTGCGGCAGTTTTATCCACTCATACACAACAGGAGTATTGCGGTTCGTAAATGTGTGCAATGCCAGTTGACCGCCGGGAGAAATTTCATAACCATGCGTTCCCTTTAAGGTTGCAGGCGATACCAGTTCGGGTTTTCCATTGCCATCCAGCCTTGCACGATACAGGTAACGTTGAACAGCGCTTTCGGGCGATGCGATATAGTATATATAATTGTTCTTTTCGTCAACGGCGCTTATTCTTTCTATGTCGTATGCTCCTTTGGTAAGCAATGTTTCTTTTTTACCGTCTTTACTAATGCTGTATATATGTCGCCATCCGTCCTTTTCGCTTACCCATAAAAAAGCGGCACCATTTTTAATCCAGTCCCAGCCTGTTGGGTCATCATCATTCCACCTCGATTTAATATCTATCCAGGCTTTGTCTGTCTCCGTATAAATCTTCTGTACATTACCGTTAGTAGCATCGCAGGTATAAATGCTTGTTTCATTTTGTTTCCGGTTAAGCTGTTGCACAAACAGCGAAGCATTGTCTGTACTCCATTCCATTCTTGGCAGGTAATGCTGCCTTGCGTCGCCGGGCACTTTCATCCAGGTAGTATTGCCGCCCGTTGCGCTCACAACGCCAATGCGCACCATCGATGGCGGTTCTCCCACTTTGGGGTATTCAACCGGTACAACAAACGAATAAATTGAATCAGTTGTATTCAACATTAAATAATCGCGGGTATTGCGTGCATCTACCTGCCAGTATGCAATATTTTTGCTATCGCCACTCCACCGAAAACCATCCCTGCACCCAAACTCTTCTTCATATACCCAATCAAATGTACCGTTAATGAGTTGCCGGTTACCGTCTTTTGTAAGCGCGGTAGTATTGCCTGTAGCAACGTCTTCTACATAAATGTTCCTGTCGCTCACATAGGCCAGTTTTTTACCATCGGGCGAAAGTTTGGCATACATCAGTGATTGCGCAGGTTGATTTTTACCCACCTGCCTTAAACTACCAGTTGCCTTGTTCAGCAACCAGTAATCACCTTTTGTATTGTAGCGCCATACGCGGGTGGTGTTGGTAAATATTAGCAGGAGGTTGTTGTCTGAGCTTAATTCAAAATCCGCGATTTCAAGAGGTTCCTTACTGCCCGATGGTGTAAGTTGTGCAGCGGTAGCCATTACCGTAACCGGTTGCGCATTAGTAGGCACCACTTTTAAAAGATTGTTATCATCAACCTGGTAAAAACCTGTTCCATCACTTGTCCAGGTTATTTCTCTCGGTTTAAACTGGGCAACTGCGCCTGCCGTATAAGCAAAGAAAAAAACGATTAAAGCCGCACGGGATATTAACTGGATAAATAACATGTAGCGTTGTTTTGGCGGTAAATTTAATTGAGAATACCCTATTTTATAGAACCTTTTGATAAATGGTTGGCAGCAGCCATTGGCATGATTATTAACATCTATCAGTAAATTGCATATAAGTTAACAGTTGATGTTATGGCAGAGAGTAAAGAAAAATTACGATTAGATAAATATTTATGGTCCATTCGCATTTTTAAAACACGCTCGCTCGCGGCCGAAGCCTGCGATAAAGGAAAGGTTAAATACAATGGCGATCAGGCCAAGCCGTCGAAGAACGTGCATGTGGGCGATGAGTATGAGATCAAAACAGAAGCCCGCCGCTGGCGCATACGGGTAGCCGGTCTTTTACACAACCGGGTTCAGTACAGCGAGGCAATAAAGTATTATGTAGATATTACTCCCGACGAAGAGATAGAACGGTTACAATACCAGGCTGCCAGCTTTCATACCGGTAAGCGCCTGAGTAAAATAGGCCGCCCTACAAAGAAGGAACGGCGCGATATGGATGAGTTCATGGATGAATAGCGTCGGGCAATATTTTTTGGGGCACAGACAACCGATTTTCATTGTGCTCCGTCTTTATTCTGTTGCTTACCTTTAAAACAAGAGTTAAAAGAACAAGTGTAATTGGTTATCCGTTTTTAATTCGGTTAACACCCTAAACCTTTGCAAACAGGCTGATCTATTAGTTAAAACACCAAGGTTGCTAACTATCTCTCGATCCCTGATCCCCATTCTAATATGTCGGCCTGTTGCAATTTTTTCCTTCCTCTGTGGTAACGAGCAGTCTGCGATCAGCTTTCAGCAAAAACAGCATGAACAATCAGCAAAAAGAATAAACAGTTTATTTTACCTGGAAGTGTGTCATGTTCTGAAGTAACAGACACTGTTGCTATACATTTCCTTTATTCTGTTTATTATTTCAGGCCGCCTGATGCAATATAATTAAACCAATTCTGCCTTCTTACTGCCTTTACCTGAAAACTGGTCTCCTACAGCTTAGTCTCCGCACATTTTTATTAGCTGATTATCTTTGCAGCTATGCATATAGACATATTAAGCGTTTTACCCGAATTGCTGGAAAGCCCCTTGTCTCACTCCATTATGAAGCGGGCAAAAGAAAAAGGATTGCTGGAAGTGGATGTACATCATTTAAGGAAATGGGCTATTAATGCATATGGACAGATAGACGATTACCAATATGGGGGCGGTGCAGGGATGGTAATGATGTGCGAGCCTCTTGTAGCTGCCATTGAAACGCTATCTGCCGACAGGAAATACGACGAAATTATTTACCTCACACCCGACGGTGAAAAGTTCACGCAAAAAACAGCCAATTATCTTTCGCTCAAGCAAAATCTTTTGCTGATATGTGGTCATTATAAAGGAATTGATGAAAGAGTTAGGGAACATTTTGTTACCAAAGAAATTTCCATTGGCGATTACGTGCTGAGCGGAGGAGAATTACCCGCGGCTATATTGGTAGATGCCGTAGGGCGTATATTACCCGGCGTACTGAACGATGAAACATCAGCCCTTTTTGATTCTTTCCAGGATAATTTGCTGGCGCCTCCTGTGTACACCCGCCCGGCAGAGTACAGGGGCTGGAAAGTACCGGACATATTGCTAAGTGGCGACCCCAAAAAAATTGCGGATTGGCGACATGAAATGTCTGTAAAACGTACTGAAGAAAGAAGACCCGATATTCTGGAAGAATGAATTGGTAAGAAATGGTTAATTCAAGGCATAAGGTTTGCATCTGTAACCTTTAAAAAGCAACTTGCTATTTGTAACAATCTATAAAATGCCTGTAACATTCACCAGCGTTCTAAGCCTCTTGTATTTTATTTTTTCTGTAGAATACGGCAACCCGCCATCGCACGAAATGCATGGTGTATACAATGCCCGTTCATTGGGTATAATAGGCAACGGAACGGATATGTCGGAAAAGATCAATCACCTGCTTTCTTTTCCTGATGTAAACACGCTGGTGTTTGATCAGCCAGATCAGTTGATCCTTATCAACAAACCCGTGCACGTTCCCGCAGGCAAAGTCCTTTCTTTTAAAAACAATGCCCGCCTGGTTGGAAACGGCACCGTTAGTGGTGGCAGCATACAGGCCGATAAACATGCATGGCTATTTGACAAGCAATTAACCGTGCTGCCGGACGATACCGCTCAATTCAGTGTAAAATGGTATGGCGCCAAAGGCGATGGAGCCACCGATGATTCTGAACCCATACGCGCAACATTTGAAGCTGCCCGCAAAAAGGGCGGTGGCAATATCCTGTTTCCCGCCGGCACTTATATTGTTAGCCGCCAGGCAAGTCGTCCCTTCAAAATCATTCCCGTGTACTCGAATACAAAAGTGAAGGGAGAAGGAATGCATCTTACGTCTGTAAAGCTTGCACCGTCGGACGTGTTCAATTTCAGGCGCGTTTTTGCATTGGGCGATTCATCAGGCGATGTGGTGAATGTTGAAATTTCGCATTTGGGCATAGACATGAGCAATCCCTATAAAACTTATCCGCCGCCTGCTTCATTTGGTAAAGATGCACAGTCTGCAGGCATCTTTTGTTATGGCGATCCATACGTGGTAAAGAATGCTTATTTCCACGACCTGTTTATTCACGATGTTACCGGTGATGTTATTGTGGTATCCAAGAACAGTAAAAATATTACGGTAGAAAGAATATACCAACGAGATTATTTAAGGCAGGGCATCGGCATTGGAGGAAGCGGAGGCGTTGACAGCATAACGGTAAAGCATATTTATGATCTGCCTTTTGAAAGTGGTGTTCAAAAGGGTGGAAATTCAATACATACCGAACCAGCGGACCTTGTAAAGAATGTTAGTTATCAATATTGCCGCATCAGCGATTTTTCGGCATCGGGTATAGATGGATTATGGATAGACAGCGTTACCACAACAACTTCTGTAAGGAATAGCTGTAATAATGTTGAGAATTTCCTCATTACACGTTCAACGCTTAATGGCTTGTTACAGGTTGCTCCCACAGGCCCTGGCGTTGTAAAAAATAATGTATTGAACGGTGGGTTGTATTTTACCTCTGTTGGAAAAGGCGGGTTCAGAGCTACCAAAAACATATTGGTAACAGAGAACAAGGTAAAAGATTCGCTGGGGAAATTTACCATCCGGGTATCGCAGGTTTCGGGTGTTAACGTAGTTAAAAATATTGTTGAATCGAAAGTAAACGCTATTGATTTTGCTAATGCCGGCAATGGCAAAATAGTAGGAAATACAATCAACCTTTCTTCCAGCAAGTTTTCCGCGGTACGTATCTACACCACTATCCCCGGCAGGTATGGAGAAGGAATGTTTGTTGTTGACAGCAATGTAACCAACCGTTCAGACAAAGCAATTCTGGCATCGAATGTTTCGTGCATAATAGGCAATAACAATATCAATGCAGGAAAAAAAGTGATGGCGAATGTGGCGGGTTCAACGAAAATATTTTCTGCTGAAGATAGAAAAAACAATATCACCTGGTTGAATAAGATGCCGCAATGGGGATGGTGGAACAAGGGCGATATTATTCATATCGGTGAGCCAGGAGATGGTTATGATATGATCTGCACACAGTCGGGCGCGTTGTATGCTGAAAGCTGGAGCCCATCCGCCAAATATCAAATCAACGATTTTGTAAAAGCCTCCAATGGCAATATATACAAGGCCGTAGCAGCCGGTGCGCAAGCGCAGGACCCGGTAACCGACGATGGAAAATACTGGGTAAAAACGGCTTCGGCAGAAGCGTTTTTTAAAAGACAATAAAAGCCGGGTCGTATAACAGACCCGGCTAAACGATATGAAATTTTCCAGAGGTAGCTGTTTGCATCGGCCGAAAATTGGTCAACGAAAGGGAGATGCGGATCGGACGTTGGACTGTTGATTGGGTTGAACTTACAGAGATTACGTTTCTCAGGTATCGGATTTCTTTCTCAGGGCTTGAAAACTAAAGGGGATCGAGAGGTTACTGTTGTAAAACTTCGATGGTGTAAAGATGATAATTACCGGTTCATACTCAAATTCTATTCGCCAGTTGCCGGTTTTCTTTCGATTTTCGACCAAAAAATCCAGATAAGCCACAGAATTCTTCCAGCCTTTATCGTGTTTCCGGTATAACAATTAAATTGCATTAATAATAACGTATTAGCATACACGAATGAGAATGAAATACTTATTGTTATTAGCACTGCTTTTTTGCGGATTGTTGAATGCCTGCAAACCCAGGGCAGTTGAAACTGAGCCTGTTGTGTCTGAAGTAAGAGATACAACCATTACCGTTAAGAATGCCTTTACCGAATTGTTTTTCGATAGCATGGTGCTGGAAACTTATATTATCCGCCATCAGTTGCCCGATGCCACGGCAAAGCAATACCGCGACTTTTACAATGCACGCAACTATCAATATGCCTGGTTTTTTAACGATGGAATAGCAGAGCAGGCATACCATTTTTTGAACCAGCAAACCAATTACGTGGGCTACAGCGGCGATACAACGCTCCACAACCCGGTGCTGAAACAAATATTCGACACACTTGAAAGCGGGGGAAAAATTGCTCCGATGCCCGATAGCAACAGGTTGAACATTGAGTTATTACTTACCGGCCAGTTTTTCCGTTATGCACAAAAAGCTTACCAGGGAAGCGATAACCTTGACGCAGCAGATTTGAAATGGTTTATTCCCCGCAAAAAGATCAATGTGGTAGCTACGCTTGATTCGCTGATCCTGCATAAAGGGGAGAAGCTTACCGAATATGAACCGCTTAACATTTATTACCAGCGTTTAAAACAGAGCCTGTTGCGATATTATGAAATAGAAAAAGCCGGTGGCTGGAAACCAATTGTTACTGAAAGAAAAAAGCTGCAGCAGGGCGATACCGGCCAGGTGATCACTGAAATTAAAAGACGGTTGCGGTTAACCGAAGATTTTGATCTTACCGATAGTTCATCGTTGTTTACAGACTCGTTGAAGGCTGCGGTAAAAAGGTTTCAACACAGGTATGGTGTAAAGGAAGATGGTATTATAGGAGCTGCCATGCTGAAAGAAATGAATCAGCCTGTAGAAAAACGCATCCGGCAAATGCTGATCAACCTGGAAAGAATGCGTTGGGTTCCGGCAAAGATAGACGGCGACTATTTGCTTGTAAATATTCCTGAATTTAAACTGCATATTTTTGAAAACAGCAAGCCTGTATACGCCATGGATGTGGTGGTAGGCACTACTCAGAATAATACCGTTATTTTTTACGGTGATCTTAAATACATTGTTTTCAGCCCTTACTGGAATGTGCCTGCCGGTATTTTAAAGAACGAGGTATTACCAGGGATGAAAAAAGATAAAAATTATCTTGCCAGGCACAATATGGAAATCAATGGTTATACCGGTGGTGTACCCAATGTAAGACAAAAGCCGGGAGCCAATAACTCGCTGGGTAAAGTAAAATATTTGTTTCCCAACAGCTATAGCATTTATATGCACGATACGCCTGCCAAGAGTTTATTTGGCGAAAGCAGGAGAGCGTTTAGCCACGGTTGCATTCGCCTGGGCGAACCTAAAAAGCTGGCTGAGTTCCTGTTGCGCAAAGACAGCGCTTGGACTTCGAAAGCGATTGACGCTGCCATGAACAGCGGCAAAGAAAAGTATGTTACACTCACTAATGCCGTGCCCGTATTCATCGGTTATTTTACTGCCTGGGTAGACTCAAAGGGTGAGCTTAACTTCAGAGACGACGTATATGGGCACGATGCCAGGATAAGCAAAAAAATGTTTGAAAATAATCGGTAATCAGCTTTCAGCAACCAGCTATCGGCCCCAGCTAACCGCTTAACGGCCAACATCGTCAACTGATGGCTCATAGCTGATCGCTGACTGCTCCTGGCTATAAAATAAAAAACCAGCCTGTTCGACTGGTTTATATCCTTCAATAACTTTTGGAACGGTTTAATTTCTGCGTTGATAGCAGTGGCTGGAAGGGCAGCGCTGGTTTTTGTTTAGATACCGGATTTAAATTTACCTATCTGCTTTGACTACTGTCAATTGTACTGTAAAGATGGTTCAGAAAAGTCCGGCATCAAACTTTATTCGCCCATGCTTGAGTTTTCTTCGTTTTTTGGTAACGATTGATCGACAAACAACTTTACTTACTGTAACGCATAAGCTACAACACCATTCTTAAAAAAGGTAGGTACATACACTATCTTGTTCGCCGCGTCATATCCTATATCTGCGGAATTGATCTTTTGCTCCCGGGTATCAAGCAGGTGGTCTTTCTTGCCATTTGCATGAACGTACCAAACAGAACCAGCCCAGCACGATACTATAAAATCGCCTTTGCCTACATGTTCAATTCCATCAGTACCACCCTCCATGCCGTCGGCAATTTGTTTGAGCGTACCGTTAGCTTCTACCTTGTTCAAAGTACCGGCATCGGTAATATAAAGGTCTTTGCCTACAGTTTTCACACCATTAGGGCCTTTAAGGTTTTCAATTACCGTTGTAATATTTCCTTTGTCTATTTTCAATATTTTTTTATTCTGCGAATCAGAAACATAGATTACGCCCTTGTCGTCTATGCTGATATCGTTTAAACCCTTTGCACCATCCACCACAATCCTGTCAACAATTTTTCCCTGCGCAATATCAATAACAGCTATGCCATCTACATCGGCCACATACAATTTACCAGCATGCATGCCCATCCCCTTGGGAGCATTCAGCCCCGTTACCCATTCAGTAGCGATAACTTTTCCATCCAACCCTACTTTTCCAATAGAACCCTTCCCGTCCATTTCCCAGGGGCTTCCATCAATATTTGCTACATATAACACTTTGTTCTTTCCGTCAAACAATACAGATTCGGGAACTTTTAAAATGGTATCGGTTTCCCATTTTTTTACAAGCTTGCGTTCCTGCGATTGGGCGGTGCTGTACACAAGAACAAAACTGAAAAGTGCTACGCAAATTAAGGCAGGTTTCATGTTGCTGATTTTTTGGTTTGGATAATTAAGATATCAAATATAAAAAATATTAACGGTTAAGGGCGCATACTCGCTTTAGTGAGGAGGTCGTTAATCGTTCATTCACCGTGGAGTGTGTCTCACCTTCGCCGTGGATCGTGTTTCACGATCCATCAATACGTTTTGCCCGACAGGAAACGTGGCGGGCCAAAGCTGTATACGCGCTGCTGTCGCCAAGGATCGTGTCTCACGATCCACCAATACGTTTCGTGCGACACGAAACATGGCGGGCTAAGGTTGTATACCCGCTTTAGTAAGTTCGTTATTAATAGTTCTCCATACCTGCAGTGGGTTGCTGTTCTTTAATTCATCAGGCAAAAGTTCGTCGGGCCAATTTTGAAGGCTGATCGGTCTGGCAAATCTTTTAATACCATCCGCTCCAACAGATGTAAAACGCGAATCGGTAGTGGCGGGAAAGGGACCACCGTGGTGCATGCTCAGGCATACTTCCACCCCGGTAGGTACACCGTTTATGATCATTCTGCCGCAACTTTGCTTTACTGTTTCAATCAAACGTTCATTTTGCCGCATATCGTTTACAGTTGCCATTAGTGTAGAGGTGATCTGTCCTTCCATCTTAGCGGCAACGTCCTGCATTTCCTGCATGTTCCGGCACTTTACCACCAGTGAATACGGGCCAAACACTTCCTGGTGCAACACAGGATTGTTCAAAAAAGCCTCGGCAGTAGCCGAAGCAATGGTAGGTATACCCTGTTCTGGTTTTGCGGGTATAACGGAAACGGCTACCGTGGTAACCTGCTCCTGCATCAATGCTTTCGCCCTGTTGCTGGCAAATGATTTAGCGATGCCTGTGTGTAACATATCCGACGGAGCCACTTTTTTTATTTCTTCGCCCAATAGGGTGATGAACTGGTCGAGCTCCGCGCCTTCGATGCCGATGATCAAACCGGGATTGGTACAAAACTGCCCGGTGCTAAGCGTAATTGAAGCCGCATACATTTTTGCCGTTTCTGCTGCAGCCTGCTGTAGTTTTTCGGGAAGGAGATACACAGGGTTGATGCTGCCCATTTCGGCAAAAACAGGTATAGGCTCTTTGCGCTGGTTGGCCCAGTCGAACAATGCTTTCCCTCCCGAATAAGATCCGGTAAACCCCACTGCTTTTACACGCGGATGGGTTACCAGGGCTTTGCCTGTTTCAAATCCGCTACCGTGGATATGCGCAAAAATGCCATCGGGCATATTTAATTTTTTTGCAGCCTTTACTACAGCATTTGCTACCCATTCAGAAGTTTCGGCATGCGCCGGATGTGCCTTTACAATTACAGGGCAGCCTGCCGCCAGGGCGCAGGCTGTATCTCCACCGGCGGTGGAATAGGCGAAAGGGAAATTGCTGGCACCAAACACTGCTACCGGCCCTAACGGTACCATTGTTTTCCTGATGTCTGGCTTAGGCGTGTTGCGGTCGGGCAAAGCGGTATCAATCCTTGCATCAAGCCAGGCGCCTGCTTCGCATGCATCGGCATAGCTGTTTAACTGGAATATGGTGCGTGTAAATTCTGATTGTAATCTTGGCTCAGGTAAATGCGTTTCTTTCATTGCTACAGGCAATACTGCTTTCACTCCTGCCGCCATTTCAGTTGCAATAGCGCGCATAAAAGCCGCTCTTTTTTGCAACGAATATTTTTTATACGCCTCAAAAGCTGTCCACGATTTTTCGATGATGCTGTTAATTTCTTCCGGGGTAGAATCTTTGAACATTGCCATGTGAAATATTTTAGAAGATGGAGATATTCTTACTGCAAAAATACTGCTTCAGGCTTTTAGCGATCAGCTGTCAGCAATCAGTGGTGATGGCTTTCAATGTCTTCCACTGATAGCTCACCGCCTGCTATATCGTATTTGTACTATAGATTGATTATCAAAACGAGTGCCACCAAATCAGCACGATAAGATGGTATAATGTGTGATAGCAGCATTCGGCGCGAATGTTAATTAATGTATCTTCGCGCCCTATGGAAAAAAATGGGAAACAGATTGTAATGAGCGGTATCCGGCCAACCGGGTTATTGCACCTTGGTAATTATTTTGGAGCACTCAAAAATTATATGCGCATGCAGGATGAGTACGAGTGTTTTTTTATGGTTGCCGACCTGCACTCGCTTACTACGCATCCCGATACAAAGGAGCTGAGAGACAATGTGCTGCATGTAGTATCTGAATACCTGGCCTGCGGTCTTGATCCCGAAAAAGCAGCGCTGTATTGTCAAAGCCATGTATATGAAACTTCTGAGCTGTACCTTTATCTCAACACGCTGGCTTACAAGGGTGAGCTTGAAAAAACAACTACTTTTAAAGATAAGGCAAGACTGCAGCCGCAAAATATCAACGCTGCCTTATTAACGTATCCTGTTTTAATGTCGGCAGATATTTTATTGCACCGTGCGGTATACGTGCCCGTTGGTAAAGACCAGGAGCAGCACCTGGAAATGGCGAGGAATTTTGCAACCCGGTTCAACCATCGTTATGGCGAAGTATTTCCCGAGCCTGTTGCTTTTAATTTTGGATCGGAGCTGGTAAAAGTGCCTAGTTTGGATGGAACCGGTAAAATGAGCAAAAGCGAAAACCAGAATGCTACTTTATATCTTTCGGACAGCGATGAACTGATCAGGAAAAAAATTATGAAGGCAAAGACGGATGAAGGTCCCAAAGAACCCAATACACCGAAACCGGATTATATTGAAAACCTGTTTCAACTGGTAAGGCTTACCGGTGCACAGGATGTTTACGATAAATTTGAAGCGGATTATGCAGCCTGCAACATTCGTTACGGCGATATGAAGAAACAACTGGCGGAGGAAATGATAAAATTTATGGCTCCTATACGCGAAAAAGCGGCTGCCATACGCAACGATGAAAAATACCTGGCAGCTGTTTTAGAAAAAGGCGCTTTAAAAGCCCGGCGCAGTGCCGAAGCTACCATGGTGCGGGTACGCGAAGCAGTTGGATTAAAATATTTTTAAGAAAATTGTACCCTGCAGTCGTAAAGCAGTTAAAATGCTTTATCTTGATATGATCCTTTACGGTGCCCGTCTTTTAAAAAATCTTGAACCTTAATTTGTAATGCCGAAAACTAAAAAACCTAAGCATATTGCTATTGCCGGAAATATAGGCGCAGGTAAAACAACGCTTACAGAAATGCTGAGCAAACACTATCGCTGGATTCCGCAGGTTGAGGATGTAGAGCACAATCCCTATTTGTACGATTTTTACGAAGACATGCCGCGTTGGAGCTTTAACCGGCAGATATATTTTTTAAACAACAGGTTAAAAAATCTTTTGGAGATACAGAAAGGGGCTGAAACCGTAATTCAGGACAGAACGATTTACGAAGATGCGCACATTTTTGCGCCCAACCTGCACGAAATGGGATTGATGAGCAAGCGCGATTTTGATAATTACTTCCAGTTTTTTGAAACGCTCAAGCAAATGGTTAACCCGCCCGATCTGCTTATTTACCTGCAAGGTTCGGTGCCTACGCT
Source organism: Agriterribacter sp. (assembly GCA_051958655.1). Classification (GTDB taxonomy): domain Bacteria; phylum Bacteroidota; class Bacteroidia; order Chitinophagales; family Chitinophagaceae; genus Agriterribacter. The sequence continues at coordinate 100,813 of JBQCFW010000106.1, read as the reverse complement.
GGTGGGGCAAATACAAAAAAGAGGAAGGGAATACGAAGAGAATATCAGGCTCGACTACCTGAAACGCCTGAACGAATATTATAACAAATGGATAGATGGCTACAAAGAAGGCGCATTGCTGGTAATTAATATCGATAAAAATAAATTCCCCGAAAATGAAGAACATCTCGGGGAAATCATTGCTAAAATAGATAGCCAGTTGTATGGGCTGTTTTGAGAGCGTTTGTTGTTTATAGTTTGACGTTTGTCGTTTGAGGTTTCGAACCCCAAACAACAAACCCAAACCTGTTCTACTTTCCTTTTTTTACAAACTGATACTTTATTCCACCCGTTATCCATCGCCCCGGCATGATCGATCCAAGCAGGTCGCTGTACTGTTTGTCGAATACATTGTCTGCCTGCACAAACACTGAAAGCGATTTTTGAAAGAAGCCATATTCAGCCTTTGCATTCAATAAAAAATAATCGGGTGTTATTGTAGCATGAATGGCTGGCGCAGCCTGATCCTGCCTTTTTTTATACAATCCATTTACGCTCAGCGTAAGGTTGTGGCATTGGTAGATCACAGAAAAATTGGCCAGGAATTTTGCATGCGAAGAAATATAAAATGATGGAACAGTATCGCTGCTCTTGCTGTTCAGCCACACCAATCCTACGCTCGCTGTAATAAACTGTTGTTTGGGCAGTTCGTGTGTATATTGAATATCAGTTTCAAAACCGGTAGTATTTACTTCGGCAATATTTTTTGCCAGTGCATAAGTGCCGGTTGGCGAAAGATTGTCTTTTCTCGGCATGTCTGCATAGGCTGTATTGCTGTAGTCAATCAACCTTTGATGAAAACGTTGGAAAAAGGTGGCAGATACTTTCAGCTTGTTTTGCCAGAACCAATCTGCGCCTGCTTCGTAGCTGAGCGATCTTTCTGCTTTCAGCATAGGGTTGCCAATTCGTCCGCTGGCAACGAACGGTTTGTTATAGTTGTTATAACGCTCAGTAAAGTCAGCATCGCGTATGGTTTTGCCAACGCTGCCGCGAAATTGAATGCCATGTGTTTTATACGACAGGTCTAACTGCGGCACAAACTCCGATGAAATGTTTTTGAAAAATATCCATTGAGCAGAAGGGCGGATAGAAAAGTTTTTTCCTATTTGTTGCGATACGCTTACAAAAGGCGATGCAAGAAACAGTGTGTGGGTTCCGCGATCATTTGACCTTATGTTTTTTTGCTGATAGTTAAAACCGCCTACCAATACAGTTTGCTCGCCGATGTGTCGTTGATATAATAACAAAGCCTGGATAAGCCTGGACTTGCTGCTGTTGGGCGCCGATGCTTTGTTATAGCTGTAGGTGTCCTCTACTTCTTTAAGACCTGCATCTAATGAAAGACTTTGCTTTTCGGTATGGTAGTTTACTCTTGCCTGGTGCCAGTTCGATTGTACCTGTTCGCTGGCAGTGTCAGAAAGAAAAGTTGTGTAGAAGTTTTGTGCGGAAAAATCCCTCTTGTCCATGGCATAGCGGTAAGCGATATTCCACTTGCTGTTGATATGATAATTGGCAGATGCAGATGCTGTAGTATTATGAAAAAAGCCCCTGGTTCCTCGTTGCTGCACACCATCGGCATTATTGGTGATTACCCCGCCACCAATGCTCAGGTTTTTTTTGCTGAACAAAAAGCCGGCATTCGCATTCAAATAGCCATACTCCCCTGTGCTGATACCTGCATTGATTGCGGTTTTGTCATCATTCTGTTTTGCGGCAAACGATTTTGTTATGATGTAAATAACGCCGCCTACAGCATCGGCACCATGAATAGCTGAAGATGCGCCTTTTAATACCTCAATGCGCTCAATTTCTGAAGGAGCAATGGGAATGTAACTGTTAAAGTGTCCCGTATTGGGATCATTCAAACGCATGCCATCTAATATCACCAGCACCTGTTGAAAGGTGCCGCCTCTTAATACAATATCGCTTTGCGACCCCATAGGGCCGCGTGCCTGTATTTCAACACCGGGCACATAGCGCAGCAATTCATCTATCGAATGAACCGGCAGGTTTTGAAAGCGTTCGCCTTTTATAATGGTAATATTCCGCCCCGTTTCGGAAGCTCTTTTTTGACTTAACGATGCAGTTACGGTAACAGGATCTAATTCAATATCCTGTGCGTTTGTTTTTGAAGCAATAGCAAAACTGCAAATTGCAACAAGTAATTTGGTATTCATATTCATAATGGCGGCAAATGTAAGGAAGTTGAAAAAAACGAGCGTTAGTGGGAAGGGGAGGGGGAAAGGGAGAGAGGTGAAAGAGCAAACAACTATTAAACCTCAAATCTTAAACTCAAAACGAGCGTACTGAAAAGGCAATTTGGTTCTTGTTTTTTGTTTTTTGGTTCTTATTCTTTAACCTTTCACCTTTTGACCTTTCTCCTTTCCCTCCCCTCATCCTTTTCCCGAAATTTTATACACTATCGTGCCTACTATTTCTTTCAGATAAACATTCCAGTTGCTAAATGCCAATGCAGATGGGATAAGATAGTATTCAGGATCAAAACCACTGTTGGGTTTTACTGCAAATGCTGCAGGAAACGGTTTCACCTCAAGTCCGGCCTTTTGAAAAGTACGCAAGGCGCGTGGCATGTGCATAGCCGATGTAATTAACAAATAAGGAGGTTGTAATTGAAGCGAATCGATTATCCTTTTTGCGTTTGCCGCATTTTCAGCGGTGTTTTTGGAATCGCGATCGGCAAACACATCCGCGGTGGGAATGCAGAAATTGACCAGTTGTTCTTTTGCAAAATCCGCTTCGCGAAAAGGTTTGTTTTGAAAAATAGAACCGCTTCCTGCCGCGACTATGATCTTGTTGATGTGCCCCGTTTTATACAATTGTGCCGTTTGGATAAACCGGTCTGCCGCTTCGCCATAGTACACTTCTTTATCGGCATCATTCATTCCCGCAAATCCACCCAGCAATATGCCTGCACTGTACACCTCATTACTGGCAGCAGCATATTTTTTTGCCTGGTAGGCTATCGTAAGCTTGTTTATAATAAACGGATTACTGAAGAAAAGCAGCATTATAATGCCTGCCATAAGGCACTTCCTTTTCCTTCTTTCTTTTTTGGTGAACCATGCCCATAAAAAAATAACAACGATCCAAAGCAGGGGACTTAATAAAACAGTGAACAGTTTGCTTATAATGAACATAGTTGATTAGGTTAAAGGTGTAGGGCATACGGTATAGGGTCTAAGATAAAAAGGTTTGAACTTTTTAAAAGTTGGAAACCCTGCTGGAATAATGAATTTGAAATTGCAAATTAGGCAGTTGAAATTAAGTCATCTTTTTGCCGATCAAATTTCAAATTTCAAATCAAAATTCATTTGGCTGGCATTGCTTCCTTACTCCCCGGTGTGTACTTATAAAATCCTTCGCCGGTTTTTACACCCAGCTTGCCTGCGGCAACCATGTTTACCAGCAACGGGCATGGGGCGTATTTGGGATTGCCAAAGCCATCGTGCAAAATTTTTAAAATACTCAGGCATACATCCAGTCCAATAAAATCTGCCAGTTGCAATGGTCCCATAGGATGTGCCATTCCTGATTTCATTACAGTATCAATTTCTGCAATGCCGGCTATCCCTTCATATAAAGTATAAATGGCCTCGTTGATCATTGGCATTAAAATGCGGTTGGCTACAAAACCAGGGTAATCGTTTACCACGCAGGGAATTTTTTCCAGTTGCTGGCTGAGTGCAACGATGGTACTGGTAACTGCTGCTGAAGTGCTGTATCCATTAATTACTTCCACCAGCTTCATTACCGGAACCGGGTTCATAAAATGCATGCCTATTACTTTTTCCGGACGTTGCGTGGCGGCAGCAATGGCTGTAATGGAAATGGAAGATGTATTTGTTGCAAGAATGGCTTCAGGCGGCGCATATTCATCCAGTTGCTTAAAAACAGCCAGTTTAACGTCTTTGTTTTCGGTGGCGGCTTCTACCACCAATTGCGCCTGCTTTACGCCTTCCGAAAGCGAAGTAAAAATGTGCAGGTTGGAATGAATGGCTTTTTGAATGTCGGGCGTAATAGTGCCTTTGGTAAGCTGACGCTCGGCATTTTTATGAATGGTAGCTACTGCTTTTTCAAGCGCGGTGCGTTGAATGTCTACCAGGTTAACGGAAAAACCGTATTGTGCAAAAACGTGGGCAATACCGTTACCCATTGTGCCGGCGCCTATAACAGCAACAGTTTTGATCATACCTGTAAATATTGCGGGGCTAAATTATACATCAATTCTGTATGTTAAGAAACCTGTTTCCAGTGCCGATTTCTTAAAACCGATCCGTTCGTATAAACTTTGAGCAGTATATTGTCTACCGCCGTGGTTCTTGACTACTTATTCGGGCCTGCGCCTAGTCTTTTCGCTTAAAGTCTCCGCGCTTCCAGGCTTTTACAAATTCACTCCATGCAAACGGGTTGAAAATGTTCATAGGGGGTGCCTGTCCGTTATAATAATAGCTTTGTGCATTCTTGTTAAGACTATAATTGGCTGCTTCCGTTCCATCGCGCGGCAGGGAACGCATAAGCGCTCGTCTTTTGGCTTCGCTCGTGTTTTGTCGTGCTATTTCAAGCCCATCGTCTGGTACATCGGTATTTACAAAATCGCGCTCAAACTGTTCGCGAGTGGGGCGTGGCTTAATAATGGCGGTGGGAAGATATACGGTGTCAATCGCCAGCAATTTCACCATGCTGTATTGGTTGCCTTCGAGGTTGGAGGGAATTTTATCGGATTCTTTGCGATAAGCAACATGCGAAAATTCTATTACATCGCCCTTTAAAGCTACAATTGAAAATACGCCCTGTGCGTTTGTTCGGGTACCCCTTCCGTTTACCATTACGTTTACATCGGGTATGCCCTTCAGGCTGTCGTGGGTCATTACAATGCCGTATAGCTGCACTACAGAATCTTTCAGCGATTCAAACTGCGCCTTGGCGGCAAAAGGGGTCAATAAAAAAACAAAAAGTATATAATGTAAAAGTTTTTTCATCCCTGAGTTTTATCTTTTCAATGGCGCCCTTTTAGTCTTAAAAAACTGCCGCCGGGTTAAGGCAATCTGTTCTATCGCTTTCATTGCGAATGCAATAATACTTTGAACTCACTAAATAAACAAAGTAAGGATTTATGGGATTAACTTTGCGGGCAAATCAACCTTTTTAACAAAAAGTTCGGGAGATGACAGAAAGTGATATTTTGAAAGCATTGAGCAACGTAATAGAGCCCGACCTGGGCAAAGACCTGGTAACGTTAAACATGGTGAAAGACGTTGTAATTGAAGGAAATAAGGTTTCTTTTACTGTAGTGCTTACCACACCGGCCTGTCCCTTAAAAGATGTCATAAAAAATGCATGTATCAACGCTGTGCACCTGCTGGTGAATAAAGCTGCGGATGTGCAGATAAAGTTTACCGCTAATACCAACAGCAACCGAAAAGACAGTAAAGCCATTTTGCCTGGCGTAAAAAATATTATTGCGGTGGTAAGTGGCAAGGGTGGGTAGGAAAATCTACCGTGGCTGCTAACCTGGCGCTGGCGCTGGCAGAGGGCGGTGCTTCGGTGGGATTGATGGACGCGGATATATATGGCCCCAGCGTGCCTATAATGTTTGGGGTGAGGGGCGAACGGCCACTGATGAAAGAAGTGAACGGAAAGGGAACCATCATTCCTTTGGAGAAGTTTGGTATAAAGCTCATGAGTATTGGCTTGTTGGTAGATGAAAAACAGGCGATTGTATGGAGGGGCCCGATGGCGAGCAGCGCTATTAACCAATTTGTAAGCGATGTGGACTGGGGTGAACTGGATTATCTGGTAATTGACATGCCCCCGGGCACGGGCGACATTCATTTGACGTTGGTGCAAACAGTGCCGGTTACGGGTGTGGTGGTGGTTACTACTCCCCAGCCGGTGGCACTTGCAGACGCCAAAAAAGCGATTGCCATGTTTGGACAGGCGCAGATAAAAGTGCCTATCATTGGCATTGTGGAAAACATGAGTTGGTTTACGCCTACTGAATTGCCCGAAAACAAATACTACATTTTTGGAAAGGGTGGTGGCAAACGGATGGCAGAAGAATTTGACATTCCGTTTTTGGGTCAAATACCGCTGGTACAAAATATAAGGGAAGGTGGCGATACGGGTGTTCCTGTAATGATGAGCGACGACAGCATTACGCAAAAAGCATTTTGGGAAGTAGCGGGGCATGCCGTGCGCAGTGTGGCTATGCGCAATGCCAATATGGAGGCAACGAAGATTGTGGAAATTGTAGTGTAATTTCTGATTTATGATTTGGTGATTTCTGATTACAAGCTTCCACCATCAAGATGATTTGTCACATCATTAGGTGTGAAGCGTGGGTTTTCAAATTTCAAATTTCAAATCGTGTATACTTCAAACCAGTTTAAGGAAGAAGATGTTTCTGTTGTATTGGGTTTTATCAAACAAAATCCTTTTGCCACACTATGTGGTTGCGATGCTGACAATAAACCGGTTGCAACACATATTCCTTTCCTGGTAGAGGAAAGAGGAGGGCAGCTTTTCCTGCTGGGGCATATTATGCGCAAAACCGATCATCATAAGGCACTTGAACAGAACCCTGAGGCGCTCGTTATTTTTAATGGTCCGCACAGTTACATCAGTGCAAGCTGGTATACCAACCCGCAAACTGCTTCTACCTGGAACTATATAACGGTGCATGCAAGAGGAGCAGTGCGGTTTGTAGATGAAACAGCTTTGCTGGATATATTAACGCGTACTACTGCATTGTTTGAAAACAATCCCGATTCGCCGGCGCTCGTTGAAAAAATGCCTGAGGCTTATGTAAGCGGCTTGTCTAAAGCTATTGTTGGTTTTGAAATAGCCGTAATGCAACTGGATAATTTATTCAAGCTGAGCCAGAACCGCGACGAGAAATCATACAAAAATATTATTGAAAAGTTAAAAGAGCAGGGCACCGTTGATGCGGGAAGGATTGCGGAGGAAATGGAGAAGAGAACACAGTCGAAAAAATAAATGATGTTTCTTTTTGGAAAAAAAAGAGAAAGTTTTGATCAAGCTGTCAGCTCATTAGTTTCAGTGCTGGCAAGTGGTCAAGAAAACGCAACGGTACAAAATCATTGCACGCGGGTTTTGAGGACGCTTTCATCGGCGTCTAATGAGGCAGTAGCGGAAGCGATGGTCTCGGTAAGTAGTTTTTTTATAAAAACTCCCATCGAAAACGCCATCAGCGCAGTTATGTTGTGCGGCTGTATGGTGGAAGCAAACCACAAAGCTCAGCCATTTATAGGTGAGCTTGAGAATGCTACAGTTCGGTTTTGGGAAGAAGCCTTGCCGTTGATGGAGTCAATCCAAAAGGCGATGGAACATGCGGAGGCGCAGGGCGAAGATCGTTACGACGCTGCAGACACGGTAAAGTCTCAGATCATTGAAAAAGAACCCGGGCAAGTGGACGCTCTTGACTGGCTCAATGGGATATATCCATGCCTAGTAGCAAGTTATAGCAGCGATCAGACACTGCTGGAACATGGCAAACAATTGTTACAAAAACGGGTAGCACAATTTACTGAGGTTAGCGAAGCCTGTTATTGGCTACATCAACTTTTTCAGGTACTTTTTAATGAACCGGTATTGATTGTGGACCTGGAGAATCGAAAAGGCTTTACCGGCGTTATGAGTGGTGTTGTAGACAATTTTCAGTTGCAACTGTTATTAATGAGCATGCCGGAGCTAGGCGATCCCATTAACACACGACATGCAGCCATCGTGCAAGGCGAAGGTCCTCAATCGTCTTCAGATAGTGTGTACGGCAAATGGGATATGTGCAACTGGCAAATGTGGGCTGATGCCTATCACCCTGCGGGGGAAAAAAAGAGTAGCTATTGGATATGGAGTGAAGGCAAACCTGGCGATATCGGAAAAATAGATGATTTCCGGATAATACTCCTTAATAAGCCATCATATAAAAGAGGCTTACCTATTGGTCGTGTTTTTAAAATGCTTCCTGCTTCTATAAAAATTGAAAAATGGTTCACAGAACAAGAATTGAATCATTGGTTGACTAAAATTTCGAATGCAAAGTAAACGAGTAGCCTTGCCGTAAAAGAGGGCAAAATCACATGTGTTACATCTTAAAGGGTCAACAGTATCTGAGAAGCAAGAACCAAAAAAAAATATAAATCAACAACCTAAAACCCAAATCAAAAATCATAAATTCCCCTCTGTTCCTTATGTTCCTATGTGGTAAACAAACAAAAAACCTGTACGTTTTCACATACAGGTTCAACAATATCAGAAAGTTCAATTTATTTTTTCTTCTTCTGACTCTTCGGCGCAAAAATGATCAGCATACGCTTGCCTTCCAGTTTGGGTAATCCTTCCGGCACGCCTATCTCTGCCAGCCTTTCTGCAAACTTCAGTAACAACAGTTCGCCGCGTTCTTTAAACATAATGGCACGTCCTTTAAACTGCACATAAGCCTTTACCTTATTGCCTTCTTTTAAAAAGTCTTCGGCGTGTTTGGCTTTAAAGTTAAAGTCGTGGTCATCTGTATTGGGCGTAAAACGAATTTCCTTTACCTCCGACACTTTGGAGTTTGCCTTCATCTCCTTTTCCTTCTTCTTCTTTTCGTAAAGGAATTTATTATAGTCGATTATTTTACAAACCGGCGGGTCGGCATTAGGAGAAATTTCCACCAGGTCCAGTCCCTGCTCCTGCGCCATTTTCTGGGCTTCCTGGGTGTTGTAAACGCCCACCTCCACATTGTCACCCACCAGGCGTACCTGGGGTACTCTTATCATGTGGTTGGTGCGATGTTCCTGCTGTTGTTCTTTTCTGAAACGGGGGTTGAAATTACCCCTGGGAAATTGAGGTCGTGGTGAAAATGCCATTTACAGTTTTTAAAGTGATACTCCTTTTGTGCAGGAGATTTTAATTGTTTAAGTTAGAAAATATATTATTTCAATAAGCACACAACACAGAAAAATTTAGTGGTTGTTATGCGTTTTTAATTTATTCCGATGCCCTGGTTTTAATTTCTTCAAGCGCCTGATCTATAAACTCCTGAATTGTTTTTGAGCCCAGGTCGCCTTTACCCTGCCGCCTGATAGACACCTTTCCTTCGCCCACTTCCTTTTCTCCTATCACCAGCATGTAAGGAACTTTTGCCAGTTCTGTGTCCCGAATCTTACGGCCAATCTTTTCCGGTCTGTCATCTATATCCGCACGAATATCCGCATTTTTCAACGATTCTAAAACATTTTGTGCGTAATCCATGAACTTATCGCTGATCGGAAGCACCTTTACCTGCAGGGGCGACAGCCACAATGGCAGCTTGCCTGCATAATGTTCCAGCAAAAATCCAATGAACCGTTCGTGCGTTCCTAAAGGTGCCCGGTGAATGATCAAAGGCGTTTCTGTCTTGTTATCGGGTGTGGTATACTGCAGTTTAAAGCTGCGGCCCTGCGAAAAGTCAACCTGGTTGGTAGCCAGGGTAAATTCACGTCCTATAACACTGAATATCTGCACATCAATTTTAGGGCCATAAAAAGCTGCTTCATCCTGCACCTCAACGTATGGAATATTTGATTCTATCAGCACCTGCCTTACCATTTCCTCCGTTTCCTTCCACAGCTCCGGCTCATTCACATACTTCTTTCCCAGCTTGTCTGGCGAGTGAAGGCTCAGGCGCATGATGTATTTATCAATGCCAAAAATTTTGAAATATTTCTGGTACATTTCATTCACCGCCCTGAACTCATTTGCAAACTGTTCCCTGGTGCAGTAGATATGCGCATCGTTCATATGCAGGCAACGCACCCGCATCAGGCCAAATAATTCTCCACTTTGTTCGTAGCGGTATACAGTGCCATATTCTGCAATGCGGTAAGGCAAATCGCGATAGCTTTTAGGCTCCGCCGCAAATATTTTGTGGTGATGCGGGCAGTTCATCGATTTGAGATAGTATTTCTCTCCTTCCAGTTCCATGGGAGGATACATGCTATCGGCATAATACGGAAGGTGCCCGCTGGTAATGTACATGCTTTCTTTGGCAATATGTGGCGTAACCACCCTTTTGTAACCACCTTTCTGCTCCGTTTCCTTTGCCAGCTTTTCCAGTTCCTCAATAATAACCGTTCCGTTGGGCATCCACATAATCAGGCCCTGGCCCACATCATCATCCATGGTATAAATGCCCAATTCCTTTCCGAGCTTTCTATGGTCCCGCTTTTTCGCTTCTTCCAGCAACAGCAGGTATTCATCCAATTCTTTTTGCGAAGGAAAAGTGATACCATAAATGCGGGTGAGCTGTTTGTTCTTTTCATCGCCCTTCCAGTATGCGCCTGCTATATTGGTAAGCTTTACCGCTTTTATTAACCCGGTTTGAGGAATATGAGGTCCCCTGCACAAATCGGTAAATCCGCCTTGTGTGTAAAAAGTAATATTGCCGTCGTCGAGGTTTTGCAAAAGATCGAGCTTGTACTCGTCACCCTTTTCCTCGAAATACTTTACGGCATCGGCTTTCGAAATTTCCTTGCGGATGTAGGCATTGTTCTGTTTAGCCAGTTCTCCCATTTTCTTTTCTATAGTCAGCAGCTCTTCTTCGGTGATCTTCCGGTCGCCCAGGTCCATATCGTAATAAAATCCCTGCGGATTTTGCGTGGCCGGCCCCACCCAGAATTTAACTCCCGGAAAAACAGCTTCAACTGCCTCCGCCATCAGGTGGGCAGAGGAGTGCCAGAATGTAGACTTTCCGTCGGCTTCGTTCCACGTAAGCAGTTTTAATGTGCTGTCGGTGTATATTGGTCTGGTAGCATCCCATACCTGGTCGTTTACCAATGCTGCCAGTACTTTTTTAGCCAATCCTTCACTGATCGATTTAGCAATGTCTAACGCTGTAATACCCGGCTGGTACTCTCTTACGGCGCCATCCGGAAATGTGATTTTAACCATATAGTGTATTCTCTTGTTCCTTAAAAAGGAGGGCAAATTTAACGAAGTATTGGCGTATCATTTCATTTAATGCCACGATTTCCTTAGTATTGACTTTATTTTTGTAAAATGAAAGTTTTGCATTGGATGAGAGGCTTGTTCTTATTGAATTTGATGTTGCTCGCCTGCAGTGTTTCTGCCCAAAATCTTACAGGACAATGGAGGGGATCTTTCAATTCGGCCGGAAATGTAATTGCCAAAGAAGGCGATACTGAATACGTGCTTGAACTTGATATTGAAGGCGAAAGTGTAACCGGTTATTCCTACTCTTATTTCAACGGTTATCCAAAAAGGTATTATGTAATATGCCGGCTCGAAGGCACTTACGATCCCGAAAGCAAATCGGTAGTGGTAAATGAAGAGGAACGTATAAAGGGCAATACACCGCCCGGATGGAGCGATTGTCTTCAAACACATATACTCACTTTTTTTAAGCAGGACGGAACAGAAAAACTGGTAGGCAGGTGGCGCGGCTATAAACCCAATGGCTGCGGCGTTGGCAGCACCGAACTGGAGCGGAAAATGCTTACTAAAGTTGCTCCGCCAAAAGCTTCGCCTTCCGCGGCAAAAAAAACAACTGCTAAGAAGCCGGCACAAAGTTTAACAGCCAAACCCAAGCCTGCAGAACCTAAAGCAAGCAAGCCTGTTGCCAAATCAAACCCTCCGGCAAAAAAGCCTGCTTCCAAACCCGCCAACACTCCTGCTAAAAAGCCTGATGTGGTTGTAAAAAAACCTGAAACGATTGCAAAAGACACGGTTAAAAAATCGCTGCCGGAATTAACCACTCCTGCTTTGCCAGGCTATGCAAAAAGAAGTAAAAATATTCTGAAGACGATTGATGTGCCGGGAGACGGAAGTCTTCAGCTTGATTTTTACGATAATGGTGAAATAGATGGAGATACAATCTCGGTGTTTTATAATGATAAAGTACTCATTTCGCGCCAACGGTTAACCGACAAGCCCATTTCGCTCAAAGTGCAACTCGACACCACCCGCGAAGAAAATGAGCTGGTGATGTATGCTGATAACCTCGGTTCCATACCGCCCAACACGGCACTGATGATTGCGAACGTTAACGGCAAACGTTACGAAGTATACATCACTTCCACCGAAAAATCGAGCGGCACTATCAGGTTCAGGAAAAAAGAATAGTGGACAGGAGCAAGAACCAAAAGGCAAGACTCAACAACCAAAAAACAAGAACCAAGACACAAGAAAAAGAATAGACAGATTATCAGTCATCGGCGATGCAAAGCAGGCCCGAGCGTTGTTCCTTCCCTTGGGGAAGGTTAGAATGGGCTTCAAGAACTAAGAAGCAAAACAAAAAACCGCTCAACCCTTCACCTTATACCTTACACCTTATACCTTTACAGTAAGTGACTGCCTGAAGTTTTTGTTACTATTTTCCCACGTGGATTGAGAGATGCTGTTGTTTAGTTATTTGCGTTTGCACGCCGCGATGTATTGCCGGCGAAACTATTTTGAATGAATAAATTCAGGCAGGCTTTAACGATAACAAGTATAGTATGCAGAGACACGAAATGCTTAACCGGTTGAATGAAACGGCAGAATGGGATATTATTATTATAGGTGGCGGTGCTACAGGGCTGGGCGCTGCGCTTGATGCGGCTTCGCGCGGTTATGCAACATTGTTACTCGAGCGGTTTGATTTTGCGAAAGGAACATCCAGCAGGGCCACCAAGCTGGTGCATGGCGGTGTGCGCTACCTGGCGCAGGGCAATATTAAGCTGGTAATGGAAGCATTGAGAGAAAGAGGTTTGCTGTTAAAGAACGCACCTCACCTTACCCGCATACAACCATTTATACTTCCGTCTTACAACTGGTGGCAAAAAATATTTTACGGAGCAGGATTGAAGATATACGACTTCATGTCGGGCAAGCTGAGCATTGGCAAAACACGGCTGCTTTCAAAAGGCACTACTTCCAGCAATTTGCCCGCCTTGCAGCAACAAAGCCTTAGCGGTGGAATATTGTATTACGACGGGCAATTTGATGATGCCCGGCTGGCATTGAACCTTGCTCAAACAGCTATTGAACACGGAGCGGTAGTATTGAACTATTTGGAAGTAGTGGACCTTTTAAAATAAAAAACAATTGTAAACGGCGTGGTGGCAGAAGATGTGTTGACCGGCAGAGAATACAATTTAAAAGCTAAAGTGGTCATTAACGCCACCGGGGTATTTACCGACGATATACTGGAAATGGATGATGACATGCAGGAGGCGCTCGTATCGCCGTCGCAGGGAATTCATTTGGTGGTAGATAAAAAGTTTTTCCCCGGCGATCACGCGCTCATGATTCCCAAAACAGATGATGGCAGGGTGTTGTTTGCCGTACCCTGGCACAACGAAGTTATCATAGGCACTACCGATACTCCCGTGGAAGAAGCGCAGTTTGAACCCCGTGCATTGGAATCGGAAATAGAATTTATTTTCAGGAATGTAAATAAGTATCTAACGTCGGGCATTACACGAAAAGATGTAAAATCTGTTTTTGCCGGTTTGCGCCCATTGGTAAAAGCACCCGGACAAAAGAATACAGCGCTGATGCCCAGAGACCATACCATCATCGTATCCAAAAGCAAACTGGTTACCATTACCGGTGGCAAATGGACTACTTATCGAAAAATGGCGAAAGATGCTATAGACAATGCAGCCTTTACGGCAAAGCTGCCACGCAAAACAAGCATTACAGAAACACTAAAGCTGCACGGATGGATCAGCCACAAAGACGAACAGGATCCTTTGCACTATTACGGTGCAGATAAAGCAGCGTTGTTGCAACTTACCCAGGAAAATAGTGAGTGGAAAGAACTGATTCATCCCGAATATCCTTATATAAAAGCGCAGATCGTTTGGGCGGTGCGACATGAAATGGCCATGTCGGTAGAAGATGTATTAGCCAGGCGAATAAGGTTGCTGTTTTTAAATGCTCGGGCTGCAATGAGCGTAGCCCTTGCTACAGCCACGCTGATGGCCAAAGAACTGAATAAAGATGAAGGCTGGATACAACGGGAGGTAGAGTGGTTTAACGAAACGGCGAGGGGATATACGATTTCTGATTTCTAATTTGAGATTTGGAATTTGAGATTTGAAATTTCATTTGTTATATTTACCCATACAGATTCTTTCACCACTTTCTAACAGCTTGCATATGTCGCCATTTATCGCCGAAATTACCGGTACCGCTTTACTTATTACATTAGGAGGAGGGGTTGTAGCCAACGTTTTACTCGATAAAACAAAAGGCAACAACAGTGGTCTAATCGTAATTGCTTTTGGATGGGCAATAGGTGTTTTTACGGGTGTTTACGCAGCCGCGGCTGCAAGCGGGGCGCATCTCAATCCGGCAGTAACGATAGGGCTGGCAGTAGAAGGTGGTTTTGAGTGGGAGAAGGTACCTTCTTATATACTCGCTCAGTTTATAGGTGCCTTTATAGGATCATTTGCCATGTGGATATCGTATCGCCAGCATTTTGATGCCACGCAAAATCCCGACCTGAAGCTTGCCGTATTTTGCACAGCGCCCGCCATACCCAATGCGGCTTATAATTTTATAACAGAAATGATAGGCACCTGCGTGCTGGTGCTGGGTGTATTTTTGCTTGCCAAGCCCGACACGAAGCTGGGTTCATTAGATGCATTGCCCATTGCGCTGGTAGTGTTAGGTATTGGCGTAAGCTTAGGCGGACCAACGGGATATGCCATCAATCCCGCGCGCGATCTGGGGCCGCGCATCATGCATGCTCTGTTGCCGATTAAGGGAAAACGCGACAGCAACTGGAGCTATGCGTGGATACCTGTGGTGGGGCCTATAGCAGGAGGAGCACTTGCCGCTCTTATTTTCAAATACATTCTTAAATAAGCAACTCAATAATAGGGTAACACCTATAAGCAGACCCGGATTTACAGGAGGATCATTACATTTTAAATTTAATCCGCTAAAGCCTGAAAATACCCTCACTATGTTACCTCCCTTTTTATACGCAGCTGTTAACGAAGCGCCGGTTTTTGAAAGCGTAGTGAACAATACGGGCAAGAAGATCATCAATAAAATTCAGTCAGGCACTTATGTAAAACCGCTGGAAGAGTGGGACGATTTTTACAGGATTGCTACCGCAGGCCCCAACGGATGGATGCGCAAAGCAGACCTGGGCGAAACAATGGGCATTAAAATATTTTACCTGGATGTGGGGCAGGGAGATGGGATATTAATAGAAGCGGGACCTTTTAAAATATTAATAGATGCGGGACCTGCCGCGCATATGTATAACTATCTTACCAAATGGCAGTATACTTACCTGCTAAATGCCGGTAAGCGTGTTCACATCGATTATCTTTTTATCAGTCACTTCGATACAGATCATTACAAAGGCTGCATCAGCCTGCTGAACGACGACCGCTTTACTTTTGGAACAATATATCACGCAGGCATTTTAAAATTTGCAGAACGCAACAATCCATACAACACCACACTGGGCAATACCTTCAGTGAAAATGGAATTACCTGGCTTACGAAAGTGTTCGACGACTTGCTGACAATGAACGAACCCGCTTCGTTTAACCGGGACGTTACCAACTTCCTAGAAGCTATTCTGAAAGCAAAAGAGCAGGACCGGCTGCTCACCACAAAACGATTGCGGGCAAAAGAAGTGCCTGTATCAATTACGATTGAAGGCAAACATTTCGCTATCGAAGCATTAGCGCCTTTTACCGAAACAGTGAACAATGAAGACTGCTTTGTTTACTGGAACGATGAAAGCAAAACGATCAACGGGCATAGTATTGTTTTAAAGATGACATTTGGAAATCGCAGCTTTTTATTTGGCGGCGATCTTAACAGCAAATCCGAAGCATATATCATGTCTAAATACGGGCCGGAAAATCCCTTTAAAACAGATGTAGCCAAATCCTGCCACCACGGCTCGTCGGATTTTACGGAAGCGTTTATGCAACTCATACAGCCTTTCGCCACCATTATATCATCGGGCGACAATGAAACGTATGCTCACCCGCGGGCAGATGCTATTGGTTGTGCCGGAAAGTATGCACGTGGATCGAGGCCGCTGGTATATTCCACAGAGCTTGCCCGGTCGGTCAGCAAATCTAAAATTGTGTTTGGACTTATTAATGTGCGAAGCAACGGCGAAGACATATACATCAATCAAATGAAAGAAGCTGGCAGTGCCGCTGATTTATGGGACTCGTATAAGCTCCCGGATGCTACATAATGATTTACCGGGTGAATATGCGCTCGCAAAATCCAATTCCCGGGATAAAAAAGTGCCGGATTATTGCAGGAATGCGCTCGTTGAAAAGTAAAATAGAATATTTTTAACGGGAACTCTCCTTTTTCAACCTGGTATAACCAGATATAAAATACTTCTTGCAATATGAAGACAAATAGAAGATCTTTTATTAAAAACAGTGCTTTTGCTTCAGCAACCCTCGTCTTACCCAAATTCAACATCAACAAATACGGACTTAATGCAAACAGCAAATTGAATATTGCGTATATAGGTGCCGGCGGTATTGCAGGAATGGCCTATGGTGGCTTAAAGGATGAGAACATTGCAGCGCTCTGTGATATTGATTCCCGCCAGTTTCCCAAAGACAAAACCGGCATTCCTACGTTTACCGATTATCGTAAAATGCTCGACAAAATGGGCAAGGAATTAGATGGCGTAACCATCAACACTCCCGATCATACCCATTTTGTAGCAACGCTGGCAGCCATGGAGCGAGGCTTGCCTGTAATTACTCAAAAACCGTTAACCCACAATATCTGGGAGGCACGCACATTGCAAAGAGCGAAAAAGAAATACGGTGTTATAACGAATATGGCAAACCAGGGTCATACCTATAATGGAATAAGGCAAATGCGCGAATGGTATGAAGCCGACGTTTTTGGCCAGATCCGGGAAGTGCATGTAGGCACCCGTGGCCCAGATTTTAGTTCTAAATATTTTGTTCATCCTGCGTCTATGCCGCTTACCACTCAGCCTGTTCCTTCCGAGGTAGATTGGGATCTTTGGATCGGTCCCCGCAATAAAATAGGCTACAATACAGCGCTGCATCCATTAACCTGGAGAAGCTTTTATGAATATGGTTCCGGTATGCTGGGCGACTGGTGGTGCCATATTGCAGACGGACCAGTATGGATTTTAGACCTTTACAAACCAACGGCGGTAGAATGCATTGAAAGAGGAGAGAATGAGGAAGGAATCATTACCAACTATTGTACTATAAAGTTTGAATTTCCTGCAAGGGGTGAAAAAGCGCCTTGTACTTTATACTGGTACGATGGCGCTAATAACGGCGGTAAAGACATTAAGCATCCCGAGGGATGGGATATGGGACCGAAAACAGCAGGTTCTTTTTGGATTGGTGAAAAGCAGAATGGTTATCTCGACGAAAGATCAAACAATCCCGTATTAGGCACCAAAAAAGCGAATGAAGAGTTTGAGAACGGAAAGCATATTCCGCAAAAGTATCCACGCATAGCGCCCGGGCCACACCTGGAATGGGCAAATGCCATTAAGGGAGGACCGGAACCCGGCGCCAATTTTGATTATGCCGGGCCGTTAACCGAAGTTTCGTTGTTGGGTGTGCTGGCACAACGTTTTGGAGGAAGAATTGAGTGGGATTCTGAAAACATGCGCATCACCAACCGTCCCGAATTGAACGCTTATGTAAAAGAACCGGTGAGGAAAGGCTGGCGGGAGGGCGAACGACTCTGGAGAGATTAAAGGACTAATAAATGCCAGCATCAGTCAGACCGGCTAAGGCCTTGCCAGCCGGCTCACGGTCGAAAAAGTAAAGGAGCTTACAGCCCGGTTAACCCGAAAATGCGATGCTGGTTTAAACAATGGCTGGTTCTGCGAAGAATGGAACACCAGGGGGTGAAGTAGCGCAATCTATGCACTCGCAGCGGCTTTTTCGTCTTAATCGAACTTTTCTACCCTAAAATCGAACAATAACTGCCTCTTGCCGAATTAAGTTTAAACCGCGGTTTTTTATGTCCATCTTTGAAGCATCAAAAGTGAAACGCTTACCTCTGGAAAATCCAGGCGATCCTTGAAAAAAACCAAAAAGAATTCAATATCACTGAAAACAGAAATCCTAGTCTGGAAAACCCAATCAAAGCCCTTGAAACAACACGAGATCTGACTCAGTCAGCCGATTAAAAGATTCTCAACCTTAATCTTACCGACCGCTGAAAAGATTTCAAATAATTGAACCACTCCGATCGTTTCGAAGTGGTTTTTTTTATTTCCCGGTATCGTAAACTCCGTGCGTCAAATAGATTTTTACCTCAGTGTCGTTTAGTAGTATTCAAGGGCAACGTCCTCCATCAGACCGCCCTTTGGGGCGCACCGACGGGAAAAACGGTCGGAATGAACGGCTATTGGGCGCGGCCGTAGGTCTACCGACAGAAGGCGAACGTTTCTGAATTGTAACAAATTGGAATGTTGCAGTCTTAACTAAACTCCATTGAATTTACCCCGGTATGAGCTTATCGCTGCCATGCAAAATGCAATTGCCCCGCTAATTTGAACATTTATCCAACATACCCTAAAATATTCCCTTTACGAATTGGACAATTATTAGCTGCACCTTACCTTTGCCGCACATTTGCCCCACATACCTTAAAATATTTTAATATATGCCTACAAAAGGTAAAATCAAACAGATTATCGGAGCCGTGATAGACGTGCAATTTGACGGTCAGTTGCCTGAAATTTATAACGCATTGGAACTGAAACGCGAATCGGGTGAAAAGCTGGTACTGGAAGTGCAGCAGCACCTGGGAGAAGACAGTGTGCGCACCATTGCCATGGATGGTACCGACGGATTGGTAAGGGGTATGGAAGTAATTGATACCGGCAAAGCCATTGCAATGCCGATTGGTGAAGATATTAAAGGACGTTTGTTCAATGTAACCGGCGATGCCATTGACGGTTTGCCACAGGTTGACAAAACAAACGGTCGCCCCATACACGCAAAACCACCAGCTTTCGAAAACCTGAGCGTTTCTACCGAAGTACTGTTTACCGGTATTAAGGTAATTGACCTGATTGAGCCTTATGCAAAAGGTGGTAAGATCGGGTTGTTTGGTGGTGCAGGTGTGGGCAAAACAGTATTGATTCAGGAACTGATCAACAATATTGCGAAAGGATACGGCGGTTTGTCGGTATTTGCAGGCGTGGGTGAGCGTACTCGTGAAGGAAATGACCTGCTCCGCGAAATGATCGAAGCCGGCATTATGAAATACGGCGACGAGTTTAAGCACAGTATGGAAAGCGGTGGCTGGGATTTGAGCAAAGTAAACATGAATGAGCTGAAAGATTCCAAAGCAACCTTCGTATTCGGACAGATGAACGAACCCCCGGGAGCCCGTGCACGTGTGGCATTAAGTGGTCTTACCGTAGCTGAATACTACCGTGATGGCGATGGAAAAGGACAAGGTCGCGACATCCTCTTCTTCGTTGATAATATCTTCCGTTTCACCCAGGCAGGCTCCGAAGTATCGGCCCTGTTAGGTCGTATGCCTTCAGCGGTGGGTTACCAGCCAACACTGGCAACCGAAATGGGATTGATGCAGGAACGTATCACCTCAACCAAAAATGGTTCAATCACTTCCGTACAGGCGGTATATGTGCCTGCGGATGACCTGACCGATCCGGCGCCCGCAACAACATTTGCGCACCTGGATGCAACAACGGTATTGAGCCGTAAAATTGCCGACTTGGGTATTTATCCTGCGGTTGATCCGCTGGATTCTACTTCAAGAATTCTTTCGCCACTGATCGTAGGCGATGCGCATTACAACTGCGCCAACAGGGTAAAACTGATCTTACAACGTTATAAAGAATTGCAGGACATCATCGCCATCCTTGGTATGGATGAGCTGAGCGAAGAAGATAAACAAACGGTGTTCCGTGCACGTAAAGTACAACGCTTCCTGTCGCAGCCTTTCCATGTGGCAGAGCAGTTTACCGGTTTGAAAGGTGTGTTTGTAAGCATTGAAGACACCATTCGCGGGTTTAACATGATCATGGATGGTGAGGTAGATGAATATCCCGAAGCAGCCTTCAACCTGGTAGGTACCATTGAAGATGCGATTGAAAAAGGTAAAAAATTACTGGACGCTGCTAAAGGATAAGCAGAAAACAACAACGCATGGAATTAGAAATATTAACACCCGAGCGTAAATTGTTCAGCGGCGAAGTGTATGGAGTACAGTTGCCCGGCATTAACGGCTCGTTTGAAATACTGGATAAGCATGCTCCCCTGGTGAGCGCGCTGAAAGCCGGTAAGGTGAAAATTCTGAAAGATAAAAACAGCGCCCCCGCTGTATATACCATCAATGGCGGCTTTGCAGAAGTACTTCATAACAAAGTAGCCGTTTTGGTAGAAGGAGCAACGGAAGCCTGATGGGTGTAAGAAAATAATGATGATCCCTCCGATTAATATCGGGGGGATTTTTTTTGCCTGCGATAATGCGGATGGATTTCAATCCATCCTTACAATATGTGATCGATCCTATGGATCTTGCTGTTTGTGAACAGATGTGCTCAACGTTGAACGACATTCGTGTTGCATTGTATTTTAATCCAGTGTCGTTTAGTGAATACTTATTTACGGTCAACACTATCCATCAGACCGCCCTGTGGGCGGGCCGATGCGGAAACCGGTCGGCCCGCCCGAACGGATATTGGGCGCGGGCGGCGGTCTGACCGATACCCTCATAATTTTCTGGTTGATGAGATACGATAGTCATCAACTTAAGGGAGACACATGGGCGATATTGCCTGCCTGCAAGCAGGCCTCAGAGAGGCAACCCGTTTGTAAAAAAGCCAGCCCCTTAACGCTTTGCACCATAGGTGCTACCCTAATACAAGGGCTGCGCCTACGGCGCAGTAAAAAAGATGTTGACGATGGTTACAAACAGATAGCACCTACGGTGCACTTGCGACCGCTTAATCATTGTTATTCTGTTAAGTTGACGGCTATGGTGATACACCAATCGGTAGCGTACCTAATGGCGATTCGCCAGCGAAAGTTTCAAATGTGCCCCTAATCTATAAACGCATTCGTTTTAAACGATAAGCCTACATTTGTATCCTGTTGAAAACCTATTTTATGGCAAAGCAACATCATTACAAAACCCAATTGGTATGGACGGGCAACAAAGGCGAAGGAACAAAGAACTATACCGCCTATAACAGGAATTATACGATTTCTGTACCGCACAAACCTGAGATACAGGGTTCTTCAGATCCTTCTTTCAGAGGAGATATGAACCGGTACAATCCCGAAGAGTTGTTGATTGCTTCTTTGTCATCCTGCCATATGTTGTGGTTTCTTCACTTGTGTTCTGCTGCAGGTGTAATTGTTACCGCGTATGAAGATCATGCAACAGGCACCATGCACGAAAATGCCGATGGCAGCGGGTATTTTACACAGGTAACATTGCACCCGCTTATTTTAATTCATGGCGAAATCAATCACGATCAACTGCAACTGTTGCACGAAGAAGCCAATCGCAAATGCTTCATTGCCAACTCCTGCAATTTTCCTGTTACGCATGAGGCTACTTATGATGAGGGGGAATGAAGAAAAAATCCTCGTCACGCTAAAGAATGCCTTCAGTTTGGATTGACATACTTGTAAATAGTTTACAGAATATGTAAGTATTTTCGTATCTTGTTGAATGTAATTAACCTGGATGGATGTTTATAATTGATACAACAACAGGAGCGAAATTAGAAGCGATTATTGAACCTATGACCAGAGCTGACTTTAAAGTGATTAAAAAAAGTAAGGACAGATTTAATAAGTTTAATTGGAGTGAATACCAAGCGGCGGAGGTTTATAAACTCAGATTGAAAGACAATGAAGTTATTTTGGGTTTGATGTGTTTAATAGATCACGATGACGAAGAAACTAATGCAATTGAGATCGAATTATTAGAAATAAGCGATGAAAATATTGGTTCGCAAAAGAAATTAGATAATATAGGAGGTTGCCTAATAGCGTATGCTTGTAGAGAATCATTTAAGCGTGGGCATGATGGTTGCGTGTTCCTGACTCCTAAAACTGAATTAGTAGGACACTATTCTTCAAAATATGGATTTTATCACATGCCTCTAAAAACCGTAAAAAGACCAGAAGGTTTGATGATATTGTATGAAGAAGGTTCAAGAGGGTTGATAAAAAAATATTTAGACTGATAGTACAGGAATTCTGAGCTTTTATTGGTGATTGATTGTAAAAATTGTGTAGTATGAAATCGTATAAAGAAATTGAACAAAAATATACTCCGGAAGAAATTGCGGAATCATTGGTTTTTTCTGGAATAAAGAATAAAAAAGAAAGGGAAGCTATACTTTCCGAGTTTCGCGATTATAGAAAGACTATATCTGATAAGCAAAATGAAGAAAGCAAAATTATCTCGCGTTTGCTGCAATTAAAATTTTTGGTAGACGACTACCTAAGTGCAAGCTCGTTTAATAGAAAATATTATTTCGGATATTTTTTAAAAGAGTATATCACCCGGTTAGAAAAGAAGAACAAAGATTTTGCCCAGGAAATAGATATAGACCCAACAGAACTGAGCCAGATTATCAACAGACATCGAAAGCCAACCGATAAGCTTATAATTCGGTTGGAGATACATTCTAATAAAAACTTTCCGGCATTAATGTGGTTTAAGCTTTTAGAAAAAGACCGGGCTTATGAACTGTTGCATGATAAGGAAATTATAGAAAAGGAAAAGAAGCACGTGAAACAAAAGCTGGAATTTTCATTTTGAATGACTTGTTGACCTTTTAATTTTCTATCCAACAAAAAGTATGCTTACCTGGTATAATAGGACAGGAGCTGTCGTTTCGGGTGTATAGCGGCATACGAGCTTTAATCTCCTCCCATAAAATAGGCAGGGGTTCTTACAACCCATATTTCTCCTTCAATACTTTTTCGTGATGCAGCCAATGCCCCACAATAATGTAAGCATAGCTGAGCACGGTTACAGGATGGTTGCTGGCAACTCCTTTTTTATTAAAGTCCTCCGCCCGCAAATGCTTAAAGAAGATCACCGATAGTTTTCGTGCCAGTAACATTTCTTCTTTCAGGTCTTCCAATGTTCTGTTGCTTACATCTACGTTGGCTGCATATACGTCCTGGTCAAAGCCGGGTAAGGGTTGTTGTTCGCCCCGGGCAAAACACATAGCCCTGTAGGCGAATACTTTTTCTGTATCAATTGCGTGCTGCAACATTTCCTTTACCGTCCACTTACCCTCTGCATAGGCAAACTCTGCTTTGCTTTCGGGTATGCTGTCCAAAAAGTTTTTAAGGTTTGTATATGACTCAGGAAGCGTTGCCTGTATATCATCAGATGTGACCAGAGAAACATATGTTTCTGAAAAAGGGGAGTAGTCGCCGGGAAGTGGACGCATGGAAAAATGTTTCAATAAAGCTACGGCATTATCAGGCAGCGTTAACAACTTTTCAGAAGTTGTTAACCATATCAACTATAGCTATGGAAGCTGCAATAACCCTGCGGAGTATATCAGCACTGCTCCAGCGCCTGCAAAATATCATTCACAATATCGCCGGCATATTCCAATCCAACAGAAATGCGGATAAGCCCCGGCGTTATACCCACGCCTTCCTGTTCCTGAGGGCTGAGTTTGGAGTGGGTAGTAGAAGCAGGATGCGATGCAATGCTGCGGCTATCGCCCAGGTTAGAAGTAAGTGACAACATTTTCAATGCGTCCATGAATTTCTTTCCGCTTTCCAGCCCGCCTTTTAAATCGAACGTAACGAGCCCGCCACCCCGCGCCATTTGCTTTTTGGCAATAGCATACATAGGGTGCGATGGATGAAACGGATATTTGATCCAGTTTAGCTTAGCATGTCCTTCCAGTGCTTTAACCAGCGCTTCCGCGTTGTCGCAGTGGCGTTGTATGCGAACATCCAGCGTTTCCAGGCTTTTCGTTAATACCCATGCATTAAAAGGCGAAAGCGAAGGTCCCGTGTTGCGGCAAAACAAATAAAGCTCATGGATCAATTCCTTTTTGCCAACTACAACACCGCCTAATACGCGGCCTTGCCCATCGAGCCATTTGGTGGCAGAATGGAGCACCAGGTCTGCGCCATATTCAATCGGTTTTTGAAGTACCGGTGTAGCAAAGCAGTTGTCAACTACTAAAATGAGGTTATGTTTTTTAGCCAATTGCCCCAGCCACTCCATATCCACAATGTCTAACCCCGGGTTGGTGGGGGTTTCAACATAAATCATTTTTGTAGTAGGCCGGATAAGCGCTTCCCAGGTTTCGGGCGTTTTAATATCAGCGTAGCTGTATTCAATATTCCAGCGCTTAAAATATTTGGTGATGATAGTATGCGTAGAGCCAAAAACCGAGCTGCAGCTTAGCAGGTGATCGCCACTGTTTAAAAAGGCCATAAAAGAGCCGAAGATGGCGCTCATGCCTGAAGCTGTGGCAAATCCCGCTTCTGCCCCTTCCAGGGCGCACATTTTATCAATAAATTCCTGAACGGTAGGATTGCTGAACCTCGTGTAAATATTATTATCATTCTCCTCGGCAAAGGCAGCCCGCATTTCTTCGGCATCGTCAAAACAAAAGCTCGACGTTAGAAATAAAGGCGTGCTATGCTCTTTCTCATTGGTACGGGACGTTTGTATACGCACAGCCTGCGTATTAGGATGTTGGCTCATCAGACATAATTTATAAAACAAAGTAGCAGGTCGTCTTCCGGTTACGAAAGATGCCTGCGTAATATTCGGTTAGAGGTTCACATCCTCTCCGTTCACTACAACTTTCCATTTAAGTTCGGCTCCTGCCCTGCGAAGCGTTTCGGCTACCGAACAATACTTGTTCATGGAAAGCTCTACTGCACGAAATGCTTTAGCCGGTTCTACCTGTCCTTCGAGGTTAAATACAATCTCAACTTCTTTCCATATCGAAGGTTCTTTGCCTGGCTCTCTTTCTCCATCAACATTGATAGAAAAATCTTTGATCTCCTGTTTTTGCTTTTTTAAGATGCTTACAATATCCACTGCGCTACAACCGCCCAAACCTGCCAGTAATAATTGCATAGGGCGAAAACCCTGACCATTGCCACCCTGTTCCGTTGGAATGTCGATCGTGAGGTTGTGTCCACCTGCATCGGTAGCTGTAAATCCATAGTCGTTATGCGACCGGTGTAATTGCATTAAGGCCATTGCTCTTAAAATTTTGGGTGCAAAGATACGAAGCAAACGCCAAGATTAGAAGCGCAGGCTAAAATGGGCGCATTTACTTTCGGCGAGAAAGTTCAAATTTTCGCTGCCGGGCGAAGCCCCCGTCACCGGCGCGCTACCGGTTGGTGTGGGTAGCGTCTTATACAACCACGTAATAATGTCTCCCGCAAGTATCAGCCATAGTATTTCCGCTCCGTAATAAGTAGTTGCAGTCAATACCAGTGCAATGCCTCGTAATCACTCATCTTTTCACCCGATAGGCCCAGTTTTAGAAAATGCAGGAGGAACTGCTTAAGCGTGTAAACGGCTTTCATTTACCGGCATTTTTATATGCATGAATTAAAAGATAATTCCAAACTGAAAGCCTATAGTAAACGATGCAGGCTGATCGTTTCCAAACCGCGCAGGAAAAGGAACTGCGACGAAATAGCTGCTATGCCTGTTTTTTTTAACGATCTTATTGAGCACCGGCGTAAATCCATATCTGCCCGATGTTTCGAACGCGGCTCTCGTAGCCAGCGTAAAGCCCTTGCCCAACGCAAACAAAGCGCCCGGATGGAACAGCAACGTATTGACTTTGCTGATGCCGTTTGATGCTCTTACTAACGGTACAAATTCCATCGAAAATCCAAACCGGTTATTTTTCCAGATATTAATACCTGTAGGCAAACCGGCAACATAGGCTCCGTCGAAATTGTAGTGCGGTTGATTGCTTTTACCATAGCTTACTAACGGATGCAAAAAGCCCACGTATCCTGTAATTTTTGGATAAGACGTTTGTTGGTGCTGCTGCCCCAACACTTGTACAGATAAAAGCACGCAGAAGATTGCCAGAGTCCCTTTCATGAACAACTTTTAATAACGGTTCAAAACAGGGTACAATGCTATGAACATTCCATTCGCCCAAATAGAACGGAAATTACCTCGTTGGTATAGAAATTACTTTTTGGTGATTTTTTTTCGATATTCCGACGGGTTGGTACCTGTATGTTTTCTGAATATCCTGGTAAAATGGCTCTGGTCCGAGAACCCCGTAAAATAGGCAATATCGGTAAGCGAGTAGTGCGAAACGGACATCAGTTCAATGGCCTTCTCAATTCTTTGCCTGCGGATATATTCGCCGAAGCTCAGGTTATCAAAGTGCTGGGAAAATTTTCGCGACAGGTAGGATGGGTTAACATCAAGATCTTTGGACAGTTCTTTTAAGGTAAGGCTGGTATCAATATGATCCTGGATCAACTCCCGCAACTTCTTCGCCCATGCAGGCATGCGCCCTGCTTTTTGCTTGCCTTTAATAAATGTATTGAAAACTTCCAGCAGCAGGCTTTCGAACGGTTGTTGTGTATGCGTTACTTTTTGTAAATGAGCTGCCCAGCTATACAGTGCATCATACAAAATCATTCCCTGTTGCAACAATTCCTGGTCGTTGGTAATATTATGAGCAAGTCCCGCCGAAATTGCCCAAAGCCCCGATGCCTGTACCGCCAGGTCATGCCTGTCCGTATCTGCCCCTCTTATAATAACAGCCATTGTTTGTAAAGCCTCGTCCTTCAGATCGTGTTTTTTTAAAAAATAATCAAATGTACATTCGTCGTTATAATGCGTGTATTCAACGCCCGGTATGTCAAATGGTATTGCTTTCAGTCGAGCCGCCTCTGCTTTCACTTTCTCAAAAGGCGCATAAATAATGGTTGCCCTTTTATCAATAAATCTTTTAATCAGCCACGGGCAGGCAAGCCGGTCAATTTTCGGTCGCTCACGGGTAATCCACTTCATTAAAATAGCTTTTAACTAAGTTACGGCGAGCATGCCAAACGTCATCCTGTAGCAACGGTTATCTTTGCATCTGCCATGGAGATACACAAAAAAATAGCACTTGCCCGGAAAAGGAAAGGACTCACGCAGGAGCAACTGGCAGAGCTGACTAATATTACGTCGCGTACCATTCAGCGTATAGAAAGCGGTAAAACTGTTCCAAGAGCATTTACTATTAAAACCATTGCGGCGGCACTGGGTACTAGTTTTGAAGAACTAACCGATCATCCGCAGGAAGCCCTGTCCAGTTCACCGGTAGCGGAGCATGAATTGAATGTGGAAGATGAAAAACACTTTCTCAACACCCTTTGTCTGTCGTGTTTTGCATACCTGGTAGTTCCTCTAATACACTTTTTGCTTCCTGTTTATATTTTGAAAAGGCACACCAACATTAAAGCCGGCACCCGGGCATTTGCACGATCGGTTATAAGGCAGCAGATATATTGGGTGATTGCACTTAACTTTTTACTCTTGCTTGCGTTAGCTTACAATTTTATCATAGCGGTATACTTCAAAGAAGGGCACCTGGTTAATTACTTATGGGTCGCATTATTGATGTATATACTAAACGCTCTGTTCATTGCTATAAAGGTGTTCAGAATAAAAACGCTCGATTTTGCAGGTGCATAAGCGATTGGTTATCAATAAATGTCGGGCAAACGTCGGGTAAAATACGTGGTGTTGGCCGCATTATCCTGCTAGCTTCGCAATAAAAAAGAATGCAATTCAACACCAGAATTTTCAAGGGGATTTTACTAACGTTCACCGTCAGCTTAATTTCTTCCGGCGTGCTTATCGCCCAATTGCCAGCCAGTCAATTGGTATTGCCCTCAACAGATTTTGTTATAAGGTTTTCCTGGCAGGGAGACTCCGCCTCATCAACGTATGAAGCTCACGCAGCCATGCTGTTTCCGGTGCGTGTAAAAGAATGCAGCAGGACATTTCATATGCAGTTCGATTTAGGTTCGCCCTATTCACTATTGTATAAGAACAAACTCGAAGCCATTCAACGAAAATATCCCGCCGCTATTCCTTCAAAAAGTGTAAATGAAAAACTGGAAAATTTTTTATTGACGGTAGATGGCACGCCCATACTGGCAAAAGAAATGATGGTAAAACAATTTGACAGTACCGCAATTGATTGGGAAGATAGTAATGGCATTGAAATAATCGGAACAATAGGGGCAGACCTGATCGACGGCAGAGTGGCAATGATTGATTATCCCAATTGCCGGTTCTCTGTTTTACAAAGCATTCCTGGTAAATTGATGCAACGGTTATCGGTAACCGATTTTATATACGCTAACAGGAGCGTGCTGTTGCCGGCAAAAATAAAAGGCAGGGAAACCATGCTTTATTTCGATACAGGTTCAAGTATGTTTGAGCTGCTAACCGATAAAGCAACCTGTAGTGAGCTTGCGCTTAGTCGAACGCCTGTGGCGAGGTTCTCCGTAAAATCGTGGGATAAAACACTGACAGCCAATATGTTTGCTGCAAATGAAAGCATAGAGCTTGCAAATACCATTATCCCGCTTCGCTCCTGTACCTATATGGAAGGCGTAAGCAACGCACAGGTTGAGTACATGTCGAAAATGGGAATTGGCGGCATGGTAGGCAACAAACTTTTTCTGAACTATATTTTAGTGCTGGATACGCAGCGCAAGAAGTTTGGATTGACTGTAGAAGCAAAATAAGGAATTGGTGCCCCGGTGTAGTTCGGTTAGCCTGTATAGATAGTAAAGGTTCGGAACTTTATTTCGCTGTTATTGTTTTCAGCATTATTAATAAGTTCCGAACCTTGCTCATCATTGAACTGGCGGCAGACGTTGTCCTGTTAAAACAATTTTTCCTGCGGCGGTTTAACACCAGCCAGGCGCAGGTATACAGTTGCTTGTCCGCGATGATGCGTTTGATGCTCAAAGAGTTTCTCAAAGGCGGTACCCTTCGTCATGTCGAAGCGGCCAAAAAGCTTTACCGAATCCTTAAGTTGGTCGGGCGAGATTTTTTTAAGCGTGCTGATCACAAAATCATAGCCGCCCAATACTGCTGCCGTAACGCTGTCTTTTTGTACACTGCCGCTTTTTTCAAAATGTCCCATTTCGTACGAAGTTTTTTCACCGCTGATGGTTGAAGCAAATCCGTAATTCGCATCCGTCAAATGCAGCATTTGCCCGGCGAACGAACGCATTTCAGGCGTAGGTTTTAAAGCGTATTTCTCTGCAGGCATAGCATCAAGGTATTCTTTGGTATAAGCCCTGGCCCGTTCCCATTCTTTTATCATCTCATCGGTAGATGATTGAGCCCAGGCGCCCAAACAGGAAATGAATGTGAAGCAAAACGTTGTTGCAAGGTTTAAGACTTTCATGGCGTTTTTTTTATATCAGAGCAAATAGAATGCCGACGTGAAAATCTTACATTGTTTCGTTTAGCCGCGGCACTGGCAACTGTTTTACCGTAATACTTACTGTGAAGTTGCCAGGTATTCCCGCAGGCTCAAAACGCATGAAAAAAGGGCTGTCATCGACAGCCCTTCCTTATCAGTTTAAACCCGACGTGGGTTGTGCTTCAAGTTCACCGTGAGTCGTGTCAAACTCGTCGTGTTGTGTCAACTCGCAATGTGATGTCAACTCGCAGTGAGTCGTGTCTCACGACTCACTATCTTGCATCTTGTCTTATCATCTTTTTTATCTCAGTAAATCTTCTACGGTGAATGCCACATAATACAATCCGCCAATGGTAGGTCCTGCGGCATATTGTATGTACCGCCTGTTCAGCAGGTTGGCGCCACCGGCTTTGATGGTGGTTTTAATAGAAGGTATTTTGTAACTCACCTGCGCGTCTATGGTGTAATACGAATCTACTGTACCATTGGCAAGCGGGCTTTCCCACAGAAAACTATCCTGCCAGCGCCATACAATGTTAAAGCCAAGATTTTTTACTACCTCACGGTTACCAAAGTTGATATTGGCAACCCATTTCGGCGTGTTGAAGCCGGTAACAAAAATGTCGTTGGTTTTGTTTGCTGCAATGTTGTTGTAGTTTACGTTGCCGCCCACTGTATATTTTTTATAAAAATTATACGTTACACCCAATGACGACCCATAATTTTTATAGGTATTCTTTGCGTTTGTGTATACCCGGTACCTTGTTTGCTTGCTGCGGTTCGCCTGCACCATATCTATCACCGATGCGTCGGTGCCGATCTTATCTGTTTGCGGAACGGAAACTTCCACCTGTCCTAAAAAGCCGTCGTATATATTCGCATAAGCATCCACGTCAACAATGAGTTTGCCGCTCAGCAATGATCCCTTATAACCCACTTCAAACGAGTTGATGCGTTCGGGACGGGTAGGCTCAAGATTGGTAACTACCAGCAAATCCCTGTTTTTTAAGGCAGCCGCATTGTCTACCTGGTTGCTTGGTAAAGACGGATCACGATCTTTATTATAAGCCGCATTAAAAGTGTTTACCGATTCAAGCGTATACGAATTGTCCAGGTATCCCAGCCCTTCGTTGATGTAGGAAAGACCACCCACGCGGCGCACATTACCGTTATTCACAAACGAAAGTGCTTCGAACAATGCGGGGAACCGGAAGCCATTTTGATAGGTGGCTCTGAAATTATGTTTTTCATTGGCAGTATACACAAAGGCTACCCGCGGGTTTAGTTTGGCCGTAAATTCAGGATTATAGTCCACGCGCAACGATCCAAACACTTTCAGCTTATCGTCAAAAAAGGTTTTGGTAAGCTGCACAAATCCGCCGAACTTTTTATAGTACACGTTACTGCCAAACTTTCCATCCTTGTCAGGAACATTTCTTTCGGCAAGCGGGCGCTTAAAGTCAACGAAATTATTGCCATCCGGTATAATCTCGTAAATTCTGGCGTCGCCACCTACAAGAATGTTAACCACTTTAATGTATTTCGAAAGATCCCATTGCGCATCCACATGATAAGTGTGACTTTTCTGGCTCAGCCATGCACCGCCCGTTGCCGGAGCGCCCGATACTACAGATCCAATATCCCAGTTGTTGATGCTGCGAATGGTATTTTTTAAAGCTTCAAAAGCTGGTGTGCCAGGCTCAACCCTTCCCGCATCGGCAGCAACACGGGCGGTTTGCATTGCGGTGGCAAGGTCTTGCCCATTATCAATAGCCTGCTGCAGCGCTGTTTTAAATTTGGCGCCCCATTGCGAATTGGTGCCATTGTTAAGATCCAGGTTATCAGCCATAGGCTTTCCGTTGTAAGAATCGCCTGTGTTTTCCAAAAGCATATAACCGCGAACAAAATAATTATCGCCTTTCAGCTCCAGCTTATGGCTTTGCACCACCACATTATCCAGTTGTATCTTGTTACCGCGCTGAAACACACCGTCCATTTTGCCAACACGGTAGCTGTACGACAATTCTGCTTTTTCGCTTACCCGGTAATGTAAG
This sequence comes from Agriterribacter sp., assembly GCA_051958655.1. Classification (GTDB taxonomy): domain Bacteria; phylum Bacteroidota; class Bacteroidia; order Chitinophagales; family Chitinophagaceae; genus Agriterribacter. Next base: position 69,241 of record JBQCFW010000106.1, on the reverse strand, counting down.
GCCGCGTCGAATTTTAAGTTGTCAACCGTTGGTTGTACAATGTCTTTTTCCCAATAACCTGTTCTTCTTAAAATAAACGTGCGGCTGGCACCATTGTAGTTAACACCATTGATGGTAACAGCATTATTGTTCTCATCTCCGTATTTATTCCAGGCATCATAAGCCGGGTTATTGCCCGCGCCATTTAATTCAGCAAAAGCAGGATTGGCTGTATTTTTTGAATTAGGATTTTGATCTACCGCGCTCGATGAAACCCAGTCGGTGCCGCGGAGGTAAGAACCGTTGATCTTGAATGCAAACTTATTATTGAATGCCCTGGCGTAGCGGATAGCCGTTTCTGTTAGCAGGCTTGGACTGCGGTCAATGCCATCTACATGGTTCACCCCCGTTTTTTGATAAATGCTCAATCCCTGGTGCGTAAACGGGCTTTTGGTAATAAGGTTCGCCATACCATTAATAGCATTCATGCCGTATAAAGCAGATGCAGCGCCTGGCGTAATTTCAACACTCGAAATATCGAGTTCTGTAGGGCCGATGGCATTGCCCAGCGGAACACCCAAAGTAGCAGCCTGCATGTCTACACCGTCTACCAGTTGCATAAAACGGAAATTGTTGGGTATGTTGAAGCCACGTGTATTAGGTACTTTAAAAGTTAAGCTCGAGGTGGTCATTTGCACTCCCTTTACATTTTCCAGCGCATCATAAAAGCTGGGCGCAGGTGTTTCTTTGATAGCGCGGATATCCAGTTTTTCAATTGCCACCGGTGAGCGCATAATTTTTTCCTGTACACGCGAAGCACTTACCACAATTTCGTTGCCCAGTACTGTTTGAGTAGCCAATGCAACCTGCAGCTGTGATCCGGTAGCAGTTACTTCCACTTCCTGCGGCTCAAATCCAATAGAGCTGAATACCAGGGTAAAAGGCAATTTAACTTTTGTGCGGAATTTAAAGTTGCCTTTACTATCAGTAACCGTGCCCGCAATGGTTCCTTTAATTTGAACACTCGCATTGCTGATAGGTTCGCTTTTTTGCTGGTCGGTAACGTTGCCGGATATTTCCAGTACGGTATTATCCTGCGCACGCGTTGAAAAAGGATGCAGGAAAAGTGCGGCGCTAAAAAAGTATAACAGTAAATTTTTCGAGTACATGAACCGCTTGAGTCTTTTGCTCATAAACTATGATAATGTTTGTGGGTAATAGTTGTGGTGCCAGGATAATACAAGGCCCTGTGCAGATCGCTGCACGTTATCGGGATGCTGTAAAAATGTCTGGTAAAATTGTGCCTATAGATTTCTCCTCCGGGGAGGACAAGTGTTGTAGCGTGTCTGAAGCATTTGAGTCATATTAGTCCACAAAAATAGTGGACTTTTATAAATGTCCAAAAAAATCTTTCTTTAAACAGTATTGTCTGCAGCTAACTGCTTGGTTGACAGAATGTAGCCAAATCCAAAAAATGTCGTGTAAACGTTAACGTTAATTGGGAGGGGGTGATTACGATTCTGCGACTTTCTATCATTACAAACAGAAAGAGCCATGGCTCGGTCACATATTGTAAGGATGGATTCAATCCATCCGAATCCCATAAAAGCATTACAAAATGCTATAAAAACATTTGAAAGGAAAAGCCTGCATGGTTAATCTTGTAAAAAATGCCATAATGAAATACAAGGAAATTCGCCATAGAACCTTTTTTATGATTGCACAATTCTATATACGCATTAAACCGGTGTTAATCTTTGTGGTATTGCTGTTTATACAGGTTGTTCCAACCCGGGCGCAGTTGGTTGTGGATGCTGCCTTGTGCGATAACAAGGTTAACCCTACAGGTATTCATACGCGTGAGTTTTTCTTTTCCTGGGAACTTTCTTCGTCCAAAAATAGCCAGCGCCAGACTGCCTATCAACTGATCATTGCCCTCACCGAATCAGGTTTAGGAAAGCAGCCATACGTTTATAATTCCGGAATCGTTAAAAGCGAACAAAGCATACAGGTGTTATACAAAGGTCCTGCTTTGCAAGCTGCGCAAACCTATTACTGGAAGGTGCGGGTATGGGATGAAAACAATATTGCCTCTGCCTGGAGCAGCACTCAGCGGTTGGTTACGGGAATATTTGAGCCGGCAGATTGGAAACAGGCACGCTGGATTGGATATGAAGATGCACCCGCGGCTGCACGCGTTGTGCCTTTTGTACATGGTAGAATGAAAGATGGAGATCCCAGGATGGTAAAAAAAACTGCAGCCCCTTTGCTGCGCAAATCGTTCAACGTATCGAAGCCGGTGAATTCAGCGTTGCTGTTTATAAGCGGTTTAGGTCACTACCAGGCAAGTATCAACGAAGTTCCGGTTGGCAATGCCTTTCTCGCACCGGGTTGGACGCATTACGATAAAACGGTTTTGTACAATAGCTATGATGTTACAAAAGCGATTGCGAACGGAGCCAATACAATAGGGGTAGTATTAGGCAATGGTTTCTATCATATTTCGCAGGAAAGATATGTTAAAGGAACCGGTTCGTATGGCACACCCAAAATGATAGCGTTGCTGAAACTGCAATTCGATGATGGCAGTTACGAATACATTGTAAGCGATCCGTCGTGGAAAACAAAGCCGTCGCCCATTACATTTAACAGCATTTATGGCGGAGAGGATTTTGATGCCAGGCTTCTGCAAAAAGGATGGAACAGACCAGGGTTCGACGATGCAGACTGGAAACCAGCGCTTCTTACTTCTTTACCTCAGGGCAAACTATTGCCCGAAACAGATTACCCGGTCATTATAGCAGACTCGTTCGCGGTGAAGCAGGTGAAAAGAATAGATGACAATACAGTATTGTATGATTTTGGCCAGAACATTTCGGGCATCCCCCGGATAAAAATAAAAGGCAAACCTGGCCAGGTTGTAAAACTTACGCCTTCCGAATTGATTTTTAAAGACGGCAAGGTGAACCAGGCAGACGGGGTAATCCCTCACTGTTATCAATATACGATAAGCAGTAAGGAGGAAGAAACCTGGCAGCCCTCTTTTACTTATTTCGCCGTACGTTATGTGCAGGTGGAAGGAGCCGGGCAGCCGGGTGAGGGTTCCGACAAACCGGTTGTTTCGGAAATAAAGCTGATGCATAACCGAAACAGCACACCTTCTAATGGATCTTTTACCTGCTCCGACAGTTTACTGAACCGTATTTACCAACTGATCGATTATGCCATAAAAAGTAATATACAAAGCTATATAACGGACAATCCCCAACGTGAAAAACTTAGCTGGCAGGGAGAACAGAACTTTATGCGAACAGCCATCAACTACAATTACAACATGTATAATATGTATCGCGGCCTGGTTCAGCAAATGAAGGATGCGCAGCACGGCAACGGTCTGATACCCGACATTGCACCGGAGTATATGCAGTTTGACGGACCTTTTGTAGATTCTCCTGAATGGGGAACCACCGGCATTCTTGATTTATGGTTCCTGTATAAGTTTTATGGTGATACGATGATGATCCGGAAAGCTTACCCTATGATGAAAGCGTATGCTCAATACCTTCAAGGCAAAGCCGAAAACAACCTGCTGCTGTATGGCCTGGGCGATTGGCTGGATGTTGGCAAAGTAACGCCCACAGGTATCACAGCTACTGCCTATTATTTTAAAGCAATAGAAGCGTTAAGCCTTATGGCTGAAATTATTGGTGAAAAAACCGACGCTGCTCAATACAAACAATTAGCCGCGTTCATTAAACAGGCATTCAATCAAAAATGGTTTGATGAAGAGCGGAAGATATATGCCACCGGTAGCCAAACGGCAATGGCTATGCCGTTATGTTTAGGTTTGGTAGAGGCTCAATACAAACAGCAGGTATTAAACAATCTCGTTCATCAAATACAACAAATAGATTCCAACCGGCTCACTGCCGGCGATGTAGGGCATAAATTCCTGGTAAAAGCCTTGTACCAAAACGATCTTCCCGAAGTGCTGTATAACATTACCCAACGCGCCGACGCACCCGGTTATGCTTTCCAGTTAAACATGGGCGCCACCGCGTTAATTGAAACCTGGGATGGCAAGGCATCTCAAAACCAGTTGGCAATGGGGCATATACTGGAATGGTTTCACGAAGGTATTGCGGGTATCCGGCAGAGTGAGCATTCGGTAGCCTTCAAAAATATTGTTATTCAACCACAGCCAACAGGCAATATCCATGCTGCCAGTGGCAGCTTTCATTCGCCATATGGGTGGATCAGGAGCAACTGGGAGTTAAAAGACGGTATGTTTTCCATTCATGTAGAAATACCTGTAAATACCAAAGCCAGGTTGATGCTGCCTGTTCAAAAAGATGCAAAACTGCTGCTGAACGGGAAGCCCGTTAAACCTGTCAGTTATCAAAATAATGCTCCTGTAATCAATCTATCGCCAGGTACACATCACGTAACCGTTGCTGCAAACAAAAGCTGGTGAGCTGTAGCCGTCAGCAATCAGCTTTCAGCTTTCAGCAAATCAGTTTAGCGTTTGGTGTTTATTGTTTACGGTGAGCGAGGCCCAAACGCTAAACTCAAAACAAACTGTGCTGCTGAACGCTGAACGCTGACTGCTGATACCTGAAAGCTGACGGCTCTTAATCAGTTACAATGTTATAAAAGCATATTTTTTAGATATCTAACTGTAAGTTTAAGCGAAAGATGCATTCTAATTTCATTCCTCTAAACAAACTGATATTACTAACGATTGATTAATAGTCAAAACAGTCGGGGAAACGACAGTAACGAACACGCGCAAGCTATGGCATAACAAAATTATTTATATTGTGTATCCCGATTGTTAAACGAATGCTATGATGAAAGTTGTACAGAAGTTATTTGCTGCCGGATTTTTTTTAATGGTTTCCCTGGCTTCCATGTCGTTTATACGCCCTGATCCCCCAACCCCGTTTCAAATTGCCAACCTGCGTTGCGAGTATCTTAACAATCCGCTCGGGATTGATGCCGCGCATCCCCGGTTCAGTTGGGAAATGGTTTCAACCGAAAGAGGCAAAAGCCAGAAAGCTTATCAACTGATAGTGGCAGATAGTGAAGAAGCCATTGGCAGGAACGAAGGCAATGTGTGGAATTCTGGTAAAGTAGCCGCTAACGAAAGTTTTCATATTTCTTATAACGGAAAGCCATTGGCATCTGGCAAAGATTATTTCTGGAAACTGCAGATATGGGATGAACAAAACAACCCGTCGGGCTGGAGCGAAGCGCAGCATTTTTCGATGGGGTTGCTCAGCAAAGCAGACTGGAAGGCCAAATGGATAGGCGCCCCTACAGTGCAACCTGTAACTGTGCAGGATGAAAATATTATTCCACCATCGCCGCTGCTCCGGAAAGAATTTGCTATAAAAAAGCGGGTAAAAAAGGCAAAGCTCTATGCAACCGCATTAGGTGTTTACGAAATGTACCTGAATGGCAAAAAGATTGGCGACAGGATATTGGCTCCCGAATGGACGGATTATTTTACCCGCGTGCAATACCAGACTTACGACGTAACGGAAATGCTTACCGGCAATACCAATGTTATAGGCGCAATGCTGGCAGATGGCTGGTATGCCGGTGTGCTGTTTACGCATGGCAAACCGCAGCGAGGCAATTATGGTTTCGACAGGAGGCTGCTGGCGCAACTGGAAATTGAATTTACAGATGGCTCCAGGGAACTGGTAGTTACAGACGAAAGCTGGAAAATATTGCCAGATGGACCGATGAAAGAAGCTTCCATCTTCGATGGAGAACTCTTTGATGCAAGATATATACCCGCCGGATGGATGAAGCCCGGATTGGATACGCGGCGCTGGGACGATGTTGCGGTAGACAATACTGTAAAGATCACGCTCAATGCGCAGATCAATGAACCCATCCGGATTGTGAAAGAAATAAAACCGATTAATGTTTTTAGAGCGCCCAATGGCAACTATATTTTTGACATGGGGCAGAATATGGCGGGCTGGGTCCATATTAAATTGCCCTACAATCCCGGGAAAAAAATAATCATACGACATGCGGAAATTTTGATGGAAGACAGCACGTTGTACACGCAAAATCTCCGCACCGCCAAGCAAACCGATACGTATATTCCTGCCCGTGAGACTACTATAGATTATCAGCCCCGTTTCACTTATCATGGATTTCGTTTTGTGGAAGTAGCGGGACTTACGCAGCCGCCTACTGTTGAAAATGTAACGGGTAAAGTGGTAGCCTCTGCTTCGGAACTGGTTTCCGATTTCAGCTCTTCGCATAATGATATTAACCGGTTATGGAAAAACATTGTCTGGACGCAACTAAGCAATCTACACGGGATACCCGAAGATTGTCCACAGCGCGATGAACGTTGTGGCTGGATGGGCGATGCACAGATCTTTTGCCAGACCGCCATTTACAATATGGACCTCGGTGCTTTTTACAGCAAATGGTTTAAGGATATTCGCGACCGGCAAACACCCGAAGGACGCTATCCCAATTACGCACCACAAGTGGGTATGACTTTTTATGATGCGCCGGGATGGACCGATGCAGGCATTATTATACCCTGGAAAGCATACCTGAATTACGGCGATAAAAGAATACTGGAACAACATTATCAGTCGATGAAACATTTTATCGACCACGTTTATAAAGAAAACCCTAACCTGATACGCGTAAAAGCGGTTGGACAAGATTATGGCGATTGGGTAAATGGCAATACTATCAAGGCAGAAGGATATCCTACAGACAAAGGCAGTGTTCCTAAAGATCTTTTCTCCACCGCTTTCTTCGCTTATTCAACACAAATACTGGCAGATGCCTCTAAAGTGCTGGGTAAAAAGAAAGAGCATGCGTTTTACAATGACCTCGCTAAAAAAATAAAAGCGGTATTTGTAAAAGAATTTATAGACAAAGACGGCCGCGTGAAAGGCGAAACACAGGCGGGATATGCGTTGGCGTTAGAGTTTAACCTCATGCCCGAAAATCTGCGGGCCAATGCGGCAAAGCTGATGGTTGATGCTATAGCGGAATATGATTACCGGGTGTCGACAGGTATTCAAACCATAACCAGGATGATGAACCAGTTGAGCCAGAACAACCATACCGATGTGGCATATCGCCTGTTAGAGAGCAGAAGATTTCCATCGTGGTTGTATTCGGTCGACCAGGGCGCCACTACCATTTGGGAGCGTTGGGATGGTTATGTAAAAGGCAGGGGCTTTCAGCGCTGGCAAATGAATTCGTTCAACCAGTATGCCATTGGTTCTGTGGGCGAGTGGATGCACAATACGATCATTGGTATTAATTATGATGAAGCACAGCCCGGCTACCGCCACTTCATTTTAAAGCCTACTCCGGGAGGTTCGCTTACCTGGGCAAAAGGAAGCTACAAAGCGATTACCGGAAAAATTGAAGTATCGTGGAAAAAAGAAGGCGGTACATTGTCGGTTGAAGTAGACATTCCCGCCAATACTACCGCAACGCTCATACTGCCGGCAACAAAAGAGATTACTGAAAACGGAGTACCCGTTTCCGGTAGTAAGCACATCAGGATAGCGGGAAAAAAAGACAACCATACGTCATTAAATCTGGCATCGGGTAAATACCGGTTTAGTATGCCAGGCTGATAAAATAGTTTTTATGAGAGGATTAACCGGTAAAATAGCATTGGTAACAGGTGGTTTGGGCGACCTTGGTTATGCCACCGCACAGCGATTGAATGAAGAAGGATGCAAAGTAATTATTGCCGACCTGCAACCCGATAATGAAAACAAAGCGAAGGCTATCAAAGCTCATTTTGTACAGGTAGATATCAGCAATGAAGCAGCTGTAGAAAATGCCTGTAACGATATTGCTGCAAAAGTAGGCAACGTACATATCCTGGTAAACACTGCGGCTTATTTTATATTTAAAGGAGTAGATGCAACAGAGGCAGATTGGGCGAAGGTGAATGCGGTGAATATTGGCGGAACATCCCTTATGGCAAAATACATTGTGCCACAAATGCGGAAGAATGGTGGCGGAAGCATCATCAACTTTTCATCGGTGAGTGGTTTTATAGGTCAGTCGAACTTTGCTACCTACAACGCCACTAAGTTTGCGATAAGGGGATTGACCAAATGCTGGGCACAGGATTTGGCACCAGACGGAATAAGAGTAAATACATTGTGCCCGGGCTATATTTATACTAAGGCGTTTATTGATTCCTGTGAGAAGCTGGGGCTTGATATTGAAGAAGAAAACAAACGGGCATCAGCTATGCACCTGCTCAACCGGCAGGGAAGGGTAGAAGAAGTAGCCGCCGCCGCTGCTTTCTTGGCAAGCGATGATGCTTCTTTTATTACCGGCAGCGATTTATTGGTAGATGGCGGGTACCTGGCAAAATAAAAAAGAAAGTATGCAACTGATTGACTTATCGCACCCGCTCGAGCACGGGCAGCAAACTTTTCCAAGCGATCCAAAACTGAGCATCATACCTCACGGTAATACCAAAACGCTGAGGTACAATATAACACAGATCTCTATCGGCTCGCACCAGGGAACGCATCTCGATGCGATGTATCATTTTCTCGACGATGGAAAAACACTCGACCAAATGCCCTTGCATTGGTTTTATGGAGTAACGCATTTGTTGCGCATACCCAAAAAGGCCAACGAAGAAATAACGGTAGCGGATTTTCTGCCGTACGAACATCTGTTGCAGCCCGAGGCAAAAATCATTTTTGAAACCGGATGGCATTTCCATTTTGGCAAAGACTATTTTTTCTCCGACTTCCCGTCGCTTACACAGGAAGCAGCAAGGTACCTGGCAGATAAAAAAATAAGAATGCTGGGAATGGATATGCCTACGCCTGGTAAAGACTGGTATGAACTGCATCATATACTCTTGCCTGCGGAAATTGTGGTGGTTGAAAGCCTGGCCAATTTGAACAATGTACCAGACCAATTTACTTTCATGGGGTTCCCTCTCAATTTTAAAGGAAGGGATGGTTCGCCTATACGTGCGGTAGCAATGGTAGACAGCACTAACGTGCAAGCATAACCTGTTGAATAATGACCCGCCTTTCAAATACATATTAAAGTATAAATAATCAGGCCGTAAACTTTGGTTAGCCATGCTGCGGTAATCATTCCGGGCAATGCACCTGTTTCAACAATAATAATGATATAACCTAACGTAAATGAGGATATAAAATGCCCAGGATGAAAGCGTTATTTTACCCAGCCCACAATGAACTGTTGCTAACAGAACAGCCCATGCCCGTTTGCAAACCCAACGAAGTATTGGTAAAGGTAAGTGCTTGCGGCATTTGCGGCAGTGAGCTGGAAACTTTTAAAACCAAAAGCCCAAGGCGCATACCCCCGCTTATTATGGGACACGAGTTTTGTGGCGTTATTGAAGCCGTGGGGAACGAAGTGAAAGATTGGACAAAAGGAGCTACTGTGGTCAGCAACTCTATTGTGTTTTGCGGCAAGTGCGATAGCTGTAAAGAAGGCAAAACGAATTTGTGCAAAGACCGGGAGGTATTTGGCATGCATCGCAACGGCGCCTTTGGCGCTTATGTAAATGTGCCGGCTGCGTCTCTCATAAAAATGTCTTCCGATACAGATCCCAGGAAAGCCGCTGTTACAGAACCATTAGCCAATGGCGTTCACCTGGTGAAGCTTACAGAGCACCTTCCTTTAAAAAATGTACTGGTAATAGGCGCCGGCCCCATCGGGCTAACAGCCCAGCAGGCATTCAGAGCATTGCGGCATGTAAATACAATTGTTGCCGATATAAGAGAAGAACGTTTGGAGGTAGCTAAAAATATAGGCGCAACGGGTGTGGTCAATCCTCTAACACAAATTGTGGAAAATGCGGTAAACACGCTCACAAAAGGTGAACCCATTGATTTGGTGATTGATGCCGTGGGCGCTCCCGAAACAAATAAAATGGGGCTTGATATTGTAAAGCCAGGCGGAACATTGTTGATAATAGGACTGTACAATAACAGCAAATCCTTGTTAAGCTATGATATTATACTTCCTGAAAAAAGTGTGATGGGAAGTTATGCTGCCACCCAAAGCGATATGAGGGATGCGTTGGCATTGATTGCCGACGACAAAGTAGATGTGAGCTCGTGGATACATTATTACCCGTTAGAGAACGGCAGGCAGGCATTTTTTGATATGATGGAAGCTAAAGGAAACCATATAAAATCGGTGATTGTATTTGAATAAGCATATCGTATGGAAAAAGTATTGATTACAGACTATGGATTTAAGCATGTTGAACAGGAAGAACGTTTAATAACAGCCGCCGGCTTTGCATTCTATACGGCGCAATGTAAAACTGCAGAAGATGTGCTGACCCACGGTGCCGATGCTGTGGCATTGCTGGTGCAATGGGCGCCGGTAACGGCTGCTGTAATGGATAGGTTGAAAAAATGCCGGCTTATTGTGCGGTATGGCATTGGCGTAGATAATATCGACCTGGAAGCCGCAAAGAACAAAGGCATCGTGGTTTGTAATGTGCCCGATTATTGCATTGCCGAGGTGGCAGACCATACTGTGGCTCTTGCGCTTGCGCTGGCACGGCAACTTACTACTACGCATAACCGTACAGTGAGTGGCGAATGGAAAATTATACCCCCGCAACCGGCTTTGCCTTTTTACGAAATGAAGTTTGCCACTGTTGGCTTTGGCAGAATAGCGAGAGAAGTATTGAAGAGAACAGACCCCTTCGGGTTTAAAAAGATGGCTTACGATCCTTTTGTAACAGAAGCACAAATGAAAGCGCTGGGCGTTTTGCATGTTGATTTTGAAAGGCTGGTTGAAGAGGCAGACATTATTTCCCTGCATTTGCCACTCACGCCGCAAACGCATCACCTCATCAACGAAAAGGTATTGCGCAAAATGAAGAAAGGAGCCATATTGGTGAATACTTCGCGCGGTGGTTTGATCGACACCATTGCATTGGCAGCAAAATTAAGCGAAGGCACCCTGGCTGCCGGGCTGGATGTTTTTGAAAAAGAACCTCTGCCAGCCGATCATCCGCTTACCCATTGTAATAATGTAATACTCACTTCTCATACTGCCTGGTACAGTGAAAGAAGCGTTCCAACCTTGCAGCGTATGGCCGCAGAAGAATTGGTGAGGGGACTTACTACGGGAGCGGTGAACAACCGGGTTGTGTAATTGCAGACTACGGAGAATATAGTAGCGCTTTTTTAGCGCCGGTCTGTAGCGTGGATATAAAGCGTGTGCAGACCGGTGATTTTGTGATTACTTGTTTTGCAATGCAATGGTATTTGGTTGTAAAATGGTTTTCGATTATGCCAGGTAATAAGCAAGGCACAGGTCTGGCAGCACCGCAACGCCGTGTTATAAGATCTGCGCCCATTTCCGGGAAAAAATTTCTCTCCTGCAGCTAACACAATGATGTTGGCAAACTGTTATACCTCATTTTTTTTCACTTTGAATTATTGCTTTATATTGAAGCAGATTTTGCACTATGCAGCCGCTTCTTATAAAAGTAAATGTTCCTCAAAAGTCGTCGTTTAGCATTAACCGCTATTCGTATAGCGATCAGTTTCCCGGTATCTGGCATTTTCACGATGAGTACGAGTTAACACTCATTGAAAAGAGCAATGGCAGCCGCATGGTCGGCGATCATATTGAAAGGTTTAAAGTGGGCGACCTGGTGTTGATTGGAAAAGGCTTGCCCCATACCTGGCGTAACGACGACGAAAAGACCAGCGACGCCTCGGAAGCCCTCGTGATCCATTTCCTGGAAAATTTTTTAGGCGATGCTTTTTTTAATCTGCCCGAAATGTATAAAATAAAACGGCTGCTGGAACGGTCAAAGCGCGGGCTGAAAGTAAGCGAGGCATTGGTTCCTAAAATAGCACGTTTGATGAAGCAAATTGAAGGAACTGTCGGGGCCGAACGGGTATTGCAACTGCTCAACATTTTAAAATTGCTTTCGGAGTCGTCCCAGTTAGAAGAGTTGTGCTCCGAAGGATTTACCAATTCTATTAACTACACCGATGCCGACCGTTTAAAACGTGTGTATGAGTATATCATGAACAATTTCCAGGAAGATGTAAGCTTGTCCAAAGCAGCATCCGTGGCGCATATGAGCCCTACCGCTTTCAGTCGTTATTTTAAAGGCAGAACGCGTAAATCGTATACCCAGTTTGTAATTGAAATGAAAATAGGGTATGCCTGCAAGTTGCTCATCAACGAAGAAATGTCGGTAGCCGAAGTATGTTACCGGAGCGGCTTTCAAAACCTGTCCAATTTCAACCAGCAGTTTAAAAGTATTACCAATCTTACGCCCAAAAAGTATCAAACCCTGCATGCGGTTACGTAGTAGTGGGCTGTCAGCCTTCAGCTATCAGCTTTCAGTTATCCTTCACTGATAGCTAGTTGCTGACCGTTGATACCTGACAGCTTCTCAGCTTTTGTTCAGCACTATTTTCTTAAGCAACACTATCTGCCCCAGGTGGTAGTAACAATGCTCTATCATGGCTTCGATATTGCGGCGATAGGTTCCGTATTTTTCATCCACAAAAACAGACGATAGTTTTTCTTCAGGCATTTGTTCCACCAGGCTTGCAAATTTTTCTGCGTCTGCCCAAAGCCGAAGCTTTACATCGTCCCATTCCTTTTGCGATTGAACCGGCGTAAAAGCAAAGCTGTGCTTGTCCTTTATATCAAGCGGTCCTCCTTCAAATACTTTTATCACCCCCGCAATATAATAATGTATATGCCGCGTTAGCAATTCAATGGTGTTCAGGGAATGTATGCCTGTTACTGCAAGCGTCCAATCCAACGTTGATAGCTGATCTTTGAAATTGGTATTGGCAATCCAGCGGCCATTTAAAATCACTTCTGTAAAACGGTGCGAAAGTTGTGCTCCTGATTCCATCGTTATTAGTTTTATTACATAACATGAGCACGGTATCTGCGCGAGATCGACGTGCTTTTCACAAGTGGCTTTGCAAAATAAACATTTTTGCTATAACCGATGATCGAATAGCCATCTTCCTCACACTCAACCCAACATTGATCTAATTCCAAAGTATTCCGTCACCTCTTTCCTGCAACTATTTTTGCAAAGAACCGGCAATTTCAACCAGGCCAATGGCTCCGGTGGAGGATAATTTCAATACCGGTGCAGCAACTTTTAATCATTTCATGTATTTTTAATATAACTTTCGGTAACGTATAACCGATATTCGGACGTTTTACATGCAGGCAATCACTATTATACCTGCTTTTATTTGGATCTGTTGTGTAACATTTATCATTGACATTGTCGTTTTTTAATATAGCATTTGGCTGAAACGTGCGGTTTATTTCATTTGAGGTCCGCGATTGTTACGATTTTATGGGTAAATACTTATTGGTTTTGCTCTTTTGGTAGTTTAACTTGCCGCGGTATCTTTTGTATGCTAACTCATGGTTTTGCTAGCTGATTCTTACTCCTCACTTTATGGCATTTTTTGAAATAAACAAGGCGTCATGCATACAGCTTCTTTGCGTAAACGAATGGTAGGACCGTTGAAAGGATTGTCTTTGCATCATCGCATTCCTTTATTAACCTGTTTGCTTCTTTTTATAGTAGTAGGGCTTTTTATCACTATTTCATATTTCAGCATCCGTAAAATTGAAGCAGGCTCAGCCCGCGAAAGGATAAAGTCGTTAACTGCCCAGGCAAGCTCCATGTTTTCAGAGTCTATCGACGACATGGTAAAGTCCACCGCAGAAGCAGCAGCTTCTGTGCATTTGCAACAATATTTCGATTCCAGCCGCAATATCGCCGAAGCGTTGGAAGTGTTGAACCGCTATGCCGGCAATCATATACATGAGCGCACTTTTCTTTTCAATAACCAGTTTGACCTGTTACTGTCTTCTAACCGGAATAGCCTGGCAGCAGATGAGGATGTACGCCGGTACATTCCAACAATTCCGGACGGCAGCTTAAAAGCCGGTTACATTTATAAGCTAAATGATACGGTATATTATCCCGTGGTGGCCCCGGTAAAAATCGGAGGGCAGGTAAAAGGTTATGTGGTGCGTTGCCGGCAGGTGCGCGTTACCAGCAAAGTGCTCGACCAGTTTTCTGCGTTGGCCGGCCGAGGTGTTGCCCTACTGGTAGGCAATAAAGACGGGAGCCTGTTCACCGATCTTTCCAAACCTGTATCCTACCAGCTTCCGCCCAATGCTTCCAAACCCGGAGGCATATACGAATACGGCAAAAAGGAAGGCTATGCGCAGATCGGCAGCTATGAGTTTATTGCCGGCACGCCCTGGCTGGTGGTAATGGAAGCGCCACGTTCTCTGGCATTTCGCGGGTCTGTATTATTCCTGAAATGGATGGTAGCAATGGGTGCTTTGTTAATAGCATTAAGTCTTTTTATTGCCTGGCACATGGCCCGAAATTTAACCCGTCCGTTGAACGATCTGATTGTATCTGTAACTGCGTTGGGAAAAGGCAATAAAAGCACGCCCGTTCCCGTGCATCGTACCGATGAAGTAGGAGCGTTGGCGCAGTCCTTCAACACCATGTTGTCGCGGTTGCAGGTAGCCAATAACGAAACCAGGGAGCAGATACTGGCATCTGAACAATTGAATATAGAATTGAGGCGGTTAACGGCGCACCTAAGTTCTGTACGCGAAGAAGAACGGGTAAGCATTGCACGCGAACTGCACGATCAGCTCGGACAACTGCTTACCGCTTTTAAAATGGATGTGCATGCCGTAAAACGAAAGATTGGAACCGATGTTAACCCGCTTGTAATAGAAAGGTTGAAAGCGATGGAAACCAATGCAGATGAAGGGGTGAAGTTTGTAAGAAAACTTTCATCCGAATTAAGGGCAGGACCGCTGGAAGACCTTGGACTGCTGGCTGCCTTGCAGTGGTATAGCGACAGCTTTACGCAACGCTACCATATACCGGTACGCATCCGGTCGACCCCAACTTATATAGAACTTCCTTTACAGATAGCTACAGCACTTTTCAGGATATTCCAGGAGTGTCTTACCAATGTAGCCAGGCATGCAGAAGCAACGGAAGTAAATGTATTTATTCATTTACAAGATGAATTGCTTACGATGAGCATAGCCGATAACGGGAAAGGTTTTGACAGCACCACGGCTGCCCAACCTAAAACGCTCGGTTTACTGGGCATGAAAGAAAGAGCATTGATTATAGGTGCACAACTCGATATCCGCTCTTCTCCCGGCGCAGGCTGTACGGTGGAGTTGAAGCTGGAGGGAGTAAGTGATAAGGGATAAGTGATTGGTGGTAAGGAGTGGGAAGTAAGAAGGCAGAAGTGTTGCTGCTCAAAGCTGATGGCTGATGGCTGATGGCTGACGGCTGACCGCTTCCCCGCTTCATCTCAAAAAAAGCCGGATTCATCGCATCATTTTGCAAAGCGGCAATGGCTTTGGGCAGAAAGTTCTACTTTTCCAAAATGAAGTCTGCGTGGTATACCAAAAAAGTATGGATAGTTACAATACATGCCGTTATATGGATCGGCCTGTTTTGCCTGCCATTTCTCGTACGCCCGCACGGAGATAATGCCGAAGCAAACAAACGGGCGACGCTCACCGCAAGCCAGGTAATATTATACATAGCCAGTAACCTGCTGTGGGTTATTTTCTTTTATGTGAATGCATTGGTGCTCGTTCCCCGGCTGCTAACCAGGAGTTTCTTTGCCCGGTATATTGTGGCTGCGCTGGGTTGTTTTGCCCTGGTCGCATTCCTGCAGGCAGTGTTTTATATTTACCTGTCAGATGGTGAACATTTCAGCTTGCTGCGGCATCTTATTTTTAACCTCTTTATTTTCCTGTTTTTCCTGGCAAGCAGCATTGCATACCGACTGATAGTTGATAAGGCCCGGGCGGATTACCTTGCCCGTGATAAAGAGAACGAGAATCTTAAAACAGAACTATCGCTTTTGCGGTCGCAGGCAAGTCCTCACTTTTTGTTTAATGTACTCAACAACCTGGTGGCGCTCGCACGCAAAAAATCAGATCTGCTCGAGCCTTCTCTTATAAAACTATCTTCGCTTATACGATATACCGTTTACGAAACGCTGGAAGAAACAGTGGAGCTGGAAAAAGAGATCGACTACCTGGAAAGTTACATCGATCTGCAACAGCAGCGGTTTGGAAACAATGTACAGTTCAACGTTAGTTTAAACCGGTCGGCTGAAAACCTTCGTATTGAACCCATGCTGCTTATTCCTTTTGTGGAAAATGCTATTAAACACGGCACCGGGTTTATTGAAAATGCAGAGATCAATATACAGTTGGATACGGTGGGTACACGCCTTCATTTTTTGGTTCGCAACAGGTACAACCCCGAAAGCAATGAAATAAAAGATAAAACATCGGGGATAGGACTGGCAAATGTAAAAAGGCGTTTAAATTTACTGTATCCGCACAGCCACCAGTTGGCAATAGGAAAAAGCGATGGCTGGTTTATTGTAAACCTCGAACTTACATTGCATTGAATATGTTGCGCTGCCTTGCCATAGATGATGAGCCTTTGGCGCTTGAATTGCTGGAAGACAATATCAGTAAAGTGCCCTTTCTGCAATTGGTAGCGAGTTGCGCTAACCCGGTTGAGGCGTTGGGCATATTGCAGGAGAAGAACATCGATCTTATTTTTTTAGACATACAAATGCCCCGGCTTACCGGGCTGCAATTTTTGCAGGGGCTGGTATACAAGCCAATGGCCATTTTAGTTACGGCATACGAAAAATACGCGTTGGATGGTTTTAATCTCGACGTGGTAGATTACCTGGTAAAGCCCGTGCCTATCGACCGTTTCATCAAAGCCTGCAACAAAGCCTGGGAGCTGCATCAGCTTCGTCGCAAAGCACAGGGGACGGCAGCAGACATACCGGTTGACTATATATTTGTAAATGCCGATTACAGCCTGGTAAAGGTGGTATTGTCTGATATATTGTGGATTGAAGGGTTGAAAGACTATTTGCGCATTCACCTTAAAAGCAGTTCAAAGCCGCTCATCGTTCGTATGGCAATGAAGTCGATCGAAGAGCTGTTGCCCGCCAATCAATTTTTGCGCATTCATCGCTCACACATCGTGTCCAAACACCATATTACTGCCGTGCGTAAAAGCAGCGTTTTTATAGGCAATACTGAGCTGGCAGTAGGCAGCAATTACCAGGATGTAATTACCTCCATTACCGGTCAACAATCTTAAACAGGGTTTCGTCGCAGTTTTTTGCATACTCATCTCAAAACCCATAAGCATACCCTTTTCTCAATATACTTTTGTGCCCGTTACTAATACGGCTGTTATGAAATATTTTTCTTTCTTTTTAATGATGATGTTACTGGCGATGAACGGGTTTGCGCAGGCGCCCGGCAAAACGCCCCCGGCTATAGGCCATTTGTATGGTAAAGTGTTGGATAGTACAGGAAAAGCCCTGGCGGAAGCCTCGGTGCTGATCCTTGAAAATAAGTTCAATCCCGAAACAAAAAAGTTGAAACCCGTATTATTAAAAGGCGTGAGTACCCGCAACAACGGCGAGTTCAGCCTGGAGGAATTACCAATTGTATCTAAGCTCAAATTGCGGATATCGGCAGTAGGGTACAAACCTTATGAACAGGACATTGAGCCGTTGGGCAAAAATTTTGATAAAGACCTTGGCAATATTATCCTCGTGGAAGAAGTAAAGCAGCTTGAAACGGTAGTGGTTACTGCCGAAAAGCCATTGATGAAAATGGACATCGACAAAAAAACCTTCAACGTCGATAAAAACATTGTAACTGCCGGCGGAACAGCGGTGGATGTAATGCGCAATGTGCCCTCGTTACAGGTTGATATTGACGGAAACGTGAAACTTCGCAACGCAGCACCGCAATTGTTTGTTGATGGAAGACCAACCACGCTCACGCTCGACCAGATACCCGCCGATGCCATTGAAAGCGTGGAAGTGATCACCAATCCTTCGGCTAAATACGATGCCTCGGGTGGTAATGCAGGTATTTTAAATATCGTGTTGAAGAAGAACAGGAAATCGGGCTACAATGGCAACGTAATGGCGGGTATAGACAGGCGCGGTGGCTGGAATGCAGGCGGCAACTTCAATCTCCGCCAGGATAAAATTAATTTTTCCGCATCGGTAATGACCAACCAGATGCGCAACAGAACTACAGGTACGGTAGACCGTTACAACCATGGCGATACTGCCGTCAATATTTTCCAGGATAACCTGAACAAAACCAGGGGCGGGTTTATATTCGGGAAAGTTGGATTGGATTATTTTGTAACCAACCGCACCACTTTATCTGCCAGCGTAATAAGGGTAAATGGTAAGTTCCGCCCCCAGGAAATGATTGACATTCGCACCGACAGCCTGTTTGGTGGCAATACCTACAGCAAATTTTCCGACAGGTTTTCCAAATCGTCGCGCGAGTTCAATGCACTCGGCTTCCAGGCAGGCGTGAAACATAATTTTAAAACCCCGGGCGAAGAATGGACGGCCGACTTTAATATGTTTAATGGAAAAGGCGAGGGCGATGCCTTGTATACAACCCAGTATTACAACGATAACGGTAATGTGAGCGGCACCCAGTTGCAGCAAAACATCAGCACGGGAAAAAATAATTTCATTACCGTTCAAACCGATTATGTAAAGCCATTTAAGGGCAGCACCAAGCTGGAAACAGGATTGAGGGCACAGTTCACCACCACCGAAAACAACAATGAAAACCTGATACGCTATCCCGGCGCAGAAGATTTTATTAAAATTGCCGCCGCCACTACCAATTATAAAAACACCAATAATGTATATGCTGCCTATGTGTCGCTGGCAAGCAATATTGGCGAAAAGTTTGGCTATAAAGTAGGAGTGAGGGCCGAAAGCTCCGAATATTCAGGCAAGCTGCTGAACTCCGGCGAAAAGTTCAGCAATAAATACCCGGTAAGCTTATTTCCTTCCCTTTTCCTCAGTCAGAAATTAAACAACAAGCAGGAATTGCAGTTCAGTGTAACCCGGCGCATTAACCGCCCTAACTTTTTCCAGTTGATTCCGTATACCGATTATACAGACAGTTTGAATATTACAAGAGGCAACCCAAACCTTGTGCCTGAGTTCACCTATACGGCAGAGTTTTCTTACAGCAAAACGTTCAAAGGCAATAACACTTTTTTGGCTTCTGCCTACTACAAATACACCAACGACCTGATTACAAGGTATTACGATACGGCGGTAAACGAAATATCGGGCAAAACGGATTATATCAGCACCTATATCAATGCCAACTCAGCATTGTCGTATGGACTTGAGCTGACATCTGTAAACAAGATCACAAAATGGTGGGACCTTACCAGCAACGTGAACCTCTATAATTCAAGGATCAATACCGATAATATTGCAGGCACTTCGCAAGACCCGATGTGGAGTGTATTTGGAAAGTTGAACAATAATTTCAAGTTGCCAAAGAACTTTACCATCCAGCTTTCTGCCGATTACCAGAGCAAAACCAACCTGCCCATTACTACTACCCAGCAGTTTGGACCGCCTATGTCATCGGCACAAAGCGCTTCGCAGGGCTATATCAAAGCATTTTACGGCGTAGACCTTGCCATCAAAAAGACTTTCCTGAAAGACAATGCAGCTTCGGCTACCCTCAGCTTCAATGATATTTTCCGCAGCCGCAAGTCCGATCAGTATTCGCAGGGCGTGGGATTTGAGCAGTATTACTATCGCCTCAACAATCCGCAAATGGTACGACTTACCGTTGCCCTGCGGTTTGGAAAAGTAGACATGTCGCTGTTCAAGCGCCAGAATCTGAAGGGGCAACAGGAAGGCATGCAGAATGGAATGCAGGGAATGCAGTAAGATAAAATACGGGCTTGTATAGACGGCAAACCGTTAGTAGCCGCAGATTTGCAGATGAGGCGTTTCATCTGCGGATCTGCGGCATGTTTGCTTTTACAAGCCTCCTTCCGCGCATCAAGGGCATTGTTTATTCTATTTTAGAGTTTTCTTTAGATTTTCTTTAAAATTTACGCCGAAAAATTGCAAAATCATGCGTTTAAAGGATGGGTTCCGGTGCAGATTTAACCCAGGTTTCTTATTGAATATGTTGCTGAATCACACTTTATGGTTGTGTTGCCACTATGACAAAGCGTTGTGTTTTTGAAGCGGCTTTTATTTCCCATATTCGCTGGCATTTTCCGTATTTCGTAAAAGATCAATTTGGGCGAACAGTAATTTCGCGACTCAAAATTGATACGACATGAAAATGACCTTAAGATCGATGATGCTGGTGGCTGGAGCCGCATTTTTGTTCACAGCTTGTGATAAAGATGATACTCCTGGCACTCCTTCTTATACTGTACCAGATAAATATACATTTGATAATGTTGAATACGAAGAGTCGGCCGCACGCATCAGCATGTGGGTGGGATACACCGGCGTTCTGGGTAAAGGAAACTCCGGAGTGATAAGCCAGGAGGTGGTTAATAACATGTGGAACAATACGAACAGTCCGTTTACCGATGCAACTATTTCAAACATTCCTTATACTGCGCAACAATTAAACGGTTTTTCATATAACCTGGCGGGCAAAACTGCCGATGCTGCTGCGTTTAAGCAATTAGCAGATGGAGCGGTGCAAACAAGCCAGCATTTTGAAGAAGAAGCTTCTAAAGGCGTACCGGGCATTTTGGTGCAAAATAACGAAGCTAAAACCAAACGTTTGGTGAACGAAAAAGGACTTGAATACAACCAGGCAGTAGCCAAAGGATTGATGGGCGGACTTTGCCTGAGCAATATTATCGCTATTCTCGACAAAATACCCACCGACGATAACAGCACCGTTGTGCCCGGAAAAGGCACTGCCATGCAGCACAACTGGGATATTGCTTTTGGTTATGTAGGCATTCCTAAAGATTACGACAGTTCTTTTAATTATAGTGCTTCTCCGCAAAAAGCTGATCGTCCCCTCGGTTTGGGCGGTTATTTTGCAGAACGGGGCAAATACATTCAGGCAGGGGGCAAAGTGTTCGAGGCTTTCCGTAAAGGGCGTGCAGCCATTGGCGCCAAAGATTATGCAGTAAGAGATGCAGCCATTGCTACCATTAAAGAATACCTTGAAAAAACTCTGGCAGCAGCGGCATATAACTATGTTACTGCTCCGCAGGCAACCAATGATTTAGCATCTAAATTCCATGGCTTGTCTGAAGGAGCCGGGTTTGTGCTGGCTTTAAAGTATCGCCCCGCTAACAGTAAGCTGACGGCTGAAAACTATAATAAGCTGGCTGCTATTTTAGCTACCGATTTCTGGGACCTGGCAGACGACGCAAGTAACACCAAATTAAAAGAAGCACAGGCTATCCTTACCACCGCGTACGGACAGTTGCAGCCTCAATAAATTTATTATTAATAATTTCGTGATCTGACAGTTTTTGATGCTTGCATTAAAAACTGTCAATTGCATTTTAAAAGTAACCCTAAAAAGTAGATCGCTTCATGAATAAGTTGAAATTTTTGACAGCAGGCGGTGTGGTATTAGCAATGGTTGTATTGTTTGCCTGCAGCAAAAGTAATGATGGAAATGACAATGAACCACCGGCTGGTACCGACGCTTTTAAAAAAGGAATGCTGGAAAACTATGCAGACAACATTGTCATTCCCGCCTACACCGATCTTTCAACAAAGCTCGGTCAATTGGAAACTGCCGTGGATGCTTTTCTCGAAGCGCCTTCTGTTCGTACCCGCGATGCCGTAAAGGATCCTTTTAAAAATGCTTACCTCGGCTTTGAAAATGTGTCTGTAGCTTATTTTGGCCCGGCTGCCGCATTGCTGCTCAACAATTATCTCAATACATTTCCGGCTGCAACCGCAAAAATAGAAGCTGGAATTTCCAGCGGAGACTACAACTTTACGGTGCCTGTAATGTCAGACAGCTTACAGGGTTTTCCCGCACTCGATTACCTGTTGTTTGAGCCTGATGCTGTTGATAAGTTTGCCAGCGATGAAGGTAACAAACGTAAAAAATATGTAGAAGATGTGCTGGCGCGAATGAAGTCGCTCGTAAGCGGCGCCGTTTCGCAATGGAACGACGGGTATCGTACCACATTTGTCAACTCGCTTAAAACCGATGTAGGCAGCTCCATAGGGTTTTTGGTAAACCAGTTTGCTTTTGAAATGGATGCCTTGAAAGGTCCCCGCATTGGCTGGCCCTTTGGCAAACAATCGAACGGAATTGTATTTGCCGATAAATGCGAAGGGTATTATGCCGCCATCAGCAAGGAGCTGGCCATTCAAAATCTTACCAGCCTCAAAAACTATTTTACCGGTGGTGCTAAAGACGGTATTGCCGAATACCTTTTATTGCTCAAAAAAGAACAGCTTAACAGCGATGTGCTGGCGCAGTTTGATGTGGCATTGGCAGCGCTCAATGCCATTCCCGCTCCTATGTCGGCAGCATTTACCAACAATGCAGACAAGGTTGAAAACGCCTATAAAGAGGTGCAGAAATTATTAACACTGCTAAAAACCGATGTGGCCTCGGCTACCGGCGTCCAGATAACTTATATGGACAATGACGGCGATTAAAAGGTTGTTGTATAGCAATCCTGTTTCTATTGCCCCCTTGGTGAGCTTCAGGATCAGCTTTGGATTGCTGATGTTTTTCAGCCTGCTCCGCTTCTGGTGGCGCGGCTGGATTACTACCGTATATGTGCAACCGCGTTTTCATTTTACTTATTGGGGATTTGAATGGGTGAAGCCCCTGGGATATACCGGCATGCACCTGCTTTTTGCGGTATTGATTATCGCAGCATTGTTTATAGCATTGGGTTTTTTTTACCGCATTGCCATAGTGGTTTTCTTCCTGGGATTTACCTATGTTGAGTTGATAGACGTAACAACCTACCTCAACCACTATTATTTTATAAGTCTTGTTTCTTTTATTATGATATGGCTGCCAGCCAGCCGCGATTACTCGCTTGATATGCGTCGCAGCCCGCAATTGCGCCGTACACAGGCGCCTGCATGGACCATCCGCATCCTGCAATTCCAGATGGCGATAGTATACATTTTTGCCGGACTTGCTAAAATAAATACCGCCTGGCTGATAAATGCCGAACCCATGCGCACCTGGCTGCCCGCCAAAAGCCATCTGCCATTAGTAGGTCCGTTTATGTACGAAACCTGGGTTGCCTATCTCTTTTCGTGGTTCGGTGCCCTATACGACCTGTTCATTGTATTCTTCCTGCTCAATAAAAAAACACGCCCCATTGCTTACCTGTTTGTGCTGATCTTTCATTTGGCTACCGCGCTGTTCTTTCCAGCCATTGGTATGTTTCCATATGTAATGATTGTGGGCAGCCTCATCTTTTTTTCAGGGAAGTTTCATGAAAGGCTGTTGTCATATCTGCCGTTTTATAAGAGCAGAATAAAGCACCTGGCAACCCAGGCGGTTTATAAATATCATGCCGTGCGGTTTTATATGGCGATGCTTGTTGTTTACATTTGCCTTCAGATAATGATTCCCTTGCGTTTTTTGCTGTATCCTGGTTATTTGTTCTGGCACGAAGAAGGGTATCGTTTTTCGTGGCGCGTAATGCTGATGGAAAAAGCCGGCACCGCTTATTTTACCGTAAAAGATAAAACAGGCAGGCAATTCTACGAAGTAGATAATAAAGCCTTTCTTACACCACTGCAGGAAAAAATGATGAGCACCCAGCCGGATATGATATTGAAATACGCACATTACCTGGCTGCCGAATACGCACGCAAAGGAATAGAACAGCCACGCGTATACGCAGAAATTTACGTGGCGCTCAACGGGCGGCGTTCCGAATTGTTTGTTGATTCCACTGTAGATCTGGCTGCCGAAAAATTAAGCTGGCGGCATTATAACTGGGTGTTGCCCTATACACCCTAAAGCAAAAGAGAATGATGAAATATATATTAATACTATTGGTGAGTTGTTTGTTGCAGGGAATGGTACAGGCACAAAAGTTGTCGGCATTGCAGGGAACAATACGAACAGGCAATGAGCCGGTGACAGGTGCAACCGTGGAAATAAAACCTGCTGACAAAACTGCCGTAAGCAACGATAATGGATTTTTCAGGATAGCGAAATTGGATGCGGGTAATTACACCATTGTAGTTTCTGCAGCCGGTTATAAAAAGTACGAACGAAAAGTGCAGCTTGAGGAAAAAGACCTGACGCTGGACATTAACCTGGAGCAAAAAGAAATTGAATCGCTGGAAGAAATTGTGATCAGCAGCTATAAAAGTGAATCGGTATCGGGCAAGCTCAGCGATGTATCGGGCACCGCAATTTATGCAGGAAAGAAAACCGAGGTGATCAATATGGGAAACCTCAACGCCAACCTCGCGAGCAATAATACCCGGCAAATATATGCACGCATACCCGGTCTGAACATTTGGGAATACGACAGGGGCGGATTGCAGTTAGGCATTGGCGGTCGCGGCTTAAGCCCCAATCGTTCCTCCAATTTCAACATACGCCAAAACGGGTACGATATCAGTGCCGATGCGCTGGGCTATCCTGAAAGTTATTACACACCCTCGGCAGAAGCACTGGCTAAAATTGAGATCATAAGAGGAGCCGCCAGTTTGCAGTATGGTCCACAGTTTGGCGGACTCATTAATTTTGTAATGAAAGAAGGTCCCCGCGAAAAACCATTCGAGTTCACTACGCGGCAAACGGTAGGATCGTATGGTTTCTTCAACACTTTCAACAGCATTGGCGGCACCACAGCCAATAAAAAATTAAATTATTACAGCTTTTACCAGTATAAAAGAGGAGACGACTGGCGACCCAACAGTCACTTCGATCAGCACAATGCCTACATTCACCTCGCATACGATGTAACCTCAAAACTGAAAATTACGGGTGAGTATACGTTGATGAAATACCTTGCCCAGCAACCGGGTGGATTAACAGACGATGAGTTTGAAGCAGATCCTGCACAATCGAAAAGAGCAAGAAACTGGTTTCGTGTTAACTGGAATCTCATCAGTTTAAATATTGATTATGCCATTAGCAGCAACAGCCGTTTCAACTGGCGCAACTATACGTTGCAGGGCAGTCGCGAAGCATTGGGCGTACTCACCTACATCAACAGAACTGATATTGGTGGCAACCGCGATTACATGTATGATCGGTACAACAACTTTGGATCGGAGCTTCGCTTCATTCATCAATATAAACTGGTGAAAGATCAGAGCAGCACTTTTTTAGTAGGTGCCAGGTTATATCGCGGACTCACCATTCGCAAACAGGGCGACGGGAATGATGGCAGCGGACCTGATTTTGCTTTTATTGGCCCGGAACCTAATAAATCAGGCTTTCGGTTCCCGGGGAACAATATAGCGGCATTTGCCGAAAACATTTTTACCATTACACCCCGCTGGAGCATTACGCCAGGCATTCGTTTTGAACACATCAACACCAAAGCCCACGGCTATTATTACAAAAAGAATGTGTTTATTGAAGATGATAAGATAGAAGAAAGCAAATCGAACCCCCGCTCCTTTTTATTGCTCGGCATTGGTACATCGTGGAAGATGGCGCATGGACTGGAGCTATATGCCAATATTTCGCAGAACTACCGCTCCATCAACTTTAACGATATACGAGTTGCCAATAACAATGCAAGGGTCGATCCCAATCTTAAAGATGAAAGAGGCTACAATATAGACTTTGGTGTGAGGGGTAATATCAGGAACTGGATGTATGCCGACATCAGTTTGTTTTATCTCAAATACAACGATCGCATCGGCTCCATCTTTACTGTTGATACCAGCTTTATGATTTACAGGTTGCGCACCAATGTGTCGGACAGCAGGAACCTGGGTATGGAATTGTTGCTCGAAGGGGATATCCTTAAAGCTGTTTCACAGGGAAGGTCTAAATACAAGCTTGCTTTGTATACCAACCTGTCGCTTATTGATGCCCGTTATGTAAATACACAGAACACTGCCATAGCCGACAAGCTGGTGGAAAATGTGCCGCCGGTACTGTTCAGAACCGGGCTGTCGGGCGGCAATACCCGCTTCAACCTTACTTACCAGTTTTCGTGGCAGGCAAAACAATACTCCGACGCTACCAATGCCGAAGAAACACCCACAGCAGTAGACGGCGTTATTCCCGCTTTCAGCGTAATGGACCTGAGCCTGAGTTATAACTGGCGCTGGTTCACCATCTATACCGGGCTCAACAATTTATTGAATCGAAAATATTTTACCCGTCGCGCCGACGGTTATCCCGGCCCTGGTATTATACCCGCCGACCGCAGGAATGCGTATGTTACGCTGCAGTTTAAGATATAGCAAAGAATAGTATTCAACAATAAATGTTGCTGCACGAAGTCTCCGACCTTAAGTGTTCGAAACTTGTGTTTTGGTCGGTCAGGCCGGCTCTCGCCGTGCCGACCGAAATCCAGCACCATCGGCACGCCGCAGGCGGTCTGATGGATAATGCTGAAGTTTCGAACACTTGTCGTCTCCGATCTGCCTGTCCTCTTCCGACTCAGCTATCCGGGCGGGCGGTCAGGTGGCTATAGCGTGAGTACCTGCTATTTTTCATCTCCGGGTAATATGGTATTCTATTGGCGCCAGTTTTAAAATTCAGATTAGTTATTTTAATTTGAGTCCGTCTTTTAAAATTAACTTGTTGAATGAAGTTATTGCTGGTAGAAGATGAACTACTGTTGCAGGAAGATATCAGGCGTTTTCTTGCAGACCAGGGATTTATATGCGAAATTGCTTCTACCCTTAAGGAAGGGGAGAAGAAGGTGAGCCTTTTTATTTATGATTTGGTGATATTGGATATAACCTTGCCCGGCGGCAGCGGCATAGAGCTGCTGAAACAGCTAAAACGCAAAAACAGCGATACGGGTGTATTGATCCTTTCGGCAAAAGATTCCCTGGCAGATAAGCTGACGGGGCTTAACCTTGGCGCAGACGATTACCTTACAAAGCCCTTTTATATGGAAGAGTTGAACGCAAGGATCAACGCCATTATACGAAGGAGAATATTTAAGGGAAACAATGTAATACGGGTTGATAAAATGGAGATCAACACCGATGCCAAAAGCGTTCATTACCTGGGCAACGAAATTGCGCTTACTAAAAAAGAATTTGAGCTGCTCCTCTTTTTCGTGATCAACAAAAACAGGGTGGTAAGCAAACAATCGATACTGACTCATTTATGGGGCGATGCTTATGATGCTACAGACAGCCTTGATACAATTTATGTACATACCATGAACCTTCGAAAAAAACTGATGACGCAAACCGGTACCGATTATATTAAAACGGTGTACGGAATGGGTTATAAATGGGTACAAAAATGAAGCTGCTGCAAAAAACCATGGTATACAATATTGCCATCACAGTAGTGCTGCTGTTGGTGGCAGGCATGGTAATGTATTGTATGCTGAAGCGGGAGATTATTGCAGAAATGAAGGAGCAGCTGGAGCTGCAGGTAAATGATATACACAAGTATATTGAACGGGGAAATGCTGTGCAATACCCCCTGGTTACAGTAGAAAAGGTTGGCGATGAAATACCTCCTGCTGCTGTATTCAGAGATACTTTGATCAACGATGTTTTGCAGCAAAAAAAAGAAGACTACTATTACCTCGTTTCTACCGGAAAAAATGCAACCGGCAATTACCGCATAACGGTAATGACTACCTATATAGGCTGGAACGAATATTCGTCCACCATTTTTATTTTGCTTTTTTTTACGGCAATAGCGCTCACTGCTTTAAACTTGTTAGCCAACCATTGGATGAACAAGAGGATGTGGCAGCCTTTTTTTAACAATCTGCACCACCTGAAACAATTTTCGGTAAGCTCCGACCAACCTATACAACTGGAGCACTCCGACATTGTTGAATTTAAAGAGCTGCGAAGGTCGTTGCAGGATATTGCCGACAGGGGGCAGAAAGAATACAAGGCGCTCAGGGAGTTTACAGAAAATGCAGCTCACGAAATACAGACGCCGTTGGGCATCATCCAGTCTAAGCTGGATCACATCAGCCAGGCTGACATTGGAGAAGCGCTTTCAGCAGCGGTTGTGCAGGCAAAGTCTGGCGTGGAGCGGCTTAAAAAAATCAACAGAGGATTATTGTTGCTGGCTAAGCTCGATAACAATGCCTTTCCCGAAAAAAAAGATGTTTACATCGACAGGGTGGTGAAGCAACAATTCGACGTGCTTGAAGAACTGCTCAGTGCTAAAGGCATTAAGGCCGAACTGGATCTGCAGCCCCTGCTGGTGCATGCAAATGTTTACCTTACAGACATACTGGTTACCAACCTGCTTTCTAACGCTATACGGTATGCGTCGTCGGGCAGTGTAGTAGTTTGTACCACCCGAGCCGATTTTTTAAGCATTATCAATTCCGGTCCGCCAATCGATTTTCCAACGGAACTTCTTTTCCAGCGTTTTCGAAAAAGCAATCAACATGCGGAATCGACGGGACTGGGACTCTCCATTGTAAGCCAGATATGCCAATTAAATAACTGGGAAATTTCGTACGACTACCAGGAGGGAGAGCACGTTTTTGTGGTGCAAACCGCTTAATGATTGTCCATAAGCTGTCAGCACAACTTCCTTTTTATATTGCTGGTCTTCTGCTGAAAGCTGAAACCTGATCGCTGATCGCCGATTCAGGCTTCGCACCAGGGCTTCAGCGCACTGTTATAAAACATATTAATATTTCCGTTTACAATAACAGGTTCAGCATCTTCTAAAAATACCGAAGAGCTTATAGAATCGTTGGCAACAATGGCAACGATCTTGCCTACATCAATTTTTAATACCTGTCCGGAAAGAGCAGTAAATTCAAAGGAGTTCATATGATGTGATATTGGTTGCGTTAGTCAAAAAATCCTCTCAGGGAGAGGATCGTTTGTTCAAAAGGACGTTTTGAGAGTTTGGCTTACCAAATATAATGTTTTTGGAGCAAGCTGGTTACGCAGAAATACTAAAATTGGTTCGTATAATCACGGTGCTGCCCCGGTAGCGCAGCATCATTATTTAAAACAAAACCCCTGTAAAAACAAGGGTTGCTATCAAACTAACTGCGAAATAAAGAATTGCATAACAGCAATCTTATTAATATAGTCGTGTATAAGTATCCGTTAGTACCGGTCTGAACAGAAAAAGATTCCGGCAGCAACTATTTTTCACAGCTGGTAACCGGGTGGGAGCCGGTAACATTTTCTGAGCCGATGGATGTATGGAATTGAATATCCACCGATTCCTGTTTTGAATCCCTCGAAAAAAATGAAACTCCTGCAAATTTACTTCCGGCTCAACGGGCATGATTATAAAGGGACCGCCTTTTCCATTGAGTTAGATAAAAAAGGGTTATGTTATGTTGTTAACATTCCGGGATTAAGAAAAGACATGACCATTATAGCCGAAAATAGCGAAGACGCCTGGTTGGCATGGAAAGATTATGATACCCAGGAGGAGTCGATGTTGATTGAGATGATAGGGAAAGCTATAGAGCGCGCCCTATAGCTTTCATTAAGTTATTGTTTTGTCAGCTCCTTGTATATGTCCATCTCCCCATTTTTTACGCGAATAATTTTAACCAGATTTTTAAACTGGATATATACCAGGTAGGTTGGAACAGGTCCGCCGTTATAAGTTTCAACTTCATCAACATGCGTAATGCTGTAATCGTAGTAGGTTCTCTTCACAATGTCTCTTACTTCAAACGGCATTAGCGATTCATTGTAACCTTTGAGTGTGCTTTCCCATTTGCCTCTCGAACTGTACCACACGATGTGTCGGGCGTCATTTTTTTTAAAAACAGCCACAAACCCGCCGCTTGCCTGTTTTTGCCAACGCTCATCATCCACATCTTTAAAGCGGATTTTAAAATCGGCTACAGCCTTTATGTTTATATCATTGAGGTAAATGGGCTTTCCGTTGTCGGAAACCGGTTGCCTGTTGGTATTCGATGATGCATACGCCGTTGTGTTCTCTGGTAAATAACCCATACCGTCCTGGGCTTTTATATTACTGCCGGCTATCACGCAGCAAATCAACACGCATATATATGTTGTACCCTTTTTCATCTGTTTTGTTTTATTTTTTTTAATTAAGTCGGATACCTGTGTGACCGGCTGTCAGCCCGAATATCCGTTCGGGCGGGCATTGTAATGGAGCGGGAATCATCATCCCTTGTGTATGCAGCTCGTTTAGCTGCTTTAATACAAATTAATGACCTGTCATGTAAACAGATGTTGCATAGAGCAGGCAACAAAATTGTTAATACTTATCTTGATAATGTGGCGGAAATGGCTTATCCGCTGTTTTTCTCTTTTCAACGGGTTACGGTAACGGTTGGCCGAAATAATTCTTTAAAGCCCTTTATCGAAGGCATATTTGCACTGTCGTAAAGACCTGGATATACATATAGCTTAAAGTATCGCCCCCTCTAATCCTGAATACCTAAACCAGAGGGAAGATAAAAACCACGCACGTGCGTGGTTTTGGCATTTGCAGGAATATTGCGTGTTCTTTTATTAGCTTTCGTACATCTCCATTTGCAGCCTTGTTTCTTCCAGGTCGAGCTCCCTTTCAATTTTGCGTAAAATTTCTTCGCTTGCCATACCAAAGCGGTGCAAATCCTGTATCGCTTTTCGTTCAACACTTATTACTTCAATCTGCATTTTAGAATATTCGTTAAAAACATTAACAGGAAGTGTTGCGCCTTTTCCGAAATAATTAGCCGGCAGATCTGTTTTTTGCAACCGGTTGTATTTTACTTCATACTTACTCTTAATGTTATTCAAAATTTCGTCGGAAACCAATGACAGGTTTTCTTCAATATAGGTAATGGCAGATGATACCACTTTTGTTCTTACCTCGTATTCTTCCGCAACAATAGAATGCGGTTGCAATTTTAGCAAACGTATTACCCATGGCAGGGTTAAACCCAGCAGCACCAAGGTGGAGAGGATAACGCAAAAAGAAAGGTATATGATAAGGTTGCGATGCGGAAATGCAATGCCCGGCGCCAATGTAAGCGGCAGTGCAAGGGCGGCTGCCATAGACACCACTCCCCGCATACCTGCCCATCCGAATACAACAAGGTTGCGGGGATCGAAAGGTTCATTTTGGCGTATGCGTTTGCTTAGCCACCTGGGCAGCAGAGCCGCAGGCACCACCCAAATAAACCGCACTATTATTACAACAATGCTGATGGCTAACCCATACAGGATCAACTCCTGGTTTGAATAATCGTGTATACCTGCTATCACACTTCGCAATTGCAAGCCAATCAAAATAAAAATAAGACTGTTTAAAACAAAAATAATCACGTCCCATACGGCATAACTCATCATCCTGCTTTGATTGCTAAAAGCTTCTGCCGACCGGAATGATAAGAACAATCCTGCACTAACCACCGCGAGTACCCCGGATACATGGAAATGCTCGGCGAGCAGGTAAGCGGCAAAGGGAGTTAAAAAAGTAAGTGTTACCTCAATTACGGGATCGCATACCCAATGTTTATGCACAGCGAGAATAATATAACCTATAGCCAGCCCAATGGCAATGCCTGCCGATGCAATCCAGATAAAATTTAAACTAGCCTGCCACAATACAAAATATCCCGAAGTGATAGTAGCAAGCGCGTACTTGTAAGCAACCAGGCCGCTCGCATCGTTTACTAAACTCTCTCCTTCCAATATGGCGGTAAGGCGGGGAGTTAATCCCAGTCCTTTGGTTACCGATGTTGCCGCTACTGCGTCGGGCGGCGAAACAATAGCGCCGATGAGGAAGGCAAATGGCCAGCCAAAATCGGGAATCAGCCAGTGTGCTACTATGGCTACCAGCGCAGTGGTAAAAAATACCAGTCCTATAGAAGCAAGACTGATTGGACGAATGGCCCGGCGGAAATCATGCCAGCTTATGTTCCAGGCCGCACCATACAGCAATGGCGGCAAAAAGATGAGGAAAACCACTTCCGGATTGAGTGATACTACCGGAAGACCCGGTATAAGGCTGATTGCAACCCCCGACAGCACCAGTATAATGGGAAAAGGAAATTTATATTTATTGCTCAGAATGCCTAGCAATGTAATACCGAACATGAGGATCACGATCACGCTTACATTTTCCATTCTTTTTAGCAGCGAAACTAAAGAAATTGAAGCGATTTTTCCTGAGCCGTTATTGGCGCGCAGTTTACCGAACAGGGGGCGACTTTGCAAGTTCCTGTTACAATATTTCTCATAAGTCAATAAATGCATCAATATATATAATATTGTTGAAAACGAGCCATTAGCAGCGTATTTTTGAAAACACCGTCAACCCTAGATTACTGTTATGAACAGGCTTTTTGTCATTCTCAATACCTACAGAAGTTTGGGAGTTATTCCTGATCCCGAAAATTTTGAAGCGATCATAAATATCCTGCAGGAATTGAAGTTTAAAAAGGATGACAATCCAGGAGAAGAGATGACCCGCAAAGAAATAGCCGACTGGTTAGTAAAATTCGTTAAGTCGAAAGATGGCATGGAAGGAAAAGACTTTGCCAGCTTTGTAAATGTATCTTTAAAGCTGAACAGTTCTTATGCTGCCAGGCTTGCAAAGCTCAGGTTGGGACCTGATAGAAAGAACAGGAATTTTGAAGATGATTTTGACGATCTGGTATGACGAATAATAGGAACCCTTTACCCCAGCTGATCTGTAATAATACCCTCCTGGTTTCTGATATATTTTTAACTTAACGTGTTAAAATCTCTCTACCTTTACCGCGGCATAGTAAAATGCATAAAAGTCCTATAAACAAATCCCTATGCAACCGCGCGGTGGTTTTAACGGACTATACAAATGCTATACGCACGCAACCACCCCCTTGTTGAAAGCTGCCTTTGTACCTCTTGAAATAAATTAAATGTAAAACAGGTAGCCCGTGTTCGTGCGGTGTAAGTCTTTTACATCATTACTTACCAAATATCGATATAGGCCAACGTATGTTAAACAATCTGAAGCTGCATCGCAAACTATACAAATGGTCTTTTGTTTTGGTATGTGTGGTAATGGTTATTTCGGTATTGGTAATAGCGGGATGGATATTGAACATAGGGTTTTTAACGAGCTCTTTTTGGGTACGCGTTGCTATGAACCCCGTTTCGGCAGTGTTGTTTATTCTTTCCGTCATTTCATTCATACTGCTAAAAAATGACCATGGCATTTTTCAACGCGCAGGGTATGCAATAGCGGCGCTTATTTCGCTCACGGCTTTAATAAAACTAATAGGGCTGTACCCTCCGTTGAATATTCACATTGATTATCTCCTGTTAAGCAGCAAGATCCGGCAACAGGGACTGGAAGAAGCCCGGTCTGCAATGAGTATTACTTCTGCACTTTGCTTTTTTTTAAATGGCATTATTCTTTTTTTAATTCCGTCCAGGCGCCCCATACTTTTTTTGGCAGCCCAAACCGGTATTATATTAATAATGATCCTGGCGTGGTTTTCTATTATGGGGTACTTGTACAAGGCAGAGGCATTTTACCAGCTTTTCAGCCATGTGCCTATGGCTATTTACTCAGCCCTGTGCTTTTTATTGCTTTCCTTTGCTCACCTGTTTGCTTATCCCGATAAGGGCATTATGTACCTGCTTACCAGTCAATATACGGCAGGTATTACGGCGCGCAGGCTCATTCCAACAGCGATTATCATCCCAACCTTATTGGGGTTTTTAAGATTAGAAGGGCAGAGCCGTTACCTGTTTACGGTTGAGTTTGGCTCAACCCTGCTTGTATTGAGTATTACGCTGGTTTTTTTGATCATTATCTGGTACAATGCAACATTGCTGATTAATCACGAAAAAGAAAATGAAAAAGCAGCAGAAATGTTGCGTTACAACGCCTCTTTGTTGCAGAACATATCTGACGCGATTTTTTCTACCGGGCTCGACTCAGAAATTAAATCATGGAATCGTCACGCAGAGACTTTATATGGGTTTCGGAGCAAGGAAGTAATAGGCAAAAACCTGGAAAAAATTTTAAGAATTGAATATCCGCTTGAGTCGATGCAGTCAATTTCTGCAGCAATCGCGGCAAAAGGGTACTGGGCGGGAGAACTGGTACACCACACAAAAGCGGGTGGCAGGCTGAATGTATACATTTCTACGTCGGTGCTGCGCGACCAGGGAGGAAATCCCACGGGAACAGTAAGCGTTGCAAGAGACATTACGCTCCGCAAGAAAGGAGAAGAATTGCTGATTGAAAGTGAGTTGAGGCTTCAAACCATTCTCGATACCTACGACGGGCCTATTTATGCAAAAGATGGCGCGGGAAAATATTTTGTGTGGAACAAGGCTTGTGAAAAAATGACGGGATACAGCATGAAGCAGGCGTTTGGTAAAACAGCAGATGAGCTTTTTTCACCACTCGTGGTGGAGCAAACCAAACAACGTGACGAAGAATTATTTGCTACCAAAAAGCCACTCGAATATGAATGGGAGTGGAATGATAATGGCGAATTGAAAATTTTCTCGTTTGTCTTATTCCCCATGTACAATATCAAGGGGGAAATTTATGGAAGCTGCGGTATGGCGCTCGACATTACTTCGAGAAAAAAGCTGGAGCGAAACCTGCGCGAATTTAATACCGAGCTTGAAAAAGAAGTAAAACAACGAACCATCCTGTTGCGTGAGCTTGCCGCACATTTGAATACAGTGCGCGAAAATGAACGCATTACCATTGCGCGTGAAATACATGATGAACTGGGGCAGCAGATGACGGTGCTGAAAATGGACACGGCATGGCTGAAAAGAAAACTCGTAAATGCCAGCCCCGAGGTGGAGGAAAAGCTCAATGACCTGCTTGATATGATCAATCAAACCATTGCTACCGTAAGAAGGATTGCTTCAGAACTTCGCCCGGGGGTGCTGGATCACCTGGGACTTACCGCTGCAATCGACTGGCAACTGAAAGAACTTGAGAAACGTTTAAATATTAGAACCGAATTTGTATCAGAAAATGTTCCAAGCGTGTTGCCCGAAAAAGTTAAAACAGGTGTTTTTCGCATCTTACAGGAATCGCTTACAAACGTAGCCCGTCATGCCAATGCTACCACGGTAGAAGCAAGCCTGAAGTTCGAAAATAAAAAACTGCGGTTACAGGTGGCCGATAATGGTAATGGTTTTGATATTGAAAAAGCAAACCGTAAAACACTGGGCATACTGGGCATGAAGGAAAGAGCCGCCGCCATGAATGGTGTGTACATTATTGAAAGCAATCCCGGAAAAGGCACCACGGTTAAGGTAGAGGTGGATGTGGAGGGGTAGAGGAAATAAGGCTCAAGATCCAAGAAACAAAACAACAATTAATAGAGTGTTTCTAAATATCAACAGCAATTTCAAATCTCAAACCTTAAATTTCGTATAACCTTAACGTTAGTATACGTTAACTGTTAACGT
This sequence comes from Agriterribacter sp., assembly GCA_051958655.1. GTDB lineage: Bacteria > Bacteroidota > Bacteroidia > Chitinophagales > Chitinophagaceae > Agriterribacter. The sequence continues at coordinate 33,773 of JBQCFW010000106.1, read as the reverse complement.
ATACACAACAAATCTCCATGTAACTTCCTTTGGCATTATTTTTTCCCAATGTAGAGCGTTTATGCCAGCTTTAATTTTAAGAAAAGCTGAACATTTTTAACATCAAACATCAGGAGAAAAAGTGTATGAAAAAGTTTCTTAGTACCCGCAGATTGCTCGCAGTAAGTGGTGCGGCGGCTTTGTTATTGATTTTTGCATCTTGTAAGAAATCAGACAATAACAATCCGGATGTGCCGGTGGCCGGATTGATGGCCTTTAACCTTGCATCGGATAAACCGGCAATAGGTTTTGCGCTTTCCGGAAACAGTTTGACCAATTCACCTTTAACCTATCCTAATTATACCGGAGGTTACCTCGGCATTTATACCGGCAACAGAACTGTAGCTGCTTTTGATGCTTCTTCCGGTAGCACTATTACCAGTCTTGATTACACATTCGACAAGGATAAATATTATTCTTTGTTTTTTGTAGGAAACGGAAGTGCGTATAAAAACGTGGTGATAAGCGATAATATCGACAGTCTTTCAGGATCGTCAGGCAAAGCATATATCCGTTATGTGAATGCCATTGCTGATTCGGTAAGTCAGCCCATGGTAACAATAGCCGATAATGCAGGGAATATAATAGAAGAAGCTGCCGGATTTAGCAAAGTGTCGCATTTTGCAGCCGCAACTCCAGGCACCGTTACCATTAACGTAAACGATAACAATGCTATTCAGGCCAATCGTACCATTACATTGGAAAATAAAAAAGTATATACTGCCCTGCTCATTGGTGTGCCTGGCTCAACCGATACAGCAAAAAGCGTTCAGATACGTTATATAGAAAACGGAACCTTGTCTGAAGATACTACTTCGCAGGAAGGGTCCTCGCATGTTTCGCCACGCGCCATCAGCATACAATAAATGAAAATAGTTCGGATCATCCGGTAAACCGATCCGGAAAAAACGGGTAACCTGCAGTAGCATAAAAAATTATGTTGCTGCAGGTTTTTTAATGTGCACATTTTACAGGCGGCATCTAAAATAACCGCAGGCGCGTGGTGACATACAAATTTAGATTCCGTTATATACTGCCTTTAACGGCTCCAACCTAAAAAAGCCATTGGCTCGGTCGCATATTTTAAGGATGAATTTCAATCCATCCGAAAAAATATGCACCGATGCTATACATTTGAATAATAAATTTACAAGGCATGAAATGTTTGTTTTTATCCTTTTGTATGCTAGTGGTGACGGCGCTGTGTGTTTCGGGCCAAAATGCAAACCCGGCAATTGTGCCCGAACCTGTTTCGCTGGTACAAAAACAAGGAGTGTTTACGCTAACGCAAAACACAAATATTAAATATTCCGATGGCGCACAAAAAGTAGCGCAATATCTTTCTAACATACTCAATACGGCTACCGGGTTGGGCATAAGCCTCCAAAAAGGTGAAGCAGCGGGCATCCGGCTCGTTATCAATACAACCAAGGACGATGAGTTGGGCAAAGAAGGCTATAATCTTGTAGTAACAACAGAGGCTGTTACCATATCTGCCAACGAACCGGCGGGCCTTTTTTATGGAGTTCAATCGCTATTGCAATTATTACCCAAAGAAATTGAGCACAAATCGGCAGTTAAAAATATTACCTGGATAATTCCTTGCGTGGAAATAAAAGACTATCCACGTTTTGGCTGGAGGGGTTTAATGTTCGATGTATCCCGCCACTTTTTTACAAAGCAGGAAGTGAAGCAGTTTATAGACGATATGGCCAGGTACAAATTCAATTTGCTGCATCTGCATTTAACCGACGACCAGGGTTGGCGTATTGAAATCAAAAGCCTTCCTAAACTTACATCGGTGGGTGCATGGAATGTAAAAAAAGTGGGCACCTTCAATTATTTTTCAAAACCCGAACCCGATGAACCAAGAGATTATGGCGGATTTTATACACAGGAAGACATTAAAGAAATCGTTCAGTACGCGCAGGATCAGTTCGTTAATATATTGCCTGAAGTAGATGTGCCGGGACATAGCCTTGCTGCTATTGCATCTTATCCTGAATTGTCGTGTACTCCCGGTGCAGACAAGTATACCGTTAACTCCGGCGAAAAATTTATGGTATGGCCGCCCAGTGGTCATTTTTACGGACTGTTAGATAATACACTGTGCCCTGCCAACGAAAAAGTGTATGCGTTTTTAGATAAGGTGTTTACCGAAGTAGCCCAATTGTTTCCCTTCGAATATATACATATGGGTGGCGATGAAACAGCAAGAAACTTCTGGGCAAAAAGTGCTGCCATTAAAGCGCTGATGCAAAAAGAAAAGTTGAAAGACCTGGATGCGGTGCAAAGCTATTTTGTAAAACGCGTTGAAAAAATTATTGAATCGAAGGGAAAGAAAATGATTGGCTGGGACGAAATACTGCAGGGTGGGCTGGCGCCCAATGCTGCGGTGATGAGCTGGCGTGGAATAAAAGGAGGAATAGAAGCAGCCAGGCAAAAGCACGAAGTAGTAATGAGTCCAACTACCCATGTGTATCTTGACTATATGCAGGGCGATGCAGTAATTGAACCACCGGTATATGCTTCGCTCAGGTTACAGAAAGCCTATGAATTTGAACCTGTGCCCGATGGCGTTGATCCCGTTTTCATTAAAGGCGGACAGGGTAACCTTTGGACAGAGCAGGTGTATAATACCCGGCATCTGCAATACATGATCTGGCCAAGGGCTTTTGCTATATCAGAATCCGTATGGTCGCCCAAAGAAAAGAAGAACTGGGACAATTTTGTTACCCGGGTTGAAAGCCAGTTTGAACGGTTTGATGTGGCTGAAAAAAAATATTCGCCTGCCATGTACGACCCCATATTTAAAGTAACCAAAGGCGAAGCAAACATGCCTGTTGTTGAATTGAGTACCGAAGTAAAAGGGCTGAATATTTATTACAGCTTCGATAATTCATTTCCCGATAAATTTTATCCGCAATACGAAAAACCAATTACAGTTCCTAAAGATGCGGTAACGATGAAAGTGATTACCTATCGCGATGGCAAACCCATTGGAAGGATGCTTGCAATGCCGGTGGCGGAATTAAAGAAGAGAGCGGGGATAAAGTAGTGGTAAGACGTAAGTGGTAGGTGGTATGGGCAGGAGTATAAGTAAGAGGATAGGCAATGTAGGTGCAAGCTTCCAACTTTTAAGAATTGGAAACCTTTGTTGCTGACGGCTGATTGCTGATACCTGATTGCTTTACTGCTTATTTAGAAGGCTGGTTGGATTTTCGCCATCGTCTTCATGTGTTACAATTTTTTTGGCTTCCGGCTGACGTTGTATCGATTTTTCTGATTCTACCTCTACTTCTTTTATCCATACCGCATATTGGTTGGGATAAATATGCGAGCCTTTATGAATGGCGTATACCCTTGTAAATATTGCTCCGAAATAAAGTATGGTAGCCGAATAATAAACCCACAGCAATATCACAATAATGGACCCGGCAGCACCATAGGCCGTTGAAAGCTTGTTTTGCCCAAGATAATAACCAATGGCAAATCTGCCCGCCATAAATAATAAGGCAGTGGTAAAAGCGCCCATCCGCACGTGCTTCCAGTCCACTTTTGCGTCGGGCAATACCTTAAATATCAAACCAAACAAAAAAGAAGTAATACCGAACGTAAGCACAATATTAAAGATATACGCCACATAAACTTCTGTTTCGGGAAACGCGGCCGTGAGGCGATTGATGAAAGCATCCATCACAGCATTTGCAATAAGCGAAACGAGTAAAATAAACCCCAGTGTTACAATAATGGAAAACGACAGCAGGCGATTGACAATTAATTTGAGCCAGCCCTTTTTCGGTTTTGCCTTCAACCGCCAAATGAGGTTGATCGAATCCTGTATTTCCCCAAACACACTTGTTGCGCCAATAATCAAAGTTGCAATACCCACCACAGCCGCAAATGTTGTTTGGTAGGAGAGGGTAGCATTACGGATGGTTTCCTGTATCTGCAAGGCGGCACCTTGTCCCACCAGGTCGCTGATTTGTCCGTAAATAGTGCCTTCTACCGCTTCCTGTCCATAAAAAATATCGCTTATCCAAATCACTATTATCAGCAATCCAGGCAATGAAAATACCGTATAGTAAGCCAGTGCCGCACTCAGCTTCAACACTCTCTCACTAAAGAAATCAGCTACAGACTGGCGGATCAGCTTCCAGGCAGTTTTAAAAAACATACTTACATCGATAAAAAAAATGTGCCAAACAAAAACGGCGTCTCTTTAAAAAGCGTATTTAAATCCGGTAGAAAAGTTGTAATTGATTTTAGGAACGCCTGCTGCCGGGTATTGATCATACAAATAGTTCCAGTTGATGGTAGCCGATAGTTTTTGTGTAATGAACAAATTTGCCGACTCCTGGTTAAGTATTCTGAAGTCTTTGAACCTGCCCATATCAGGCTGATAAAAAGTGGTGCTCACCAGTTCAAAATGTTGCACAGGCTTGTAGGTAAAAGTAAGATAACTGCTGTTGCGTATGTTGTTGTGAATAATAGCTGGTTTGCTTAATTCTTTTTCGTATTCGTACATAAACAGCATGCCAATATACACCTGCAGCTTACCCGAGCCCGATACTTTAAACCGTGGTCCCATACCCGCCAAAAAACGGTTGTCTATTTTAGTTACCTTGTTCGTTTGCAATTGCATAAATGCTTCCCAACGTATATATTCCGTTAGCTTCCTGTTATAACGCAGGTGGTAGAACATGTTGTCGAGGTACCTGGTTTTTGCACCTTTTAAAAAAGAGTAATCCCCTAAAAAAAGGTACAGATCTTTTTTTGTTTTGTATTGAAGATGAGCAAAGGCAGATGCGGAAAAAACTCTGTCAACGTTTTGTGCAATTGAAAAGTTGCCGCCAAAGCTTCCGGCCCAGCCGGTGGTGTCTGTTTGAATGCGGCGCGATTCGATGTTTACAATTTGTGCCTGAGCAAAATGGGTCAATAAAATCATTGAAAAGGTAGCAACTATTCTTAAAAAACTCATCGGGCAAAAATAAAACACACGTCGTATATTCATCACTCATATCTCAAAGTTTAACAATGGCGGTTTCACTGTTTCAACTAATGCTCTTTCTTATTGCCGGCATAACGGTTATTATTGTGCTAACTGCAAAGTATAAAGTGCATGCTTTTTTTGCATTGATGATAGCCTGCTTTGTTGTGGGACTTGGTGTACAATTGCCGGTTGCAGACATTATTAAAACCATGAAAGAAGGCTTTGGTCATATCATGCAATCGCTTGGCTTTATTATTGTAATCGGAACCACGCTTGGCATTTTACTGGAGCATACCGGCAGCACACATGTAATGGCAGAATGGATACTTAAAAAAACAGGCGAACGAAGAGCGTCGCTCGCAATGAACATTACAGGGTTTGTAGTTGGGCTGCCAATATTTTGCGATTCGGGGTATATTGTATTGAGCGGATTGAATAAATCGCTTGCCCAACGAACGCGCATAGCCATGCCTGTAATGGCTGCTTCAATGGCTGCGGGATTATATGCAGTGCATTGCCTTATCCCTCCGCATCCCGGTGCATCGGCAGCCGCAGGCATTATGCAGGTTGACTTTGGTAAACTGATATTGCTGGGTATTGGCATAGCTGTTCCCGCCAGCATAGCAGGTTATTTGTGGGCAGGCTACGCAGGAAAAAAATTGGTGCAGCAAACCGAAGAAAAACAACCGGCAGCACAAGCGTTGGTTAACCGCCCTTCGGCACTGCGGGCTTTTTTGCCTGTGGTAGTGCCTATATTGCTCATTGCGCTGGGAGCTTTTGGCGGCATGGAAAATAAAGCATCAACCATATGGCAGGTACTTTCTGTAACCGGCGATCCTGTTGTTGCATTAAGCATTGGCGTATTATTGGCGCTTACTGCTATGCCCTCCTGGAACAAAAACGATGTAAGCAAATTGTTGCTGGAAGGAGCAGAAAAAGCCGGCGGCATATTGGTGATTATTGGTGCTGGCGGGGCATTTGGCGCCGTGTTGGCAGCAACGCATATCGGCAGGCATTTGGAGGAGGCGTTACCGTTAGCAAGCCTTGGAATTTTTTTTCCTTTCTTATTAACAGCTTTGCTAAAAACCGCACAAGGATCTTCTACAGTAGCCATCATTACGGCTGCTTCTATTGTTCAACCTTTGTTACCTGCGTTGGGGCTTGCTACGCCTGCGGGGCAAATACTTTGTGTACTGTCGATGGGGGGCGGTTCTATGATGATTTCTCATGCCAACGACGCATACTTTTGGGTCATCAGCAAATTTTCAGGACTTGAAATGAATACCATGCTCAAAGTGTATTCCGTTGCAACCATCTGGATGGGATTAACAGTATTGCTGAGTGTTTACCTGCTTTCGCTGTGGATGTTGTAAAGTGCCTACATTTGAGGAGTTAATAGTACAGTGTATGAATGGTAAAACAAAAATACTGCCGGCTGTGGCAGCAGCTATCTTCAACGATAATGGAGAAATACTCCTGCAAAAACGAAGAGATGTAAACCAGTGGTGCATTATATCCGGCCATGTGGAGTTTGGCGAAACCGTGAGTGCTGCTATGTTGCGCGAAATCAAAGAAGAGACCAATGTAGAGGGGAAGTTGCTGCGCTTTGTAGGAGTGTATTCTTCGCCTGCCTCCCAAACTTATTATTACGAGCACGAAACAGTGCAATATATAACATCGTATTTTGTAGCCCGGCTCAATGGAGAGATCAACCAGCACTTCTCCAATAATGAAACCCGGGAACTGCGTTTTTTCCCGGTAAATAATATACCAGAGGAAATGGCAACCATTAACCCTGATTGGTTAAACGATGCATTGAGCGATACGGGCGAAGTATTCGTACGATAGTGTTACAAAACAATTTGAGAATTTTATAGTTTTTACATGAATGTGTTCTCTGCTCCTTCCGCTATTACGGTTACTTGTCATAAAAGACTGATGCCTTATCTGAGGCAGGAAATTTCTGATCTGGGCTTTGAGGTGAAAGACGACTTTGTTACAGGTGTGCGTCTATATGGTACCGTTACAGATTGCATAAAACTGAATTTGAACCTGCGTTGCGCAAGCCAGGTATTGTACAGCCTCAAAAATTTTGAAGCGGCTAATGCGGATGACGTATACCGGCAGGTGTCAACTTATCCCTGGGAAACCATACTTCCGCGCGATGTTTATTTTTCGGTAACAAGCAATGTACACAACGAAACCATCAACAACAACCTGTTTGCAAATCTCAGGGTTAAAGATGCTATCGTTGACAGGTTGCGCGCCAAAAGAGATAAAAGACCGCCTACCGGTGCAGAGCTGACCGGCGCTGTCATTCATCTTTTCTGGAAAGACAGGAATGCAGAAGTGTTTATTGATACCTCCGGGCATTCCATCGCAAGGCATGGGTATAGAAAAATACCAGGGCTCGCACCCATGCTGGAAGCATTGGCTGCTGCAACCATATACGCTACCCGTTGGGACCGGCGGTCGCCATTTATAAATCCTATGTGCGGCTCTGGCACTGTTGCTATTGAAGCGGCATTGATAGCGTCGAACCGGCGACCGGGTTTGTTCCGCAATAATTACAGTTTTATGCACATTGAAGGATATGAAGAGGAGTTGTATCTGAAAGAAGATGCATTGCTGGAAAAGCAGATTGACGACGACGCGCATCCACGCATTATTGCTACCGATGTAAGCGAACGCGCCATAGAAAATGCCCGCAAAAATGCAGTAGCGGCCGGCGTTGCAAATATGATTGAGTTTAGTGTTTGCGACTTTGCAGATACAGAAGTTCCCGAAGGGCTTCCAGGAGTGGTATTTCTCAATCCCGAATATGGTGAACGGCTGGGCGAAGTGCAGCAACTCGAAGCTACCTATAAGCGCATTGGAGATTTTTTTAAACAACGATGCGGCGGCTACTACGGTTACATGTTCACCGGTAATCTGGAGCTTGCCAAAAAAACAGGATTGAAAGCAGGGCGAAGAATTGAATTTTATACCAGTACCATCGACTGCCGGTTACTGGAGTTTGAGCTCTATGCGGGCAGCAGGAAAAAAGAACGCACAGCGCAATAGGAAATCCTGTTACAAATTCTGTTAATCACGCAACATTTTACACAGCAATTCAAGGTTACTTTTAATACTTGTGCGTTTTGCATTTGTAACGGGCGCATTTACCTTCGGTGAGATGGTTCAAATAGTCGCCATTGTATTTTCCCGGTCGGTGGGTACATCATAGCCGTCAACTTAAGAAAATAGTAATGGTTAAACGGTCCGTTATGCGCCGTAGGTGCTATCTGTTTGTAACCATCGGCAACATCTTTTTTACTGCGCCGTAGGTGCAGCCCTTGTATTAGGGTAGCACCTACGGTGCAAAGCGTTAAGGGGCTGGCTTTTTACAAACGGGTTGCCTCTCCGAGGCATATAGCTCATGTATCTCCCTAAGTTGACGGCTATGGTGGATACATCGACCGGTAGTAGATTCTACAGGCGGATGTCGCCACCCGCTTGCGACAACTTGAAATGCACCTTTTATAATTAACCGATATTTAAAAGACAGTGTATGATTGCTTCGAACAAAAAAAATTTTCTCCCTGTATTTTTTTCTGTTGCTAAACTTAGAATAATAAGCGCCATTGCCGGCAGCCTGTTTGTTTGCATGGCGGCAAATGCACAATCGTCAAATAGCGCTTCGCCCGGGCCGGTACGATTTACCAAAAAGCCGCTGGCATCGGAAAGTTTTGAATCTGTAGGCGTATTTGATGTTAACAACGACGGTCATCTCGATATTGTTTCCGGAACGCTTTGGTATGAGGGTCCTTACTTTTGGGACCGGCATTTTATGGGCGATGTAAAAAGATATGAGCAGTATTACGACGATTTTTCTACCATACCAGTTGATGTAAACGGTGATGGCTATCTCGACTATGTTACCGGCGGCTGGTTTGGAAAGGCTATGCGCTGGCACGAAAATCCCGGGAAAGAAAAAAAATTATGGGCTGAACACCTGATCGTTGAATGCGGCAATGTAGAAACCACGCAGGCATGGGATATTGACGGGGATGGTGTGGCAGAAATAATACCGAATACACCTGGTTATCCATTAATTGTATTAAAGCACGACAAAGCAAAAAAGGGATTTGAAAAATTCACCATTGCAGAAACACAGGATCACGGCCTAGGGTTTGGCGACATAAATGGCGATGGCCGCGGCGATCTTGTTATCAGCAAAGGATGGCTGGAAGCACCCGCCAATCCTTGGAAAGACAAATGGGTATTGCACAACGAGTTTGATCTGCAAACGGCTTCTGTTCCCACAATTGTTGCAGATGTAAATGGCGACGGTTTAACAGACCTCATTACTGGATTTTCACATGGGTACGGACTTTTTTGGTACTAACAGCAGTTATATAAAAAAACTAAAAAGCGAAACTGGATCAAACATACCATTGATCCGTTCAATTCTATGTATCATTGCCTCATGTGGGAGGATATAGACGGCGATAACAAACCCGAACTAATTGCAGGTAAACGTTACCGTGCACACGATGGCAGAGATGCCGGCGAGCAGGATGATTTAGGTATATATTATTTTAAATGGAACGGAGAGTCGTTCACCAAAAACATTATCAGCTATGGCCCTTACGGGGTTGGAAAGGGAACAGGCCTTTATTTTTCTGTTGCCGATCTTCGCAAAACAGGACGCAAGGATATTATAGTAGCGGGCAAGGATGGGCTGTGTATTTTCTTTAATGAAGGTAGATAACGTGTAGGGCCACTGTGTTTGAATACTGTATTCAACATAGTAATAAAAAAAATATCTGCATGTTTTTCTCCACATGTTGCTTAAAACAGATGAATACTTCTGTTAGTATTAATTTTTCCTTATTTTTAAAGTATCAAAACATGATTTTTACCTGGAGATGGAAAAAGTCAGCTATCATAATGGTACTGCCGGGTCTGACAAGGAACTGGAATCTCTTTTTAGAAGCCTGGTACAAGCGCACGAAGCAAAGCTGGTTAAGCTGGCACAGCGTGTTGTAAAATCAGAATCCCAATCGCGCGACATCATTCAAAACGTTTTTTTAAAAGCGTGGGAACATCGTGCAAGTATAAACGAAGTTCATAACGTGGAGGCATGGTTGTATCGTATTACCAAAAATGAGCTCACAGATTTCCTCCGTAAAGCTGCTGCCGACGATCGCCTCAGGGAAACTTTGTGGAACACGATGCAGCATTCTGCACCGCAAACGGAAGAACTCTTAGACGCCAGGGAAAGCAATTCAATGATACATATAGCTGTAAGCCAGCTGCCTCCTCAACGGAAACTGGTGTATAAGCTTAACCGCGATAAGGGGCTTTCTTACCAGCAAATAGCGGAAGAACTGTCCATATCCCGACATACTGTAAAAAATCAGCTGTCGCTGGCACTCCAATCCATCCATCGTTTTCTCTCAGGAAGCATGGGCTTGTTATTCATTCTTTTGCTTGCCAGGTAAGCTGCTGAATTTTCGAAAATTATTTCAGATTTTTTTTGCCTGCAATAGGAACATTGCTTTTCTGCTTCGTCTATTCATATATGGTAGGTTATTACCAGTGGTGCCTCGCCTGCGGGGTACGATTTGCTTGTTATATTAATATTGTTGTTAATGGAGGAAAGAATAAAATACCTGTTCCGAAAATTCCTGGATAATACCTGTACCAAAGAAGAATTTGAGGAGGTTTTTTCATATATCCGCATGGCTGAAAAAGATCCTGAAATACAATCGTTTTTTGATAAGGTTTATGAAGGTGAATTGAACAGTCAATCGTTTGCCTTTGTAGATGGACAAGGACACCTGAACGGAATGAAACAAGAAGCGGCGGAAGTAGCATCGTTTGGCAAAGGCATGCAACGCATGATGCGCAAATGGTCGGTAGCAGTAACAATAATAATAATATTGGGAGGAGTAGCGTGGGTGTGGAACGATGATGAGGAATCATCCGGCAAGGTCGCAACGCTCAGCAATGTGCAGGTTACCAAATCTACTGAGCGGTCGGAGTATCAATACCTCTTATTACCCGATAGTACCGAGGTTTGGCTGAATGCGGCGAGCACCCTTGAATTTCCTGAAAGATTTAACAGGAACAAGCGGGAAGTTATTTTGAAAGGCGAGGCTTTTTTTGATGTGAAGCATGCCGATAAGGTTCCGTTTGTAATATATACAGGTGATGTTAGCACCGAAGTATTGGGCACGGCATTCAACATAAAAGCTTATCCGGATATGGAAAAAATAACGGTATCGGTTAAGCGGGGAAAAGTAAAGGTGAACTATGAACAAAAACAGGTGGCGCTGTTAACGGTAGGCCAGCAGGTAAGTATCAATCAAAAAGGGCGCTCGGTGAGCGAAAAGCCTGTGAAAGAAAACGAAGCTGCTGCCTGGCAAGAGGGTAAATTGATATACGACGATTACATGATAGGAGATATCATACTCGACCTTGAAAGAGTATACAATAAAAAAGTAAAGGTAGATGTTGGGGGAGTGGAAACGCTTCGCATTTCAACTTCGTTTAAGCGCGACCAGGGAATAGAAAAAGCCTTGGAAGTATTGTGCCGGTTAACAGATACCGAACTGGAAAGAGAGAACGGCGTTTATCATATTAAATAACCAAACAGCAATTGATTACCAATGTCACCACCATTGTAAAATAAAAAAGACCGAACCAGTTGCGACCTGGCGCGGTCTGAAGTTTAAAGTAAATCCTGTTTAAGAACTATTTAAACCAACCAAAACTATGAGTTTTTATTGGAAAATGCATGGTATGCTATCGCTGTGCATCGCAAAACTTCGTTTCCGCCACCAGCCGGTGTTGGGAGTAAAAATGGGTGTAATACTTATGAGATTAATGATTCTGACCTTGCTGTTGACAATCAATGGAATATTGATTGCCGGGCACTCCACCGGGCAGGATCTCAGTAAGATCAAGATTTCTGTTGATCTGAAAAATGTAACGCTCAAAACCGCCCTCCGCAAAATTGAAAATTCCAGCAAGCTGGCGTTCAGTTACAAAACAAGCGATGTAAATGCGTATACCAACATCAGCTACTCGGTATCGCAGGTGAGCATGGACAAGGTGCTGGAAGATCTGCTTCGCAATACGGAACTCGACTACGAAGTGGTAAATGCAAACATCATTATTAAAAAAGTAAAACGCTCTTCAGCCTTACAAAAGGCAAACATTATCGCTGTTCAATTTGAGGGAGGTATTAAGGGAAGAGTTACCACCGCGGCAGGCGAACCCGTTGCCAATGCGTCGGTAATAATTGTTGGAACCGACATTGGCACCATTGCCGATGACAATGGTATGTTTTCTATCGGCGGCATTAAAGCAGGTAAACACAGGTTGCAGGCATCGGCGGTTGGTTTTGCCATACTTATAAAGGAAGTAACGGTAACGGATAACGGCATAGCCAATATTAATTTTGAGCTTTCCGATGACAGGAGCAATCTTACTGAAGTAACGGTAACGGCACTTGGCATAAAAAAAGAAAAACGATCGCTAGGTTATGCAGCACAGGAGGTAAGTGGAGAAGCCCTTACGGCAAGCAAACAGATAAACGTTATAAACGCCCTCCAGGGACAGGCTGCAGGCTTGCAGATCAACTCCGGTGGCGGGGCACCCGGGCAGGGTGCCAAAATTATTTTGCGCGGCATTAATTCGCTGGACGGGGCAAGAGATTTTCAGCCTCTTTTCGTAATAGACGGCGTTCCTATAGACAATACTACCGATGTGGAAGATGGCAGCAGCCTGAACGGTATGAGCAATCGTGCGGCAGACATTAATCCTGATGACATTGAGTCCATCAACATTTTAAAAGGAGGCGCGGCCACAGCATTGTATGGACTGAGGGCTTCAACCGGCGCCATTATCATCACCACCAAATCGGGCAGGGCAGGCAAACTGAGGGCCGGTTACACCACCACCTACAGCATCGACGAAATCAACAAATACCCCGAAACGCAATCGAAGTTCACGCAGGGATGGCTTGGCGTGTACGATCCAAGCAGTTTTTGGCCCGTAACCGGTCCAACGATCGAAGAAGCCAAAGCCATCGATCCTACACACCCCGACGCCATCTTCAACAATTTTAAACACGGTTATAAAACCGGCAATTCCTTTCGCAATACGTTGATTTTATCAGGCGGTACTGAAAAGGCTGTTTTAAATGCGTCTTTATCACAGTTTAATCAGGAAGGCATCATGCCTTTTACTGATTATAAAAACTATTCGGCTAAAGTAGGCGGCGAATTGAAATTTTCGGATAAGTTCAGAATGGGAGCTTCCGTAAACTATATTAAATCCGGCGGGCGACGCGGCAATGCAGATCGCTACAATGAGAACCTCACCTATTTCTCTCCCCGCTGGGATGTTTGGGATTACATTAAAGCAGATGGTACGCAGAATACCATTGTTGGTTCGGGCAATGAAAATCCTATTTATGTTTTGTATGGAAAGAAATATGTAGACGACGTAGACAGGGTAATTTCCAACGCTCATTTTACCTATTCACCAGTGAAGTGGTTGGATATTAATTACCGGCTGGGAGTAGATATTTACAATGACAACAGGAAGCAAACCACCATGGGTAAACTGGGACTAGTAGATGAAATTTATCCTGCCAGCGATTTTGGTTTCGGTTCTGTTATGACCTATAATATCAATAATAGAATTATTAACTCCACCCTGATGCTTAATTTCAAAAATGATATCGGTAAGCATCTGCAATCGTCTTTTAAAATCGGACATGATCTTTTCGAATCCAAAAGAACTTCTGTTTACACCCAGGGAGATACATTGGTTGAACCTACCTTCTATAATTTAAGCAATACAAAAAGAGTTACCGCAAAAACTTACCTCAAAGATTACAGGATAATAGGCCTGTTTGGCGACTGGACGTTGAGCTGGGATAATTATCTGTATCTTACTGTTACCGGCAGAAACGACTGGACCTCTACTTTGTCTAAAGCCAACAGGTCATTCTTCTACCCATCAGCCAGTATCAGCTGGGTATTTTCAGAAAACTTTAGCATGCCGCAATGGTGGTCGTATGGTAAAATGCGTTTCTCCGTTGCCAAAATTGGCAAGGATGCACCTGCTTACGCAACGTCTGAGGGGTATGAAATTTTAACGCCGCTTACTACCGGTGTAATCCCCTTTTCCTTATACGCTACAAAAGGCGACGCCAATCTCCGTCCTGAATTTACTACTTCTTACGAAGGCGGGCTGGAACTGAAGTTCTTGAAAAACCGGCTGGGACTCGACTTTTCATACTATAATAATACGAGTAAAGACCTGATCATTCCCGTTAGTGTGCCTATTACCAGTGGGTACGAGAGTATTTACCTGAATGCCGGCAGCATTAGAAATAAAGGGATAGAGATCAGTCTTATAGGAACGCCCGTGCAAACCAGTAATTTCAGTTGGGATTTGAGGGTGAACTATACAGCCAACAGGAATAAAGTGTTATCTATTTACCCTGATCTCAAAGAAATGACAATGGCAAGTCACTTCGGTTATCTCAGTTCCACTGTAACGCAAAAGAATATCCCTGGTATGCCGGTTGGCGCTTTGTATGGCAGAACCTACCAGCGGTATTATGGCAATGATGCGGAAGACCCCGCAGTGCTCGACGAGAGTCGTCCTTTGATAATTGGCGCAAACGGTTTTCCTGTATTGAATCCTGCTTCAAAGCAACAATACATTGCTAATACCCAGCCTAAATGGATTGGTAGTGTAAGCAGTACCGTTCGATATAAGGGGCTCAGTCTGTATTTCCTCTTCGACGCACAGCAGGGCTTATACCGCTATAACCAGTTTGCAAACTTCCTTGCGTCCTTCCTCATGCAGAAGGAGGCAGAGAACAGGAACGATATGAAGGTGTTTGACGGGGTTTTGGCAGACGGCTCAAAAAATACCAAAGAAGTATGGTTGGGACAAGGTGTAGGACCCGATGGCGTTAACTACGGCAATGGTTACTATAGAAATATTTACAGAGGTGCTTCTGAAACTTTTATTGAAGATGCGTCGTGGATAAGATTGCGTACTTTGTCATTAGGGTATACACTGCCAGCATCATTTATGAAGCGCACCGGTTTTATACAAGGCGCTTCCCTCTCGGTTACCGGTACCAATCTCTGGCTCAGCACCAAGTATAGTACGTTCGATCCCGAATCCAGTTCATTCAGTTCGGGAAGCGTGGTTGACGGATTTTCAGGGTTTACCTACCCGGCTACCCGCAGCTACATCATCTCTTTAAATCTTAACTTCTAAAACCAAAGCAATGAAAAAAGTCATCAATATAATTCTGTTGGGGGTTTTAGCATTAAGTTTCTCTGCATGCGAAAAATACCTGGACAAGCTCGAAAATCCAAACCTGGTATCAAAACCTCCTATCAACCCTTTACTGGCGCGAGCAACTTTTCAAACGTCCATTAATCAATACAATCTTGGTTATAACGTATCCTACCTCACACAATATCTTGCCTCCAGTTCGCAAGGCAGCGATGCAGATATTTATAACGAAGTTGATTATTCAAATACATGGAGTGATTTTTATTCAACCATGATGAATATAGCACAAATGAACAAGCTGGCAGCAGAAACCGGGGCATATCGTCACCTGGGCATCGGAAAAATATTGCTGGCCTTTAACATCAACATGCTCACCAATGCATTTGGGGATGTACCGTACACAGATGCACTGCAAGGGCTGGAGATGCTTACGCCAGGATTTGACGATCAGCAAAGTGTGCATGCCGCATCGTTGCAACTGTTAGAGGAAGGCATAACCGAATTGGGAAGAACAGACGTGCTGGTTGAAGTTGACCCTGCCAATGATGTGATTCATGGAGGTGACGTGGAAGCCTGGATCAAAACCGCCAATGCTTTAAAGGCAAGGTTTTTAAATCAATTGTCAAAAACAGGAAGTTATGATGCTACGGCTATTTTAACTACGCTCGAAAATGCATACCAGTCTAATTCAGATGATGCAGCATTGACAGCATTTGACGGGTTAAGCCCCTGGAACAGCGTTGCCGTAGACAATGCCAATCTTAATCTCGACGGATGGCTGAGCACAAACATTGTAAATGCGATGAACGGAACGACTTACGGTGTTTTTGATCCTCGCTTACCCCTGATTGCCACAATCACACAATTCAACGATTACCGCGGTACCAGAAATGGAGCAGGAAGAATTGGAACCGGTACTGACGATGAAGAGTCGTATCTGTCGTTAACAGGTTTTTATTCAAAGGGGGGTGCACCGCTTCAACTGGTAACCTTTGCAGAAATGAAGTTTATAGAAGCTGAAGCAGCTTTCAGAGCTGGCGACAAGGAAACCGCATATAATGCCTACCTGGCAGGCATTGAGGCTAGTATGGATAAGATTGGCGTAAATGCTGTTGATAAACAAACATATCTTAACGATCCTGTTGTAAAAGTGGGAAAGGATAATATTACATTGAAACTGATTGCCAAAGAAAAATACGTGGCAATGATGTTGAACGTAGAATCGTGGGTGGATATGCGCAGGTTCGATTATGATTATGAAGGATTTGAACTTCCGTTGAATGCGGCATTGCCCGGCTTTATACGAAGGCTTGCATATCCCGCAGTTGAAATCAGTCGCAACGGGCCGAATGTTCCTTCCATTTCAGGGCTGGATGAAAAACTGTGGTGGGATCAATAAATCAACACGATCCTCTTCAGTGATCATATATTTTAAACATGAGAAACCTGCATGCAAAAACAGCCCTGCAAAGGGCTGCTTTTTAGCGTAATTATTTTTTAGTACAGCCGTTGCTTAAACCCGTAATGCATGGAGCTATTCATAAAAGTGACAAGCATATTTTTGTTAGGCTTTGTTTTCGCTAACTGCAGTGTATCGCAATCCTTTACGCTGGAAGGCGCAACCTCTTACCCATTTCCCTCCGAGCTAACAGCATCTGCAAAGGGTTCAAAAATTGCGGTGTCAATCAATCAAAAAGGCATTCGCAATATTTATGTGGCAGAAGGCCCCGACTTCGAATTGCGACAGCTTACCGCTTACGGTGAGGATGACGGACAGGAATTGACCGGCATAACACTTACGCCCGAAGGCAACAGGGTGTTGTATGTTCGCGGCGGCGACCATGGAGCCTACGACGAAACCATACCGCGCAATCCCGCTTCCTTTACGGCCGCACCTAAAATACAGTTGTTTAGCATTGCATACGGCGGCGGAAAAGAAATTTTATTGGATGAAGGAGACGAGCCGGCTGTATCGCCCGATGGCAAATGGGTAGCTTATATAAAAAACAACCAGGTTCGGTTATCCGCTACCGATGGTTCTGTGCCTGCACGGAATTTATTTTACACCAGGGGAAGTGTAAGCGGCCTGCAATGGTCGCCCGACGGCTCAAAGCTGCTATTTGTTGCGTCGAGAGGCGATCACTCATTCATCGGTATATTCAAAGATTCTGCTTCGCCTATCCAGTGGATTGATCCGTCCTTTGCACGCGATCAGTCGCCCAAATGGTCGCCCGATGGTACACAAATTGTTTTTGTACGACGCCCTGCCGCCGGCGGTGCGCCCGACTCCTTAACGGCGCCAAAACATGAAGCGTGGGCTATATACACCGCAGCCATTGCTACGGGCAAAGCCACGCAAATATGGAAAGCGCCGGAAACATTACGGGGCTCTGTGCCTGCAACACAGGGAAGGTACAATCTCCATTGGGCCAACGGTAATTATATTGTGTTTGTTTCTTACCACGACGGTTGGCCGCACCTGTATTCCATTGCTTCCAACGGCGGCAAAGCTGTTTTGCTAACGCCCGGCAATTTTATGGTAGAGCATGTGCGCCTTAGCTCCGATAAAAAATGGGTGCTCTTTAGTACCAATGCCGGTCCCGATAAAAATGACTACGAACGCAGGCATATTGCCCGTGTGCCTGTAAACAAAGCCGCTATGCAGGTACTCACGCCGGGCAAAGGCATTGAAACCTTTCCCGTATGTACGGGCGATGGTAAGGCAATTGCGTTACTAAGCGCCGATGCATTTCGACCTGCTGTGCCGGCAATTGTTCCGTTCAATGGCGGCGAACCGGCATTAATTGGCAGAAAGCTTATACCTGCAGATTTTCCTGCTGATCATATGGTCGCTCCAACGCCAGTGAGTTTTAACGCAGCCGACGGCAACAAGGTATATGCCCAGTTGTTCAAACCTGCAAACAATACCGTTAAAAGACCCGCCATTGTTTTTGTGCATGGCGGGCCACAACGGCAAATGCTGCTGGGCTGGCACTATGGCGATTATTATGCAAATACCTATGCACTCAATCAATACCTGGTAAGTCAGGGATTTATAGTACTGTCGGTAAACTATCGGTTAGGTATAGGGTATGGATACGAGTTTCAGCATCCCAAAGATGCTTGGACAAACGGCGCTTCGGAATATACCGACATCAAAGCGGCAGGAGAATGGCTGGCAAAGCATCCTGAAGTAGATGCTGCCAGGATTGGTATATACGGTGGATCGTATGGCGGGTATTTAACCGCCATGGCACTGGCAAAAGATTCCAGGTTGTTTGCTGCGGGTGTAGATATTCACGGTGAACACAACCTGATGGTATTTGCCCCAGACATTACAAAAGGAGAGCAGCCTGCGGATGTAGAACTTGCCAGGAAACTAACCTGGCAGTCTTCGCCTGTGGCTTATATGGATACGTGGACATCGCCTGTGTTGATCATCCACGGAGACGATGATGGCAATGTGCCTTTTAAACAAAGTGTTGATTTGGTAAGACGGTTTGAAGAAAAAAAGTTTGCTGCTTTTGAAACAATGGTAATTCCCGACGAAACGCATCATTGGATGAAGTATTCCAACCAGCTAAAGGTAGACCAAGCGGTTGCCGAATTTTTGGCGAGAAAACTAAAGCCCGGAAAATAATTGTATACTTAACCTGTAAGACCGCATGAAACTTTTTTACTTATTGGTGTTGTTATGCTTTGGCGCTGCTGAGGTGGCAAAACCTCAAAGCAAGGGGGCGGACCTGCCGCCGGGGCTCGACCATTATATAGCCAAAGTGCTGCAAACCTTCGAGGTGCCAGGCGTGAGTGTAGCCATTGTAAAAGATGGAAAGCCTTTGCTTGCCAGGGGATATGGCATAAAGAAAATCGGCACTTCAGCGCCGGTAGATGCGAATACTTTATTTGCCATAGCTTCCAATTCAAAAGCATTTACGGCAACGGCTTTGGCCATGCTGGCAGAGGAGGGGAAATTAAAATGGGATGATCCGGTTATCGATTACCTGCCATGGTTCAGAACATCCGACGAATACATTACGGCACACCTTACCATCCGAGACCTGCTGGTGCACCACAGCGGCATACCCGCCTATGCAGGCGACCTCATGTTGTTTCCGCCTTCCGATTATTCAAGAAAAGAAATCATTCGCCGCCTCAGGTACATTCCTTTTGTAAATGGTTTCAGAAGCACGTATGCTTACGACAATGTGTTTTACCTGGTAGCGGGCGAGGTAATTGCAGCTGTATCAGGTTTGCCGTGGGAAGATTTTATTAAGACTAGAATATTCGATAAGGTAGGCATGACCGGTAGTGTATGTCAGTTCTCTACTTTTAAAAACCAGCCCAATATTTCGGCAGCACATTTCCGGTTAAACGGAAAGCTGAAAGAAATTACTTCCGCCTACGACCAGGCGATGGGCGACGCAGGAAATCCCGCAGGTGGGGTATTGTCAAATGCGAATGATATGGCCAGGTGGCTCATCACTCAACTCGATTCCGGGCGCACCATCAACAAGCAACAACTTTTTAAACCTGCCACTACCAACGAACTGTGGAAAGTAGTACGACCCATGCCGCTGGCGAAAGCAGCCGAAAGTATTAAGCCTTCACAGGCAAATTTTTTCGGTTATGCGTTAGGGTTCCGTGCGCTGAACTATGGCAAATACAAAATGGTGATACATGGTGGCAAGCTCGACGGATTCGTGTCGCAGGTAGCCATGATACCGGAACTGAAACTCGGCATCTGTGTGTTAACCAACCAGGAATCGACAGGTGCTTACTGGTCGATCATTTACCATGTGCTCGATTACTATATGCACAACAAAGCTTTTGACTGGATAGCGGGTTACAAAGCAGTATTGGATTCATCAATTGCCAGGCTGGCAACGGCTCAGAAAAAAGAAATGATCGTGCGCGATTCGGCAGCTTGCCCATCGTTGCCGCTGGAAAAATATACAGGCAGGTTCCGCGACCAGTTGTGCGGAGATTTTTCCATTAACAAGCAGGGCGATAAAATGGTGTTGCAGTTTGATTTCAGTCCGCAACTGGTAGCCGATGTTGAGCATTTCCATCACGATGTTTTTATCGCCCGTTTTCGCAATCCAGACTTTAAAGCCGATGCTTATCTGAGTTACGCGCTGAACCCCGATCTGAGCATAGAATACGTGAAGCTCCGTATCATCGACCCAGATTCTGATTTGAATTTTTCTGCTTTGCAACTTATTCCGATAAAGCAGTAACCATAAATATTTGAGTATGACGAAGCACACCTTTACTGCGATCAGTATGTTCTTTTTCTTCAGCTCGGCAACCGCTAATGTACAAACCGACACCAGCCAGCTGCGCCAACGGGTATCCGGTGTTTTTTCAAAATTCCCACAGGCTCACTTTGCAGTAGCCTTTAAAGACCTGGGAACAGGTAAAACTTTTTTCTGGAACGAAAAAGAAGTATTTCATGCCGCCAGCACCATGAAAACGCCGGTGATGATCGAAACATACAAACAGGTAAAGCAAGGGCGATTTTCTATCAACGATCCTGTTTTGGTAAAGAACAACTTTTCCAGCATTGTTGATGGAAGTGCTTATACGTTGGATTCTACAGACGACAGCGAGCACGATCTGTACCTGCATATCGGCAAAAAATTACCTTTGCGCGACCTGCTTTTCAGGATGATCACGATGAGCAGCAATCTTGCTACCAATATCGTTATCGACCTGGTAGGGGCAAGCAATGTTACCAACACAATGCGTGCGTTGGGCGCAAAAGATATACAAGTGCTGAGGGGTGTGGAGGATAAAAAAGCGTTTGAAAAAGGTATGAGCAATACGACGACCGCTTATGACCTGATGTTAATAATGGAACACATAGCGCGCGGTACGGCGGTTGATCAACAGTCGTGCGATGACATGCTTGATATTTTGATGAGCCAGCATTTCAAGCGCGTCATTGGTGGTAAACTTCCGGCTAATGTTAAAGTGGCCAACAAAACAGGAGCCTTCAAAGGTGTGCGGCATGATTCGGGCATTGTGTTTTTACCCGATGGAAGAAAGTACGTGATCGTGCTGTTATCGCGCGGTATTGAAGACGATGAACAGTCGGCGGCTGCGTTGGCGGAAGTAAGCGGAATGGTGTATGGAGAAGTGATAAGTAGTAAGTGATAAGTGGTAAGGCAAAATCGATGGCAGAAAAAAGCTAAAGAAATGTAATGGAACTAACAATGGACAGAGCGATTGTTTTAACGGGAGGATTATTGCATACGCCCGATGCCAAAACCGCCCACGGGCTTATCCGGGAAGGGGAACGATTTACCATAACAGCGGTTATAGACGAAGTGAGCGCGGGAAAAGATGCCGGCGAAATACTGGATGGACGGTTCAGGAATATTCCTGTGTATAAAAACATTGCGGAGGCGTTGGGCACGCAGCCAACGCACTGCATTGTTGGAGTGGCGACCAATGGCGGTGTTTTTCCGGCGGAGATGTTGAACGAAGTAAAACAGGCTATCAGCAACGGGCTTTCGATTGTAAACGGACTACACGATTACCTGACAGAACGTGCCGATATAGCGGAGCTGGCAAAAAGCAAAAAGGTGGAACTGATTGACATCCGCAAACCCAAGGCCCGGCAGGAGCTGCATTTCTGGACAGGAAAAATATTGCATTTAAAAACACCTGTTGTGGCTGTAATAGGTACCGACTGTGCTTTGGGTAAACGCACTACTGCGCGTTTTTTGTTGAAGGCATGCGCCGGTGCGGGCATCCATGCGCAGATGATCTATACCGGTCAAACCGGCTGGCTGCAGGGAGGCAGGTATGGTTTTGTTTTCGATTCTACTTTAAATGATTTTACCGGTGGCGAACTGGAGCATGCTATTTTAACCTGCAACGAGGAAACAAATCCCGATGTTATATTGCTGGAAGGGCAGGCTGCTTTACGCAACCCCGGTGGTCCTTGTGGCGCCGAGTTGCTGGTGTCGGGCAATGCGAAACACACCATATTGGTGCATGCACCTAAAAGAAAATATTATGATCACCAGCCCGATTGGGGCGAAATACCCTCGTTAGAATCAGAAATACAACTCATAGCCATGTATGGCTCGAAAGTAATAGCATTAGCTTTAAATACAGAACATTGTACCACTGAAGAAGCAAATCAATTTCGCGACGATTACGAAAACCGTTTAGGCATTCCCGTTGTACTGCCATTACATGAAGGTTGTGGACGCATAGTGCCTTTGCTTCGCAACCTGGTAAACGATTAAGCCTGCAGCATGGAAATACACTCAGTAAAAGCATATAAAAAAAAGTTATCGCTTAGCCGGCCATATACCATTACAAGAGAAACGTATGATCATACCGAGGTTGTTTTTCTTGAGCTGCAGTTGGCTAACGGTATCCGGGCAATGGGCGCCGCAAGTCCCGAGTTTGCAGTAGTGGGCGAATCTCCCGATATGACGCTGGAAAATTTGCAGCGAGATGAAGTGATGCAATTGAAAGGGAAAGACATCCGTCAGTTTCTGTCGCTCATTCGTTTTTACAATCATCTTTTTTCGGCTTTTCCAGGTACCAGGGCAGCCATCGATATTGCGCTGCATGATGCATTTGCAAAATGGCTAGGCGTTCCCGTGGTTGATTTTTATGGAAGGCAGCATCATTCCATGTTGACTTCTGTTACCATTGGAATTAAAGATGTAACGTCCACACTCCATGAAGCAAAAGAATACTATGACAAAGGGTTTAAAGTATTGAAACTAAAAACCGGGTTGCATGCCGAAGAAGATGCGGAACGCATTGTTAAGCTGAAAGAAAAATTCGGCGATCATTTTACAATACGGGTGGATGCCAATACCGGATACAGTTTTAAACAACTGCAAACATTTTTGGGTTTGGTAAGAGAGCAGGATGTAGAATTAATAGAGCAGCCTTTATTGCCGGATATTGATCACCAACTGGCAAACATGCCTGTATCCTTACGGGCAAAGCTGGCTGCCGATGAGTCGCTCAAAGATGCCGCTGCCGCCTTGCAGTTGGCTGCCAGTAAAAACTACGGCATCTTCAATATCAAGCTCATGAAATGCGGCGGCATAGTTGCTGCTTTTGATATTGCCAATATAGCCTTGTATGCGGGAATAGATTTGTTTTGGGGCTGTAACGACGAAAGCTGCATAAGCATCAGCGCAGCCTTGCATGCGGCGTTTGCGTGTGCTCACACCCGTTATATAGACCTCGACGGGAGCTTCGATCTTGCAGAAGATATTGCCACCGGCGGTTTCGTGCTACATGATGGGTATATGCAAACCACCAACCTTTCAGGATTGGGGTTTGAAATTTGAGATTTGAATTGGAGAGAAGGCTTGCCTTATTTTGTTTGCAGACATCCTCAATGCCAATAAGCGGAAAAGGTTGAACTCCAGGACTTCAAATCTCAAATCTTAAATCTCAAATCTCAAATTTTCCCCAGCGCTTGTTCAAGATCACCCAGCAGATCATCTACATTTTCTATGCCCACCGAATAGCGGATTAAACTTTCAGGAATGCCAAGCAGGCTTCGCTGCGCTTCCGTTAATTCAACATGGCTGGTAGTGCGCGGCGGGCCGGCCAATGTACTTACCGAGCCAAGGCTGGCAGCCAGGTGTGTAAGTTGTAAGGCAGGCAACATTTTTTTTACCAGGTCATAACCTCCATCCAGTGCAAAACTCAGTATTCCGCCAAAGCCTCTCATCTGCTGTTTGGCTATTTCGTGTCCCGGGTGTGTTTCCAGTCCAGGGTAAAATACATCCTTCACCTTTGGATGCGCTTTTAAATAACGGGCAATAGTAAGCGCCGATGCATTTTGTCGTTCAACTCTCAACTCCAGTGTCTTCATGCCCCTCGCAATCATGTAGGCAGGATCTGCCTGCAGGCTGGCTCCGTTGATCTCCCTGAACTGAAATACCTTTTTCACCAGTTCTTTTTTACCTGCCAGCACACCTCCCATTGCATCCGAATGCCCACACAAAAATTTTGTGGCGCTGTGTATTACCAGGTCGGCACCCAGTTGCAAAGGATTTTGATTGACAGGCGTGGCAAACGTATTATCAACTACCACGATGGCGCCCGCTTTTTCTGCCGCGGCCGACAATCTTTTGATGTCAACAATTTTTAAAGTAGGATTGGTGGGCGTTTCAAGATACAATAAGTCGCACCCTTTGGCTATTTCAGTCTCAATTTGTTCATGATCGGTAGTGTTGCACAATTTAACTTCCACATTGTACGCCGGTAAAAAATCCAGGAATATCTTGCTCGTCCCTCCGTATGTATCTTTCAACGACACTACTCTTTTGCCCGGCGTAAGAAAACTGAAAAGCGTATTGCTGATACCCGCCATACCGGTTGCGAAACTGGTAGCCGCTTCTGCTCCCTCCAGTACGCGTATCTTTTCTTCCAGCGCCTTAACCGTTGGATTGGTATTGCGGCTATAAATATGTCCTTCGGCTTTGCCTGTTGCAACTGCGTACCATTCATCCAGGTCCGTATAAGCAAATGCCACGCTGTTTACAATGGGAGTAGTGGCAGCTCCTTTCGCAAACAATTCATTCTCGCCGGCCCATACCGCTTCCGTTCCTTTTTTGTATCTCGAAAAATCCATGACTAAAAATATTATAGTGAAAATTAATTGGCGGGTTTACAACAGCTTAAAGATACGTGGTTTTCATTTCCATTGCTGTGGCCAACCGCGTATGGGCACATTCAAATTTTGCTGGCGGGTGAAAACACCGCCACCAGGCGCGATACTGGTCGGCGGGATACCGACCGGAAAATTATGCAGGCAGCGAAAACTTGAACTTTCTCGCCGAAGGTAAATGCACCTCAGCATACAGATAGAAAATGAATTTATCGGCGTGTGATAAAAAACATCATGCTCGTTTAACATCATACTAAGAATTGATTTGTGGAATGACAGAACAGATGCATCTTAAAATACATTAAAGGGAAAAGGCTCGTTCAAATTGGGCATAGCGGTATTTTCTTATTATAATAAATGAACAGCTCCTAAGCCGCAACAATATTATAAGATGAATGACAGGAAAGACAGGTGGGGATAAAATGTAAGGTTGTGGCGAAAATGCCCGGGAAGGCATTCAATACACAACAGCATCCGCAGCACTTGCTTGGGCCTTGCATTACAGCCGGAAAAGGTTGCAATTTTTGCAGCAGAGGAGCTTCAAATACCAAAGGATTTGTTAACTTGCCACTCCCATAAAATAAATTTATGGCAATGCAGCAAAATCACAACGATCCCGATAGAAGAAAGAATTCGCTTCATGCTTTATACGATTATGCTATGGGAGTGTTGTGGATAGTTGTGGGATTGCTTTTTTTACTGAATCGTCAATTGGATATTGGCTGGATGAAAAGCGATCCGGTAATTGATACGCTTTTTGGTTGCGTGGGCATAGCTTATGGAGCGTTCAGGCTATACAGAGGGTATCAAAAAAAATATTTTAGAAAATGACCAGTATAAATAACATTTTCCGTCTCCTTGCCAACTACGCCGTATATGGTGTTTTTTGTGCTTGTATTGCTGGTTGTGGAGGCGGCGAGCGGAAGTATAAGGCAATTGCCGGCAACGATGATCTCAAGTCGGGCACCATCCATATCAGTGTAGATGAATCGTTTAAACCTATTATTGATTCTCAGATCAAGGTATTTGTATCTCAATATCCCGACGCTACCATTATTCCACATTACAAAGCCGAGGCTGAATGTTTAAAGGATCTTTTGAACGATAGTATAAGAATGGTGATTGTAACGCGGGGATTGAGTGAAGATGAAGTTAAATCTTTAAAAGATACATTAGGCTTTGCACCCGCGTGGGGGAAAGTAGCGTCTGACGCTATATCGGTTATTGTAAATAATAAGCAGCAGGATTCCATTTTTTCAATGGGCGATATCCGCTCGCTGATGAATGGCACCAGCGGGTATAAGCTCAAACCTGTTATGGATGGCAACGCGGCTACCAGCACGGTACGTTTTATGCTTGATTCTGTATTGAAGGGCCAGCCGCTTGGAGCCGAGGTAGCAGCGGCTAAATCGAGTGAGGGAGTAATTGATTACGTATCGAACAACGAAGACGCTATTGGATTTATAGGCGTAAGTTGGATAGGAAACCCGGAAGATAAGGACCAGCTTGCTTTTTTAACAAAAGTAAAAGTGGCGTCGATAGAGGCGCGGAGCGAGCCAGGCAAATTTATTAAGCCCTACCAGGCAAATATTGCTACCAAAAGATACCCGATGGTACGTGGTTTGTATTATATTGTCAAAGAAAATTATTCAGGGTTAGGCAGGGGATTTACTAATTTTTTGAATGGTGAAAAGGGGCAGTTGATTTTCAGGAGAGCCTATCTTGTGCCCACAAAAATGGACTTCAGCATAAGGGAAGCCCAGATCAAAGAAGAATAAATTTAATATATTTACCAAAACCAAAATTTCAAAATTAAAAAATGATGAAGCAAACAATCAGATTTACAGTAGCGGCAGTGTTAATGTGCAATGTTGCTTTTGCGCAGTCAGTTGATGAGGGAAAAAAGTTTTTCTATTATGAAAAATACAACAGCGCGAAAGAAACACTTGAAAAAGTGGTTGCCGCAAAACCAGATGATGCTGAGGCCGTGTATTGGTTAGGTCAAACATTAATTGAGCAGAACGATATACCAGGTGCAAAAGCTGTTTACCAAAAGGCATTGCAGGCAAAAGGCAGTGAGCCTTTACTGCTGGTAGGCATG
The DNA here is from genome assembly GCA_051958655.1 of Agriterribacter sp. GTDB lineage: Bacteria > Bacteroidota > Bacteroidia > Chitinophagales > Chitinophagaceae > Agriterribacter. Next base: position 6,659 of record JBQCFW010000106.1, on the reverse strand, counting down.
GGGCATGTTGAACTATTTGAAAATAAGGGAAACGATGCCCGTCAGCGTTTCGAAACGGCCATCAGCCTTACTAAAGGAAAAGATGTGGATATTTTTAATGCAGTAGGGCGCGCTAATGCCGATGCTCCCGCAGGCGATGCAAAATATGCCATCGAAAAGCTGAAAGCTGCTACAGAAGTAAAAAGGTTTAAAGAGCCTTCTGTTTACATTAACATGGGTGATGCTCACCGCAAATTAGCCGATGGTGGTGGTGCAGTTACAGCTTACAATGAGTCGTTAACACTCGACCCCAAGCGTGCAGAAGCAAAGTATAAAATTGGTAAAGTGTACGTAACACAGGGCAACGATCAGTCATCCATCTTTCTGAAAAACTTCCAGGAAGCCATTGATCTCGATCCGGCTTACGGCCCCGCATACTATGAATTGTATAAATATTGGTATGCAAGGGATGTAAACAAAGCCCGCGACTTTTTTGCCAAGTACAAATCCAATACAGATTTTACTCCTTCTGTTGAAGCTGAGGAAATCAGCCTTATATACGCTTCCGGCGATTTTAAAGGAGCCATTGCCAAAGCAGATGAAAAGATGAAAAGCGAAGGCGACAAGGCAAATCCAAAATTATATCGTGTTAAAGCATATGCATTTGATAAGCTGGGTGATTCTGTAAATGCTTTGCAAAACCTGGAAACATTTCTTGCAAAAGCAGATAGCAACGATATATTGCCAGACAACTACCTGAAGATGGCCGAATTGTCTGCCAAGTTCCCCGACAAAGCTGCACAGGCAGAGTCGTATTTCACTAAGCTTATTGAATCGGATACTGCCACCAAAGCCAAGGTTGAATATGCTACAGCGGCTTCAAACATGTATAAAAAAGCAGGCAACAAATTAAAATCTGCAGAATGGCTTACCAAAATTCTGCAATACAAACCCGATTATGGTAAGCTGGATCTGTATTATGCCGGCTGGGAGAATTTCCAGGCTGAAACTTATACAACAGCAGACAGCGTATTTACCCTGTACAAGCAAAAATTTCCTGACGACGTTCAGGGTTATTATGGTGCTTTCAGAACCAAGTGGATTGCAGATACTGCAGCAACAGCATCCGGTATTCCTTCTGAAGCACCTGTGGCCGATGCTACCAAGTTCATTGAGTTAGCCAGCGTAGAAAAAGATAAATACAAACAATCTTTGTTGCTGGCTTATGGTTATATGGCCGGCTACCAGGCTAATAATGTAAAAGATTATGCAGCCGCCATTACCTTCCTCGATAAAATGTTGGAGCTGGATCCGGCAAATGCCGACGCCGCTGCCAACAAAAAAATATTGCAGGATGCATTGAACAGGCCCGCTCCTAAATCGGGTTCTGCCAACAAGAGCGGAGCAGCCAAACCCGGTAGCAAATAATTAAAATTTGTTATTTCATAAAACCCCCGGAATCGAGGCAGATTCCGGGGGTTTTAATTTTATTAAATAATTGTTTTTAAGACACTCTGCCTTATTTTTGCCCCGGATTCATTCTACAACAATCAGCAAACGGAACCCTTCGCCAATAATAAATCTGATCTTCCGTTTACTGTTAAAGTAAATCTTGAGACGAGATGATTAAGTACTACTTATTACAGTCCCAACAGGTTCCTACTTCTACAGACGTGAATAGCTCGTTCAACTACCTCCCCATCGCCATACAATTAATTTTTGCAATAGGTTTTGTTGCAGTAATGATGGGCGTAACCCATTGGCTTGGCCCCAAAAGAGGCACTTCCGAAAAGCTGGAGAATTTCGAAAGCGGTATCGAGATCAGCGGCAACGCACGTCAGCCACTTGCAGTAAAATATTTTTTAGTAGCCATATTGTTTGTATTGTTTGATGTGGAAGTGATCTTCTTTTATCCTTATGCAGTAAATTTCAGGCATTTAGGGTGGGATGGTTTTATGGCAGTATTGGCTTTTGTTGGCTTCTTTCTTGCAGGTTTTTACTATATTATCAAGAAAGGAGCCCTTAAATGGGAAGATTAAGCGCTTTGCGCTGTTAAGCAATTGAAAAGGAAGATGACCGGCTAACGCAGATGAGTGATTCAATTGTAAATTTAAAAATGTAAGTTATGGCACGTCCCGTTCGATTTAATTCAAGTCCAAAAGAAAGAGACCACGGAGGACATATCGGTGTGGCAGACGCCCCTCCCGGATATACAGGCGAAGGTTTTTTTACAACAAAATTGAGCGAGGTGGTAGGTCTTGCCCGGAAGAATTCTCTGTGGCCGCTGCCTTTTGCAACTTCCTGCTGCGGTATTGAGTTTATGGCCACTATGGGCGCTCACTACGACCTGGGAAGGTTTGGTTCTGAACGTATGGGCTTTACACCCCGCCAGTGCGATATATTATTGGTAATGGGTACTATTGCGAAAAAAATGGCACCCGTATTACGCCAGGTATACATACAAATGGCAGAACCACGGTGGGTGGTTGCCGTAGGCGCCTGCGCATCAAGCGGCGGTATTTTCGACAGCTATTCTGTATTACAAGGCATCGATCAGATCATTCCTGTAGATGTGTATGTGCCCGGATGCCCTCCCAGGCCAGAAGCGATACTCGATGGAATATTAGCCGTTCAAAACCTGGTAGGTAACGAAAGCATCAGGCGCAGGAACAGCGAGCAGTACAAACAATTAATGTTAAGCTACGGTATACAATAATAAACAGCAGGTCAACAGCACAATATTACATGGCATTAACCAACGAATACATACAGCAACGTTTAACAGAAAAGTTTGGAGAACAGGTTACCGGGTTCGCCGAGCCGTACGGAATGCTCACATTCGAAGTTCCCAAAGAAATGAACCTGAAAATGCTGCAGTTTTTATATGATGAGGAAGATTTGCAGTTCCGTTTTTTAACCGATCTGCAAGCGGTGCATTATCCCGGCGATAAAGGGCGGGAACTGGCTGTGGTGTACCATCTGCACAGCCTTACCAATAATACCAGGTTACGGTTTAAAATATTTACAGATATAGAAACACCCGACGTGTTTACAGCTACCCAGTTGTATGCCTGTGCCAATTGGATGGAGCGCGAAACATACGATTTCTTTGGCGTAAACTTTATCGGTCATCCCAACCTGAAACGCATTTTGAATGTAGACGAGATGGATTATTTCCCAATGCGTAAAGAATACCCTATGGAAGATCAGACACGCATAGACAAAGATGATGAGATGTTCGGCAGAGGAGGAACTTTTTAAAGCCTGATGAAATGACAGAAGAAATTTTACAACATACCAGGGAACAGAATATCAAGCTTCCGGATGGTTCCATCGAAAAGCAAACCACTACGCTTAACCTGGGGCCAACTCACCCCGCAACGCATGGTGTGTTTCAGAATATTCTTGAGGTAGACGGCGAACGAATCGTATCTGCAGAACCCACTGTAGGCTATATACACAGGGCTTTTGAAAAAATTGCCGAGAGGCGCCCCCTGTACCAGATCACCCCGCTTACCGACAGGTTGAACTATTGTTCGGCTCCCATCAACAATATGGGCTGGCACATGACCTGCGAAAAATTATTAGGGGTGCAAACACCTAAGCGGGTAGATTACCTGCGCGTTATCATCATGGAATTATCGCGCATAACCGACCACGTTATCTGTAATTCCGTAATTGGCGTAGATACAGGCGCGTTATCCGTATTCTTGTATGTGATGCAATACCGGGAGTTGGTGTATGAAATTTATGAAGAGATCTGCGGGTCGCGCCTCACTACCAATATTGGCAGGATAGGCGGCTTTGAAAGGAACTTCAACGCAACTGCCTGGCAAAAGCTGGAAAAATTCCTGAAAGAGTTTCCTGATGCTTTAAGGGAATTTGAAAACCTGCTGCAACGCAACAGGATATTTATAGACAGGACGGTAGGCGCCGGTCCCATCAGCCCCGAACGTGCACTCAACTATGGATTTACAGGTCCTAACTTAAGAGCTACCGGCGTTGATTACGACGTGCGTGTACACACACCCTATTGCAGCTACCAGGATTTTGAATTTAATATACCCGTAGGTACAACCGGCGATGTGTATGACCGCTGGCTGGTGCGCAACCAGGAAATGTGGGAATCGTTAAAAATTATTGAGCAGGCTTACCGCAAAATACAGGAGTTTAAAGGCGCAGAGGCAGAAGTATATCATGCCAATGTGCCTGAATATTATTTGCCGCCCAAGCAGGATGTTTATACCAAGATGGAAGCCCTTATCTGGCATTTCAAGATCATAATGGGTGAAACAGAAATTCCTGCGGGCGAAGTATGGCACAGTGTAGAAGGTGGTAATGGAGAGCTGGGCTTTTACCTGATCAGCGATGGCGGCAGATCGCCCTATCGGTTGCATTTCAGGAGACCTTGTTTTATTTATTACCTGGCTTATCCTGAAATGGTAAAAAATTCAATGCTGGCAGATGCGGTGATTGTAATGAGTAGCTTGAATTTGATAGCCGGAGAAATGGATGCATAATGCAAATGTGGGATTTGAAATTTGAAATTTGAGATTTATCGGTGCCATTTGCACCGGTCTCGTAAAGACGATATTTCGGTAGAATAAATGAATAATGTAAGAAAAATACAACCTGTTGTGCGAAAAGTAACATTTGCCGAAGCCGAGAAAGCCGATGATGTTTATTGGGCAAACGCTACCAAAGAAGAACGTTTTAATGAATTGGCAAATTTGCGAATGATCGTTTTGGGATACCAGAAAATGAGAATGGAGAAGATAATTGTGAAAAGATCTTTGCATGAAAGAGCGGATTAATCTGGAAGCAGATTTCCTGGATTTTATTGCATTGTGCAATAATCATGGAGTGAGGTATTTGATAGTTGGCGGTTATGCTGTGAGTGTGCATGGCTATCCGAGGAGCACAAAAGATATGGACATCTGTATTGAGAGGAGTGAAGAGAATGCCACAAAAATGGTTCGTGTAATAAAAGATTTTGGGTTTGATAGTTTAGATATATCAGAAACGGATTTTTTAGAAAAAAATTTTATTACGCAATTAGGATATGAACCATTGAGGATTGATATCTTAAATGATTTGGACGGAGTTGCATTTGAAGAAGCATGGGAAAATAAACAAGTGGCGTAAGTATAAATTTTATCGGGTATAATGAGTTATTAAAGGTGAAAGCTAAAGCTGGCAGACCTCAGGATATAGCCGATATCAGTATGTTAAGGAAGAGGAATAAATCGAAATAAATGAGTACTCAGTTTTCAAGCGAAAAGCTAGCTAAGGTAAATGAAATCGTTGCCCGTTATCCCGAAGGCAAACAGAAAAGCGCGTTGATACCCGTGTTGCATCTGGCGCAGGAACAATTTGGCTGGCTGAGTGCAGAAACGATGGATTACGTTGCTTCGTTACTGAAGTTGGAACCTATTGAGGTGTATGAAGTAGCTACCTTTTATTCAATGTATAACCTGAAGCCGGTAGGCAAGTACATGTTTGAAGTTTGTCAGACTGGTCCTTGTATGCTGCGTGGCTGCGACGATATTATTGCCTATATCGGCGAAAAGCTCAACATCAAACCTGGCGAAACAACCAGCGATGGCTTGTTTACATTAAAAACAGTGGAATGTTTAGGGGCATGTGGTTACGCGCCTATGATGCAGTTAGGAAAACATTTCAAAGAACACCTGACTAAAGAAAAAGTAGATGCCATTATAGAGGAGTGCAGGAAAAATGCGGCGATGAATAATTAATGCCAGCCATTTTAGCCGGCTAACCAACGTTGAAAAATGAAGAACACCAATGAACTGTAGAGTTACTGTATTATTGCTTTTTGTTGTTACGGTATTGTGCCTTGCGTTGTCTGCTTTTGCAGAAGTGGGAAAAATAGCTGAAATATTAAGATCGGCCGGATTGGTATTGTTGGGGGCGATGGTAGTACAACTGATATTGTTTATACTAAACCACCATCTTACAACAATAAAGAATAAAATAAATAAACTGATTGTGGGAAGGCGGAGCGTTTAGAATTTAATGTTGAAAGAAACCAGATATGGGAGTTAAATTATTACTTGATAAAGCACATATTGAAGGGATTCGCTATTACGAAGCCTATCGCAAAAATGGTGGTTATTCCAGCGTTGAAAAAGCGCTGAAAATGACGCCGGAGGCAATTGTGGAAGAGGTGAAGAAAAGCGGATTGCGTGGACGCGGCGGTGCAGGGTTTCCCACGGGTATGAAATGGAGCTTTATCGCAAAGCCCGAAGGTGTTCCCCGTCACCTGGTGTGCAATGCCGATGAAAGCGAGCCCGGAACTTTCAAGGATCGATACCTGATGGAATTCATTCCACATTTATTAATAGAAGGATTGATTGTTAGTTCATTTGCTTTAGGCAGCAATGCCACTTATATCTACATCCGCGGCGAATATGCGTGGATACCCGATATACTGGAACAGGCAATAAACGAAGCCAAAGCCAATGGCTGGTTAGGAAAGAATATTTTAAACACGGGTTTCGACTGTGAGATATATGTACAGCGCGGAGCCGGCGCCTATATATGTGGCGAAGAAACAGCGTTGATCGAGTCGCTCGAAGGCAAACGCGGCAATCCGCGCATTAAACCTCCGTTCCCTGCAGTTAAAGGTGTTTGGGACAGGCCAACGGTGGTCAATAATG
>JBQCFW010000105.1:0-9489 GCA_051958655.1 Agriterribacter sp. | reverse complement strand
GAAGAAGTTGGCTCTCCCAACCTGGCAAAATTTGTTACTACTCATAAAGAGTTGCTGAAGGCCGATGTGATATTGATAAGCGATACGGCTATGATTAGCATGGACACCCCGTCTATTGATATTGGCGTTCGCGGATTGTCGTACATCGAAGTAGATGTAACCGGCCCCAACCGCGATTTGCACAGCGGGGTATACGGTGGAGCAGTGGCGAACCCGGTGACCATGCTGGCAAAAATGATCGCTTCGTGCCACGACGAAAACAATCATATTACCATTCCGGGGTTTTACGACGATGTGGTAGAAGCCACACCTGCAGAAAGAAAACTGATGGCTGAAGCGCCTTTTGATGAAGAGGAATATAAAAAAGACCTCGGCGTAGCTGCACTTTGGGGTGAAAAGGGATATACCACTAATGAAAGAACCGGCATTCGTCCTACACTTGAACTGAACGGCATTTGGGGCGGCTACACAGGCGAAGGAGCAAAAACAGTATTGCCTTCCAAAGCCTATGCAAAAATATCTGCACGGCTGGTGCCCAACCAATCTTCTGTAACTATTACTGAAAAATTATTGAACTATTTCAGGAGTATTGCACCGGCGGGAGTAACCGTAAAAGCAGAAGAGCATCATGGTGGCGAGCCGTATATGACACCGATTGATTCAGTAGCGTATAAAGCCGCAGCCAAAGCCATAGAAACTACCTTCGGCAAATCTCCCATTCCTGTGCGCGGCGGCGGCAGCATTCCCATATGCGCACTTTTTGAAAAAGAACTTGGCATAAAAATAGTTTTTATGGGATTTGGACTGGATAGTGACAACCTCCATTCGCCGAACGAAAAATTCGACATCTTCAATTTTTATAAAGGCATAGAAACCATTCCTTATTTCCATCGTTTTTTTGCAGAAATGAAGTGAGGTGGTTTGGGGTTTAGGGTTTCGGGTTTATTGTTTGGGGTTTTAAGCCTTAAACCCTACACCCTACACCTTACGCCCTACACCTTATACCTTATTCCTCAAACTTTTCTTATCCTGCGTCAATGCGCAGCCATGCGTAAGCTGCTAACTTTGCTGTTCATTGCAATTTATAAAGGAGGAATGGCGATATGAGTAGTTTGTCAGCATTTAAGTCGTTTACAGAAACGTTGAAAGAGCAGGATGTTAAAATGCCAGTTCTTTTTATAGGGCATGGATCTCCCATGAACGGTATTGAAAACAACGAGTTCAGTGCTTACTGGGAAAAACTGGGGAAAGAACTTCCTATACCGAACGCGGTTCTGGTAATATCTGCCCACTGGCTAACGAAAGGCACTCATGTTACTGCAATGCCTAACCCATCAACTATTCACGATTTTGGCGGCTTTCCCGAGTCGTTGCATGCAGTACAGTATCCTGCACCCGGCAGCCCGGAACTTGCAGTGGAAACCCAACAACTGATTACCTCCACAAACGTGGGACTGAACCATGACTGGGGACTAGATCACGGTGCCTGGACCGTGGTGAAAAGAATGTACCCAAAGGCAAATATTCCTGTAATACAGTTAAGCATCGATTACGGCCAGCCGGCAGCGTATCATTATAACCTTGCAAAAGAAATTACGCCGCTTCGAAAAAAAGGAGTGCTGATTATTGGCAGCGGCAACATGGTGCATAATTTAAGAATGATAGCCTGGGACAAATTTGATGTACCCAACTACGGATACGATTGGGCGATAGAAATGCACGAGCTTTTCAAGCATAAGATAACGGAAGGCGATCATCAGGCATTGATACAGTACGAAAAATTAAGCCCTGCAGCCCGATTTGCCGTTCCCACGCCCGATCATTATTACCCGTTGCTATATACGCTCGCGCTGCAGGATAAAAACGAAACACCCTTCTTTTTTAACGACAAACTGGTTGCCGGTTCCCTTAATATGACATCGGTGAAGTGGGAAGGAAATATCTGATGTGAAATTTGAGATTTTGATCGCTGAAAGCTCAAAGCTGATCGCTGAATGCTAACCGCTCAAACAAACCTGAATGCATCGCCATCAAACAGTCCCTTATCACTTAGTTTAAGGTGCGGTATTACCAGCAGCGCCATGAACGAAAGCGTCATGTATGGCGCGCCGAGTGTGGAGCCGAGCGATTTGGCAGCTTGATCGATAGCTGCATACTTTTCCGCCACCGCATACCCGTCCTCATCACTCATTAAGCCTGCTACCGGCAAAGGCAAAACCATTTCATTCTCTTTTGAAAAGAGACTAACACCGCCCTTGTGGTGAATGATGCTGTTTACCGCATTGCAGATGCTTTCATCGTCTGCTCCCACAGCTACTATATTATGACTGTCGTGGGCAACCGAAGAAGCAATCGCTCCTTTTTTTAATCCAAAGTTTTTAATGAATGCCATTGCTACCGGCGCGTCGTGATAACGGTTGACCACCACAATCTTTAATATATCATTTGCAATATCAATCTTATTCGCATGGTCAATCGGCTGCAACTTACCGGTGATCAGCTGTCCATCATACGCTTCGATAACAGGCGCGTTGTTTTGTAAGAGAATAGCATTTGCTAAAGAAAAATCGCTAACTGTTTTAGGGGCACATGAAAAACTATTTACCGGCTGCAAGGCATCGTTTCCTGAAATATTGATGTACGATTTTCCATTTTCAGCCACCAGCCTGCCGCCTATAAAAGTTTGCAACACCTCAAACTGAGTTAAATCTTTTACAACAATAAAATCTGCATTATCTCCCGGGCGCAACATTCCCGTTTCAAGCCTGTAATGCAACACCGGGTTAATACAGGCTGCCTTTAACACTTTAAATACATCAATGCCTTTTGCTACGGCACGAACGCACAATTGATTAATGTGCCCTTCTGCCAGGCTGTCCGGATGTTTATCGTCGCTGCAAAACATTATTTTGTCTGGATGATCATGCAGTAAATCAATAAGTGCCTCAAAGTTTTTGGCTGCGCTTCCTTCCCTGATCAGAATATACATTCCTGCACCCAGCTTATGTAAAGCTTCTTCCCTGGTAAAACATTCATGATCGGTTGAAATGCCGGCTGCAATGTATTGGGCTGCCTGCTCACCCATTAAACCAGGCGCGTGTCCGTCTACGGGCTTGCCTAAACGACGAGCCGCTTCTATTTTAGCCATTACATCAGGAGCTTTCATTAATACACCGGGAAAATTCATCCTCTCGCTCAGGTATTTGATCTCTGGTTTGCGTAAAAGCTGCTCCACATCTTGCACGTCTAACCTTGCACCTGCTGTTTCAAATGCAGTGGCAGGCACACAACTGGGCGCACCGAAATAAAATCCGAAAGGCACTCTTTTTCCATCCGCAATCATATATTCAACACCTTCCAGCCCGCACACGTTGGCTATTTCGTGTGGGTCGCTAACGGTGGACACAGTGCCATGCACCACCGCCAGTTTTGCAAACTGCGAGGGAATAAGCATGGAGCTTTCTATATGCACATGGGCATCGATAAAACCTGGCAATATATAAGGCAGTTTATCGCTCTCTTTCGTGTGCTCCAGTTTTTCAACCGCGTGAATTTTACCATTTGCCACCGTAACCGCGGCAGGATAAATTGCTTCATTTAATATGTCAACCAGCTTTGCTGTAACTACCATAAATTTTCCATTAAGGTACAAAGATGAAGATTTAACAGCTTACTGTATAACGCCGCAACAGAACCATTGGGAATCGCTTATTTTTGCAGCACTTAAAAATACATCATGAAAAAAACAGGCGCATTGTTGCTTTTGATTACCGGCATTGTAACAATTAATATAGCAAAAGGGCAAACGGTAGAGGAACTGCAGGCAAAGTATATTGCTGCACTGGGTGGCAAAGAAAAAATTGAGTCGCTCAGGAATGTGGTGCAGGAAGGCAATATGGAAGTAATGGGCATGCAGATGCCGGCAAAAATATGGATCGTATTTGGCGAAGCTTCAAGACAGGAAGTAGAGTTCCAGGGGCAAAAAATGATCACCTTTATTGGCAAGGATAAAGGCTGGATGGTAAATCCTTTAATGGGAAGCACCGACGCCCAGCCATTACCTGATGATGCCGTAAAAAGCGCTGCGGGCTCATTAAGCATAGGTGGTGAATTGTTTGACTACAAATCAAATGGATTTACTGCTACCTACGAAGGAAAAGATTCTGCCAATGGAGCGCCTGCTTATAAAATCAAATTAACAAAAGGCGATTATGTAAGCACCATCTATCTTGATGCAACGACCTACTATATTGCAAAAAACGTTGCCAAGGCTAATGTTATGGGACAAACCATTGAGCAGACCACCAACTTCATGGACTATAAAAAAACGCCAGAAGGTTATATATTCCCTCATGCATCTTCTGTCAATAACCCCATGGCTGGCGAAATAAAAGTAAATGTTACCAAAATTGCGGTGAACGCCCCGTTGGATATGAAGGAACTGGAGAAAACGAACTAATACAAGGTATAAGGCATAAGGTGTAGGGTATAGGGCCTTACACCTTTTACCTTACACCCTATACCTTACTGCTTACTCCTTTTCCGTATTTTCCGGCACCCGGTCTTCAACAGCTACCAGGTTCTTAATATCTACCGTTAAAGGAACAGCGCCTAACTGAACGATGGCTTTTTTATCGCGCAGCTCTTTTACGAGGCCTACCTGGTTGTTCTGCAGCATTTTTACTTTGATACCTGGCTTAATTTCGCCACCGGTTTCAATATATTTTGCATCGAATTTTTTCTTCACTTTTTCTTTTACCTGCTTTTCCTTCTGCTTAAACAGCATAGCATGCATCTGTTTTATCAATGCAGACTTATCTTCCTGGCTTTCCATTCTTCGCCAGTCGAACACTATTTGCTTAAGCTTGCGTTCCATATCTTTAAGATAGACCATCCGCTCTTCACTTATTTTATTCTGATGCTTCAGTAATTCTACCTGCTGCTGGTGTTTTTCTTTGTGAATGATCTGCTCCATTTCCTTTTTCAGCCGCTCATTTTCTTTCATCAGCTTGTGCAGCTCTTTTTCTTTCTCTTCAATTTTTCTTATGTCCTGCTCTGCGCGATTCAACAGCTTATCCAGCTTAAAATGTCCTTCATCCACCAAGGTTTTTGCTCTCTGTACCAGGCGATGATCGAGCCCTATTCTTTCTGCTATAGAAAAGGTATAGGAGCTTCCCGGCTTGCCGGTAATCAGTTTGTACATCGGGAGCAATGTTTTTTCGTCGAAAGCCATAGCACCGTTCACAATGCCCGGCGTTTTATTCGCCATTACCTTAAGGTTAAGATAATGCGTGGTAACAATGCCAAAAGCATGTTTCCTGGCTAATTCCTCCAGTATCACTTCAGCAAATGCACCTCCCAGATGCGGATCACTTCCACTGCCCAGCTCATCAATAAAAAACAGCGTACGTCCATTGGCATTTTCAATAAAGTACTTCATGTTCTTAAGATGGGAACTATAGGTACTCAACTCAAATTCCAGGCTTTGGGTGTCGCCAATGTGAATCATCAACTGCTTAAAGATGCCCATCTGCGAATCGGGATTCAGCGAAACGAGCAAGCCGCTTTGCAGCATCATTTGCAGCAGCCCGATTGTTTTTAACGTAACGGTTTTACCGCCGGCATTAGGCCCGGAAATGACCAGGATCCTGCTTTTATCGTCGAGTGTAACAGTAACGGGTACTGTAGGTTTGCCGGAACGCTTGTTGTAGAGATAGAGCAAAGGGTGGCGGGCCTGCATCAATTGCACATGTGCTTTATCGTGCAGTTGCGGATAATGTCCGTCGATATCTATTGCCAGCTTGGCCTTTGCCCGTATAAAGTCGTATTCACCAATGATGGTGTGATAATCTTTCAATAATGGTGCATGCACTGATAATTTTTGGGTGAGCTCGCGAAGAATGCGATAAATTTCCCTGCTCTCTTCATGCTCAAGCCCAAATACATCGTTGTTCAGCTCAATGGTTTCATCCGGCTCAATAAACGATGTTTTGCGTGTATCGCTTTCGCCCAACAAAATCCCTTTTACCTGGCGCTTGTATTCCGCATGCACAGCTACAACCCTTCTTCCGTTTAAAAATGCCTCTTCAATGTCAGATACATAGCCGCTTTTATTCCATTTGGCAACCACTTTATCAAATACACGGCGCAGCTCTGCGCGTTTCCTGGTAAGGTTTATCCTGATCTGCGATAGCTCTTTTGAAGCAGTATCTTTTACAACGCCCAGTTCATCCAACACTTCGTTGATCAGCACCGAAATGCTTTTTTCGTAATGGCTGTGCGAAATTACCCGTAGCAATGCGGGATATCCGGCCTTACGGTCTGCATCAAACCAATGAAAAACATGGCGGATGCTTTCGGCAAGCTTCCGTATTTCCGAAAACTGCTCACCATTTAAAACAGCGCCCGGAATACCCAACAGCTTTAATTCCGAAGAAAGGTTCAGCACTCCGTCATTAGGAAAATACTGACCATTCTGCAGCAGTTGCTTATACTCGTGGCTTTGCTTTAACTCAGGTTCTATATAGTCCAGCCTGGTGTGGATGCGCAGGGTGGAGGCTTTCTCTTTTGCATACGCCGTCTGGCAATGCTCTACCAGCAAAGCCTTTACCTTATCAAACTCCAATTGCATCAATGCCGATTCAGGAAAAAGTTTCATATTCCGTCGCCTCTGTTTAAAAAACGCTGCAAATGTACAATGAAATGTATTTTCGGGGCATTTAGTTAGGTTTGTAACTTAAAGCGGTCAGCTATCAGCTTTTGGCAATGAGCAAAGCGGCAGGTAAACGATCAATCATAACCACCTGCATTTAATATAATGTGCTAATAAAGAGAGGAAGCAGCAATTAGATTTCAACAGTATTTTAGCATGCTGAAAGCTGATGGCTGATCGCCGATGGTTAATCGCTCAAAAATTTTTATGTCGAAGTTGCATATCCATTATTTTCAACATGTTTCTTTTGAAAGCCCGGGTTATATACAGCAGTGGGCGGAAGTAAACGGGCACGACCAGTCTTTTACCCGTTTTTACGAAGAGGATAATCTGCCAGCAATGACTGATATCGATTGGCTGATTGTAATGGGCGGTCCTATGGGCGTGTACGACACCGCAACTTATCCCTGGCTGGAAGCAGAAAAAGCTTTTATACGGCTATGCATAGACGCTGGCAAAACTGTTATTGGTATTTGTCTTGGCAGTCAGTTGATTGCGGCGGCATTGGGCGAAGAAGTATACCCTAACAGCCAAAAAGAAATAGGCTGGTTCGATATTAAGCTGACGACTGCAGGAAGATCGTGTTACCTGTTCGCTGATTTCCCGGAGCGTTTTAGTGTGCTGCACTGGCATGGCGACACGTTTAACCTGCCTGCCAAAGCTGTGTTACGGGCTGAAAGCGCTGCCTGCAAGCACCAGGCTTTTTTGTATAACAACAATGTACTTGGACTGCAATTTCATTTTGAAGCAACTCTTGATACATTGCCCGCCATGATAGAGCATTGCCGGCATGAACTGGTGAAAGCGCCTTATGTGGGGGAAGAAAAAGACCTGGTTGCAGGATTTTCCAACATTGAGCCGAATAATGCATGGCTGCACATTATACTCAACCGCCTGGTGGCTGTTAAAAAAGTTTAACGATCCGCGTGCGTGGCTGCTTCGTATATAGCTGGTATTATCAGTAACTTTACAAGTCATGAATTATCTTAAAAATTCAAACGCATTCATACGGTATATGTTTGTTTTCCTGGGAATGATCCCGGTAAGCATTTTACTTTCCTGTGCGCAAAAAAACAATGTTAAAGCGAATACTATGGACAACGAGAACGACACGATTCATCCTGCAGTTGCATCGGACGGAACAAAAGAAATTGCAACGTTTGGCAATGGTTGTTTCTGGTGTACAGAAGCAATATTTCAGCAACTGAAAGGGGTTTCAAAAGTAACGAGCGGATACAGCGGCGGACATGTAGAGAATCCTACTTACGAAGAAGTATGTTCTAAAACTACAGGACACGCTGAAGCAATACAGATTGAATTTGATCCTGCTGTTATAACATACGACGAATTGCTGGAAGTTTTTTGGCAAACGCATGATCCCACCACTTTAAACCGCCAGGGAAACGACGTGGGGCCGCAATACAGGAGCGTAGTATTTTATCACAACGAAACACAAAAGAAAAAAGCCGAGGAATATAAGGCTGCGTTGGACAAGAGCGGTGCCTTCAGCAAACCGATCGTTACGTTCATTGAGCCTTTTAAAAACTTTTATGCGGCAGAAGACTACCATCAAAACTATTTTAAGTTGAATGGCAGGGCGCCTTATTGCCAGTTTGTGATTAAGCCAAAGGTGGAAAAGTTTGAAAAGGTGTTTAAGAGTAAGTTGAAAAGCCACTAGGAATTGAACCACGGAGACACAGAGGGACACAGCGTTTGGGGTTTGTTGTTTGTAGTTTGGCTTCGTTAACAGCAAACCCAAAACTATAAACTTCAAACGAAAAACAGATAGCTCATTGCTATTCAATCGCCCTTACCGACCCGCTGCCATGCACTTTGGAGTTGACAGCGCCGCCGCCTTTATAAGAAATATCGCCGCTGCCACTGATAGAAGCGTCTATTTTTACACTGGCAAATACACTGATATTACCACTGCCCAACGTGCTTACTTTGGCGTTTTCTGCTTTCAGTTCTGTAGCTTTTATATTACCGCTGCCGGTTGTGCTGCATTTGATATCTTTTGTACTACCGGATAACTGAATGTCGCCCGAGCCGGTAACATCTGCCTCTACCGAAGGGGCATCCAGTTCCAGCTTTATGTTGCCCGATCCTGTAACCTTTACTTTTATTTCGTCATTGCCTTCGAGTTTTCCTTCGCCTGTAACATCGCCCGACCCGGTAATTCTTATTTCCTCCAGTTCCGGGGCACTAACCTGCACCAGCATTTCTTCGGTGGTATGGATATTTGTATTGTCTTTGTATTTGATCACGAGCCTGCCGTCGTCTACAAAAGTTTCAACATAAGGAAGCAGGTTTTCTTCTCCTTCAATCTCAACGACCCTGTCTGGTGTATTTCGCACTCTAACGTTCATAGACCCTCTCAGTTCTACCCCGTCAAAGGAACCCACATTCCTCTTTTCCGAAATTTTATTGCCATTTCCACGCACCGACTCGTGATCGATGCAGGAGTAAAATAGTATTCCAATGCAAGCGTATAGCAAAAATTGTTTCATACTCAGTTTTTTTGGAGGTACAAACCTAGTAAAATCCGGTGAGCTGTGAGCGATCAGCTTTCAGCATTCAGCTATCAGCCTCACGCAGAACCGTAAACACCAAACGATAAACCGCGAATTATATGCTGTCATGTCCTGAAAAAAGTAGACACTATTATTACTATTAACTTTTTTCTTTTTTTGTTACTTTTTTTCTTTTTAAAATCCACATTTCAATTGTGGATATCCTTCAAATTCATTGATTTTACTGGTATTACGCTGCCTCAT
>JBQCFW010000104.1:0-26312 GCA_051958655.1 Agriterribacter sp. | reverse complement strand
AGGTATACGATTTTTACAACGTCATTCCCTACGAACTGAAAAAGAACAAGCACCTGCTAATTGGTTCGGGCAACGGCATAAAAAAGAACGACCTTCTTTGCAGGGTGCTTCACGAAGTTTTTGACTTCCACGTGGAGAAATCAGCGCACGATGAAGATGCAGCTTTTGGTGCCAGCATTGCTGCGCTGGTAGGAGGCAGGTATATCCCTGATTTTGGAACCATCCTCCAAAGCACCAGCCGGTTGCCGGGATAAAATATTTAACAGCTACCCATAACAGTTGATTGCAGGAGTATCGACGAGTAAAATGCCGCAGCTTCTTTGGCTTGTGTATCGAACCATAAATGGGGAATGATCTTTTGCATGGCGTGGAGTTTTTAAAGCGTTGGAGGTAGAAGGTTCGAAAATTATGCCAGAGAGCGGGGAAAGGAGGAAGGTGAAGGGGTGAGTAACAACAACATGCAGTGGAAAAACTAGCCATGAACGGCTGTTGAAAAAACATTATCGTGTCCCACCGGAATGCCTGTGTAGCAGGGCAGGGGACACGCCCTAATTATACACAATGTGCCTCAAAATGTCTTTGATGTGAGAAGTAAGGTGTGGGTGGTGGGTGGGCTTGGTAATTAAGCGGCAAAGCCGCAATAAGAGCGGTATTAATATTTTAGCCAGAAAATACCTCATATTTGTTATTCCGGCAAAATTCCATACTTGAAATGAATAAGACCCCTCAACGAAATGCTGCACAAACCAAAGGTGATATTGGAGAAACTGCCGTCCAACTTATTTTTAGAAAATTTGGTTGGGCTGCTGATATTATTTCAAGCGATTATGGAGAAGATCTGGATTGCAATATTTTTATTAATAGTCAAAGAACAAATCTTCATTTCCGATGCCAAGTTAAATCAAGAGGAAAAGGTAGCACCTATGTAAAGGAATTAAAGTCAAACAGATATAGCGTAAGTATCGAAACATCTATACTTCAGACTTGGATGACCTGTATGTTTCCTATATTTCTTATTGTTTATGATGAAGAAACTGAATCTATGTTCTGGAGTATTCCTGTTCAGCAGTCAATGAAAACTCCCGAAATACTTAGTAAGAATAGTGTATCCATACATGTCGAAAAACAAAGGAAGTTTACAACAGATTCTCGTGATGAAATTCTAAGAGAAGTACAGCTTTTCTACAACCAATTACTTAGGTTACATACAGCTAGGATTGAATGCCAGATAATTCCCGTTATAATGCCTAAATATCGGGTATTCTCGCCATATAGAACCTACGAGCTTATAGGCAAAAATCCAAGCAGTAAGCTAACAATTAGCCCACACATGCTTGATTCGGAAATGCTGCCATCCTGGACTACCGTGTTGCAACGTTTGGATGCTCAACCGTATATAACTAGTATAAGAGTAAACTCTGACGCTACCGATTTAGAACAATACTTAAATCTATTGCATGAATGGTTAGGGGATTTTAAGTTTGACGTCGCTAAGCAAGAATGGATTTCCTTTATAATCACTCCCATTAAAATTATAACCGATGACGGAATTACTTCTTCATGGTTAAACGAGTTGACATATTGGACTTCATACTCGTTAATAAACGGACAACTGGTAGCAGATTATGATTACGCATTTGCCATTGAGGGAGATTTTATTTCACCGGTTGCAAGACGAGCCCGGAGTTGGGAGTACTATCATAAAATTGATTTAAAGAATGACGTTGCTGTTGATTTCTACGGCTCTTTGAATATTTCTCCCGCAGTAAAAAGTCTGAATGTTGTTCATGCCAGAAACATAGATTGGCAGTATATTTTATGGATTTGCATGATAGATGAAATCGAACTCATTCAACGGATCATCACAGAAGATTCAGAAGAAGAGCATGAGAAATTTTTAGTAGTCAAAATACTTGAGGAGAAGAGTGATGGAAGCGTCATAATTGTAATTGCCAACTCTTTCTTTGATCCATTTATGGGTTTATATTCTTCCCCTATGAGTTGGGAAGATTTTGACAATGATATTGTTACTCGGTTAAAGAATAACGGAAAGTTAGAGCTGTTGCCAGGTAATATTTACGAAGGTGAGGTTCCACAGCATTTCAAATCTGCAGTAGGGAAATTTGAAAGGACGGAGGTGAAATATACAACTATAAGGGAGTATGAGAGTGTGCCCGGCTTCCCAATTAGACATAGTGATCGTCTTATTCATGTTATTAGATTCCAAATGCTGGATAAAGCGACTTTTCAAAAAGTAGAAAACAACTTTCTTAAGGTTAGCAAGGAGATTGAAGAAAATAAAATATTTCCTTTTAGTGATTTTACCTTTGCTCTTGTGGATGATTCTTGGAGGGAGCCGATTTTTGAGTTGTCAGCATCGTGGCGTCCTGAAATAAATCAATCCTCCAACATTTCATTAAAATTGCATAAAGAGCAGGTTCTGGAAATCTTCAATTCAATAATGCCTCCGGTTAAAAAAGATTATGTAAAGAAGGGAGAAATGAGTATGAAAAACACACTAGAAATTTTATCGTTAGCAGGTGAAATACATTTTGAAAAGGAGATTGCTTAATTGAAATTCTTGACAAGTTATTTGGATTTATGATGTGGAAATAAATCCCACATAAAGAAGTTTGTCATCATATTTTCTTTCAATAAGTTTTTGGCATCTACCATATAAAATTTTAGCATATTTTTTATTGCTTCGTCGCTCCAGCCATTAAGTTCTTTATGTTTTCGCGCTTCTATTAATCCACTTTCTAATCTTTTAGTAACGCTTTCAGGCGTCAGATACTTATCTTCGTAATTTTGATATGCCATATTGAATATGTATTCTGTATTCTGAAATCTAAACTTGGATTTGTTGCCAGGGTTTGCATAATTTAATGCATCAACAGCTTTATTGAAATCTAGCGATTGTAGAAATTCATCATAAAAAGCAGTAAAGTTTAACAGAGCTTCATCAGTGGATACTATTTCAAATGGTCCGACAAATCCCCAAAAAGGGGTTCTGAGATTTGGACGAATTACGGTATGAATATAGCCGCCATAGCACGATGCCAGCGTCACAAATAGGTTACACCCAGAAATTCCATTTAATTCAATTAATTTAAACTGTAGCTCATCCCATAAAACAAAGTCATTATTATTTAATTGAAGGCCTTCTTTTGAGCCATGTAATTCAAAATGAATTACTGGATTTACTAGGTTGTAAATCACTTCTTTTTTTATATGCTCAAAAGCCTTTGATAAATCTTCTTTCGAATTGGGTGTAATTAATTCACAATTATGCATTAATCCTTTTTGCTCAAGCCGCCTTTTAATTATATCATTAAACAGGCTTTGCCCAGTTTTTTCGTCCTCATTCCGAAGGCTTTCAATTACATAAATTTTACTAACTTCAAGAGGCTTCATAAATAAAATCAGTAGTTAGCTTTATATTTATTTTTTTCGTTCAATCAACCTTTCCAACTTCTCAATCATTTCCTTTTGCTGTTGCAGCATACGTTCATACAGTTCAATCATTTTTTCGATAGGGTTGAAATTGAAAGTTGGATAGTAGTTATAACCATTTGCCTGGTCATTAAATGTATTCGATATAATATTCACCGCCAGTTCCTCATCAAAATTCTGAATCGCTTCCACCGGTATTTTCAGTGCGGTGGAGATCTTAGCCAGCAGGGGAGCGTCGATGGTTTGTTTTTGCTCCAGCAGCGATATTTTTTGAATGTAATTTTTTCTATAAATTAAATTAAAAAAATCCCTGATAAGATACCGGTAAGTTAAAACCATTACTGTGTAAAAAACCTGGTTGGCATGTAGGATACACGTTGTGAGCAGCCGTGTTTTGCATCTTACCAAAAACAAACCCATGGCGCAGCCAAAAACACCAGCCGTTACAGTAAGACAAATGACGCTTTGTAGCAGGTATTTCGCACGGTCAAAAAATCAATATGTGCGTTTTCCGGAGTTGGTTTTGCGCGGCAAATGGTTAAAAGAAACCGGTTTTAAAACGGGGCACGTTGTGGATATTGCCTGCGAAAATGGTAAGCTGGTTATTACTGTAGCTAAGGAACAACGCTTTGATCATCTTTAACAATCGGAAATCCGGACACATTGCCTCCGTTTTAAACCAGCTCTTTTTTCCTATAATTTATAGTAAGTTAACCTTTGGGGACACACTAACGCGAAGAAATATCCGAGAACCAAGTTTATGTAAAATAGGAGTGGGAGAGCGTACAAAGAACTACAATGTAAATATAACACTTTCTGTTTCTATCGCAACTGTTTTTAGTCTTTTTTTACTTCGTTAAATTGACTTTTTTATCGTTGCTCAATTGGTTAAGTGTTATCAAGTATGCGTAGACGTTAGCAATTTGCCACTGCGTGTATAGGCTGCCCCGGCTATCGCCGGGAGATTATTTTTCACTACGTTCAAAAGATTTTAGCCAGCTAGCGCTGGTCTTTTATTTCTGCTCATCGCCGCAGAGGCTATTTCTTTTGGCATTGCCCAAAAGAAACAAAAGGCTAGGTGTTTTAAATGTTGTATTTTAAATAACAAAATCATGCTATGGCGAAATATATATCACTATCTACAGAAGAAGCATCTTTATGTATCGAAAGGATGACAGCGCTTTTTGCGCCTTTCACGTTTGACTTTACCAAGCCTGAAAAAGCCACACCAGAAAATTATTTTTACTTATCTATTTTAACCGAACTTCTTATTTTAATGCGTGACCTAACACAAGATTTAGCACGCAAAGGGAAAAGAGTACCTATAAAACTTTCCAACGAAAGACTAAGTGAAAGATATCCCAACATAAAGGACATCACCGATTTAGTAAACTACTTTAGAAATGTAGCCTGTCACAATGAAATTAAAACAAGAAGAAACTCAAAAGGAAAATTAATTCATTCTAATATTCATAGAAATTATCCAACGAGTGGAGAAATTACGTTAGAAGCAGCCGACTTTGAACTTTATATAAATTCTGACCTTGTTCCATTGTACAAATCAATCCTTAAACGGTATAAAACAATTACAGGATTTGCCAATAATACCAATTTTTTGCAAGCGATTAAAAACGCAGAAGCACAAGGCTACTTATAAAGTTCCCATAACTTTTTAGAAGCAACAATTTCAAATGATACTTCAAATGATTTTATTACTGATGGATACAAAGCAGGATATTTAATCTTGTTTAACGGCAATAAAAAACACCTTTCCTCTTTATCATCCTGATAAGCCAGAGCAATAAAAACAGGCTCTTTTAGCTCCTTATAGCGCTTATATTGCCAGTCTTTTGCCCACTGTATTTTACCGTGTAATAAGCTACTCCTAAACTTACATTCTACATAGAACTCTCTTTTATTAGACAGGTCCCTAAACTTAAAATCAGGAAGCAAAGAGCTTTCGACATATCTTTTATTATTCTCATGATAATCATGTGCTTTATGAATCAGATTATAATGCTTCGCTGGGAAAAAGACATTCTCAATGTCCCTTTCCCAGCTTTCACCATCCTTAAAGGTTGCAGGTTTACCAAGATCAGAGATGAACTTTCCAACAGTGTTTAAAATAGACATTTTAAAAAGATTTCCTGTTGTAACGAAAAAAGGGGACGGCTATTGCCAATCCCCTTGTAAGACATCAAAAATCTATTCAAAAAGCTTTAGCTGTACGATTTCCCTACCAAGCATTTTTTTTTGCTTTTTGGCTATCCTTAGCAACTTGCGGTTATCAACCGAATTGTTTTTGTTACATATATTCCGGGCTATCATAACCGTATAGCCCGGAGAGGGATTTAAATATGTTTTATGCATCGCGATTATTTTTATTGCTGTCAAAAAGCCACCAAAACAAAATAACCAACGGCACTAAAACAACCGTCAATAAAAGCGGAATATTATACAGTTTTGAAGCTCCGTAAATATCAATTGGGGGAGTACGTTTTAATTCGTCAACAAGATCGTGATCAGCACCAATCTTCGGTTTACACTCTACTTGATCATTAAAAATGTACACCTCCACATTATTATTAAGCGTCACCTTTTTATCTTCATCAAAGCAAACTAAAACAGATTGTTCGTCATACTCCTTTATTGACTTCACAACTTTCAACTTAGTTTGCTTTTTAGTGAGCAAAAACTTTTTGCCCGGCTTAAGGCAACAAGCAAAACTAGCAGTGAAATTTTCCGCAGAATATTTTATAGTCATGATAATCCAATTTTGGTTGAGGTATTTGTAAATCGTGCTGCACTTCGCTAATACCAATCTCTTTTAAATCCCTTTGTAATCGTTGGTATGTCGCACGCGGCAGAAACTGTTTTAAATCCTGAACATTCATAAAGTGGGAGAGGAGCGCAGTACTAAGCAGGCGCAAACGCCCCTGCGTTTGTTGCTGCTTGCTTGCCTTTCGTAATCTATTCTTTATATTCTCATCATCAAATTTTTTGGAAATGCGATCATTAATCTCAACAATATTCACCTGTCTTTGTACTTGATACTGTTTAACCTTATTCCAAAAAGTCTCATATAGAATTGAAAAAATAGTCTTATCAAAAGTCATAGTAAGAGATTCTTCTTTAATCTCTGCACTCAACAGCGGGTAATTCCAAGCACTTTTCATTAGGTATCGTTTGGAATGCTGAAAAAACTTTTCAGCAACTCTCTGCTGTCCAAAACTTACCATGTTATTAAAGTGTCTTGCTACTTGGTGACCAGCTATATTTTCATTCAATGCCTGCTTTTCGCTACTATACATATAGTGCTTTACCAAATAGTCAATCATGCTACTTCTAAAAGTCATTTCATAACGTAGCATATTATCTGCTATTCCCTGCAATTCTTCAAGCCTGTAATTCTTCGGATTTCTTTTCAACAACTCCTTTGCATCGTTCTTGGCAAACTCTGTTCCCTTGTGGTAAATCTTAAACGAGTAACGTCTAGTAACGTACATTATGGAGGTATCATAACTCCTAAACTTATTACTACTACTACGTGCAAATTTTACCAACAATTTATTTTGTTCAGCGAGATAAGCAAGAGCATCAGCTTTGCTTAAAAAAAACTGATTATAACATAAATCTATCCGATTTATTTCCACATCATCAAGCAAAGGCTTTTCATTAAGATTCAACTGTATAAAATCCTTAATGAACTTATACAACTCTGAATACATAATGCTTTCATCTTGGTTGAAAAGATTAATGAATTGCAGGACGTTTGTTCCAAACTCATATTTCGGGATACTGAAGTTAAACTCTAAGTAACCTTTTGTTGAATCCAATAAATAGCTAAGGTTATAATGGCTGCTGGCAATATAAGTACTACTGCGGTGCCTAAGACTAATAAAACGTTCGCTATCGTGGTAAACAAAGCCGTGATGAAAAGTATTTTCAACAATTTCGCCAGTATCCTCATGAACCAATGCTTCGGTGTACGTGTTTTTTTCTTTTGAAGGAACATAAAACTGTTCTTTTAAGAGTGGATAATTATTTATGTTATGAATGCGGATTACAATTGTGTCAATCATTCTTTACTTCTTTTTCAGGTTCATGTTTAAGTTTTTCCGGCGCATCAATATCAACAACATACCAAACAAAATTTCCATGTTCTTGCAGTCGTTGCAACGCCTTGTGCATTTTTGTTCGCGTGTGGTACACTACTACATGCCAATCGTAAACATCTACACGAACATTCTTTGGATGCTTTGACCTACTAATGCGCGACCAAACAGCCCACGCGCGAACTGTTTGCACTTCGTTTATAAATACCTCACCGTTTCGTCTCATCGTCTACACGTTTATATTGTACCGAATGATATTCTTGCCTTTTAATCGAATGCAGATTATTCACCGCCTTCAAATAATCCTGCTGATTCAATTTTCCCTGATTGAATTGCTTGTTAATGATATCCTGCAAACGATTAGACGCCTCACGAATATTACGAACAGCCTCTGCGCTCAATATGTAATAGTGACTTAATAAGTTCGACATGATGTAATTTTTAGAGTGAGTAAAAAGAAAAACCCGACATAGAAATGCCGGGATATCCCAAAGCTAGAAGGGTATTGGACTAAAGAAACGGGGGGCTACTTATGCAGCGAATAGGAGAGCTGCAATGCGGTATCATATTCATATTGCTTAAAACGGTTTCCGTCTATACTCTTTGTAATAAGCGCGCCTAACTTAAATAGCTGCGCGTCTCTCAAATCAGTCGGTAACGTCTTAATGTAATTCAGATAACAAATTATCCGCTCCTGATCGGTTCCGGAATTGCATTTATCAAACTCAACAAGTTTGTTAACTGCAAGACTTAAACCCACTCTAAGAGCAGTTTTTAATTTGTCGTCAAATTCACCTGGGATAATAGCCGTCAATATATCGACAGCGGGATTATCCAACGCAGCTTTAATTTTGCTGACAAAAGAAATTACTATAGTAGTATTTTCTATTAAAAATTTATCAACCTTCTTAAAGAAATCCTTTACTCTTGGAGTACACTTTTTGCAGAACGACATTAATAAATGTATTTGTATACTGATTCAACTACATGCTTTATAACATCCTTCCTTTTAGAAAGATTTAAAAAGAACTCTCGTTTCTTTTCCGGTGTTATATTATAAGTCTTAACACCGGAACGAAACCAAACTATTATCTTATAGTACCGCTGCAATTTTTGTTTCTTCAACATAAAAAATGAAAACCCATACGGGACTAAATAATAAATAATAAACACTCAATAGAGAATTTCATACTAGTAGTATTTTATTCTTCCATTCTTGAATGAACAAGCAAAAACTATTTTGTTTTTCCCGTTATAACAAGAAGCGCCCAAAAATGAATTTTTCTCTTTTAATGCCACGTATGAAATATATGCTTTCGCAGCTTTCACACTAGGAACTAACTTAGTGCCATACCCATAGGTATAGCGCAAGGTTATAGCGTATTTCATCTATACATATTTCGTGTAGACGGAATAGACTGGTATTTGATGCGAACCTTTTTGTAACCTGCACGTTTTAACGACCTAGCTACATTATTTGCACCCTGTCGGGTCAATAATAATGCATCTTGCCAACGCAACCCGTACATAAATCTACCAGCGTAATAAACGAATCCATGTCTTACCGTCTCATAAGAAACAACCCACTGCTTATTTTTAAAAGCATGAGAAAAGTAATTACTCATTTAAGGAGGTAATAACAGGCAACGAAAAAACCGACAATCATTATTGCCGATTCTGCCAGCACATTATTGGGACTGCTGGAATCTAAGAGCGAACCAAACCACTTTTTTAAAGCGGCTGTATAGTTCGCTAACGTATCACCGAAGTAATTGCTTTGCTTCAAATGGTGCGCATACTTTTCCGGGGTATTGATGTCCTTCCAGCCGGTTATAGCACCGCTCTTTATACGCCGTTTCCACCAGTTTACAACCTCCGTTGCACTGTCGTAAACAGTCGCATACTTTGCATAATAACCGCCCTCACTGGCAGGCGCTGCACTTCCCTGCATGGCTCCCGACTGTCCTACGTATTTATAACCAAACGCATTATTATTTGCTTTAAATACCGAACTAGTGAAGCCAGCACTTTCATGTTTTGCCTGTGCCAATAGGAGAGAAGCAACCTCTGTCGTCATGCCGCCATCAATACCCGCACTAAATACCTGATACTCTAAATCGGTCATACTATAGCGGTATTTGATTTTTAACCAAGAAAACATGACCCATTTCTAAATTAACAACACTGGTATCGAAAAGGGTAAATTGAACTTTCGTTTGATATTGGTACATAATGGTTACAGCGCCTGCATAATCTATGCTAGCAAAGGTTTTCACCATTGCAGCGCCTGTACTAATTGCACCGGGTACAGGCTCATAATCTGCCTGATTATACATGTACACTTGCGGCGTTATAGTACTGAATCCATAAGTACCGTTTGTTGCAGTAGCAGAGAATGTCAGCACCAAATCAGCACCGACTTTTGCCGCAACAAAACTGAACGGATAAGTATTCAACTGTATAACGCGATCTATAAATACTGCACCAGTAGCAGACCTTATAACCTGAACTCTTACACCCTCACTTATATCGTAAGCGAAATCAACCTGCAAGTAACCGGCACCATCAACACCTTTGGCTATTGTTATGCTATTGTACGGTTCCTTAACCGATGTAATAACAATCTTTACGATGTCATTAATCTTACCCCATGCAAACATGCAATTATACTTATCGAGCGGGTTTAAGTCTTGCTCATCAAACAGGAAGAAATCAAACCCATCAACAAGGGGAGGAGTAGAGGGCGGCTTAGGCTGCGAACCTTGCGTACTGGCATTTTCAATAGTGATCTTCCATCCTATAAACCGGATATTATTGTAATTAATCGCACCTTCCTTCACTCCTTTAAAAAGAAATGGGTAAGGCATCGCTGTATTACTAATAGTCGTACTAAATATACCGTCCGGATGATAAACAGCATGTGAAGAATGACCACCTTGAATAAAGCCATAATACAAAAGCCCAGGTTGAGAAACCAACGCATTATTTCCCAATGCTGCATCAGTTAATACTTGCCACGGAACAACATTATTAATCTTAACCGATGGCAACATCTGGCGAATTAATTCCTCAACATAAGACTGATCGAAAAACTCAAAATCTTTTACATCAGACTTCATTTAGAAATTTTTAAAGCTTTAAGAATTTCCCTTTTCACGTCCCGCGGCTGATCAATATTATTGATCGGGTTTTTTGTATCTGGCAACACATCATCCATATACCAAGCAATATGATCATACAAATTCCCTTTAGCATTATCCCAAACAAAACCCAACAAAGCGTTTTGTCTATTGTTTGCATTCCGTACACCGTATGCAACCATAATCGCCTTTAGATTACCATTAAAACCATCTGTAGCGTTGAAATAATCTAAGAGAATTGAACAAACTTCATATTGCGTCCTGATATATAAATTCTGTGACCAGAACCGAACGCTTAAAGGATTTACATGCGCTTCATTTATCAAAGCGAACAACTGGTTTGCCACTAACTGATGTTCATTTTTAACAGTAACTCCTTTTGCAGCAAGGTCTTTACTCATTCTATCAACCGCAGACTCTGAACCCTCAATGCTTTGGCTAGAACCGCTTTCCTCAACTCCTAACACACCACCAAGCGCACCAAGCAAGCCTCTACGTTTGATATACTGAAAAACAAACAACAAAGCCAGAATTGCAAGACCAAAGGGGATTAATGAAAAAAGGGCAGCTTTGCCGCCGCCCTTCCATTTTTTAATACTTACCAATTTATAACATTTGTTTTCTAAACCGCTGGAAGGCTTTAAACTCTTCAAACTCGTTTGCACCGTCTTCTTCATCTTCGTCACCATCTTCGGACATAGCTTTACCAGCCATTATTTCCTTCAGTTTAGGAACCAAGAAAATATAACTGGCTGCTAAAAGATAACGTATATACCACTGTTCCAAAAATTGAATGATCTTATGTTTCATCGTCAACGACACCACAGGCTTTTTGTTTTCAGCGTCTGGATTCTCGTTATTCCATTCAATATTTTTCTGGTTCTCCTGAATAATACGTTCGTAATCGTGTTTTATCTGCATATAGCTGTTTGCAGCTTCAAGCGATAACTCGTTATTACTTGTTTTGTCAACTGGAACGAAGCGTTCTATCAGCTTCTGAAAAAGCTCATAAATTCTCATAAAAAAGAAACTTTTAAAAATCTGTTTTAAAATGTCCGTAAGGAAAAATGAAGCTACCTAAAGAGCTTAACAACAACCATGACAACTACTCCTAATAATGCTATTCCCATAATACTGCTTGTTCCCGAAGGAGGGTCATTATCGTTACCGATACCAAGCCCAAAAGAGGTAGCATTTTTTGAATAATTGCCTTTCGAGCTACTGATTATATCAGCCGCTCCGCTTGTAACAGACGATATTATTTGCGACCAGCCGCTAGCATCCATTTTCATTTTCTTTGTAGTCTGGATAATAATTCTCTCTGTGAACCCAACGCCCGATTAATAAACGTAGAAGCATTTTTCTCCTGCGTTTTTTGTTCAATCGGACGGGCATTGGTAACATCGAGAATGCTACGAACAGGCGCAGTAGAAAGCGCACCCGTTGAAGAACTTCGCGTTTCCCTTAAATTACTGGTAGAAAATTGTGTATCTAAAGTGCTTGAAGTTGTTTGTACACTCTCGTTTCTCTTTTTCCAGTAAAAATAAAACGCAACCGCCGCTCCTAATAAAGCCAACATTTTAGGCATTCCGTTTTTTCGGTTTTTGGGACATAAATAAAAAAAGACCCAATAAACCAGCGCCTAACATCAAAAAGACATTAGCCGTTTTCTTTTTTTCAGCTTCATCGAATGCCGCTTTAGCTGTTTGCGCATCCTGTTTTTCCTTTTCAGTTAAAACATCGCCACCAGACTGTAACGCCTTATATTCGGTTGAAAGCCTCAAATCAGACAAACCGGAATTGTCTTTTATAGCAGCGCCGGCTGGATTAACTACATTAAGCAGTTTTTCACCAAAAGAACCGGCGCTTTTATTTGCTTTAATTATTGAAGGGAGCGGATTTACCACGTTCAGGAGCTTCTTAAAAAAACTCATTTTCTAAAGATTAAGTACAACGCTGCAATTAATGCTAATCCGTACATGAGCAAATTCTTTCGTTTCTTCTCATTTATAGCCACCTGTTCGGGAGTGACCAAAAGACCCGCTTCACTAAGCTCACTTAATTTCTTAGCGTCAATTTCTGCGTATATCTGTTCTTTCTTTGAAACTGCTTTTTTAACACCGGTAGTAACCGCAGAAACGCCCAAACCAATGAGCGTAGCGATCATTACCGGGAAGGGAGTTTCTGAAAGTTTTCTTTAATGTGCTTTTCCCTGCGGTTGACACCGGTAATAATTCCTTCCTGTGTTGCCTGTATGGTACGCCAAACAACCCAGTTTTCAGAACTGGCAACATTAGCAGTATTGAAAGATATATCCAACCTCACTTGTGCTAACTCAACACTATCAACTAAAAGGAAAGATTGAGGAAACCTGTTCAAACCGCGAAAAACATCCTGCCCGGCTAACGTAACCGGAAGTGTAGTACCTGTTCGCCATGCTGGCATAGCTGCGAACTGGTTTACCTGTGCAGCTACAAGCTGGTTAAAGCTCAAACCAATATCATAGCGGTCAGACGATAAGGCTAAGTTCGTAATAACCTCACTTTCCAGCGTATCCTTATCAAAATTCAATACCGCTATATCGGTAACACCGTCACCCGGGTTAAACGGTTGTTTAGAAGTTCCAGCATTAACTACTTCACACGTAGTTTTTGGAATACCTACTTCATAACCAACATCAGGGTTAGCGTAAAATTCCAAATAAGATGCTGATGAATCAATATTTGCAGTAAAGCTGCCAGAAGCCGCTAAACTCACCTCTGTAACCAATTCATCTCCCGGGTTAACACGAATAGGCGAACCAAAGAAAAGTTCAACAGGGCGAACCAAAACATTTTTAATACCGGCGGCAGGATATATTTTATCCAGACCGTTAAAAAATTCGTGCATTCCGTTTTTCAACGTGTTGAACGTACCAAGCAATAGCAGATTATCCTGCATAATAATGCTTGTAACACCGTTTCGTTTCAGCAAAACCTTAACGTTAGTATTTACCGGTTTCCAATCGTTAGTTACTAACTTATTGTTTGCCGCGGCTGCGGTCAAATATGCCAAAACGGTTACGCTTTTATAGGTGCCGCTTCTTAAAACATCCTGACGGCTTTCACCTGCTTTAACAATCATAAAATAATAGGAAAAAATATTGGGTTTAATGCGCTATTTAGTAGCGCTTGTAGTAGTAGAAGTAGTTGAACTAGTTTCCTTACTAAGCATGGACTTAATTTTGTCAATAAGTGGCTTCAGCTTGTCGCGAAATACATAAGCAGCTATTCCGGCAACGATAAGCAATACGGGGATTCCAAAAATTTTCTTCTTCATCCTTACTTTAATTTTAATTTCTCTTTAATTTCTGTCCAGTTTTTGTAAACATAGAAACCTATGAGGGCGATAAGCACTGTACCGCCACTCAAACCAAAAATTAGTTTCCTTTTAAGAAACTGGTTTACGCCGCCCTTAGACCTTCTTCTTGATCTTCTTCTTTTCCTACCCGGAAAACGAAATTTTGAGAAGCGGCTACGTAATGAGCCGCCAAACCGGCGCAAACGTGTGAATCTTGCCATTTGTTTTGAATGGTTTTTTTTACGTGACATTAAAAAAAATCATAATCTCACTTTTGAGACATTATGACCAGTAGCCCGACAAACGGGAGATAGGCTAGTGATACAAGTTGGCGTATGTTATAGACACACGCCCTTTTTATCCTTCACTAGCAAGAAGCCATGCTAAGCGCCTAAGCAATTCATCAGCGGTAAGCTTATGTTCTAACCCGATTCTTGCTAACGCTAAGTGCGTATCATTGTCAATGTACAACACCATGCGTTCAGCTTTTTCTTTCGGTATTATGCTATAGCGTAATCCAAAGCCGGAAAGTTTTTTAAATGGGAACGGTTGACTATCGGCGCTTTTTTTCAGCGCCTCTGTAATAGGGCTCGTTTGCATAGTAGTTACGTTTAAAGGTTTATTTCTTCTTAAAACGATGTTCTATCCATTTCGTAAGCAACTGTGTCAACAGGGATATTACACCCGCTAAAATCAGCTTTAAAAGATCATTAGAAAACGGGCTGACTTGCAAGAGTGTAAACCCTGAAAGCCAGCCCGTGAAGAACTGATTTTTTGCCATTGGATTCTAATAAGAATCGTAAAAGCGCTCGTAGTCAGACAAAAAATAATTTGCTGCCCTTACGGCTTTCTTACGATCTGCGATGCGCTTTCTCATTACAGGTGCAATTTCCTTAAAGTTCGGACGCCATAAATTCGCCTCACTACGATCAATTGCAACCGTCTCGTGTGCCAGATGCGCACGCAGCAAATAGATAAGTTTTGCACGCTGCGCTCTGTTCAAAATTGTCATTTTTTTAGTCTCTGTTTTCATAAAATCATTCTAAAAAAGTAAAAAAATGAATAACGCTGTTGTAAGTGTCTTGTGATTTCCAACAGCCCAACAATGTCAAAGAACTTTTTTTGGGTAACGTAAACCGCTGATTTACAGCTACCTAATTTTAGTCTTTTGCTCATTCCTATAATTTATATTATGTTAAATAGAGTATTGCGGAATAGCCTTCCCTGCAAACAGCCTGTCTTCCGCCCTGCGTCATTGTTCCGCATGAAGCCCTACCCGGTTGCCTTCGGTGTCGATAATGATCGCAATAAATCCAGCGGGAATCCGGGTTTTGGAAACGATGATCTTTCCGCCGGCTGGTTCCACTTTGTTCAGCACTTCCGTGAGATCGGGACTTGCATTGATATACACCAGCGTGCCGCTGCCTGAAGGACTGTTTTTTTGGCTTTTTGACAATACGCCCGTCACACGGCCCGAAGTAGCCTGCACCACATCGGGATTAAATGGAAAGAAAACGGCTTCGTCGCTTCCGTCGGCGCGTTTAACCATCCGGATGTCCAAAATGGTTTCGTAAAAGGTTTTTGCCCTGTCGATATCTGTTACGGGAATTTCAAACCAGGTTATTACATTCGTTTCCGCATCGATCTTTTTGAGTAATTGCATATTTTTTATTTCCCGCAAAGATCGAAATGCGGCTGCTGGCAATCCTGTGATGATTGTCACATAATCAGCTTTTTGTTCTTCGCCTCCTGATGCGGCTCAGCGTTTCTCGCGTTACTCCTAAAAATGAAGCCAGCTGCGAAAGTGAAATTCTCTGCAGCATGTGAGGATGTTTTTTTTCAATATACTCCAGCCGCTCACTGGCGGCATACAGCTTGAATAAAGTTGAAAATTCTTCCTGCCGGGCAGCAAACACACGTATGCAACTGCGCCCCACCGCTTCTATTTCATGCGATTGTTTGGTAGCTTCTGCCAACGCACGCTTATCAAAAATAGTGACTGTCATTGGTTCACAGGCTACAATATTAAATTCAGATCTGTGCCCGGAGCCAAAGCTGGCGATATTGGTCGCGATGTCGTTTTCAAAGTAAAATGCCGTGTTTTTTACCATGCCGTCCAGGTTATAATAACTTTTACAATAACCTCTGTTTATAAAAAAAAGCGACTGGCACACCTGTCCCTCCCGCAGCAGGAATTCATTCTTTTTAAAATCCTTTTTTTCCAAAACGGTTTGCAGCAGCATCCAACTGCTTTCCGATAATGTTGAAAGTGAACGGAGATATTGCAACAGGTTATCCATTGTATGGGTAAAAGTGCAAAAAATTATTACACGAGTTGCTATTCGGTACGGACGCTCACCTGCTTTTCGCCGAATTTATTTCCCGCCACCTCCCGCATCAATACAATACCTGGCACTGATCGCAAAAGAAAGTTCTTCGCTTGGTAATACCGCAGTATTTTTTTGTAATGCTGTTGTTGCAACGCGGACATGTTTTTTTGGTATGCACCAGCCAGTGTTTTCTTAATACGTATTCGCGTTTCCATTTTAAAAAGTCGAAACTGTAGTTGCGCGCCTCCGCAATAAGCCTGTTAAGGGAACGGGCCGGCAAATTTTTAACCAGCGTTTCGGGATGCACCCTGATCCTGTAAAGCACTTCGTTTTTGATGATATTGCCCACACCGGAAAAAATCTGCTGATCGAGCAGTGCATCGCATACCAATGCATCGGGTTCAGATTTCAATTTTTTCTTTGCCTTATCGGCGTTCCACGAATCGTCTAACACATCCGCTTCCCAATCGTAGTTGAGTAATTCCTCGGGCGGCAAAACCCTTGCAGAACAGGTATAAAAGAACATGCTTCCCATTGGTGTTTGTATTTTAAGTCTTAACCGGGATGAGGG
The DNA here is from genome assembly GCA_051958655.1 of Agriterribacter sp. GTDB lineage: Bacteria > Bacteroidota > Bacteroidia > Chitinophagales > Chitinophagaceae > Agriterribacter. The sequence goes on along the minus strand of JBQCFW010000104.1, from coordinate 9,364 downwards.
TTTTGTTTGCTCATAAATGCTGTGCGAGCCAAACATTAAAAAATGAATGCGTGCAACAACGTTTTCTGTGTCTATCAGCAATACTTTTCCCCAGGTATGTATGTCTACAATGTGGTTGGAGAGCAACAGGTCAATCGGAGCACTCGCGTTTCCTTCTACCCCGGTTATCGGTTGTCCGATAAATGGTAAAAGTTGCTCCCTGGCTATTACAAGTGATGGTCCTTCAGGCATCGTATGTTGTTTAATTATCTTTCTTTAAACAAAGCAACAAATGATCCAAAGTCATCTTTCAATGCCAACAAAAGCTTGTCAGGGAAAACCCTGATTTCCTGTTTGTACCTGCAACATGGCACAGTTTTTTTTGCCCGTTTTAGCAGAACCATAAAATTATTTATCATGGCAAACACAAAAAAAAATTCTAAAAAAGCATCGTATGAGGGTGCCGCAAAGGGCAACACTGAACTGGAAAAATATTTTGTTGATTCACTGAAGGATATTTACTGGGCAGAAAAACATTTGACAAAGGCATTGCCTAAAATGGCGAAAGCTGCTACCACGGAAGAACTGAAAGCGGCTATAGAAGAGCATTTGGCACAAACCGAGGAACATGTGGCGCGGCGGGAGGAGGTGTTTGAAATTTTTGGGCACACTGCCAGAGGCAAAAAATGCGAAGCAATGGAAGGACTGGTTAAAGAAGGTGAAACGGTAATTGAAGAAACCGAAGACGGAACTTTTACCAGGGATGTAGGCATTATTATGGCTGCGCAAAAGGTAGAGCATTATGAAATAGCTACCTATGGCGGTTTGGTAACGCTGGCAAAAGTGCTGGGACAAAACGATGCAGCAAAGATTTTGGCAACAACACTGGAAGAAGAAAAGCAAACCGACCTGGGACTTACCGAAATTGCAGAAAACAGCATCAATTGGGAAGCTGAAATGGAAACAGAGTAATTCTTTTAATATAGCCGGGTATGAGCCCGGCTTTTTCATTTTTTAATTATGGCAAAACATACCGTTTCTTCGCCAGGAAAATTGCAGAAAATATTTTGCAGCATTTCCTCCTGGGTTACTCATAAGGCCGGAAGCCCCGGCGCATTTATACTTGCAGCTTCCATGATCATCATCTGGGGCATTTGTGGGCCTATATTCAAATTTTCGGATACCTGGCAACTGGTGATCAACACCTCCACCACCATTATTACATTTCTCATGGTGTTTATTATACAACAATCGCAAAATAAAGACACGGCTGCCATTCACCTGAAGTTAAATGAACTGATTGCAAGTGCCGAAAACGCCAGCAATCGCCTGGTGGATAGCGAGGATTTAACGGAGGAAGAATTGAAGATGCTGAAAAAATTCTACATAGAGTTGTCTGACAAAGCGGAAAAGGAAAATGATCTTTTCAGTTCTCATTCACTCGACGAAGCGAGGGATAATCATATTGCAAAAACGCGCAGGTATAAAAGCGAGCATTCTAAAGCTGCCAGGAACAACAAAGCAAAATGAAGAGTACGCATTGTTTAAAATAACGCCAGTTGTGTTGGCTGGTTTGGTTTTACTGCATTGCCAAATACCGTTCTGCCATTGTATTTCCACGACGATGCCCGTTCTGCCTGAATCAGCTCTTCTACATTTTTTGTTGGGGTGAAATCTTCTTCGGCTTTCCGGGCGGTATGGTGCAGTCGTTTTATAGCATCCATTTTTTCGGTTATGCCAATTTTAGATTTATCAATGGCCTGCGTAAGCGTTTCAATAGTAAGATCGTATACTTTTAATGGTACGGGAAAGGGATGCCCGTCTTTGCCGCCATGAGCGAAAGCAAAACGGGCAGGATCTGCAAACCGCGATGGATGACCATGAATGACTTCGCTTACCAGCGTAAGACTTTGCAAGGTTCTGGGGCCTACACCTTCCTGCAACAGCAATGCGTCAAAATCAGCAGGCGGTTGGTCGTATGCGGTCCACAGCGCCGCCCCTAGCCTTTTCAGGTTTACATCGGCATTGGTTATATGATGGTGATGCGGCAATACAAGCTTTCTGAACGTGAGCAATGTTTGCTCAGGAGATTCGGCAGTCAATTTAATAATATCGCTTTTTACAGGCGATGCCTGTGGATCGGTAAGGTTGAGAATGATGCCCTGGTTGGCACCGCAGATGGCTGTATGCGGCGCTTCGGTAAAAGACCGTATTTGTTCGGAATGCCAGTGGTACCTGCGGGCGGTACCGTTAGTGCCGTGCATGCCTTGCTGTATAACCGCCCACTGCCCCTGTTCGGTAACAATAAAATGATGAAGATAAAGCTGGAAGCCGTCCTGGATGGCCGTGTTGTCTACCTTGGCAGTGAGTTTACTTTGCCGCACCAGTTCATTCGCATTCAAACCCGTAACATCGCCCACTTTTAAAAGTTCACCAGGCGTATTGGTAGATGCTTTGCCTTTGCCTCCGCAAATGTATATGCCCAACGATTTGGAATGCGGATTGATGGCGCGTTTTAAAGCTCCAAGTACCGAGGTGGTAATGCCCGACGAATGCCAGTCCATACCCATTACTGCGCCCAGGCATTGAAACCAGCAGGGATCGGCCATTCTGCGCAGCCACTCTTCTTTGCCATAATAACCAATAACAGATTCTGTTATAGCAAGCCCCAGTTTCGCCATCCTGTCTGCAAGCCATTTAGGAACTGTTCCGTTGTGCAACGGCAAATCTGCTGATCCTGAAAATTTCATTAAAGTATCCTCGCTGTGTGTTAAGCAAAGCTAATAAAATTAGTATGCATACGCTAATCTTTATAGTATCGCTTATAATAACACAATTTCCTGTACCAGCTATCTGTAAACGCAGCTCGAAAAATATTCCCAATGTGTATAAAATACATTTGGCAGGAGAATCGTTGTATTTTTACTAAAAAGCTGATCGTATGCAAAACACACCTTTGCCTGTTTCGAAACCGGAACAAACAGAAAACACACTTTCTGAGCTGGAAACCCAGAAAAAACTGCTGGAACTGGAAAAACTTCGCGTGGAGATAAAAGATCAAACGCGTCATCCCTTCGCAAAATTTTCCACCTACCCTCCCCTCATGACCTTTCTTATTGCGTTAATTGGAGGCTACGCTACATTTAGCTCGGGCTTTTTGAATCATCAACGATTGCAACTGCAAACCAGGGCAGTACAAACCCAAAAGAAAAACCTGGAATTTGACAAACAAAGGCTGGCAGAAGATACACTGACCCTTAGCAAGGAAGTGCTGCAACTCTCTCAAAGCCGCAAAAAGCTCATGGAAGACACCACAAAACTGCACCGGGAATTTGAAAAAATGCGGAATTCTTTTGAACAAAAGCAAAAAACACTGCTGCAAAAGAAACGGACGCGGTCTGCTTTAAAAACGGAAATACTCGACTTTACATCGCGTGTAAAAAACGAGTATACAGAAGCTGAAAACAAAGACAGGTTGGTGCGGCAGACTTACGAGAAAGAAAAAAAGAAACTGGATAACCTGCGCAACGAAGGTGCCGCTTACAACCGGAAGATGGATTCGCTGTCGAATATTTACGTGTTGAATGCGCCGGCGTACAAAGAAAATGTCACCAACCAGTTCGACATTATAGACTTTGCAACAGCAAAATTCTATCGTGAGCAATTGATGATGGAATTACCTGCAGCCGATCATCAACAGTTTGAACCATTGTATCAATCTCCGCCCAAAACGGAGCAAACGGTAAGAGCTGTGCTGGACAACCTGGAAACGCTGGCTAAAGAACTATAGCAGCTTCACCGCCACCCGGCCGCCCACAACACAAGAGTATATGGCCTGGATGTAAACCTGTTGCGCACCGCTTGCGGGGGTTGATAAATTATCAATTAATACTTACCTTCGCGCTCCGCTCAAAAAATCAGGAGAGGTGCCAGAGTGGTTGAATGGGACGGTCTCGAAAACCGTTGTATGGGCAACTGTACCGAGGGTTCGAATCCCCCCCTCTCCGCCCCTTATTATTTACTTAGGAAGATGAAATAAAGAAAGCCTGCGAATCAATAATTTGCAGGCTTTTTCTTCTCCAGCCTTAGTCAGAATTACCCCGGTTTACGATGTTTTTGGGTGAGTGATTTCTCCGTTCCTCCGTTGTTGGTGTTGAGCAAGGCGCTGCGCGTGCCCCTCCGCCGTGGTTCGCGTCTCGCGAATCACGAATAGTTACCGAAGGTTCGTGAGACACCGTAGCCGTCTACTTAAGAACAATGTCGCGCCTACGGCACTCTTTCTCTTTTGATTAGAGATAAATATAGGTCACTGCCTTTCAAATATCCTGAGTCTATCCAGGTCACCACCACGCAACCACGCATAGTACATTCCTTCACTAATCAAAACTTCAAACATGCAAGCTAATAATGATTCTATTCAACTGACTCATACCATCAAAGCATGGTTATGAACCAACAAATAGAAACCTGCAAACGGATAAGGTTAGCCGCTGATCCATGACGGAAATCACATCACCTTATAATATGTGTCATTCTTACATAATGTTCCACAGAAGTATCTTTATTTAAGAGAAGAAGCTTGGGGAAGAAAAGGACGGTTGGTGTATTACTCTAGTGTAGCGCATTGGGGTACCCGTTACTTGCATTATTGCCACGGGCGTTTTGTGCAAGTTACATTTTGCATAATGAAGGACATGAAAGATGCATTTGTGGGTGTGTTCTCAGTCAATGGAATTGTACATCTAAATATTCAAAATACAAATAAAATGAAACATTTTGCCTTTATAATAATCACATTGCTGATTACTTGTTCTACCGTTTTTTCGCAGACCAAAGCAGGAAAAATTGATACCGCAAAACATACCGCTCTTTATGTCTGTCCAACACATCCGGATGTTATCAGCGATAAACCTGGTAAATGCCCCAAATGTGGAATGGATTTCAAGCTATCTGGCAAGGAGCAAATGAAGATGGCAATCAGTAAAACTTATACGTGTCCTGTTCATGCAACAGTATTCAAACATGATCCGGGCAAATGTCCACAATGTGGCAGAAAACTTAAACGCTCGCCCAAAGAACAAATGAAGGCGGAAGCAACGAAGATATATACCTGCCCCATGCATCCTGATGTAGCTCTCAATAAAGATGGCATTTGCCCCAAATGTGGTAAAGCACTAATTGAGAAGAAAAATCAATGAATATGAAAAAGGTACTGATTCTTCGCTGCCTGTAATGAGCATTTTGATAGTGGCACAACAACTTTTGCGCAAAATAAGCCATTGACATCAAAAACTGCGACATCCCTCCCCCGTGATTGCGTCTCACGAACCACGAATAGTCATCGAAAGTTCGTGAGACACCATAGTCGTCAAATTAAGAACAATGTCGTATCTACCGCACTCTTTCTCTTTTTTGTGCATGTTCTTACCCAAATGTAGCCTCTACGAGGCTTGGAACAAATGCGATTTATAGAGCAAGCGCTTATCTTTTTACCATCGGGCGTATTTAACAATGTGACTCCATCTGTATGGCATAAATTACGTTGCCGGAAACAGATAGTTTGAACATCTTCCCTTTTTGAGAAGGAAGCACCAGCTCCCATGTTTTTCCCTTGTCTGATGTTTTATAAATGCCATCGGTATGACCACAAAAAAAGTTTTCACCCACCTGGATAATGGAGGTTTTGTATTCTGGCGCCGGAAGGGCAGTTTCTTCAGGATGCCAGACTGAGTCAGAGCCTTGTGCCAGATTGCCCGCATGAATGGGACTCCAGGATGAGTCAACCATCGTTTGCGCGTGGAGGCCGGCATCAATGGGCTGCCAGGTTTTTCCACCGTCGTAGGAGGTTCGTATCCTCCTGGTTTTGGCCGCAGTGCTGTAATTGATAGCAGCGAACCCACCTTTGATGCTTTCTACATCGATGCCCACGCCGCCCTCACTGATCACCAGCTCCCAGTTTTCACCGGCATTGGTCGATCTTATTATTCCCCGCTGGCTGGTGGCCAGGAGCACTCCGTTTGATTCCACGCATTTCATTACCCAACCTTCGGTATAAACCTGTTTCCAGTTTTTTCCATTATCAATAGATTTAAAAAGTCCGTTGTCAGAACCGATGAAAAGATTGCCTCCGGCTGTTTCAAAAATGGTGCGTACGCGGTTTACATGAAAATTGTTATATACAACCGACCACCTTTCTGCTCCGTTCATTCTCTGTAAAAACCGGCCGTCATAGTTATAAGCAAATATCCCGTTCCTGCCAGGTGCAATGCTGCTATTATTGTTAGGGAAAACTTCTTTTTCCCAGAAAGGAGCGGTGGAATTGGGTTTACTGTGGAATATGCCATTGCCGGCACGTACATATATGGCATTATCTTTTTCAACAAGAGCAACAGGTTGTACATTTTCAGGCAGCCCTTCGCTGATGTCCTGCCAGGTTTGTCCGCCATCTGCAGACCTGAAAATGATGTTTTCGGCTGCCGGCTTATGATGCTGTAGTTTTTGCTGCATTACCGGAGAGGCAAAGGGGTATAAAAAAAGCAGTAAAAAAGTAAGATTATAGATTTTCATGACTGTAATTTATTTGGTGAAACAATGAAGTAAATTTATCAGGCTTCAACTGCCCTAAAGCTTTTTGATGGTAAAACCTTTGTAACCATTAGGTAAAACCTTTGTAAAACCGCTGTATTATTTGTCAATTGTCGCTCAGGCGATGACCGGGCATACCTGGGAAACTGCACAGGCTTACAACAAACCCGTCGTGCCCTGATTCGAAGATGAGATGTTTATGATATGGGTTCTCTAAAAGCGATAATCCGCAGCTAATTGTTTATCATATACGAGCGTCATGGTATGCGCTCCGGATACGGATTGCTCATTTACCTGGATCACGATAGACTTTCCTCCATCAATCAGGTTCCAAACCTCTGTTACCGTAAAGTCCGGCGTTTTACCATTTTTATCGAAAGATCTGACGGAGCGAACCGTCATCGTTTGTCCATCATTTGACCAGCTTGCAGAGGACTGCTCTCTTGCCATTCCTACATAGGTAGCCTTATTTAGTTTGCCGTCGAATACCAGTTTTTCCTGCCTCGTAACCAACGCCCCGTCAGGAGACGAGCTTGCTACGTCCAGCGTCAGAAAATCTGCGTGCGAGGTTATTTTCATTGTTTTAGATCTCATGCGGTCTCCCCCGAAAATGCAAAGCGGGAAATTTCCACCCATTTTACTTTTCGATTCATTTAATTTCCATTCACCGGAAAAACTCACACGGTCTAAGCTCATACCCGATAGTGTAAAGAACCCCGCAGTTAAGAAGATAGCCCATTTCAGACCTGTAGCTGTTGTTTTGAATTTTTGATAGTAGCTCATAAAATTTTGTTTTAGCTTCATATCGTCAAACCTACGCATCCGTGTAGCCGATCCTGGTAAATCAACTGTAAAAAGAAATGTAAATGCGTGTAAATTTTGTTTTTACCATCCTGGTGCTGGCTGCTTTTGTGGTTGGCACATCTTTTAAGAAAGATTCCGATCTCGAATTACGGGCGAAGCGGGTAAATCTCATCATCCGGCAAATTGGTCACCAGTTGTTGCTGCAGGCAGGCGATTCCACTTCGCGTGTGTTGCCGGTTACCGAAACCAAAGAGGGAGTGTTCCTGCTGAGGTTTGAAAATGAATTCGGCTTCAGCCACGATTCGCTCATGGTGCTGTCGAGAGGCTTGCTTCCCAAAAGCCAGTTCCCTTCGGGCTACACCGTAACCGTACAGGACTGTTTGAAAGGCGATATCGTGTATGGGTTCCAGGTCAATAATAGCTCGCCAGACATCCTGGCTTGCGCAGGGAGAATTGAACCGCGGGGTTGTTATACCATCGAATTTGCCATTGCTGATTTTTACGGCAATGTAAAACAGCCAAAAGCTGCCAGCGTTCAACCAGATAATTTTTTTAAAATTTATCCAAAGCCGGTCGCTTCCCAACCTGAAGTATTGAAGAAGGAGGCGCTGCCAGGCGACCTGCTGATTACAACCCCATCAGGCCAGTCCAGCCGATTGATCTACCTGGTTATTGGCGGCGGTATATTGTTACTAGGTAGCGCACTGCTCATCCGGCGTTTTGGGAAAAAGCTGAAACCTGAAAAAAAAGCGCCTGTTACGGAACCCGATGCGCTCGGAAAGTTTTTGTTTAACAGGAAGGAGCAGCAGTTGCTTTTGGGTAGTGAGGTGATCAGCCTCACAGATAAAGAATTCAAAGTGCTTGATTTGCTCCACAAGCATTTTGGCGAGCTGATTCCCCGCGAAACCCTGATGCAGGAAGTGTGGATCAACGAAGGAGTCATCACCGGTCGTAGCCTCGACATGTTTGTATCAAAGCTCCGGAAGAAATTAAGCCCCGATCCGGAGCTGAGTATAACCAATGTTCACGGGAGGGGATATAAGCTGGAAATGCGGCACCCTGCCGGCACACTCGGCTAAACGGAGGCAATATATTTTTTAAGCCAGAAAGTATTTGACATACCGACAGCTATATGGATACAGAGGCGATAATCAATTGTAATTATTCGGATTTTTTACAAATTCTTATGGACATTGAAGATTTTTGGGGAAGCGACAGAACGCTTTCTTATCATCATCCAATGTTTGTAAATGAATTTGGTAACACAGCATTTGTAATAAAAAATGGCGAGCAGGTGATCGCTTATCTTTTTGGGTTCTTATCGCAGACTGAACAAACAGGCTATGTCCATCTTATAGGAGTTAGACGAAGTCATCAAAATAAGGGATTAGGCAAAAACCTTTATAAATATTTTATCGCGTATCTGAAAAATATGGGCATTCAAAACCTGAAAGCTATCACAACTCCAACCAATGAAAAATCGATTAGCTTTCACCTGGGCATTGGAATGCAAATGACGGGAGTTGAAAATGAACAGGGCATAAAAGTAATTAAAGACTACTCGGGCTTTGGGCAGGACAGAGTAGTCTTTAAGAAAAAACTTGACTAAACAAACGATCCTATCGGGAGTTTATAGTAATGATCACAACAAACAATGCCGGTCAAGTACGTTTATTCAAGCATCAACGCCAACCCAGCCCCGGTGCAACATGCTTTAAAATAGAAGACAACACATGCACGTTGTAGTCAACACCCAATGTATTGGGTATCGTCAAAAGAATCGTGTCTGCTTCCCGGATAGCTTCGTCTTCGGCCAATTCTTTTATGAGCCGGTCTGGTTCCGCAGCATAGCTTCTTCCGAAAATAGCTCGTTTGTCCTGTTCAATCATTCCGATTTGATCGACCCGGTTGGCTTCCTGCCCAAAGTAATATCGGTCCTGGTCGGTTACCAGCGCAAAAATAGAGCGGCTCACCGAAATCCTCGGTTCGCGGTGGT
>JBQCFW010000103.1:0-2999 GCA_051958655.1 Agriterribacter sp. | reverse complement strand
TATTTGGTTCTTGCTTCTTGGTTCTTGTAATTTTGTTTCTTGTAATTTGAAATTTCTTACTACTTATCACTTATCACTGTTTTGCTCTCTATCACATCATATTGCTCCATCGCCAACCATTCCGTTTTGCTGAATGGAGTGGAATGGTATGCAGGTGAAAAAACGCTGAGCGCACCTGATTTTTTAACGGAACTGTACAAACGCAGCCAGGCAGATTATCCGAAGTTTTATAAAATGGATCACCTGGCGCAGTTGGGTTTTATTGCCGTAGAGCTGGTTTTACAGGGACGTAATCTTGCAGACGAATATGGATCCCCGGCAGCAGGTATTGTTTTTTGCAATGCCAATGCCAGCCTCGACGCCGATCTCCGTTACTTTGAGTCGGTGAAGAACATACCAAGTCCTGCCCAGTTTGTATACACTTTGCCTAATATTGTAATTGGCGAAATCAGCATCAGGCACCGTTTAAAAGGCGAAAATGCATTTTTTGTGCAGGAAGAGTTCGATGCCGGGTTGCTTGAGTTTTATGTAACAGATTTATTTAACCGGCAACGGGTAAAAGCATGTTTGTGCGGTTGGGTAGAGTACCTGCAAGGCAGTTACAAAGCAGTAATATATTTGGTGGAAAATAAGCCTGGTAACCGATATTTGCAGTTTGATATAAAAAATATTCATCAAATTTACGATACAGCTAATGGAGAAATTAATGGCTGATCTGAAAAGACAGATCGTAGCGCAACTGAACCTGAAAGATGTGAAACCCGAAGATATAGGCGATGACCAGCCTTTATTTGTAGAAGGACTGGGGCTTGATTCTATTGACGCCCTCGAACTGATCGTATTACTGCAGCAGGAATACAAAATCAAGCTTGCCAGTGCCGAAGAAGGGCAAAGCGTATTTCGTTCTGTTAGAACCATGGCGCAGTACATAACAGAACACCAGCCAAGTACTAATTTGTGATTTCTGATTTTTGATTTCTGATTGATATCGTGCCGCACGTCGATTCTCATAAATCTCCAATTTCAAATCTCAAATTTTAAATCACAAATCATAAATCCCAGATGTCTTCCCCGGTTTTCATTGCAGGTACAGGCGTCATCTCCGCCATCGGCAACAATGTGCAGCAGCACCTTCATGCGCTTGAAACCGGCGTGGCAGGCATGGGTGGTATGACGTATCTTGACTCTGCGCACAAAGACCGGCTGCCGGTTGCCGAAGTGAAAATGGATAATGAAGAGCTTGCGATCTTTGCAGGACTTCCTGGCCATATCAGCCGTACCGCGTTATTATCCTCGATAGCTGCTGCCGAAGCCTTGCGCGAAAGTGGTATTGACGATCTGAAAAACTGGCGCACCGGTTTTATTTCGGCCAATACGGTAGGAGGGATGGATAAAACGGAAAATTTCTTTGCTGATTTTTTGAGCGATCCGCAAAAGGGCAGGCTCAGGAATGTAGTACACCACGAGTGTGGTGCTGCAACAGAAATTACAGCCGACCACCTGGGTATCAAACATTATGTATCTACCATCAGCACCGCCTGCTCTTCGTCTGCCAATGCCATTTTTTTTGGAGCAAGACTGATCAGGCAGAATATGCTCGATATAGTAATAGCAGGAGGCACAGATGCGCTCACGAAATTTACACTCAATGGTTTTAATACCCTGATGATACTTGACCAGCAGTATTGCCAGCCTTTCGACGAAAACAGGAGAGGGCTCAATCTCGGTGAAGGCGCAGGATATGTAGTAATGGTGTCGGAAAAAGTTTTGTCGTCGCTCAGGCACAAGCCCGTATGCACGCTCAGCGGTTATTGCAATGCCAACGATGCCTATCATCAAACCGCTTCATCGCCCGATGGCACAGGGTCTTTCCTGGCTATGAAAGGCGCGCTGGAAAAAAGTGGCCTGCAACCTGGCGCCATTGACTATATCAACCTGCACGGCACCGGCACGCAAAACAACGATATTGCCGAAGGAACAGCCATTAAATTGTTGTTTAAAGACCGGTTTCCTAAAATGAGTTCTACCAAATCTTTTACAGGACACACTTTAGGTGCCAGCGGCGGTATCGAAGCCGTATTCTCCGTTTTGTCTATTCAGCACGGCTTAATATACCCTAACCTGCGGTTTAAAACGCCGATGAAAGAACTGCCATTTACGCCCGAAACGGTTTTCAGTAAAGGGCAAACGGTAAACCATGTGCTGTCCAATTCTTTTGGTTTTGGCGGCAACTGTTCTTCACTCATATTTTCCAAAGCATAATGTACATACAGGCTGCTGCAGGCATATCGCCCCAACGATCTTTTCAGGATATTCTTGCAAAACCCGAAATTTATATTGGCAACCGGCTTAATTGCGTTGAGCCCGATTATACGCAACTGATCGATCCGCGCATGATACGTCGCATGAGCCGCATTATAAAAATGGGTGTGGCGGCTGCCACAGCGTGTTTGCAAAAAGCAGGCTGGCAAATGCCCGATGCCATTATTACGGGAACCGCCTACGGCTGCCTGGCCGATACCGAACTGTTCCTGGCTAAAATGGTTGAGAACAAAGAAGAGCTCCTCACACCTACTGCATTTATACAATCCACTCACAATACAGTTGGCGCGCAGATCGCCTTGCTGCTCAAATGCCACAACTACAACAATACTTTTGTGCATCGCGGCTTTTCGTTCGAAAGCGCGCTGCTGGATGCTATTACACTGATCAAAGAAAAAGAAATAACCACTGCATTGGTGGGTGGTGTTGATGAAATTACAGGCAGCAGTCATGCTATTTTAAGTCGTTTTGGTTTGTACAGGGGCAACAATACCTCCAGTGAAACCCTTCTTGCTGCTCCCGGTAAAGGCACGATGGCAGGCGAAGGCGCCCTGTTTTTTGCGTTGTCTGAAACAGCTTCCGGAAACGACTATGCGAAGCTCGACGATATGGCAACTTTTTACAAGCCCGTAAATATTGCCGCGGATATAGCTGTTTTTTTAGAACGGAACAACCTG
>JBQCFW010000102.1:0-26660 GCA_051958655.1 Agriterribacter sp. | reverse complement strand
ATGGCATTTACAAAAATAGGCGCTGCAGATTTTGCGGCATCTTCCGCTGCCCTGTTCATGGAAAGTATAGCTTCATCTACCTGTTTGCCTAATCCAATGGCGCGTAATTTTTCCTCTGCTTTTTTAGCTTCCTCCGGCATTAATATTTTTATAGCAGCGTTTGAAAAATAGCCATTTAAAGAAGATAAATTTTTGCCAGCTTTTTCGGCACCTACAGACAATGCTTCTTTTAAGCCCGCGGCTATATCATCTTTGCTTAAGCCGCTACCACCGTTGCCCAACACATTGCTCAATACACCAGAAGAAGAATCTTTTTTATCACCCAGCACCTTTTTAAGCAGTTGGGCATTGGATGAAAGATTGAAAAAGAGGATGAAAGCGGTTAAACAAAGGATAATTCTTTTCATAAGAGATCATTTTATAATAAAGTCCAAAAGTAATACCAATCATCAGACTATTTTCATAACGAAAGTTTAATTGATATAGTGTATTATTTTTTGATGAACCTTTGTACAGATCGTTCATTACCGGTGTCAAAATGAATGACATACATTCCCGGCAGCAGCCTGCTAACGGAAACGGATGAACGATTGTTACCTGTCATCAGGCGCTTGCCTGCATGGTCGTAAATGACGAATGAACGTACCGTTAAGGGAGCGCCTGTTGGTGCTGCAAACGTTATTTCAGATGAAGCAGGATTAGGAAAAACAGATATGCTGGTTTGTGCCGATTCTTCTCCGTAAGGCGATGGCGTATTGTTCCATGCTTCACCCAGCGCCGGCGATTGTAAAATGGAAGACCGGGCGCCTTTTTCTTTAAAAAGATTTCTCATTCTTTGTTTCTGCCCTGCGGTAAACATCAGTACGCAGGCGTCATCAGAAAAATCCATAAAGTTCATGAACATATCTCCATTGGGGTTCGGGTTGCAGCCATCGGGGTTTACCTGCGGAAAGCTGGAGCAGCCACTGTTGTACGTTTGTTGCTGCGGCGTATCGTCAACGCCATCGTCGCCGCAATTGCGGTCTCCCCATAAATGTTTCAGGTTTAACCAGTGTCCTACTTCGTGCGTAGTGGTTCTTCCCTTGTTGTATACCGAACTGCTGATATCGATTGTTCCAAACACATCGGTTCTTATTACCACGCCATCTTTATCCGCCGCTGCGCCGGGAAAGGTGGAATAGCCTAACAAACTTCGGTTAAGATTACACACCCAAATATTGAGGTAATGGCTGCTATTCCACGAATCGTCTCCTCCATTTGAATTGTATTTCATCTTATCATCCTGGTTCCACGATGTTTGTGTTGTTTTCTTGCGGATGATACCGGTGGTTGCTCTTCCCTCAGGATCTACTTTGGCCAGTTCAAACCGGATTCGTGTATCGGCAGCAAAAGGAGCAAAAGCAGCCGGCACCTGGCTTATATCGCTATTCAATTTGCTGAAGTCGTTGTTGAGTACGTCCAACTGCGAATGTATTTGCTCGTTGCTTAAATTTTGCTGGGGAGTATTGTATAGCACATGCACAACAACGGGTATGGTCATTATTGCCAGGTCGGTTATATCGTTTTCGTGTTCTTTGGGAGAAATTGTTTTTGTTTGGATCCTGTCATATGCCTGTTGCACTTGCGGATCCTGCAATTGTTGGTTCCAGTATTGGGTGCTGCCACAATTTCTTTGCGCCATTAACTGGCAGAAAAAAAAAGTTGTTGAAATGCAAAGCAAAAATTTCATTCGCTGATTTTTATGATCAGCTTTCCAGTATGATATTAAATTTAACCAGGAACAAAACAACCAGAATGTTTTTGTTCAAATGGCTTTAACAGAGGAATGTGGATAATGCGAGGGGTGGATTTAAACGATCAGGGGAGGTGTAAAATAATACAATTTGCTGCTAGCAAACAATATTTAAGCAAACTATTTCGATAACTGTTTTGAAAAATAGAGGTTAAAATAGCCAGATAGTGAACACGCATTACATTCAAAACTTATTTTTGCAACCATGAATTACCATATGCTAAAGAAATTTGTCTTTTTTGCTTCGGCGGCTGTTGTCTTACTGTCGTGCAACAACAATAACGATCCTGGAGAATCTTCTCCTCCTGCCCAAACACCGGCTGCCAGCGCTGTTCCTGCGCCATCGGCGGTTAATTACGCGGTTCTTAATATTTACCCACACGATACCGGAGCATTTACCCAGGGATTGGTGTATTACAATAACCAGATGTACGAAGGCACGGGACAAAAAAAGGAATCGAGCCTGCGCAAAGTTGATTACAAAACGGGGAAGGTTGAAAAAAAGATTGACCTTGAATCAACCCTATTTGGAGAAGGTATTACAATTTTGAACGACACAATCTACCAGTTAACCTGGCAGGATCATGTAGTGTTGGTATATAGTGCAAAGGATATGAAACCCGTTCGTAAAATGTATTGGGCCAACGAGGGTTGGGGCATTACACACGATGGCACTAATTTGATCGTAAGCGATGGTACTGACAAATTGTATTTTGTAAGCCCGGCTGATTTCAAGCTGTTGAACATTGTTTCTGTTTCCAACAACGTGGGTCCTGTATACAAACTGAACGAGCTTGAGTATATAGACGGTTACGTGTATGCGAACCAGTGGGAAACAGACAACATTCTTAAAATTGATCCTAAATCGGGCTTTGTAACCGGTATACTCGATTTTAAAGATGCCTTAAAAAAGCTGGCGAACATTAACTATGATAAACAGGCGCAGGAAGAAGGAGCGGTATTGAACGGCATAGCCTGGGATGCAGCTTCGGGAAAAATGTTTGTAACAGGCAAACGCTGGCCAAAGCTGCTGGAAATAAAACTCAATTAAATGCGTTGGGCCAACAGCACTTTGTTTTTTTCATCTCACTAATCAACAAAAATATTTCCTCTACGGGCAACGCCATTATTTTAAACTAATGGAGGACGGTTGGATTAAAATCCAATGCAACAATATTAAGTCAAGTCTACGGCTCTGCCTTCCCGTAACCAGCAAGATCCCTAGGATCGGTAGCATATTGTAAGGATGGATTTCAATCCATCCGTGCCCCCCCCCGTCGCTTCATCCAACACATAGATTATTTTTTGGAACCAAAACAGAAATACTATATTTGATATCAAAATGATATCAAATTAAATACTGTTTTATGGAAAAATTGAATCGTCCCATTTCTGGATATCTGGCGCTGCTTTCTGCTGTCGTGTTGCTTGTCCTCACACCCGTCTTTTTCTTTCTGGCAGCCGCTAACGACCAGTTCATTTTTGCTATTGCCGGAATTCTGACGCTTTTTGGCTCTTTGTTCCTTTTTATGGGCATTATAGTGGTAAGTCCAAATCACTCCAACGTACTTACCTTCTTTGGAAAATACGTTGGTACAGTTAAAGAAAACGGGTTGCTTTTTGTTAACCCGCTTTACAAAAAGCAAAAGATATCGCTCCGGGCAGAGAACCTTGAAAGTGCAAAACTGAAGGTAAACGACAAATTGGGCAATCCTATAGAAATTGCTGCAGTGATTGTGTGGCAGGTGAAGGATACCTACCGCGCAGCCTTTGATGTAGAGAATTATAACCACTATGTAAAAGTGCAAAGTGAAGCAGCAGTGAGGCATCTTGCCACCAGTTTTGCGTATGATCATTTTGAAGATGAAAAAGCTGCTATTACGTTGCGCGATGGTGGCACCAAAGTAAACGAGCTGTTGGAGCTGGAGTTGAATGACCGGCTCGCACCTGCAGGCATTGTTGTAAAGGAAGCAAGGATAAGCCACCTGGCTTATGCCGCAGAAATAGCAGGAGCCATGTTGCAGCGGCAGCAGGCTACGGCTATTGTAGCAGCCAGGAGTAAAATTGTAGAAGGCGCTGTGGGCATGGTAGAAATGGCGTTGGAGATGCTTTCGAGTAAAGATATTGTGAGCCTGGATGAAGAAAAGAAGGCTGCAATGGTAAGTAATTTGATGGTGGTATTATGCGGCGAAAAAGGCGCTACTCCGATTTTAAACACCGGCACTTTATACCAATAATGATAGGTGCTTTAAGGGATGTGTAACCACTCTGAATTAAATTTCATGCCGTGAAGGATAAAAAAAATTTTGTTTTGCGAATAAACGAGGAAATGTACCAGGCGCTCGAAAAATGGGCTGCAGATGAATTCAGGAGTGTGAATGGACAGATAGAATGGATCGTAGACAAAGCATTGAAAGATGCGGGACGAAAAAAGCCTCCGTCCAAATCTCCTGCAAAGGAAAAATAAAATAAGCGGCATGAACATGCCTGTAAAACAGAAAGTATAGTTACTAAAAAGCCGGACTGCATAGCCCGGCTTTTAATATTTTTGTGTTTTACGCTTTTCTATCCTGATTTTCTCATCCTGTATTTCTTGTTCACTTTGGGATTGTTGAAATATTTGTCCAGCTCTTCGGGAGAATCACCTATTTCAACGATCGGCACTTCTATCATTTGTACCTGTATTGCTTTAAGTTCGTCGCGCAGCTTTTGAGTTTTGGTTACAATTTCAGGGTCTTTTTCTCCCACCAACGTATTGTTCTGCAACAGATAATCCAATCGCTTAATAGCATTGCGCACCAGTGTAGCAGAGTTTTGCTCCGCCGTTTTCGGAGGGGCAACGCTTTCTTTTACCGGCACCATTGCTACTCCGGCGCTTGGTAAAATTTTGCCGGCTGTTTTTTGGCCTTCGGTGGGCAACGATGAAAATACGGTACCCCCTAACGAAGCAGCTGCAGACGTAAGGTCAAAAGTGGTACGTGAGCCCCTGGTTTTTTTCACTTTTTTATCCAGCTCCATAAAGGTAGCCTTCAACTGGTTGGAATAGTGGTTGATTGTCCTTCTCAGATCTTCATATTCCAATACCTTTTGCGGGTAGTTGATGTTCTCCTTTACAATGATCTGTATCATTGAGGTATCGCGTACATTAAACTTATTGCTGCCAACAAAAAATACAACCACCTTTCGTTCTTTATTGGGGTCGGTAGACTTTACAAAGCCGAACGGCGGAGACCATTTAAAGTCGTCGCCGCATTTAGTAACAACGCCTATCGTTTTAATAGGATAGTTACTGGTCATGTTAATTCTTTCAATAGGAAAACTTCCGTCTTCACACAAAACCTTAAAATTCACACTGTCGCCTTCATCCACATATAAAATGCTGTTAACCGTTGGTTTGATTTTAGAAGGGATGATCTCTGTGTTGTAAAACATCAGTTTAAAGGAGGTGTCGATCCTGTCTCTTGGATTATCCAGGTTTTGCACACCCAGCGATACTTTGTACTCAAGATCGTACTTCAGCCGGCCTGAAAGAAAAAGTCCTTTCTCGGCTCTGAACATCAACGTACCATTTGTTCTGTCGATGCGCAAACCAACCGGTGCCTCGTTCAGAAACCAATAATATTTCGATTGGTCCCTGTTGATCTCCAGTTTGTACTGTAAGGTAGAATCTACGTGGAGGGTGATATAAGGGTTTAAATTCCTTATCCTGAGAACAGAATCTTCCTGGTGAATAGGTTTAAAAATCGAGTCTGTTTTAGGAATGCTGTCTGTTGCGTTTAAGCTATTCTTTTTTAACGTATCCGTAACCTGTGAAAGCGCCGGTAGTGAAAAGCCTGTTACTAACAGAAGGATATAGACGAACTTACGGTTGATCAATGTTCCGGTCTTTAAAGGGTTATTAAATTAATGAGCGAAGGTAGCACATTATATAATAAGAATATGAGCATACTTCTTGAATTTTAGCATATAAAATGCCAGTATGTTATTAAATATTTAAAAAAAAGCATGTTGCACTAATTAACGGCAACATGCTTTATACTAAACCTCATCAACCGCTTATATCACACACTTCGTTTATAGATAGGTTAATTGAGTTGATTGGTGGATTAAGTTGACAGGTACAAACTTTTCAATTAATTAACCTACTCACTTATTAACTCGTTACTGTACCGATATTTGTTTGCTTACGGCCTGTGCTTCGGGCTTTTTAGGCACCAGCACCTTCAACACGCCATCTTCGTATTTGCCCTGAATGTCGTCGGCATTTACCTTATCGCTCAGGGTAAAGCTGCGCTTAAAGCTCTGGTAGCTGAATTCTCTGCGTACAGTTTTGTAATCCTCGTTTTTGGTTTCTTCCTTCTTTTCGTACGAAATAGTAAGTAAACCATTTTCAACGTTGATCTTAATGTCTTCTTTTTTCAATCCCGGAGCACTCAGCTCAACATGGAAAGCATCTTTGGTTTCGTGGATGTTTACAGGAACATGGCTCCATTTTGTCAATCCACCATCATTTCCCCAACCGGCGAATTCAGTGAACCAGTCATCGAACAAAGAACCAAATTGTTTTTTTGCGGGTGATCCGTTAACTTTTAAGAGTGTCATAGCTTGTATTTTTTATCGTTTAAATTTTTGTTTTACGGAAAAGGAATAATCAAATGACATTCCACCTGCTTTTTTTCAAGAATTTTAAGCCATGATGGCAAAATTGGAAACTGGAGTAAGACAAAATGTCTCTTTTTGAATTTTTGATATGACATTTCGACTGTTCTGTTCCGAATACCATTTTGTCTTAATTTTGCAGGATCAAAAACTATAGAAATGTATCCAGCAGAAATTGTAATACCAATGAAAGAAGAGTTGACAGATTATGGTTTTGAAGAACTGTTAACTCCGGAGCAGGTAGATAAAGCATTAGAACAAAAAGGAACAACCCTGGTAATGATCAATTCGGTTTGCGGCTGTTCGGCAGGAAGCGCACGTCCAGGCGTGCTGATGGCTGTAGCCAATACAGAAAAAAAACCTGATCATTTAACAACCAGTTTTGCCGGTTTTGATGTAGATGCAATAAAAAAATTGAGAGAGCACCTGCTTCCTTACCCGCCTTCTTCTCCCGCGATAGCGCTTTTTAAAGATGGACAACTCGTTCATTTTATCGAAAGGCACCAGATTGAGGGAAGACCGGCGCAGCTTATTGCAAGCAACCTTATTGCGGCATTCAACGAACATTGTAATTAAAAGTGTTTAGTATTGTGTTTGTGCCCGCTCCCTTGTGGAGCGGGTTTTTTATGTTGAGCTGTCTGCGAGCAGCTTTGAGCAATCAGCTTTCAGCAGGTATGTGATCTTAATGGAAAAGCAAAAAACCAAGAACCAAGAAACCAAGAATCAAGACCCAGGAAAGCAAGAAACCAAGAATCAATAACAAACTCGCAGACTTACCTGCTGATAGCTGACCGCTGATCGCTGATTGCTGACAGCTATATCAAATCAATGCTGCATTTTTATCTCAATCCATAATTTTAAACTATCATTGCGGATTATAATTAATTGAACTGCATGTATCCCAACCTTTATTTCTTCTTAAAAGATGTGTTTGGATTTGAACCTTGGGCGTGGACCAGGTTTGTAAACTCATTTGGTTTTTTTGTTGCTATAGCTTTTATTTTAGCGGCTATTGTTCTTACAAAAGAGTTGAAACGGAAGGAGAGAGAGGAATTGCTGTTTCCTGTGGAAGAAGCCATCACCGTTGGCAAACCTGCTACAGCAGGCGAGCTGATCTTAAATGCATTGCTTGGATTTTTGGTAGGATACAAAGCATTGGGTATTTTTTTAAGTGAAGAACAACTTTCACCGCAGGATTATATTTTTTCTTCAAAAGGAAGTTTGATCGGAGGCTTGATTATAGCTGCATTATTTGTGTGGCTGAAGTTCAGGGAAAAGAACAAGCAAAAATTAGCAAAGCCGGAAGAGAGAAAAATAAGAGTTTGGCCGCATGAAAGGGTGGGAGACATTACCATTCTTGCAGCAATATTCGGCTTTGTGGGAGCTAAAATATTCGACAATCTGGAGAACTGGGATCGCTTTATTCAAAACCCCATTGAAAACCTGTTGTCGCCAAGCGGTCTTACATTTTACGGTGGTCTTATATGTGCCACTATAGCTATTTTGTGGTTTGCACGTAAAAAGAAAATTTCGATACGGCACCTCGTTGATGCAGCTGCTCCAACGTTAATGCTTGCTTATGCGGTAGGGCGTTTGGGTTGCCAGGTAAGCGGCGACGGCGACTGGGGTATATTGAACAGTGCTTATGTAACCAGCGCCACTGGTAAATCGGTAGAAGCCAAACCGGGCGATTTTGAGAAAGCATTGCAAACGCACAAAGCAATTTACCTGAGCGAATTTGGCAACGACAGCGTACCTCATAAAACCGTTAAGGCGCCTGGCTTTTTGCCGGTATGGGCCGTAGCCTATGCCTATCCCAATAATGTGAACGAGCAGGGTTTTAAACTAGAAGACTGCACAGGCGACCATTGCAACGCCTTACCTGTACCAGTGTTCCCCACGCCCTTGTACGAAATACTTACCTGTACATTACTGTTTGTACTATTGATGGCATTGAGGAAAAAAGTA
Source organism: Agriterribacter sp. (assembly GCA_051958655.1). GTDB lineage: Bacteria > Bacteroidota > Bacteroidia > Chitinophagales > Chitinophagaceae > Agriterribacter. The sequence continues at coordinate 18,241 of JBQCFW010000102.1, read as the reverse complement.
AAGATCGCCGGGCAATTGTTTGCGATCTATCTTATTTTAAACGGGCTCGAGCGCTTTTTTATAGAGAAGATCCGCGTAAATACCAAGTATAACATTATGGGCTTTCACCCCACCCAGGCCGAAATCATTTCCACATTCCTTGTTCTGGGAGGAATTATCCTGTTTTTCTGGGTTAAAAAAATGCCGCCACCGGCAAAGAAAGCTGGGTGAGTTGTAGATTTAAGATGATTGGTTAAGTAAGTTAATTTGGGAGTCAGTTCTATCTCCTTTCGTTTCTATAATCTTTCGCATTTCATCCTTTTACCTTTCATTCTTGCCAGTACTAGGCATTACCAGTTATCCCTAAATACAGCCGTTCATGGTAAAGCTATGTTCTATGCATTGCAAAGTACCTACTTTTGTAAGGTAATATTAAAAAAAATCACTGCAATGAAAAAACTAGCTATTTTACTGCTTATATTGGTTACCGGGGCAGGTTTAAAAGCACAATCAAATGCCGGCGCCACAGTTACTGGAACAGTTGTAAATGACGAAAAGGAACTGGAATCGATCACCATATCGTTGTTATATGCAAAAGATTCTGCCATTGCCAAAGCGGAATTAAGCAACCGGCAAGGCAAATTCGAATTTCAAAATATAAAAGCCGGTAAATACCTTTTGCTGTTCAGTGGGGTGGGTTACCAAAACAGGTATTCTAGCAGCTTTATACTTGCCGACGGAGAAACAAAAAATTTAGGTGCCACCTCATTAGCGGTAGCAAGTAAAGATTTAAAAACAGTAACTGTTACGGCTAAGCGCCCGCTGATAGAACAGAAAATAGACAAACTGGTAGTGAATGTAGATGCGTCTCCCTCAAACGCCGGTGCCACAGCTATGGAAGTGCTGGAAAAATCGCCTGGCATTATTGTAAATAATGATGGCGGCATTAGCTTAAAAGGAAAGCCCGGTGTAATTGTAATGATGGATGGTAAGCCTACTTATCTTTCAGCTACCGACCTCGCCAACCTGCTGAAAAACACGCCTGCATCGGCCATCGATCAGATAGAGATCATGACCAATCCTTCTTCCAAATACGATGCCTCAGGTAATTCAGGAATCATCAATATTAAAACCAAGAAAAGTCTGAAAATGGGCTGGAACGGCAGTGTTACAGTGGGAGCCAGCGCAAGTTTCTTTCCCCAGAACGACAATGTATATGTGTCGCCACGATCTCAAAACAGCCTCAATTTTAATTACCGCAAAAACAAGATCAACTTTTTTGGTAATTACAACCCTAATTTTAACAGGGGTAGAAACCAGTTGCACCTTGTACGTAAGTTTTACAACGAAGACGGCACGCTTAACTCTTACGCCGACCAGTACACTACGTTTAAAGGAAAGAACAATAACCATAACGTAAAGCTTGGATTGGATTACTACATCAGCAGCAAAGATGTAGTGGGTGTGGTTGTTACGGGCTTTGGTTTTTTTGGACGTCCCGAACCAAGCACCATTTCGGATATTTACAATGCCGACGGAAGTTATCAATCGGGTTTGTACTCCAGCACCACAAACAACATAAAGTTTCGGAATTATACCGCCAATATAAATTACAAGCACAGCTTCGACAGTGCCGGCAGGGAACTTACTGTTGACCTGGACTATGTTAAATACGATAATGTTTCGGATATGTTGCTTAGCACAGGCGTAAAAGATAAGTATGGCAATGTGGGCAATGATCCGGTGCTATTAAAAGGCCATTTGCCTTCCAATATCAATATTTATTCTTTCAAGTCGGACTATACGCATCCGCTTAAAAACAATATGAAAATTGAAGCGGGTATTAAAGCCAACTATGTAAAAAATGATAACCTGGTTGACTATACGCGCTTCAACAACGAAGTGTGGACAAAAGACGCGCGTTCGAACCATTTTATTTATGAAGAAAATATCAATGCGGCGTATATCAACATCAACAAAAAGTTCAACGACAAATGGAGCGCGCAGGCAGGGCTGAGAGCAGAAAACACCAATACAAAAGGTAAACAGCTTACCAACGATTCTTCATTCACAAGGCATTATACCAACCTCTTCCCAACTGCTTTTGTAAGCTACACAGCGGATAAGAATAACCAGTTAACGTTGTCGTATAGCCGCAGGGTAAACCGCCCTAACTATGAAGACCTGAATCCGTTTACTTATTTTCTTGATTCGCTTACTTATCGCCAGGGAAATCCTTACCTGCTGCCACAGTTCTCGCATAACATCGAACTGGGCCATACGTTCAAAGGCAAGTTCATCACAAGCGTCAATTTCAGTAAAACCACCGACGTTATATCTGAATTGTTACGCCAGAATACGGCAGAAAAAACAACCTTCGCCACACGCGAAAACATTGCCAGCTTCCGCAATATAGGATTGTCGATTACCGCTCCTTTTAAGTGGACACCCTGGTGGAGCACCAATGTTTTTGCCAATGTATTCAACAATCATTATAAAGGAGAATACAACCAGGAACCTATTGATCTTTCCAACACGGCGTTTATGGTGAATGTGAACAACACTTTTACCATTGCCCAGGGCTTTACCGCTGAGTTGAGTGGCTTCTACAGGTCGAAGGTAGTAGATCAGATGTTGCTGATGAATGAAATGTACCAGATGAACATCGCCTTCCAGAAAAATATAATGAAAGGGAAGTCAACCATACGGCTCAACTTCCGCGATCCGTTCGGCTGGCAGCGCTTTGGTGCACGTTCCCGTTATGCTGATGTGGACGTAACGATTAACAACCGTTGGGATTCGCGCCAGGTTGCTGCAAGCTTTACCTATCGCTTTGGCAAAAGCACCGTTGCTCCTTCGCGCAAAAGAGCAACCGGTGTTTCTGATGAGCTGAACCGTGCCGGTCAATCGAATTAACTGATCAACTCGTTAGTTTCTCATGTTTTGATTTTTAACCCCGCTGTTCCCGGCGGGGTTGTTTTTTACCAGCGTTATATCAAATATTTCGACCAGGATGTTTGCAATATAATTGACGTCACTTGGAAAGATATAACACATGTGTTATATTTGCTTAACGAGCTTTCACAATGCTAAAACTATGAAAACATGAAATTTTCTGAACTGCAACGTCGGCTGGAGCGTGATGGATGGTATATTGAAAGAACGAAAGGTCATCATATTTACGCCCACCCGATAAAGCCCGGAAAAATTCCTTTGGAAAGCATGGTACAAAAGAGGTACCGACCGGCACAGCAAATAAGATATTAAAAATGGCAGGACTTAAATAGTTCTATCATTAAAAACTTAAACTTTATGGCAACGACTAAAAAGATTTCTGCTGTTATTGAAGCTTCTAAAACTGGGTTTGGGATTTACGTAGAAAATGACGACTTACCACTAACCAGTTATGGTGATACTATTGAGGCAGCAAAAGAGGATTTGCAGGAAGTGCTAAAAGAGATGGTGCAATCTTATAAAAAAAATGAGCTGCCCCAGGCTTATAATGGCGGCAATATCGAATTCGTGTATAAATACGATATAGGAAGCATTTTGGCGCATTTCGGTGTATTCGATACTTCTGCATTGGCAAAACGCTTAAAGATAAATCCGTCTCTTTTAAGACAATACAAGAGCGGTTTGGCTAAAGCCGGGTCCAAACAGAAAAATAAAATAGAATCCGGGATTCATGCACTCGGTCGTGAATTTATTTCTTTAAAACTGTAATATTATATCAGCACAAACGACCGAGTTGTTTTATACAAAAACCCGCAACGCAGCGGGTCTTTGTATAAAAAGATCAATAAATAATTTCTGTATATCTCAATTTAATTATTCCTTCAGCGAATCCACCACTTTCCTGGTTTTATCGCCAACCTTTTTTGCCCCTTCTTTAATGGCTTTGCCTGCGTCTTCTGCCCCCTCTTTTATTGCGTTTCCTGCGTCTTTAACACCTTCTTTGGTGGCATCCCATGCATTGGAAATGGCATTGCCTGCCTTGTCAAAAAATTGCCCTGTTTTTTTCATCGATTCGCCTTCCTTAATGCTGATCATTTTGCCATCTTTATTGGTTACATTGCCTTTTAACGAAACAACGGTACCATCATCAAATTTGATGTCTTTTTCTGCTACCGTCCAGCCTCCGTTTTTATATACCAGCAGTTTTCCATCCTTCCACATTATATCTCCGTCTTCGGCTGTGTAAACAGTGGTAGTGGTAGTTGTGGTGGTGGTAGTAGTGGTAGAAACTTTTCCGGAGTCAACAGGTGTTACCGAAGTGTCCGACGTTGTGGTGGTTTCGGTTTCAGTGGTAGACTCGTTCCCGCACGATGCAAGCACCGCTGCAAAGGCAGTAAAGATGAACATTCTTTTCATGTTGTTGGTTGTTTTAATACGATGTAAAGTTTCAAAAGAAGTGCCAGATTTAATAAGCTGTTTATCTGTTTATCAGTCTTTGTTCCTGCCTGTTTCTCCCGGGTAAAGGTCCATTACCGGGTCGCTTTGCCAGTATGCTTTGGAGGCAATGTCCATTATAGTCAATCTTCCCTTAAAAGCAGCACCCGTGTCAATATTCCATACATTGCTGCCTTGCATGGGTGTGGTTACATCGTAATATAGGGTGGGGGTATGTCCAATGTATATTTCCTCGAACAATTTCAGGCGCTTGGGAAATAACAGTGAGCTCCGGCTCATGTTTTTCATGCTCCGTGCAGTTTCCCAAAGCGTTCTGTCCCAGGTGAAATTAGAAGTATGTTTTTCATGCCCGGGGCCGTGCATGGAAGTAAAACCTGCGTGAATAAAAAGCCTGTTCACTTCGTCAATATAATACAGCTTCATTTGTTCAAAAAAATAAAGATGGCTTTTCCGCACTTCCTCTGTCAGCAGCTCATAACTCTCCACCGTTGCAATACCGCCATGAAACAACCAGGTACTGTCGGCTTTACCGCTTCGCAGCCATTCCTCACCCCATTCGTCGTGGTTGCCCTTGAGAAAAATGCAATTTTGCTTTTGCGACAGTTCAATCAGGTATGCAATTACCTGTGCCGACTGGCTCCAGCCATCTACATAATCACCTAAGAAAATGAGGTCATCACCAGGTGTTACTGCTGCACGTTCCAGCACTTGTACCAATGCTTTTAATCCTCCGTGTATATCGCCTATTACGAGTCGTCGTTTCATTAAAAATTTCCGGGGCTTTGAGAATTATGTAAATATTTAGTGCAGACAAATATATTCAAATGGAACATGGTCTGTTAGCCAAACATTGTTGTCTGATAAGAAGAAAACAAATCCCGCCTTGAACATTTCCTTCGCTTTTATACTAAGAATAACGGGCTTTCCGTGGCGACCTCCAACGGCTTTTGCCGTTTCTTCGGTTGAACTAAGATGTACATGTTGCCTGCTTTGCTTCTGCAGGCCTTTTTCCAGGATGCCAGCAAGGAATTGAATAGCAGTACCGTGATATAAAATGTCCGGAGGTTCTGCAGCCTTCAGGTTCAATTCCACAGCAAGGCTGTGACCCTGGTTGGCCCGGATCTTTGTTTTATCTGTATTAAATGAAAATCGCTTTTTATCGTTTGTAACAACTATTTCTTCCAACAGCACTATATTAAGCTGCGTATTATTGTGGTCGTTCAGTTTTTGAATCAATTCTTCCACATCGGCCCAGCCATTCTCATCCAATCGCAAGCCTATTGCTGCCGGGTTATGGCGAAGTACCAGACTGATGAATTTACTGATATGTTTCAGATCGGTTTTCATAATGATTCTTTAAGCATGTCCCTTACTTCCATAAGAGCAAATCCCAATAAGTTAGTCCCCTTCCATTTAAAGGGATCAGATTCATAATCTTTTGTTCCAATTCCCCATATTTTATCAAAAGGGCTTGCTTCTACAATAACCGCATTATTAGTATTTATTAAAAATTGTCGCAATGCTGCATGCTGCAAAAATTTATGCCTGTTTCCCTCAATTACGTATTGGTATGCATTTTTTTCCCAAAGTTTTGCCTCGAAATTTTTAACGGACCGTCCCGCTTTTTTTGCGTTAGCGGGATTATCGTTGGCTAATATGTTTGCCAATTGGAACTCATCGCCAAAAAGAATAGCTTTTTTTGCCATCATCCAGTGTTCTGCGGTGGCATAAGTAACAGCATCCGCGTCAAATGGCGCAGGATACCATTGACTTAAGCAAGATTTGTCAACTGTTGTTCCCGATTTTGGGGTATGTCCCCAAAAGAATAAATAATCAATTATTGAATTATTGGCATATCGATCCTGCAGCCATTGCAAGGTGTAGTTCATGATCCTGATTTTAGAGTTTATTGCTTAAATTATGCATGTCTTCATTTTTAACGCGAGTGGAAACACAGTCAGAAGGAAAACTTAACAATCCGGATAGTGCTCCTGCAATCAGCTGTATCTGCATCGTCGCCTGAATTAACTCCTGTTAGCATAGTTCTGCATAATTATCCATGTCGTTTATGTTTTTCACCGTGGTAAGTCTTCACAATTTTTATTTCACCAACAATATTATTGTTAAACCATTCCAGGTCCTCCGCAGGTATCCAAAGCTCGTTATGTATATCCCCACCCACGTTTTGTACAGGGTAATTACTAATAAAGTCTTGATCTATCTCAAATGCAACCACATAGCCAGCATAATCCGAGAACTCATCTTTGGTATTCCATTCACTTGCTATTTGTTCGGCATAGGTCTGATTCATTACCGGATAGAAAATAGGCTGCCACTCAAGCCGAGGCGGAAACTTTTTATATCCGGATGCTATTATAAGATTGAGTTCTTTTTGCCCAACGGGACGGTATAAAGTGATTGTATCCATGAAAATTATATTGAATGAATTCCAATTCTTTTTTCTATAGCTTCATCTTTTAGGTCAAGAATTGTTTCATAAGGTACATCCAGCAAGTCGATATTTCCTGCTTGTACTTTTTGGAATTCGCCTTGTACAAATTCAGTAATGTTTTCGATTTTTGTTATCCACTCATAACAAAAATGCTTCAGTGTTTCTCCCTTCATTCCAACCTGGATTGCTTTCCGTACCTCTTTGGCTCCAAGCGGGTCATGATCCGGGTCCCATTGAAGCCGTACTTCGGTTTTCTCAAGCTCCAGTTTCCAGGTCTCTTTTGATGAGAACAGGGTTTCATCAAAAGATGATATAGTGGCTTGTTGCAGTATCGTTTTAAAATGTGTAATTGGTAAGGTGATTGCCAATATTTGCTCCTGGTTTTCTTTTGTTGCCCAGCCTGCACGGTGCATCATCCAAAGAAAGCCTGGTTTTATCCACGACATCCGGCTGAAGCTGTAATGGCTTCCGCCCAGTTTTTGATACTGTACTGCATACTCCGCAATTTTATAATTATATGCCTGGTAAACAATGATGGTGTCATTCTCTATATAACCTATTATTTGCTTCCCTTTTTCAGGCAGCCTTTGTTTTTGAAGAATGTATTTTTCTGTTTTCATAGTCCTGTTTTTAAATTTTTAGCTCCTTTCTTTGTATCACCCTATTTCAAAATCATATACAACAACAGCAATGCTTTTTGAAATTAGTTTGTTTACAATAATAGGTTCAACTTTTCCCCATTTTCCTCCTGCCAGTCCACATCCGATGCGAGGCATATGAATAGAAGCATTGAGTTTTATTGCTTCACTGGCAATTGTTTCTAAAGCTTTGTCTATTGCATCGTAACGAATTGGAGGTGTCCCGTCTTTTGCTTTTTTAATGTCTTTTTGTGCAATAAGATTTCCCACCCATATATCTTCTTCGACCTTTACCAATTGCACTTCGCCTAGTTCAAAGTTTTGTTTCGATTGATACCACTTTCTGTAAGCCAGCTCCGGCGACTTCCATTTTGCAGATATTGCGGTTACAAAGCCTTTTCCCCACCCACCTACATCGTTACAAACATGCACAATAATCTTATTCCCTATTGATACCGGAGAGGTCGCATCTCCTTTTGTATATTTAATCTCCATGCGTATAAATATTTGTTGCGATTTACTGCTTTCTTTTTTCTTTGTTTAATCGTTCCCTGATTTCCGTTAAGGTATATTCTTTCGTTAATTCTCCATTTTTATACACCGTTACCAACTCGCTTTCTTTTTCTTCTTCCCAGCTTACTCTATCGCATAATATATAACTACCATCTTCTTTTTTTACCTGTAACAATCCCGTAGCAGATTTTTTGTTCCATCATCTGTAACAGGATCTTTGAAAATATTCCTGCCTTCACCTGCTATTTCAACATAGGTCGCTTTCATGGCGAGTCCAAATGTATCGCGTGTATTGTATTGATACGTATAACTCCCTACGCCAAAAACCACCTGGCTGGCAAATCCTTTTTGCAGCAAGCCTTTGCATATGGCTTCGGCTCTTTCAAGGTTAATACTATCGCCATATATAGCCCCTATATGCGCATCCAATAATTTATATCCTTTGTTTGTAACAGTGCCACCAAAAATGTCCCATAATAATTCTACAACACCTTTTCTTTCTTCTTGCGTTTTTCCTTCCGGGTCTCCGCAAATTATTTTAACCGGATCGCCGCTGTCGGGACGAATGACAACCTTGCCGTTTCGACGCAATACTGTTTCTTTTAACTCCGACAGATACGTTGTGCATACCTTCCACAAGTCCCAGGTGTCGCTCACAACGCTTACAATACCCGATGGATATACTTCTGTAATCAATCTTTTAAAAGTTTCGAGTTCCCCTTCTTTGCTACCGCTGCACATTACGCTGTGTTCGGTTGCCGCAACGCTTCCACCCACCAGTTCCTTATCGGCATCGGCACTATAATACTGCTCCAGTGCATCAATTGCAGGAATGGTGTCTGTTCCCGTAAAAGAAGTCAGGTGCGCCATTCCGCTGATCATTGCGCTTTCCAGGCTGCTCATTCCCCTAAAGCTGAAATCGTGTGCCTGCCACTGCACGAAATCGGCTGGCACACCGGTTTCTTCAGCATAATGCGTAAGCAGCTTTTTATATTGGTATGCTATGGTTGCGCTGGTACATGCCTGCCACGTTATGGCAGATAAGATGGTTTCTAAAAAATTGGTAAGCCAGTAAAACTCAGGTAATGTGTTTACCACAGTCAGGCAAGGAACCCGCATAGGCACCAGGCTTCCTTCGGGAAGCGCTTTAATTTCGATAGGAAGATAACCCAGATCGTGCAGCTTTTCAATATGTGCGTAATCTGGCAGTTCGCCTATAGATGTTCGTATCCGGCGTTTGTATTCAATCATCACTTTTTCTTTAGGTTGCTCAAAAAAGTTTTCATTGAAATATTTTACCAGGTATTCCTTCATAAAATACTGCAGTCCAAAAAATACCATCTCATTTACATTCTTTAAACGGCTTTTGCGGGGTGTGAGGTTGCTGTAAACCAATGTTGTGTTCGGCGGGTATTGAAAAATATGTCCGACTTTATAATAATCGGTCAACAAAAATGGATTTGTTTTCATAATTTTTTTGATTGTAGGGCGTAGGTAAATTATTCTGTTTACTGTCAATATCAGGCTTCCAAAATAGCAGGTACCGCTTTTACTATCTCCGATTCATATGTTTTATTATAGCTGTTGCTTACAATGATCTGGTTAAATCTCTGCTCCAGTGCGGCAAAACCTTTTGAAAAGATTCCGTGACTCACAATTAAAGTGAGATGTTTGGGCTGTATTTTTTCTGCTATGGCCAGAAAGGTGGCCCCGCCATCGCAAATGTCATCGATGATCACGCAATTCCGGTTTTCGCACTCCTGCGGTTCCAGCACTTCCAGTGTAAGCCTGCCTGTTGCGAGATCCCTGTTCTTGCTGCAATACACAATGTCTTTCAGGTTCTTATTCCATTCAAAGTATTTGCCCACTTTTTTGGCGGCGCCGGCATCGGGGCAAATCAATACAGCATCTTCAAGTTTGTATTGTTCTACCATTTGCTTATTGGAAATGTTTACTGAATGTTTAATAAGCAATGGCGAAACCTCCGAGTGAACATCGAACAATAATACTTTAGCAAAGCCGCAGCTGTTAATAAGATCCGCAATCACCTTTATATCAATGCTGTCGCCGTGCTGCATCAGCCTGTCGTACCGCGCAGCCATCAGGTAAGGTATAACAAGCACACACTTTTTAGCAAAGAGATTATCCAATGCATTGGCTGTTTGTAATAGCTGCAGCACTTTGGTGCTATCTGTAAGCGAACAAATAACCTTTACTTCGTCGCCTTCTTCAATGCCTTGAATATTTACATGCGGCTGATTGTCGGGAAACAGGACGAACTGAATGCCTTTGCCTTTGTTAAGATCGATTGTTTTCATACAATTTGCTTAATTATTAAGCAAATGTACTGACTGGTTATGAAATATGCAAATTTTGCTTAAAAATAAAGCAAAATAAAAACCGCAGATTTTCGATAGAAAGGCTCGTTATTGCGAGCTGTGCATACTATATTTCGAAATGAAATCCTTCTTTTAGCAGTTCTTTATACCGCGCTGTATTGAAGCGGAACATTTTGCTCGGTCTGCCTTTCCCTTCTGTTTTAGCAAGTTCGCCGGTTTCTTCAAGGAACCCGAATGAGAGGATTTTTTTGCTGAAGTTCCTTCGGTTTATTTCCTTGTCAAGCAAGGCGGCATATAGTTTTTCAAGATCAGAAAAGGGGAACTTTTTATCGAGCAGTTCAAAGCCTATTGGCTGATACCGTATTTTGTTGCGAAGCCGGTCTATTGCCAATGCCAGTATTTTTTTATGATCAAAGGCCAGCGGCGGCAATTTTTTTATGCTGAACCACTTCGCATTTTCAGCATCAGTGCTCGCTTTTAACTCCTGGTATTGGCTTGTTTTTACCAATCCAAAATATGATACGGAAATAATACGTTGCCTCGGATCGCGACCGGGGTCGCCGAATGTATACAATTGTTCCAGGTAATTCACTTCAATACCGGTTTCTTCAAGCAGCTCCCTGCGTACAGCCTGTTCAAGCGATTCATCTTCCAGCACAAATCCTCCGGGAATTGCCCAACTGGTTTTAAAAGGATCATATTTGCGCTGAATCAATAAAACCGACACACCATCGTTTTTGGAATAACCAAAAACAATAGCGTCTACCGCTACTTTTATGTTTGATGAGTTATTTTGCATACAATTAAAGCAAAATTATGTATTTATTAATTCCGGGCAGGCACCAGCTCACTACAAAATTCCAACAGCGCTATTTAGCAAAGCTGGCGGGCGACGGCTTAGCTACTATGAAAGATGTATACGGCAAGCCAATAGCATTAACCGAACCCGTTACTGCCATCATTTTTGCGGTTACTTCGGCCAATCACTCTAATACCCGCCGGAATCCTTTACCTTTTTATTTGCGTGCTATTACCATAGAAGCCATGTCCGGGCAGTGGCAGGTTCCTGTATATATTTATGGTATTGACGATGTTGGAAACCTGGACGGTTTTGCAGCGTATACGCTTAAACGCATTAAACACGAAAGCGACGGCTATTTAAACTGCACCCCTCAAAACACGATAGTAATATGTTCAACACCGGTTTTGCGACTGTACGAGGCGCTTGGCTTTACCATTTTGCCTGCAGAACTGCACAATATTGATACCTGGACGTATAAGGAAACGATGCCCTGGAACCTGGTTGAATATATAGCAGGCTGTGCCAACTGGCTGGAAGACGATTTTGTAAAAAAAGAAATGAGTGATGCTGCTTACGAGGTTTGGAAAAAATATCATTTAGGTGATCGGGTGCAGTTATTATTTCAGGACCATATGATCAGCAGCGACGGGGACCTGACCGAAACACGGGATTATAATGTGTATGTAAGGCAAATGGATGATATTGCGGAGTTGAAATACGGCGAAACAGCGCGTTTTTTAAAGCCTGGACGGATCGGAGATATTGGCTGCGCTGTGGGCAGTTGGATAAAACTGGCAACAAAAGATGATCGTTTACGTGAAAGTGATTTTTATGGAGTGGAGGTAAGCCGGCATTTGTTTGAGATTTGCCGGCAGCGAAAGGAGAACGGCGAATTCAAAAACCCTTTTGTCTTTTTTTCGCAAAAAAATGCAGTGACCGGGCTGGTGTTCGACCAGGATTCTATGAACACCATTCATACCTCCTCGCTTACGCACGAGATTGAGTCGTATGGAAGTCATGCAGACCTTTTGCAGTTCATCAAAAACCGGCATAGAGAATTGGCGCCCGGCGGCGTTTGGGTGAACAGGGACGTGGTGGCTCCCTTTGACAAGGAAAAGCAAGTGTATATGCAGTTGGACGAATCTGATGGAAGCAATGACAATCCCTACATCGAATTTAACGAACGGGAGAAACTTTCACACTACTTACAATCGCTATCCACTTACGGCCGCTTTCTGCGTTTTGCAAAAGACTTTCGTAAGTCCGAGGGATATCATTTCGTGTACGAAAAAATCAAAATAGAGGGACAATGGTTTCTTAAGCTGGCTTTAAAAGATGCGGCAGAATTTTTAAGCCGCAAAGATTATACAGACAACTGGCAAAGCGAAATGCACGAAACTTTTTGCTTTTGGGATTTTAACGAATGGAGGCATGCGCTGTTGGATGCGGGCTTTACCATACATGCCGAATCTTCCGCTTTCTCAAACCAGTGGATCGTAGACAACCGCTGGAAGGGAAAGGCGACCTTATTTGAATGGAAGAATGGCACGTTAACGCCGATGGATTATCCTGTGACGCATATGGTGTTGATAGGACTGAAAGTGTAAGGCATAATCCCGGGACTTTTCTTGCAGGAGGTTGGACATGGATCCAGAGCCAACCCATTCACCCCATTACACACTTCATTCACCCTTGTTTTGGCAATCTGCTATAAATTGCTACTTTGCAGCACTTATGGTTAAATAGGTTGATTGGGTAATTGGTTGAATAGGGAAATGGTTGGGCGGTTGAATAAGTAATTGCCGGGGTATTGACCCTTATGCCCTATACCTTATACCCTACACCTTATGCCTTACAACGGTAACATATGAGCAACATGAAAGATATACTGCCTTTTATTCCGCAGCGGGCGCCCTTTGTAATGGTGGATGAACTGGTAAATGCCGGCGAAACCACGGGTATTACCCGGCTTGAGGTAAGACAAGACAATATATTTGTGCAGAATGGTTATTTAACTGAGCCGGCGCTGATTGAAAATATAGCCCAAACTGCGGCTGCCCATACTGGTTATGTTTTTAAGGAAAAAAACGAACCTGTTCCTGTGGGATTTATCGGAGCGGTTCAAAACCTTGAAATAAAAAAGCTGCCGGCGGTGGGCGACAAGATAGAAACTGAAATTGTCATCAAAAACCAGGTATTTGATGTAACGCTGATCTCGGGAAAAATAACCAGCAAAGACGAAGAGATTGCGAGATGCGACATGAAAATCTTTCTTCAGCCTAAACACTAAACTATACATATTATGAGCAAAACTTTTACATCCTTACGCTTTGCCGCATTGCTGTTCCTTACTTTGGCACATCATGCCGTGTCGGCTCAAACGTTTAAAGAGTTTTTTAACTCGCCTGACGTGCCGCTTACTTACCTGGGTATTGACTATACCAGGACAAAAATCTTTAACGAAGTACCTCCCGGAGCTGAGTGGAAAGACAGGCATTTCCCATCTATGATACAGGTTACCGTTAACGATACCACCAAGTTCGAATTTAAAAAAGCATTTTCAAGAACAAATGTTATATACGATACTAAAACAGCATCAGCAAGAAATGCAAAGATCGATGCTGACAAAATAGTTGGAGAAAATGGTTCGGATGAAGTGAAGCTTAGCAAATCAGATATTGACGGAATAGCAAGCGCCTATAAAAGTAGCAATAAAGGAATCGGGCTGCTGTTCATTGTTGAAAACATCGACAAGAAAAAAGTGGAAGAATCTTTGCATGTTGCATTAATAGACCTTGCGACAGGAAAAGTACTGGTAACAGAACGCTTTACCGAAAAACCTGCAGGTTTCGGAATAAGAAATTATTGGGTAAGACCTGTGCGCAATGTGGTAGAAAGTATTCAAAAATCCAGGTACAAACAGTGGAAAGCAACAGCCGGATAGGTTTTTGGAAAAACACAACGAATGCAGAAAATATTATCAGGTAAAATAGAGATAAACGTACGATTCAACGAAGCAGATCCATTAGGTATAGTGTGGCATGGCCACTATATACGGTATTTTGAAGATGGCAGGGAAGCTTTTGGCAACGAACATGGGATCGGGTATCTTGATTTTTACAGGCAGGGGATTATTATTCCTATTGTAAGCATACACTGCGAATACAAACGATCGCTGAAATATGGTGAGCGTGTAGTAGTAGAAACAACTTATACTCCCTGCGATGCGGCAAAGCTGAAATTTGAATATCGGCTATACAATCCCATTACGGGGCAACTGGTGGCCAACGGCGACTCGGTGCAGGTGTTTTTAGATAAAGAGACCTCATCTCTTCAATTAACCAATCCACCTTTTTTTGAAAACTGGAAAAAGCAACAGGGATTTCTTTAACTTGCCATCTTAGATGAAGCCGGTATACATTATTGCAGATAACATTACTTCGCCTATAGCCAGCACTTCGGAAGAGAATTTTACGCTTCTCCAGGAAAATGTTTCCGGCATAAAGCTGCAGCACAACCCGGCTTTTTCGCCAGAGCCTTTTTATGCATCGTTGTTTAACGACAGATTATCCTTTAACAACGCAGCAGCTGATTCTAACCAGTATACAACATTTGAGCAATTGCTGATTGCTTCCGTATACAATGCCCTTCAATCGTCTGGTATAGCAGTAACAGACGACAGGACGATACTGATTGTATCATCTACCAAGGGTAATATCAGTTTGCTGGAAACAGGGCAAGCTGGCAAAGCGCTGCAAAAAAAAATATCCCTTCACCATTCGGCAAAAGTGGTGGCCAACTATTTTCAATTCAGGAATAAGCCACTGGTGGTATCGCACGCCTGTATTTCGGGGCTGGTTGCCCTTATTACAGGCATGCGATTACTGCAATCGGGCAAATACGATAAAGCAGTGGTTACAGGAGCAGATGTAATTACGCAGTTTGTATTGTCTGGCTTTCAATCGTTCCATGCTGTAAGCAACGCGCCCTGCAAACCTTTCGATGCGGAACGTAACGGCATTACGCTAGGCGAAGGGGCTGCAACGGTGATCCTGTCTGTAGAAGAACCACAGGAAGGCGGCACAGTACAGTTGCTCGGTGGGTCGGTAAGTAACGATGCCAACCATATATCCGGACCTTCCAGAACCGGCGAAGAATTATTCCAGGCCATTTCAAATGCATTGCAGGAGGCAGGTATTGATAAAGAAGAGGTTGATTTTATTTCGGCACACGGAACAGCTACCGTTTACAACGATGAAATGGAAGCAAAAGCCATCAGCCTGGCCGGTTTGCAAAAAGCGCCGGTAAACAGCCTGAAAGGCTACTACGGGCATACCCTGGGCGCTGCCGGGCTAATAGAAACGGTAGTTTGCGTGCATTCGCTTAAACAAAACATATTGCTGCCAACTCCAGGTTACTCACGATTGGGCACTACCAATGCGGTAAATGTGATTGATAAAGTACAAAATGGTAACTATAAAACCTGTTTAAAAACAGCTTCAGGTTTTGGTGGTTGCAATGCAGCCGTTATTTTGCAGAAAAATTAAACTATACAATACGATTAATGGATTTCTTTAAAAAAGATACTAAAACGGCTCTTGAAGCAAAAGGCTTAGCTCAATTCATCGCGTTTGGACCAGTAGTTTTTCAGGTGTCGAAAGTAATGCGCGATAGCGGGATATTAAAGGCAATAGAAGACGCCGGCAACAAGGGATTAACCATTGACCAGGTTATTTCCGAAACAGAATTGCCACGCTATGGCGTACGGGTATTGCTGGAATCGGCATTAGGCATAGGGTTGATAGTGCTGAACGATGAGAAATACTCGCTCACTAAAACAGGTTATTTCATCCTGCACGATCCACTTACAAAAGTAAACATGGACTTCGTACACGATGTTTGCTACAAAGGACTGTTCTGGCTGGATGAAAGCATCCGCGAAGGAAAGCCCGAAGGGTTAAAAGAATTAGGCGATTGGCCAACTGTATACGAAGGTCTGTCGCAGCTTCCCGGTCATATTCAAAAAAGCTGGTTCGCTTTCGATCATTTCTTTTCCGACCTTGCTTTTCCTGCAGTATTAAAGCATGTGTACAAGCACGATATAAAAAACCTCCTTGAAATTGGGGGCAATACCGGTAAGTGGGCCATTGCATCTACCAAATATTCCAACGATGTACATATCACCATCATGGATTTGCCCGGTCAGTTGAATGTGGCAAAAAAGCGGATGGAGGAGTTAGGACTAACCGATCGTGTGTCATTTTACCCGGTGAACATCCTTGATGAATCACAACCTTTCCCCAAAACACGCCCCGATGATCCGACCGGGCAGCGATTTGATGCAGTATGGATGAGCCAGTTCCTGGATTGTTTTTCGGAACAGGAAATTGTATCGATTTTAAAACGTTGTGCTGAAGCCATCGATGAAAATGGTTATGTGCTTATATTAGAAGCGTTCTGGGACAAACAGCGCTTTGAAACAGCGGCATTCTGTCTGCAGCAAACCTCTATTTATTTCACAGCTATCGCTAATGGAAACAGCCAGATGTACGATTCCAGAGTATTCATTCAATGCATTTACGACGCCGGTTTTGAAATAGTGGAAGAGATTAACGGCATCGGATTGAGTCATACATTGTTGAAATGCAGAAAGAAATCTAAAATTTAAAATTTGAGATTTGAAATTGGAGGCTGAAGATTTAGTCAGCATCCTGAACATACGAAAGCTAATCTCAAATTTCAAATCCGTAATATCACACACATGCAAACAGAAAAAACAGACGTATTGGTAATTGGAGCCGGTCCTTCGGGAACGGTAGCCGCCTCTATAGTTCACCAGGCTGGTTATAAAGTAAAAATTGTTGAAAAGCAAAAGTTCCCACGTTTTGTTATTGGCGAAAGCCTGTTGCCACGTTGCATGGAAGCATTGGAAGAGGCAAAATTCCTGGATGCCGTAAAGGCAAAAGGATTCCAGGAAAAGAATGGGGCGAAATTTGTGAAGAACGGAAAAGTGTGCGACTATCAGTTTGCCGATCAATATACAAAGGGATGGAAATGGACCTGGCAGGTTCCAAGGGCCGAATTTGATGCAACCCTTGCAGATACAGTAGAAAAAATGGGCGTGCCCATTGAATATGAAGCTTCGGTTACAGGCATCGTTTTCAACGATGACGGACGTTCGGTTACCACGGTAGAAGATATCAATGGCAATATAAAGCACATAGAGGCAAGGTTTATTATCGATGGCAGCGGTTACGGAAGAGTTATACCCAAGCTGTTTAATATGGACAAGCCGTCTAACCTGCCTCCGCGAAGGGCATTGTTTGCGCATACGGTAGACCGTAAGCGCAGCATGGCCGACGAACCCAACCGCATCACCATTGTGGTGCATGAAAAAGGCGTGTGGATCTGGATCATTCCATTTTCCAGTGGTATTACTTCTGTTGGCTTTGTAGGCGATCCATCGTTTTTTGAGCGGTTTCCCGGCACTCCCGAACAGCAGTTCAGGGCAATGCTGGCTGCCGAAAAAGACATTGCCGAAAGATTTAAAGATGTAGAACTGGTGTTTGAGCCAAGAACCCTGCAATCCTGGTCTTCTACCACCAACCGGTTTTACGGCGATGGTTTTGTGCTTACCGGAAATGTTACCGAATTTCTCGACCCGGTATTTTCGTCGGGGGTTACGCTGGCCACAGTTTCCAGCCAGTTGGCAGGAAAACTGGTGGTAAAAAAACTGAAAGGAGAAACAGTTGACTGGGACAAAGAGTATATGGACATTATGATGCAGGGCGTAAACACATTCAGGAGCTATGTAATGGCCTGGTACGAAGGAACGCTTGACACCATTTTCTTTGCAGACGACCAGGATGCCAAAATTAAAAGCCAGATCTGTTCTGTATTGGCAGGCTATGTATGGGACACTACCAATCCATATGTAAAAGACCATACAACAGCATTGCACAAACTGGCAAGAATTATTACCATGCGCTACATCCTGAAGAGCCTGAAGTGATGTCTGATTTGAAGCCCCTCCTGACCTCCCCAACAGGGAGGAACAACGCCCGGGCCGGCTTTGCAAGGCTGATGGAGGATAGCAGGCAGCTTTTGT
>JBQCFW010000101.1:0-21562 GCA_051958655.1 Agriterribacter sp. | reverse complement strand
TGTATTGATCTACCGTTTGTACAAAACCGTTAGCAATATTGGCGAGAGAATACAAAATGATGGAACCGAATAACACACTCAATCTTCCCTTTTTATCACCCATAACGCCCCATATAATGCCGCCAATCAACAGGCCCCACATCTGCCACTGCAATATCAACTCTCCGTCGGTTAAAATTTCTTCTTCAGTAAGACCCAGGTCGCGAAGACTTGGAATACGAATGATGCCAAACAGCAACCGGTCGTATATATCAACAAAATACCCCAGGGCAGCTACAATTACAGCAACGTTAAATATGGAAGCAGTCGTTTTTGGTTGAGACATCGGGAAAAAGATTGTTTATGAAGCTTTAGGTGATTTTTTGCCAAAGAATAGTTTCCAGAAAACAGGCAGCGTGGTAACCACTACAATGATGATGATGATTGCTTCGAGATGATCTTTTAATTCGAAGCCGAATTGTTTTCTTACCCAAATTTGTAAAAAGTGGCCGGCAAATATCATACTCACCACCCATGCAATACAGCCTACGATATTATAAAAAGCAAATTTCTTTTTATCCATACTTACAATGCCCGCTACAATCGGCGCAAATGTCCTGATGATGGGAAGAAACCTGGCAAATACGATGGCACCACCGCCATGCTTTTCAAAAAAGTCGTGGGCATCGTGCAGGTATTTTTTCTTGAAGAGGAAACGATCTTTCCAGGTAAACATGGCAGGCCCTATCTTTCTTCCAAACCAATAACCTACTGTATTGCCTATAATACCCATAAACGATATTAACCCAACCAGCAGTAACAGGTCCACCCATTCATTCTGAATAGCTTCCACGCCAAAATTCTTGTAAAACTCATTCATCAGGTTGCTGCTGTAAATGCCTGCTACAAAAAGCAGGCTGTCGCCTGGTAAAAAGAAACCGATAAATAAACCTGTTTCCGCAAAAACAATAAACAATAACAGCCACAGTCCTCCATTAATAATGTAGAACATGGGATTCAGAAGATCTTTCCAGGTAAAATTTTTATGGAGCGTTACTGTACTTTTTTCTTTGATGGCCGCTACCGTAGTGCTATAAGTGGAGTACCCGTTCAGGTTGATAATAACAGGAGCATCGGCGTTTACAGAAATAGGAGCCCAACCATTTTCATCGGTAGTATAAATGGTATCTTTACCGCCGTTAGAAATTAAGATGTTGGTAATGGGTTCTTCGTATTGGTTAATAAACTGTACGTTTACCTGCTCCTGCGCCATCGCCGTTGTTACAAAAACAAAACAAACAACAATACCTAAAAATCTTTTCATCATAAACTATTAGTTGATATTTTCTTTCCCGGCGCAAATTTGCGATTTCTGCCGTAATTAACCGCCTGTTTTTGTATGGTTTTCAAAAAGATGCAAAAAACTAACATTTAATTATCAGTCAGGCTCAAAAGCAAGGGCTTTGGCATCGTCAAATTCTCCTTCGGAGCGGGCTATTACGCAACTGGCAAGCGTGTTGCCTATTACGTTAACAGAAGTGCGCGCCATATCCATCAGCTCATCAATGCCATAAATAGCCATAATTGGCCATATGGGGAAATGAAATGTGGAAGCGGTAGCAATTAATATAACCAGCGATGCCCGCGGCACGGCGGCTACTCCCTTACTGGTAAGCATCAACGAAAGTCCGATCATGATCTGCTCGCCTATTGATAAATTCATGCCTGCGGCCTGTGCCACAAATACAGACGCCAGTGAAAGATAGAGTGTAGTACCATCGAGATTGAACGTATACCCGGTTGGTATTACAAACGATACAATTTTGCGCGGCACGCCAAATTTTTCCATGTTTTCGAGTGCAGTTGGCAGCGCCGAATCTGAACTGGTGGTGGCAAATGCGATAGACACCGGTTCCTTAATGGCTTGTATGAATTTTTTCAACGGAACTTTCGCAACAAATAAAGCAATAGGCACCAAAATCAATATAATAAAAGCAATTAACGCGAGGTATAATGTAAGCAGTAAGAGAAAGAGATTTTTCAGGATGTCTATACCAAGATGTCCCACCGTAACTGCAATGGCTGCGCCCACGCCAAAAGGCGCGAAATACATAATAATATTGGTGAACCTGAACATGGTTTCGGCAAGACTTTCGGTAAATTCCAGCAGCGGTTTCTTCTTTTGTTCGCTTAGCAAGGCGAGGGCAATTCCAAATATTACGCTGAATACAACAACCGGGAGCACGTTGCCTTCATATATGGACTTGATAATGTTTTCAGGAAAAATATCAATAATATGATCCTGCCAGGTTTTGCCGGGCGCATCGGGCAACCTTTGCAACAAGTCTGGCGGATGAGCGATACCCGAACTGTCCAGTATCGCTATCATTTTTTCCTGCATATGCTTTTCCGACGACTTGGGGATTTCCTTCAGTAAACTGGAGGGTACATCAATGCCTTCGCCCGCTTTGGTAATATTAATGAACAATATACCGATGAACAGTGCCAGCGTGGTTACTATTTCGAAATATACAAGCGATTTCCAGCCCATGCGCCCCACCTGTTTGAGGTTTGAATGGCTGGCAATACCTACCACCAGCGTTGCAAAAAGCAAGGGCGCAACAATTGTTTTTACCAACCGCAGGAATATTTTGCTGAGAAACTGAAGGTTTTGCGAAAACTCCCTGAAATCAAGTCCTATTTCAACGCCAATGGCCATGGCTACCAAAATCCAGGTAGTAAGCGATTTTTTAAACAACGCAAACAGTACCAGGCTTGCAATAAATACCCATCGTGAAACAAATAATACGTTTTCCGGAACCTGAATCCAGTTTTCCAAAGCCACAAAGTGGAGGATAGCAACGACAGTAAATAAAACAACAGCCAGTATTCCTGATTTCTTCTTGGTCATATTGCAAATGCTGGTAAAGTTTCAAAACTAAAAGAAAGTTTATTGGTAATAAAAAAGAAATGTTTGTTTCAGGCTGTGATTATATAAAAACTTTAAAGTTTTTGTCCGTTTTCAAATAAATCCCTTACTTTTCAAACCTGATTTACTCCATCTTTAAATATTAAAACTTATACTAACTCCATGAGTTTATTTGTTAAGAAACCTCTTGCGGGGTTGATTGCCGAGGCAGAGGAAACAGGCGCTCACAGTCTCAAGCGCACGCTTGGTCCTTGGGCTTTGGTAGCATTGGGTATAGGCGCAATTATTGGAGCAGGTTTGTTTTCAATAACAGGCGGTGCTGCAGCAAACCAGGCGGGTCCTGCCATTACCATATCGTTTGTTATTGCAGCTTTGGGTTGTGCTTTTGCAGGTTTGTGTTATGCAGAGTTTGCTTCGATGATACCGGTAGCAGGCAGTGCGTATACCTATAGTTATGCTACTATGGGAGAATTTATTGCATGGATAATAGGATGGGACCTGGTGCTTGAGTATGCCGTAGGCGCAGCAACGGTAAGTATTAGCTGGAGCCGATACCTGATAAAATTCCTGGAAGGGTTTGATGTGCATTTGCCTGTTGCGTTAACAGTAGGCCCATGGGATGGCGGTTTTGTTAATCTTCCTGCCGTTTTCATAGTAATTCTTATGAGCCTGCTTCTTATTAAAGGAACGCAGGAAAGCGCTTTTGTGAATGCTATTATTGTAGGACTGAAGGTTTCGGTAGTGCTCGTTTTCATTGTTCTGGGCTGGAAATATATCAACAACGATAATTATGTACCCTATATTCCCGATAATACCGGCACTTTTGGTGAGTTTGGTTTTAGCGGCGTGGTGAGGGCAGCAGCAATTGTGTTTTTTGCTTACATAGGATTTGATGCGGTGAGTACCGCCGCGCAGGAAGCTAAAAATCCCAGGAAAGACATGCCCATCGGTATTCTTGGTTCATTGCTGATTTGTACTGTATTGTATCTTTTGTTTGCTCACGTAATGACGGGTGTTACAAACTATACTTCTTTTAAAGGACAAGACGGCATCGCTCCTGTAGCTGTGGCTATTGAGCACATGGGTAAAGCAGATGCATCGGGTGTTATTCATCCCGACTATCCGTGGTTGAACAGGGCTATTATCGTTGCTATTCTTGCCGGGTATGCTTCGGTAATACTGGTAATGCTCCTTGGGCAGAGTCGCGTTTTCTTCAGCATGAGTAAAGATGGATTGTTGCCCAGAATATTTTCTGCCGTGCACCCGAAATTTCAAACACCTGCACGAAGCAACCTAATGTTCATGTTATTTGTGAGCTTGTTTGCTGCGTTTGTGCCGGCGCGCGTGGTAGGGGAGATGACGAGTATTGGAACCTTGTTTGCTTTTATACTGGTTTGTATTGGTGTGTGGGTGATGAGGGTAAAAATGCCCGATGCACCGAGGGCTTTTAAAACGCCGTTGGTGCCATTGGTACCTATACTTGGCGTGGCTACCTGCTTTTTTATGATGGCATTTCTGCCGTTAGATACATGGATACGGCTGATAGTATGGATGATCATTGGCTTTGATATATACCTGTGGTACGGCATACGTCATAGCCTGTTATCTGCAGGGCAACCAGGCACCTTATCGCAGGGAAATAAAGTAGTAGGCATTTGCGGATTGGTGTTGAGCATAGCACTGGGCGTTATAGCTTTTGTACATCATGATCAAACCGATGGCAAAGATACCGGGCTGTTTTACTTTTCGCTGATATTTGCTGCGTTGCATGCGCTGCTGTATATAATGCGGTTGATGAGGAAATAGTGGGTTGTTTAACGGTTTGGTGTTTACAGTTTGATAACAAACGATAAACCCCAAACTCCAAACTCCAAACCCACTACTCACAGGTTGCTTGTTGCAGCACAATATTCTGATTAAAGTTGAGCGACGATTTGTTTTTAAAAACTGTTTTATTGTCTTGCTGCTCTACCTCTCCAAAACCTTCCGAAAGCGTGTTGTCTTTTTTGAGGAATGCAATTTCGCGCGTGGAGCTTACTCCTTCAGACATGAAGGTATAGTTTGCAAATATGGTATCGCCTTTTATTTCGCCATCAATCGTCCCGGTGTTTTTATCTTTCTCAAACAGGCTGTACACCATGTCTCCGGTTACCTTGCTTCCCTCTATAGCCAGATGGAGCAGTATGCTATCCTTGTTGTTGGTGTAAGCATAGCCCAGGTTGTTATCTGCGGGCTCGGCCGGAGTTGCGGCAGCAGCAGAAGAGTCGGCCGTAGTTGCATTGTCGTGCACTGTTTTGTTGCTGTTGCAGGCAAACAATACAACTGAAAAAAGGCATAAGCAAAGAAATATGTGCTTCATAAAAACTGGGTTTTACGTTTAATAAATCTATACCAATATTATTCAGTCGCATCCTTTATTTTCGCAACCATGAGCAAAAAGCCCGGAGATGCCTGAATCTTGGTTAACGCTACGTATAGCAGATATCATACCTGAAACGAAAGAAGCAGTTTCTTTTGTGCTGGAAAATGTTGACGGGTCGTCTATTTTGTATAAAGCCGGTCAGTTCCTTACACTCATTTTTAATTTGCAGCACAGGGAGGTAAGAAGATCATACTCCATGTCGTCCACACCCGGTATTGATAAGCGGGTATGTATTACCGTAAAGCGCGTGTATAACGGAGAAGTTTCACGCCACCTGATAGATCATTATGCTATCGGAGACGAATTGAAAGCGCTCGCTCCATCGGGAAGATTTGTCAATGACGAAGCTGCTGCTGTCAACGGCTGCGACATTTTTTTGTTGGCTGCGGGCAGCGGTATTACGCCTGTATTTTCCTTACTAAAGGAGATACTTTACAAACAGCCATTCAATAATGTAATCCTCATTTACCAGAATCATACTGCAACATCAACCATCTTCCGGCATCAGCTGGAAAAATTAGCGGCGCAGTTTCCAAAAAACTTTACCTGGATCGATTTTATCAGTCAACCAGCAGACCCTGGCGCCCGTTTCAGGAAGTTGACGAATGATCAGTTAGAAAAGCTTGTTCCCGCAGCAATAAAACATGCAAAACAACAGGCAAAGTTTTTTATTTGCGGACCCACCTCTTTCATGCGGATGTGCCAGTATACTATCATGCTCATGGGGTTTAAAGAAGCGCAGATCAGGAAAGAATATTTTGTAATTGACAGCCCTCCTCCGGCACCGCTTATAGCCGACCCCCGGTTGCGGCAGGTAACCGTGCATGCTGAAAGCCGTACTTTTCATTTTGGCACTCAATATCCTGCTACTATTTTGCAGTCGGCTTTGAATAAAGGCATACCGTTGCCTTACAGTTGCAAAGGCGGCAGATGCTCCACCTGCGTGGCGCGTTGTTTAAAAGGAAAAGTAACGATGAGTATGAATGATGTGCTTACGGAAAAAGACCTGGAAGCGGGACTTGTATTAACCTGTGTTGGATATGCTGAAACGGATGTAGAGCTGGAGTTTGGGGAAAGGAGGTAGGGTGTAAGGTGTAGGGTAGAAGGTGTAAGGTGTAGGGCATAAGGTTGGGGGTAAGGTATACGGTGAGAAAATTCAAACCCATAATCAAAAATCAAAAATCTCTGTGCGCCTCGGTGTCTTGGTGGTTCAAAGAGAAAGCCTCACCTAGCCTATCCAAGGGAGAGGAACCGCGCACAGTGCCCGCTTATTTGACGGTTATTATATCAGGAAGACACAAACGACAAACAATAAATCTCCGTGCCCCTCTGTGTCTTCGTGTCTTCGTGTCTTCGTGGTTCAACCACTGATCACCCCATGTCCTTTCCCGAAAAGCCGAAAGGTAATAAGTCGGCAGCATCTTCCAGCATAAATGCCTGCCCTTCCTGACCACTTAACAGGAGCTTGATGGGTTGTTGCTGCCTGCTTTGGTATTCCAGCAGGCTTTGCCTGCATATGCCACAGGGAAACACCGGTACGTTGCTGCTGCCTGTTTTTTGATTGCTGTAACTGATGGCAATGGCATTGATTGCAGTATTGGGGTATACAGACGATACAGCCGAAAGCAACACCCGTTCGGCGCATATACCTACCGGTGAGGAAGCATTTTCCTGGTTGGAAGCAGTGATTGTGGCCCCATTGTCGAGCAAGGCGGCAGCTCCTACAAAAAAAAGAGAGTATGGGGCATACGCCTGCTGTGTAACCGCCCTTGCTTTTTCCAGCAAAACCCGGTACGCATCAGGCAACTCGTCAGAAGTTTCAAAAACCTGGTATAAAAAGCTGTTCGTTTTTGTTTTCAATCCGTTTCTCCTTAAATCATAAATCAAAAATCTCAAACTACTTTATCGACCTGAATAGCCTGTTCCAGCGCGGACCTTTGTCCCAGCTAAACCATATCAGCGACGCTCTTCCCACCACATGATCTTCGGGCACATATCCCCAAAAGCGGGAGTCCTGCGAGTTATGGCGGTTATCACCCATCATCCAGAAATAGTTCATGGCAAAGGTATACTGGCTGGTTTCCTTACCATTGATGATGAACTTACCATTTACTTCCTCCAGCTTGTTGCCTTCATACACCTGAATGATCCTCCGGTAAAAAGCAATATTGTCGGCGGTGAGTGTAATGGTAGCCCCCTTTTTAGGAACCCATATCGGACCATAAAAGTCTTCGCTCCATCTGTATCGTGTGGTATCGTTCGGAAATACGCTGGGGTTGAATCTTTTAATATCCCTGTCTACACTCTGCACGTAAGGAAGTTTTCTCATTCTTTCTGCCTCTTCTTTTGTCAGGTCTATCATGTAATTCATGGAGTTGCCAACATAGTACTGTCCCCTGCTAGGGTCCGTTTCTACATTAAAGTCTTTTTTCAGCATTTCTTCGTCCAGGAACTGCCCCTTGGTTTGTATGGCATAAAAGGTAGCGGATTGTTCTGGCTGGTAAGCGGGCGATCCATTTACATACAATACTGCATCTTTCAGTTCAATGGTATCTCCCGGTATGCCTACACACCGTTTGATAAAGTTTTCCCTTTTGTCTACCGGGCGCACAATAATATCGTCGCGCTCCAGCAATGCTGCGCGGTCGCCCCGGTAATCTTCTTTTAATATATCGTAATAATTTTTTTCCGATTGAAAAGCGCCTACTACCGTGTCGCCCACAGGGTAATTAAATACAACCACATCGTTGCGTTGCACATCGCTCGACCATAGGCGTTTGTAAGGAAGTTTGATCCATTCGAGGTAAGATTTGGTGCCGATAATAGGCGCCGTATGATGTACAAAAGGGATGGCCAGGGGAGTATTCGGCAAACGCGGTCCATAACTCAGCTTGCTCACAAACAAAAAGTCGTTTACCAGCAAGGTTTTTTCCATACTGCCGGTAGGAATTACATAGGCTTCGAAAATAAAGGTGCGTATAATAGTAGCTGCTACCACGGCAAAGGCGCCTGCGTCTATCCATTCGCGTGCGGCCGATTTTTTGTAATTTTTTACTACTGCATTGCCTGAATATCTTTCATTTTTTGAATAGCCGAGGTAGGGAAAGTATATAAAGGGAACAAAAACCGCTGCTGCGTGGTGCAACAACGAAAACCTGCCAAAGTGCTCAACAAAACGGATGTATATCCAGATGGTAATGAATTGCCCCACAATGGGTATGAACTGCAGAAAGAACCAATACTTTTTCAATGGCATTTTTTCAACCATCACCCAGGTATTGTAATAAGGAACAAGTGCTTTCCAGGGTTCTATGCCGGCTTTCCGGAACATGCCGTATAATCCATAATGAAAACCAATGGTGCCCAGGATAAAGATGATCCAGCCTAAACTCATGTAACTGTTTTTATAAAGTTGCCAAAAATAGGATAAAATCGCTGATTATGCCGATGTGTCGGCCTGTTGGCTCAATTGTTACACGTACAAGGGTTTTTGTTCTTCAATTCAAATTCATTTTATCGGTTTAAAAAGCCTGTTCCAGCGCAGACCTTTATCCCAGCTAAACCATATTAACGATGCTTTTCCCACCACATGATCTTCAGGCACATAGCCCCAAAAACGTGAGTCTAACGAATTGTGTCGGTTATCGCCCATCATCCAGAAGTAGTTCACGGCAAAGGTATACTGGCTGGTTTCCTTACCATTGATGATGAATTTGCCATTTACTTCCTCCAGCTTGTTGCCTTCGTACACCTGAATGATCCTCCGGTAAAAAGCAATGTTGTCGGCTGTGAGTGTAATAGTAACTCCTTTTTTAGGAATCCATATAGGGCCGTAAAAGTCCTCGCTCCATTTATAATGGATGGTATCGTTGGGAAACACTGCAGGGTTATACTGCTTCACATCTCTTTCAACGCTGAGCACATATGGCAGTTCTTTCATTCGTTTCGCTTCTTCTTGGGTAAAGCTGATGAGGTAATTCATTGAATTGCCAGCATAAAACTGCATCCTGTCAGGGTTTGTTTCCACGTTGAAATCTTTTTTCAACACTTCTTCATCCAAAAATCGTCCTTTCGTTTGTACTGCATAAAAAGTTGCAGATGGTTTGGGTGCGTCAACAGGCAACCCGTTTACATATAAAACTGCATCTTTCAGTTCAATGGTATCTCCCGGTATGCCTACACACCGTTTGATAAGATTCTCTCTTTTATCTACCGGGTGGTGTATAATTATATCATCACGCTCCAATAACGCCGCACGATTGCCATTATAATCCTCTCTCAAAACATCATAGTAAGTTCTTTCTGATTGAAAAGCACCTACTACCGTGTCGCCCACAGGGTGATTAAAAACAACTACATCGTTGCGTTGCACATCGCTCGACCATAGGCGTTTGTAAGGAAGTTTGATCCATTCGAGGTACGATTTGGTGCCGATAATAGGCGCGGTATGATGTACAAAAGGGATGGCCAAAGGTGTGTTAGGTAAACGGGGTCCGTAGCTCAGTTTGCTCACAAACAAAAAGTCGTTTACCAGCAAGGTTTTTTCCATACTGCCGGTAGGAATTACATAGGCTTCGAAAATAAACGTGCGTATAATAGTAGCTGCTACTACGGCAAAGGCGCCTGCGTCTATCCATTCGCGTGCGGCCGATTTTTTGTAGTTTTTTACTACTGCGTTGCCTGAATATCTTTCATTTTTTGAATAGCCGAGGTAGGGAAAGTATATAAAGGGAACAAAAACCGCTGCTGCGTGGTGCAACAACGAAAACCTGCCAAAGTGCTCAACAAAACGGATGTATATCCAGATGGTGATGAATTGCCCAACAATGGGTATGAACTGCAGAAAGAACCAATACTTTTTCAATGGCATTTTTTCAACCATCACCCAGGTATTGTAATATGGAACAAGTGCTTTCCAGGGTTTGATGCCGGCTTTCCGGAACATGCCGTATAATCCATAGTGGAAGCCAATGGTTCCTACAATAAAAATGATCCAGCCTAAACTCATGTAACTGTGTTTTATATATTGTTAGCGAAAAAAATAAATCGCTGAGTATGCCGATGGGTCGGCTGGCGGGGCAAATTGTTACAGGTAAGGTGGGACTATTTTGTTAATGAGCTGTTAGCGTTAGCCATCAGCGTTCAGCCATCAGTTGTTTTTGTTTGGGGTTTGTTGTTTGCAGCTTTAGTCCCAAACGACAAACCACAAACTCGAAACACTCTCAAAGCTGACCACTGAAAGCTCATAGCTAAATTATTTCCTTCAAGATCTTCGATACTTCATCGGCACGCTGAAATACGAGGAAGTGTCCTGCTCCCTCGATAACGTGAGTAGCGTTTAACCTGGAGTGAGGAAATATTTTGTCGTTGGAACCGTGCAGGTGATAGCAATTTTCAGGCACCCAGTCGTTTTTCCAGTTCAGTATATGATGTATAGACCACTTTAGATAATGAGGGTCAACCTTTTCGCGGTATTCGTTCGCCAGCTTTTTTTCTTCCTCTGTAGCGGCTCCTAAAAAATAGTTTTCTACAGGGGTAAGCAACTTCATTGGGCGAAGGCTGTGCAGTTGTTTCCTTGGTACAAGAAAATCAAGTTTTAGCCTGCCGCATGTCTTCATCCATGTCGGCATTTCGCGATGGGTGGGTATGCTCGAAATGAGAATGACTTTATTGATCTTGCGCAGCTTTGCAATTTCGATGCTCATAATACCGCCAAACGATACGCCGATGAGCGTAATATCATCGCCTTCAATCTGCTGGCTCATCCGTGCCGCATAGGCAGAGAGCGATTCGTCCGGTTCGGGCATCAGCCAGTGTAAATACTGTACGTTAGCTCCAAACCAGTTCAGCTTGCTGAAGATCCTTTCATCAGACCCCAGCCCACATATGCAATATACCGACTTCAAAACAACCTATTTTTTAGGCACCACATAACTTTGTATATCGTCTTTTACGATCGACTTTCCGGATAAGATCACCAACCGTTCTACTACATTTCGCAGTTCACGAATGTTCCCGGTCCAGTTATATTCCTGTAAGGCCTGTAAAGCATCGTCTTCTATTGCTTTTTTAGGTATGCCATATTCAGCGCAGATGTCGGCAAGAAACTTATCTACCAGCAATGGAATATCGTCGCGCCGGTCGTTGAGGGAAGGCACATGGATGATGATGACACTGAGCCTGTGATACAGGTCGAGCCTGAATTGTTTTTCATCAACCTCCTGCAGCAGATCTTTGTTGGTGGCTGCAATTACGCGAACGTCCACGCTTATATCCTTATCGCCACCTACGCGCGTAATCTTTCCTTCCTGTAAAGCCCTTAGCACTTTTGCCTGCGCATTCAGACTCATGTCGCCAATTTCGTCGAGGAACAAAGTGCCGCCATGTGCCTGTTCAAACTTTCCAATTCTTTGTTTTACTGCCGAAGTAAATGAGCCTTTTTCGTGTCCGAACAATTCGCTCTCTATCAGTTCGCCCGGTATAGCGGCGCAGTTTACTTCTATGAGCGGGCTTTTGGAGCGACTGCTTTTTTCATGTATCCACCGGGCAACTAATTCTTTACCCACACCGTTCTCGCCCATTATCATCACCCTCGCGTCGGTAGGGGCTACCTTTTCAATGGTTTCTTTTATTTTGAGGATCGGTCCCGATTCGCCGATCATTTCTTCCACCTTGGTTGCCTTGCGGCGCAACACCTTTGTTTCGGTTACCAGGTTGGTTTTATCCATGGCATTCCTGATAGTGATCAGCAGGCGGTTAAGATCGGGTGGCTTGGAGATATAGTCGTAAGCGCCCTTCTTAACTGCTTCTACAGCCGTTTCAATGGTGCCGTGGCCTGAAATCATAATGATGGGAACGTCGGGATTTACTTCGTTCGCTTTGTCAAGGAATTCAATGCCATCAATTTTAGGCATTTTGATATCACACAGCACTACATCGTAATTTTTTTCACGGAACTTTTTCAACCCTTCTTCACCATCGCCGGCTTCGTCGATTTTATAACCTTCGTACGACAAAATCTCTCCCAGGGTTTTACGTATTGCTTTTTCATCGTCAATAATCAGAATATTCGACATAATTAATACCTGCTTTTTTAATAAGCCTTTTTGTTATAAAATTTTTAACTGTCAAACGGTGTGCATACCTATCATTATGCATCTAAAGGCAACATCGTGTTTCAAAAATAAGAAATTATGATTTTGCGCCTTTTTTTAACAGGGTTGCTTGCGGCCAGCCAGTGCCGGTTGGCAAATAACCCGACTAAATTCATGCCAGACAAAGACAGGACTACAGAAAACTATTACGCCACCGTGGGCAGCATTCCGTTGCCTGAAGGTTATACCCGGGTGAAAGATACACTGCTTTCGTTTACCTGTTGGCTGCGTAATGTAAAGTTAAAGCCAGACCGAACGGTATACCTGTATAATGGGGCAAAAAAGCGAAACCAGTCAGCGCAGTATGCAGTGCTGGACATACCGTTGGGTAAAAAAGACCTCCAGCAATGTGCGGATGCAGTAATGAGGTTGAGAGCGCAGTACCTGTATGACAACAAAAGATATGCTGAAATCAATTTTTTTGACAATGCCGGCACATCCTATCCCTACAAGGGAAAGCGTGACTCGTTGCAATTTGAAAGATACCTGGAGCGGGTGTTTGCAAGGTGCGGTACAGCTTCGTTAGAAAGGCAGCTACATAAAGTAGATCAATTAAAGCATTTATTGCCAGGGAATGTATTGATCAAAGGCGGCTCGCCGGGGCATGCTGTATTGGTAATGGATGTTGCTACAAATGCCAGCGGTAAAAAAATATGCCTGTTAGCTCAAAGCTACATGCCGGCGCAGGACATGCACATCCTTATCAATCCAATACAAACAGCGTTGGGAGCCTGGTACGAGGTGAATGATTATCATTCAATCGTAACTCCGGAGTGGACTTTTGAGCCAGCTTCGCTAAAACGGTGGTGAGCAACCGTATTGTAGTAATACTACTACCTGAAAATCGACATCTCTACATTTCCAGATTACTTATTTTTGTCTTATCAAATGCTAAAATGTAGGCTGGTGCTGGTTTTTTCGAGGAAAAGCCTTGCAGATCATACCAGCGGAAACTACTTTTACGTTGTTATCAAAATATCCTTTGTAATCACTAAAAACTCGGAATCCATGAAACCTCAAGCTCTGAAAGCAAGTCCTGTTGTTGAAATCCCTACCTGGAAATTAGTTGCCAAATTAGGTATGTTAGCTGCATTTTGTATGGGTTTATGTTACCTCTTTGCAGTGGGAGTTTCTTCATTAGCATCCGCATTTTAGTTTTTGGGTTAAAACCCAACAGCAAAGCCTCCGTAATAATTGCGGCGGGGTGCAGGGTTGTAATACCTGTTTCCTACAGCATTTATATCATTTCCGAGGCTATATAGTTGATTCAATGCATTGTCTGTTCCGGCAAAAAGCTCCAACGACCATGCATTGAATTCTTTTTTCCAGCCCAGCCTTCCCTGCAACAGTTCATAGCCCGGCGCGTATACACTGTTCGCATCATTTACCGGCAGTTTAGAAGTAATATTCAACGAGGCGTTCAGGTACAATCCCCACGACGTAAATACATCCACTCCGGTACAAATAATTTGTTTTGCCACACCGGTCAGCTGCTTGCCCGAATAATTATCGGCTCCCATTTTATAATCGGTAAAGGAAAAATCATTAAAAGTACCACTGCCCCACACTTTCATATTGCGGATCTTTCCCGAAATGCTGCGTATTATCGAGTATTCAACATATGCCTCTAATCCCCATTGCTTAGTACCACCTGCATTTACAAAGTATTCTGCCCCAATATCGTTTACCCGTCGTACAATGGCATCCTGCAGCCGGAACTTGTAAGCAGTAATATCGAATTGAACCCGACCCTTCAGCACATTGCCTTTCATTCCTATCTCACGGTTCCACCCGTATTCTGGCTGTAAATTGCTGTAAATACTTCCTTCTGACGGACGTATTTCGGCAATAGTAGGAGGTGAGTAGCCTTTGCTTACTGATGCATAGAGCGACAACGTATTGGTGAACTGGTATAAAGCTGCAAACCGGGGCAGGAATTGTTCGTTGAGTGTTTTCTTTTTCCTGCTATCGTCTGCATCGGTAAGCCGACGGTAACGATAGTTAAAGAAGTTGGTGCTTGCCCCCGCCTGCAGGTGAAATTTTTGACCAATAACCCATTCGCCCTGCAAAAAGGGATACACTTGTGCGGCACTGATTCTGTCTTTGTATTGAACAGTGTCCCTGTTTCCCTGGTTATTGCCATAGTTGTTGATGACTGAGTAGTTATACAGCCATTCGGCACCGCCGGCAAATTTAAACTGGTGCACGCCGGTTGCTGCCTCATACACCATTTTTGATCTTACACCTGCATTGCGCTCAGCCCTTGTTTCGTAATTGGTAATGAAGGGATTTTTGAAATCGGTGTACGAAAACATCAGCGAAGTAATATTGCTCCAATGTTCATTGAATTTGTGCTGGTTGCTGACGCCTGTAAGCAGTGTTTTATTATAAATGGCTGCCTTTTGATCTTTAGCACCAGGCAATACAGCAGTTGCGGGGCGCGATTGTCGAGGATTGTCCTGCATTTGCTGCAAGGTTAACCCACCCGGCGTTTGGTAAAACATATCGGCATACAGCGCTATCCAGTTCAATTTATCTTTTGGGCTCAATTGAGCTGCGCCATTCCATTGCACAATGTCTCGTCTCATGCGGGTATTGTCGCGGTAGCCATCGCTTTGCATATGGCTTTGGGTTAGAGCAGAAGTGAACTTTTCTCCTTTAAACTTCCAGTGTGCATTTTCTCCCAATAAGCCATACGATCCGCCTGTTAATTGTATCCGTCCCGAATGTCCGTCATCATTACCCTGCAAAGCCGGTTCGTTGGTGTGCATTATCACCACTCCCCCGGTGTTGGCTCCATACAGGCTGCCACCTGGACCTTTTAATATTTCCAGTTGCTGCACGCTTGCCTGGTCAATCAGATTAAAATAGCTGTTGCCGCCTGCATCGGTAAATGGAATATCGTTCCAATATACTTTTACGTTCCGAATGCCAAAAGGTGATCTTAACAGGCTGCCTCTTATACTTAACCGGTAGCTTCCGGGCGAGCGTTCTTCCATTCTTACGCCGGGAATTGCATTCATTGCCGGAACCAGTGTAGTGCTGGCAAAACGCTGCATATCTTTTGTAGTAACCACGCTTACGGCGGCAGGTGTTTCGAGCAACTTGCGTTGCGATTCATACCCGGTTATAATCACTTCCGACATGGAAGGAATAGAATCGGCACTGCGAACAGTTTCCTGCGAAAAACAATGTACGGAGCAGATAACCAGTATAAAGCATAGATTTTTTCTCATAACAGGAATCATCGGGAGTTTTTCAAAAAAAATCCCGGAGTGTTTTTTCTCCGGGATTTTTTTTGTGGCATAAAGATATGCCGTTTATTTCTTTATATACATCACTTCTTTTACCAGCTTCACCGTGCGGGGTATATCGGGCAGGTAGGCTGCTACCAGGTTTGGCGCATAGTGCATGGGCGCATCGGCACTGGTTATTCTGCGTACCGGTGCATCCAGGTAATCGAAGGCTTCTTTTTGAATGCGGTAAGCAAGCTCTGACGATACGGATGCAAAAGGCCATTGTTCTTCTACTATTACCAGCCTGTTGGTTTTCTTAACCGATTCAAACACCGTTTGCCAGTCTAAAGGACGAATGGTGCGAAGGTCAATCACTTCGGCACTGATGTTTTCTTTAGCCAGCTCTTCTGCAGCGCCTAAAGCTACTTTCATCATTTTATTGAAAGAAACAATGGTAACATCTGTACCAGCTCTTTTTATATCTGCTTTTCCAATGGGGATCAGGTATTCTTCTTCAGGTACTTCTCCTTTATCGCCATACATCACTTCGCTCTCCATAAAAATAACCGGATCATCGTCGCGAATGGCGCTTTTCAAAAGTCCTTTTGCATCGTATGGATTGGAAACGGAAATTACTTTTAAGCCGGGAATATTGGCATACAGGGCTTCGAAAGCGGTAGAGTGCTGAGCGCCTAACTGACCCGCAGAACCGCCAGGTCCGCGGAAAACAATCGGGCATCCCACCTGTCCGCCGCTCATTGCCAGCATTTTAGAGGCTGTATTCAATATCTGATCGAGTGGTAAAACAGCAAAGTTCCAGGTCATAAATTCCACGATCGGGCGAAGTCCGTTTTGCGCAGAGCCTACAGCCACTGCGGTAAAGCCCAGCTCGGAAATGGGAGTGTCGATCACTCTTTTAGGACCAAATTCGTCGAGCATTCCCTGGCTTACTTTATAGGCACCATTGTACTCGGCAACTTCTTCACCCATTAAATATACCCGTTCGTCTCTGCGCATTTCTTCGCTCATTGCTTCGCGCAAAGCTTCCCGAAATTGTATTACACGATTTGCCATTCTTATTTTCTGATTTGAGGAGAGCAAAAATATTGGATGTGAGGCAGATAACCAAAAACTGGTCAGGGCTGGCGGTTAACCGGGCTTTAGCTTTCAGTTCTGTGCAAAAATATTTGCTTCGGGTATAAATGTTGGTTACATCTACTGACCGTTCAATGACCCTGGTCGAAAAGGTAAAATACTTCTGTACAAATGCAATTATTTTCTGAAATTTTTATTACTTTACGACGCTTTTTGAGCGCTTCTGATAATTATACCCCATAAACGTTACTCCAATTTTCTTTTGTCAGGCCTAACCTGTTACCTCTTGTTAACGTGTGTGTGAAATCAATCATACGCAAATGTTCAGGTGAGTATTACAGGCGTTGTTGCAGGAATATTTGCTCTGCTGATGTATGCTTGTGAAAACTACCAAAAGAAACTAAAATAAAAGTTCGTTCATCCCCTAAACCCAACCACCTAATGGTGCCAGACAGCAAACACGTTCCTTTTTTGGACGGGTTCAGAGCTTATGCTATACTGCTTGTAATTCTTGGTCATTTAAACAAGACTTTCATCTCGCTTGCTCAAACAGGCGTTACCTTATTTTTCTTTGTAAGCGGTTTTTTAATTACAAAACTTTTAATAGCCGAATACAACACAACGGGTAAGGTCGGGCTAAAGCAGTTTTACATCCGGAGATTTCTCCGGTTATATCCCGCTCTTATTTTCCTGTTAGTCGTTCTTTGCGTTGTTATACTTTGTTTTGGGTACAAAGTGATCATGAGCGATATATCGGCAGGATTATTTTATTACACCAATTACTACCGTGTTTATTTTATGTCGGCATTACCTGCCGCTAACTATCCGAGCCCGGGAATTTTGTGGTCGTTGGCAGTTGAGGAGCATTACTACCTTGTTTTCCCGATCATTTTTTCGCTGGGTTTCAAATATCGCAACAGGCTGTTTTTAGGTTCCCTTTGTATTGCCGTCATTGCTTTCTTTTTTATAAGGATGTTTGTGTTTGAGACAAGCGATGACATTTCGGAAGCCGTTAGAAAAATATACATACTTACACATTGTCGCGCAGACTCCATTCTTTATGGATGCATTGCCGCCTTGTTGCTGTATGCCCACAAAGCAAAATGGTATATTCAGGCGCTCAGGTCGCCGGTAAGTATTATTGTAAGTGTAGCAGTATTGGCCATTGTGCAGTTTGTGCCGGGCAATTTTTTTCAAAACACGCTTAAATTTTCGATACAGGGTATTGCGCTGGGGTTTTTAATACCAGCTTTTTTATTTTATGAAAACCGGCATCCGCTGATGAGATTGATGGAAAACCGCGCAGTTGTTTATATCGGAAAACTAAGCTATTCGCTATACCTGTTTCACTGGATGGCGCTTGCTATTTGTAACCTGTACTTTCCTTCAAAAAATATTCTATGGTATATTTTATTTTTTGCAGCAACCATTCTTTTATCGCTTGGCTCTTATAATCTTGTTGAACAACCGTTCCTTTCGTTGAGGAGGAAATTCGGATCGCACGCCAGGTAGGCTTTCATCTACGCAACATCTCCTTGAAATAAAGCAGTGTGGGAGGCAAAGGGCGCTACGAGTGTTGTTAATTACTGTTTATCGCAAAATAGTTTTCCAACGCACAAACTACTCAGGGCAGACGCTGCTGAGAAAGAAAGACCTGGATTGCACAGAAGATTTGTTTTATCGCATGCTTTACGCACGAATAAACTTCAAAACCTAAACAAAAAAACCTAACCTATATATTGTTGAAAAACTGTTCGGGGTTAGTAAGCATACCAAAGCCGGCGGTAATCATCATAAAAATAACGAACAGCAAAAACAGTATAGAAGGTATTAACCCTATAATGGCGCATATTCTTCCTGTTTTTAAATTTTTGTAAGAAGAGTCGGTGTACCATTCGGGATTGCTGGCATACAGTTGTGCATCTTTATTGTATAATACAAGGGCAATAATGGAACATACAACACCCGGTAAGCCATAGAAGCAGCAGCTTACAATGGATATTATTCCTAAAGCAAGCACTGCAGAGGCATTAGGCAATGACCGTTGTGTTTGCGGTGCAAAAATGGAGGTTTCTTCTGTGCCCATTTAAACGAAGATTTGGTGGTTAACTATTTTGTAAATGTAATGTACTGCTATGATTGCAACAACAGCAACCTGCAAAGCAATAATTATTTTACCGCCCCAGGTAAACTTTGCATACAGGTGCAGTGCGGTAAAAGCGCACAACACTAATAATGGTATTAAGGCAGGGTACAAACGAAACGACTCAATAATGTGGCCCTTCAGCAAGGCAATACAGCTGCGTTGCAGGCCGCACCCGGGGCACGCCATGTGCAGGTATTTTACCGAAGGACAGGTAAGCATATGCTTTTCCAGCCAGAGAACGATATCAATGAGTTGATTGCTGATTGCTGATGTTTGATTTTTGACTTGCCATAACCCTGCACCCTACACCTTTCATTTAATACGCTTGCGCAAACAATACTCTTTGCTTACTTGGATTGCCTGTAAGTATGCACTTGCCAGCTTCCTCTTTACTGTCTAACGGGATGCAGCGAATGGTGGCCTTTGTGAGTTCCTTTATTTTCTCTTCCGTTTCACCGGTGCCATCCCAATGCGCGGCTATAAACCCACCTTTTTTATCCAGCAGTTCCACAAACTCATCCCAGCTATTGGCTGGCGTAATGTGTTCATCGCGGTATTGTTTGGCACGGTTGAACATATCCTGCTGTATTTCTTCCAAAAGATTGACAATACGAAGCGGCAGTCCATCCATGTTTACGCTCATCTTTTCCCGAGTATCGCGGCGTGCAATTTCCACCGTGTTGTTTTCAATATCACGGGCGCCAATGGCAATGCGCACCGGCACTCCCTTTTTTTCGTATTCAGCAAACTTCCACCCCGGGCGGGCATTATCATTGTCATCGTATTTAACACGAATGCCTGATAGCTTCAATTCCCTGAAAAGGTCTTTTACTTTTTCATCTATCACGGCTTTCTGTTCATCGCCTTTATAAATAGGAACCACTACCACTTGCAACGGAGCAATACGTGGCGGCAACACCAGCCCTTCATCGTCGCTATGCGCCATTACCAATGCTCCTATCAGTCGTGTAGACACTCCCCAGGAGGTAGCCCAAACGTATTCCTGCTTGTTTTCTTTGGTAAGAAACTGTACGTCGAACGCTTTGGCAAAATTTTGGCCCAGGAAGTGTGATGTGCCTGCCTGCAACGCCTTGCCATCCTGCATCAATGCCTCAATGCAATAAGTATCCAATGCTCCGGCAAAACGTTCGTTGGGTGTTTTTACTCCTTTTACAACCGGCAGCGCCATCCAGTTTTCAACGAATTCAGCATACACATCCAACATTTTTTCAGCCTCTTCAATTGCCTCCTGTGCAGTAGCATGGGCAGTGTGTCCTTCCTGCCACAAAAATTCGGCTGTACGTAAAAATAAACGCGTCCGCATTTCCCAGCGAACCACGTTAGCCCATTGGTTCACTAAAATTGGCAGATCGCGGTATGATTGTATCCAGGTTTTATAGGTATTCCAGATAATAGCTTCACTGGTAGGTCTTACCACCAGCTCTTCTTCCAGCTTGGCCTCCGGATCTACAATGAGTTTTCCTTTTTTACCAGGGTCGGCCTTTAAGCGGTAGTGCGTTACAATGGCGCATTCCTTGGCAAAGCCTTCCGCATTTTTCTCTTCTGCTTCAAACAGGCTTTTAGGTACAAACAATGGAAAGTAGGCGTTTACGTGCCCGGTATCTTTAAACATTCTGTCAAGCTGATCGCGCATGTTTTCCCACAGCGTAAAGCCATAAGGCTTTATTACCATGCAGCCCCTCACCGCCGAGTAATCGGCCAAGCCTCCTTTAATAACCAGGTCGTTGTACCACTGAGAATAATCCTGTTGCCTTGATGTAATTTCTTTGCTCATAAACTTATTTACTAACGCTTTTTATTAAAGCCGTACTTTGCATGCTTGTATTCTGGTTTAGTGTAACTCACATATAGAATCTTCTGTAATGTGTTCGCAACTATTTTGAATACATTAACAGGCCGAATTGCGCAAATGTAGTAACTTCATCGTGTAAAACTTAAAAACCCTCATAATATGAACACTAGAATTTTACTTCTTGGAGCGGCTTTAGTGAGCTTGGGTAGTTGTTCAACCATGTATAAATCCGGACAGACCCCTGACGATGTTTATTATTCGCCTGCACCGCAGCAAAGGGTTGCCTCTAACAACAATAATGACGACGACAGATATTACGATGAAACCGGCGATGGTGAATATGTAAATGTGCAAACGGACCAGGATCGTAATGCTTATACCAGTGAGGATAATTATTTGAGGATGAAAGTGAGGAATCGCGCTATGTGGTCTTCGCTTGATTATTACGATGCAATGTATTCGCCCTATTATGGTGGCAGCGCTTTCGGGTATAATTCTTTTTACAATCCTTATTCGTTCTATAGCCCTTATTCTTCATTCTATAGTCCCTTTTATTCGCCCTATTATGGTTATGGCAGTGGCTTTGGCTTAGGTTTTGGCTATGGCGGTTTAGGATTTGGATACAATTCTTTTTATAACCCATACTCTTTTTACAATCCTTATTGGGGTGGAGGATATGGAGGCTATTATCCGGGCGTTAATTCTAAACCAGGCTAAACAAGAACTGCATGTTATTATTCACCCAGAAGAGAAAATTTAGGTACTTAACGAGTACGTAGTAGAAATAA
>JBQCFW010000100.1:0-26145 GCA_051958655.1 Agriterribacter sp. | reverse complement strand
ACTATCCATCGGTTCCAGTTGAGCTACACAGCCAGTTACACTAAATTAATTTCGGATCAGGCATTGTTTTTTAACAACAACCGGAACTCTATTGAACAGGTAAGAGAGCCGGTAACCGATGGCGTATTCAGGAATACCTGGAAAAACATAGGCAGCAACCGGCGGTTGGGATTGTCGGCATCTCTTACCTGGAAGCCTTCAGCAGCTTTCAATATCGGTGGCACGCTCACCACTCAATATGTATGGCTGAATAGCGGGTCAATGAATATCAGGAACGAGGGGCTGATGAAACAACTGGTGTTAAGAAGTACTTACACCTTCCCCAAAGGGTACAGTATTTATTTTTATGGATTTTTTGATGGCAGCACCCTGTCGTTGCAGGGTAAGCGCACCGGCTGGAAATATTATAGCATGACCCTGAGTAAGAAATGGAAAGAAGATCGTTTTGAACTGAACCTTCGCATGGATGCTTTTTTAACCCGCTACACATGGATTACGGAACACATTGCAGTCGGCGACTTTAACCAGTCGTTGCGCACGCGTTACCAAAATCAAAACTTCAGGCTCACCTTTTCCTGGAAAATTGGTAGAAAAGACGTAAAACACGTGCAGGCAAGGCAGGCGGAGGAGGAATGACATTGTGGTAAGTGATAGGTGGTAAGAAGGCAAGTGTTGTTGATTAGCCATGAGGCTTTTAAAATTTCAAGAAAAGTTTGCGAAAGCAGGGGGCTGTGCATAGGGCTCCTCCCTCTCAGGAGGCAGGCATCTTAGAAGAGCTGGTGGCAAGTGATAAATAGTAAGGAACTGATGGCTGAAAGCTGACTACTGATGGCTGCTTTTCAACCTGAAATTGCTGAATGTTTTTCCCTCAATATGCTTCGACCAACGATCTAATAACGGTTGTTCCAGCGCATACTCCCGGTATTCATCGGGGCTCATATTGGGTACTCCTTTAACAATAGGATACATTCTTTTACAACGTTCACAACTCAAATAGCCTTCTATCACATTGCCATCAACAGTGGTAGCAATGGTAGTTAGTTCAAGGTCTGACCGGTCGAACGGGCAACAAAGTTTCTGAATGGTTTCTGTTCTCATAATAATGATTGATTTAATTTTTCGTGATAGAGGTTGATTGCTTCGGCTGGGTTGTTGGCGCTCATAACGCCCGACACTACTGCAATGCCCGAATAATCGAGCTCCTTTAATGCTCGGATATTGCCTGGTCGTATGCCTCCTGCCAGGAAAATGGGTAATGATGTGATCAATCGCGCCTGCCGCACTGTTTCAAAACTCACCAGTTCGCAACTATTGGCAGTAGACGAAGGAAACATGGAGCAAAATGAAATATAGTTCAGAGCATGATCATCAGCCCATTGCACAACCGACAGATCGTTATTGCAGGTAATGCCGGTTATTATTTTCCGGCCCGTTTTACTTTTAATGAGGTCTATATTTTCCGGAATGCTGTCAAAATGTACGCCGTCGAAATCCATTGTTGCTACCAGTTCCCAGCGGTTGTTGATGAGTATCGGAACATTGGCTTGTTTACATATCCCTATAACCGATGCAAGCAACTCGTTTACATGTTCAACATTTTCCAAATTGTCCCACACCTGCACGGCAACAATAGGCTGTTCAACTGCCTGTTGCAGCCTGCTTAATAAACAGTTTTTGTCCATCGCCGGGTCAACCACCAGGTAGATGCCTTTTTGTATCATCTTTTTCATTTCCATCCTGATTGATGAGCCTTAAAAAATGCTGCCCAGTAGGGATCTGCCTCGCCGTAGGTTATTGACACCTGCCTGCCGTCTTCAACCAGGTTAATGCCTTTCGAATGATTGCACAACACGCCAATTTTGGTACAGGGAATATTTTTCTGTTGCAGGCTTGTTGTTACCTGTTCAGCATATTCACTTTTGCAGGCAATTAACATAGCGCCTGCGCCTATGCAATACCGTGGGTCAAGATCAAATATGTTGCATACCGTTGCCTGTACTTCGTTTATGGGAAGCGCATCGTTATAAACGATTGCACCGTTGCCCGATGCAATAGCCAGTTCATACACAGCGCCCAGCACACCGCCCTCTGTTACGTCGTGCATAGCCGTTACTGCCTGCAGCTTTTCATTATCGCCAGCCGCTATTAACCCGTCCTTCAACGATGTGGTTTGATAAAAAGATTCACAGGCCTGGTTGTATATAGCTGATCCAGCCCTGTTTTTAACGGTTTCCGGAAAGCTCATGGCAAGTATGGCAGCGGATGAGATGGCGCAACTTTTGGTGAGCAGAATTGCATTGCCTGCCAGGGCGTTTTTTGAAACGAGCAATTTTCGTGTGGGCGCCACTGTTACAAATGTTCCGCCACCCGCAATGGTGGAGTTTTGTCCTTCCACAAAGCCCGTATGTCCACCGGTAATAGCCACGCCAATATCAGCGCAATATTGGTGAATATGGTTCCAGTATATTTTGAAATCGTCTTTCGAAAATGTGGAAGGAAGGTTCAACACGAATTGTCCGTACTTGGGAGCGAAGCCTGTAGTGGCCATGTCGTTTGCCATGAGGTGAACGGATAACCACGCTGATTCGGCCAATCCCAGCGACGGCACCAGCGACAATGGATCGCTGGTAAGCGCCATCGACATATTGCCTGGCAATGCTACAATAGATACATCCACTCCAAATGCCGGTCCCGCCGTTACCTCGTTTCTTCGAAAACCGCTATGGTGGGCGATGAACGTTTCAAATGTGTGATGGGTTATTTTGCCTGACCTGGTGCTCATCTTACTCAACGTCTTTAAATTGTATATATAATCCGAAAAAATCCCCCAGGGGCACACTCCATTGCTGCACGGG
This sequence comes from Agriterribacter sp., assembly GCA_051958655.1. Taxonomy (GTDB): domain Bacteria; phylum Bacteroidota; class Bacteroidia; order Chitinophagales; family Chitinophagaceae; genus Agriterribacter. Next base: position 23,290 of record JBQCFW010000100.1, on the reverse strand, counting down.
AAACCATTTGGGTAACCCGGTGCATGTCCATTCAATGGTATACGATCTGCCTTGCAGCGCCTTGTGTATAATATTGGTTAATGTGGAGGGGGTATAAAAAGTTGCAGTGATGTAAAAAGGATTTTTACCAAACAGTTGTTGCACTCTTCGCCGCACCACTTTCGTGGAGTTGCGGTTCATCATACCCATGGCAATTCCGTATTTGCCTACACGCGCAGCTTCGCGTATTACTTTTACCGGGTCTTTATAATACTCAAAAGTGGTAATGAAGGCCAGCGCGTCAAAGCTATGATCTTTAAAAGGCATGTAGTGCGAGTCTGCCATTACCAGGTCGCCGTCAAAAAGATGAATGGCCTGCGAAAGCATGAGTGGAGAAATGTCGCCACCGCTTGCATAAATACCTATTTCCTTCCACCAGCGGGTAAAGCGGGTGGTTCCGCAACCAAATTCAAGTAAGGTTTTTATCCTTTTGTCTTTCGACACCAATTGCTCCATTACCTTCTTCTGCCATATTTCGGCGCGTTTGTATCTGCCTTCATACCATTGCTCGTAGGTGTCGGTATGCTCCCGGTTGAAGAACCATTCGGGCCGGTTCTGCCAATTGGTGTGACTTTGGGGGATGAGTTCAAGTGCTGCTTTTCCTGTTTCCATTGTGAGTTGATTTAAAACAAAAGCTCCATGCCGCGGAAAAGCCAACAGCATGGAGCTTGAATGTTTTTGTTGCATCCCTACGTTGGCATTATCCAAATCAGGTAACGGGTATAATCTCAGCCTTTTAAGGGGCACCCCGTGCTTATGTTGCTGCAAATATAAACAAAACATCCAAAGCATATTCGCCGCAGGTTCGCAGGTATGTTTCAAATTTTCGCTGGCGGATAAAGACACCTACCAGTAACGCCGCTACGGGTAGGTGTCTTACCATAGCCGTCAACTTAAGTGAGGGACATCGGTACTGTTGCCCGAGAGAGGCAACCCGTTTGTAAAAAGCCAGCCCCTTAACGCTTTGCACGGTAGATGTTACCCTTATAGAGGGCTGCACCTAGGGCGCAGTAAAAATGATGTTGACGATGGTTACAAACAGGTAGCATCCACGGTGCAAAGGCAACCGCTTAACCATAGTTATTTTATTAGGTTGGTGGCTATCGTATCTTAATTACCAGAAAAATCATTTGCTAAGTGTGTTTCGTGCAGATGGTATTGATTCTTTGCCTGATTTTTTTACGGATGCCGGGTAACCAATGGGGTATTTGTTTGATATAGATTAACTAATTGTTGTTATATAAGGCTGATTTACAAAACACTATTTTAAAAATGGAAATAGTGTTTATATTTGTCGCCGAAAGCCCGCTTAAGATAACGTAGGACTGTTATCGTGTTCAATATCTGGTTTATTAGGAAGGCGGGCACAAAAGCTGATCCTGACAGGCTCACAGCCTGCTGCAAGTTAAACACCGGATATGTCCTTTCTTTTAACACCAATTCCTATATTTTATAATAACTCGTACAGATATATTGCAATAATATCTCATGTGCGCTATTGTTATAATTACCAGTAATATGTTGTTCCATGTGACTGAGAGGGCGAAGCCGTGCAAATCAATAAAAAATATTAATTTTCACAGAATAAAGTTTCTCAAAGCTTACTTTAAATCATTACTTTGATCAATCGGAACTAAAGTAAATATATGCAGAAGGTAAAATTGATAATCGGCTTGTTTGCTCTTTCAACTGTATTTTTTTCTTGTGGTGTTGGTAAAAAACTGGCTTACCTGCAGGATTTAAACGATACAACCAGGATTCAGGAGGTTCGTGTAGCAGCTTTTGAACCGTTGAAACTTCAGCCCGATGACCAGGTGCAGGTAAGCATAACCAGCAAATCACCTGAAGGTTCCCAGTTATTTGCAATGATGGGTACAAACATTACTTCCGGAACAAGCAACCAGGTCATTCAGAATGTATATACTATTTCGTCAAAAGGTACGATCAACATGCCTTTGATCGGCGAACTAACCGTTGGAGGACTAACAACAGAGCAGGCCAGGGAGGTAGTTCAAAAAGAAGCCGTTCAATATGTAAGAGATGCGATGGTGGGACTGAGCCTGATGAATTTCAGGATCACAGTAATGGGAGAGGTTACGCGGCCAACAACCCTGCAGGTGGCAGGCGAAAAAGTAAACGTATTGGAAGCATTGGGCATGGCAGGCGATTTAACCGTATTTGGCAAAAGAAATAATATTAAGGTGATAAGAAAGGCGGGTGATAAAGTTGAAGTAGCTCATCTTAACCTTAATAGCAGCAAGGTAATGCGTTCGCCCTTTTACAATTTAAGGCAAAACGACATTGTGTATGTAGAACCGGTAAAACGCAAAGGCTTTGCGGCTGAAACATCGTTGGGCGTTTTGCCTACAATCATCAGTGTAGTAACACTTGGCTTTCTTATATTCAGATATACCCGTTAGCTTAAGAAAGCTAATCTCAATAATCAGGAAATCTTACATAATTAAAAAGGTTTTAAGTGCAAACATCTTCCGCCAAACATCCACAACGAATCAATAACATTACCCAGGACGACTCGTTAAACATGCAAAATATTTTAACGAAAATTGTAAGCAGGTGGCCATGGATCATTGTATGCCTGTTGATATCGCTGTTTATTGCCTACGCTTATCTTAGGTATACCGAGCCTATCTATAAAGCAAAGGCAACGCTTATGTTGAGAGACGATCAGAAAGGCGGAAGTCCGTTAGACAACCAGTTGCTGAAAGGTTTGAATATTGAGCCAACCTCCCAATCGCTCGAAAACGAAATGGAGATCCTGAAAAGTTATGACCTGATTGAATCTGTTGTACACAGGGAGCAATTGTATGTGGAGGTTAAAACACAGGGCCGGCTTGCCAAAAGAACAGTATATGGAAATGATTTGCCCGTATTTCTTTCGTTTGCAAATCCAGATACGATAGAACATTCTTTGCACTGGACTTTGAAAGAAGCGCCAGCCGGTGTATGGACGCTGATTCACCACGGCGAAAACCAACCTTTACGGATTACGCTGGGTAAATGGTATCGTATTAACGGACTGGCTTTTAAGGCCGTTGCCAACCCGTTTTACCTGGCCAGCAAAACATCCAAAAATGACGGAGACAATGAGTATGCCATTACCGTTAAGCCGTTGGCTTCGGCTATCAATGGTTTTATTAAAGACCTGAATATTAAAGAATCCGGTAAGGGGTCGAGTATAGTAACACTGGAACTAACCGATTATAGCAAAGAAAAAGCGGTATCGAGCCTGAGGGCGTTGATTGATATTTATAACCACCAGGGATTGGATGATAAGAAACGCGAAAATGAAAATACGCTTGAGTTTCTCGAAGAACGGGTTGCCATGGTGGAAAGAGAGCTGCAACTGGTTGAAGGCCGGGTGGAAAGTTTTAAAAGTGGTAACCGGATTACCGATGTAAGCATTGAGGGACAACAATATCAACAGCTTTCGCAAGCTGTAGACGAGCAAAAAGCTCAACAGCAAAGCCAGCTTAACATATTGGAGGGACTTGAAAGAAAGATAAGAGATAACCAGGATGACCCCAAGCTTGTGCCTTCAACGGTTGGCATTACCGAACCAACGCTTTCTTCCTTAATTCAAACGCACAATGAACTGGTTCACGAGCGCGATAGAAAATTGCAGGTATTTGGTCCTAAAAATCCACTGAATGTGGATATGGAAAAAGATATTGCCAATGTGCGACAAAGCATTCTTGCCAGCATAGGCAATCTTAAAAGTGCCTATAATACAGCGCTGTCTGATATCAACAAAAGGGAGTCGGTGCTTTCGTCGAGGTTAAAAACAATTCCTAAAATGGAAAGAAACCTCCTCCAGATCAACAGAGACCAGACGGTAAAACAACAGCTATATTTTATATTACTGCAAAGGCGCGAAGAAACAGCCATTTCCCTGGCGTCGACCACGGTGGATAGCCGTGTAATAGAAGCCCCGCGTAGCATGGGCATCGTAAGCCCAAGGGCCAATGTTGTGTTGCTGATGGGAGTGGTAATAGGATTGCTGATCCCGATAGGAATTATATACATTGGCGATGCTATGAACAATAAGATTGAGGGTAAGATTGAAGTGGAGCAAAAATGCCAGGCGCCGTTGCTGGGAGAGATATCTTATTCAAAGAAGTCGGATTCGCCTATTATCATTACAAAGGGAAGCAGGTCTGTTATTGCTGAACAGTTCAGGGTAATCAGAACGAATATCAGCTTTACCGGTCGCGGTAAGCAAAGTGAAGTAATACTGGTAACCTCGCATCGTCCCGAGGAAGGAAAATCATTTACCAGCTTAAACCTGGCGGCCAGTTATGCCTTGCTTAATAAAAAAGTGGTAGTACTGGAATTTGATTTAAGAAAGCCGCGCTTAAGCCAGAACCTCAATATTAAATCAGAATCTGGTATAAGCAACTATCTTAACGGCACCGATGGTCTTAATAATATGCTCAAGGAAGTACCTGGCTTTGACCAGAATTTCTGGCTGTTCCCGTCGGGTCCCATACCACCTAACCCGGCAGAGTTAATTTTGGGCGACAGGATGGAAAAGATGATCGAGGAACTTCAGCAAAGGTTCGATTATATTATCTTCGATACGCCGCCTTATAACCTGGTAACCGATTCGTCGTTGCTGGCGGCACACTCCGATATCAGTATTATCGTACTTAGAAATAACTTTACATTCAAATGGGTGTTGCAGGAGATCAATAAGAAAATAAATGATAATCCGGAGCAGCCTGTGTATACGATATTAAACAGGGTAGACGAACGCAATCGCTATGGTGTATATAGGAATTATGGATATGGGTATGCCGAATATTTTGATACCCCCGAGAAAAAGAGCAGGTGGAAATCGCTTTTCAAACGATAGATTTCAACAACTCTAAATAAACCTTCCTATGTTCTCAATTGTTATTCCTCTTTACAACAAAGAGGTGAGTATCCGTAATACGGTCTCATCTGTGTTGTCGCAAACCTTTAGAGATTTTGAGCTATTGGTTGTAAACGACAGTTCTACAGACCGCAGTCGGGAAATAGTTGCCGGAATAACAGATGAGAGGATCAGGGTTATTGACAAAATCAATGGTGGTGTTTCCAGCGCCAGGAACGCCGGCATAGAAGCTGCCAAATATGATTACATCGCTTTTTTGGATGGCGACGACTTTTGGGAGCCTGATTTCCTCGAGTCTATTCTGAACCTTATTAAAGAATATCCCGAAGCGGGGGCTTACACCACTGGATATGTATGCAAATACGACGGCAAAATAGTTCATTCTCTTGCGGTTAAAAAGAAGGGGATTGTAAAGAATTTTTTTGCTACCATGCATTACCACCCTGTAATGCACTCTTCGTCGGTTTGTATTAAAAAAGCTACATTTCGCCAGGTAGGCATGTTTGATGAAAGGATTTCTTTTGGTGAGGACTACGAAATGTGGAACAGGCTTGGGAAACATAGCACCATCGCTGCATCGCCTGAAACAAAGGTGTGGTATAACAACGACGCAGAAAACAGGGCGATGGATAAGATACCTGTGCTGGAAAAGCACTGGACCTATTATATCGAAACAGATACAATAGACAGTGAAGAGATGAGTAAATACTACAGTCGTTATGTTCGCAGGCATGTGCTGTATTATGTATGGAAAAGAAAGTTCAGGTGGGCATGGCGACTTGCATTTAAATATCGAGACTTTGTAAGCTTACCTTCATACTTCCTGGTTCATCAGTACCGGGAACTTAAAAGTGTTCCGCATCTTGTATCTAATTTTGGACGCAAGATCATCGACAGGCTGTGTCTCTCAATAATTCTTTTTTTTTATGAAGATTTTGATCGTAACGTATGGTTATCCTCCAGTTAATTCTCCCGCGGCACATCGTCCCTACTTTATGGCAAAATACCTCAGCGAGCTGGGGCACGAGGTTACAGTGTTAACCACCAGCAGCGCTATTAGTTCGTTGGGAAAAAGCAACTGGGCAAAACCGTTACCCAACGTTGCCATTTGGGATACAGCCAAAAACAGTTTTACTGAGCAGGAAATAATAAGCGACGCAAAAAAAGCGTCTTCCTCCGCAGCAGTTAACTCTGGCAAAATGAACCTGCTGAAAAAGATTGTGAGAGTATTTTTTATACCCGACAGGGGTATTATTTGGTTTAAAGAACTTGCAAAATTCAGGGCAAAAAACATTGGGCCAATAGATGTAGTATACAGCACGTCGCCATTTTTTACAAATCACCTGGTGGCCCGCAGGCTGGTAAAAAAGAAAAACGCCAAATGGATCGTTGATGTAAGAGACTTTCATCACGATAATGACGATCCTGAAACAAAACGTGGCTTTCGTAACTGGATCAATTTCACCATACAAAAGAATGTATTAAAAAAAGCCGATCATGTTACCTTTATTTCAAACGGTATGCATGAGATTTATAAAGGCTATTTCGATTTCCTTGCTCCCAAAAGCTCGGTAATTTATAATGGATACGAGCCCGACGAATATCCTGCGGCCGAAATGCAGCTCAGGTCGAATGTATTGAAAATCTTTTATGCAGGCTCTTTTTACGAAGGCGCGCGCGATCCCGCTCCATTATTTGCAATGCTGGACCTGTTGCACGAAAAAAAATTAATCGACCTCGATTTAATAAAAGTGGATATTGCCGGCAACATTCCTGATTTAATTAAGGAAAAGATAAAACCATACAAATCGTCGGTTTGCGTAAATTACCTGGGATTGGTTGACCGTAAAACTGCGATCGATAAGATGGCAAACGCGCACCTGTTGTGGTTAATTGTTGCCAATATAAGGGCGCACTATGTAGGGTTTCCTGTAAAAGGTTTTGAATATATAGGGTGCCGGAGACATATTTTACTTTTTGCTCCACCCGAAGCAGAAGCAAAAAGAGTGATAGAATACCTCAATGCAGGCACTTTTCTTAATTTATCTGTTAACGAAAACGAAGTTGCCATTAATGCTGAGAAATTCCTTGATCTTTACAATCGTTTTAAAGCAGGAGATATGGAAGCGCCGCTAAAGCTGGACCCTGCCAAAGTTCAAATTTACCTGCGCAAAGGCCAGGCAGAACAATTACATGATATTATTCAAACAATTAGCCAGGCATGAAGGATAAGATAAAGATATATTCGCCTGGCAGGTTGTTCGTCATACTTTCCTTCATTATTGTTCCGTTGGGCGAGGGTGGTTTAACGAGCAGAATTACATTGCCCGATGTAATTCTGGTGCTGGCATTGTTTCTTTTACTGGGTCGCAAAAAAATATACAATCCGGGGTTAGCGCCAACAATGATACTCATCATTTCATTTCTGCTAACCGTTTTTTTTAGTCCCCGGCCCGATATCAGCCTCATAGAGGTGCTTATCCTTTTCTTCCTCATGCTTTGCATGCTGGTAACCTACAATACCTACAGAGACAATTTGAGGCTCATATTTTTAGATGTTTCCAGGGCTGTCACATTATCGCTCCTGATAGGTTTGTCAGATTATTTTTCAAGCAAAATAGGGTTACCCCGTATGTTCCCAACCCGGGCTCCCGGCGAAATTGTGTCGGCGTTCAGGAATGCAGGCCAGGCGGGCGCCTATATACTGGTAATGCTGGCGATACTGCTGCCTGTACGGTTAAGTTCATTAAAAAACAGTTTTACCGCAAAAGAAATGACGCTGATAAACGTAGGCGTGGTCAGCGGCATTGTATTTTTATTTATCAGCGGAAAGGTGGCGGCCTATATTGGTTTTTTTGCCGGAATTGTATTTTTGAATATAGCCCAAAGAAACCTGAAAGCGCTTTTTGCAACCATCTTTATGGCGGGTGTTTTTTCATTGATCTATTATAATCTTGAGGATATTTCTCCGGAAATGAACAACAGGATTCAGCGAAAAATCGAAACCCGCATTACGCGGAATGTAGATGGCACAAACGATATTACAGAAGAAGGGTTCGTGGCAGACAACATGCGCAATTCTTTCAAAGCCTTTAACGATAACCCGCTGGCCGGCTCCGGTATTGGCGCTTTTACGGTAGAATACGCCAGGCACGAAGTACACAGTACTTACTTTAAAATGATAGGCGAAACAGGCATGCTTGGAATTATCGGGTATACAGTTTTCTTTATTTACCTTATTAAACAAATACGGTATAAGCCGGGCATCAATACCTTCTTTCAGGCACAGCTTTGGGAATATAAGAAGATCCTTTTTCCCTTGTTTCTTGGTTGCGCCGTAAGCTGGTCGTACACCTACCACCTGCGAAAAAGGGAATTCTGGATTATGCTAACCATCATTCTCATAATCAACTCATTTATGAAGGACGACACCAAGGTGGATTCGGCCCTGGTTGATGCTGAAGAGGCAGAAGCGGAGGGACAGCAATAGTGCGGGTTTGTTTGGTACATTGCAGGAGCAATATCTTTGCCGGTTAATGTATATTGTTGTACAAAGTGAACAATTCAGGGCTTAACAGATAACGGTATGCTAGTAGGATTAACGAGAAAACTTAGTACGCTTGTTCACAAATATAAAAATACCAATTACGGATCGGGTATTTTGCTGGCGGTATCGCAGAGTGCGGTTGCTTTGGTTTTTATTTTAATAGATTACATTTATTCCAAAAAACTCACGGTTGTTGATTTTGGTTCCTGGAAACAAATGTATTTTATTATTGGATTGGTAACCCCTCTTTTGTCGTTTGGCTTTCCCGAAGGATTCAAATTTTATATTGCTAAAGAAAACAACAAGCCTTTATTTTTCTCAAACTTCTTTTTTGCTTTTATAGCCATTGCTTCTATAGAGCTTGCTGTTATTATATTGCTGAATGTCTTTCACTTTGCAGGCTGGATTAACCTGAACATCTTTTTCCTCGTAAGCCTCCTGTTTCCTTTTGCCTTTCTTTCGTATGGAATAAGCCAAACCTTAAAATACACCTATATAAACGAACAAAGGGTATTCGACTATACTAAAACCACCCTTGTCGGTCTGGCAATTACCATCGTGTTTATTATTATATCGGGCGTTATGGTAAACGTTCACCCGTCGTATTACATGGTATTGGGTGTTGTGCTGTACATTTTAACATTCGGACTGCCTGTTTACAGTTTGTATGCAAATTCCGGGTTGAGCATTAACAGGAGCTTCGTATCTAAAACAGAGATAAAAAAAATGTTCGCCGTGGGTTTCCCCCTGTACTGCGCAACATTTATTGCAGTAATAAATGTAAATCTCAATAAAGCAGTCGTTCTTTCCCTGGAATCAAAAGAAGCATTCGCCATTTTTTCGGTAGGCGCTTTTGAAATTCCCATTTTTGCCATGTTAAGCGCCTCTTTTTCGCAGAACATATATCCCAAGCTGGTACAGTTTATTCACAACGGTGAAAAAGACAAGGCAAAAAAGCTTTGGATAGATACCACCAAAAGGGTTTCTTTTCTCACCTATCCGTTACTGTTGCTTCTTATGATATTTGCCAAGCAGGTTATTTACATTATCTATACCAAAGATTACCACGAGTCCGTTATTCTTTTTCAGACCTTTTTATTAATTGCGCTTTTCAGAAATAATTTTTATGGATCTTTGATCGTTGCATCCGGAAAAACAAAATACATAACGCTGTATAGTGCACTTTCATTGGTAACAAATCTTGTTTTTTCGTTAGTTGTGTATTATTTTTTAGGACTGAAGGGAGTGGTATATGGCAATTTGCTGTCGTGCATTGTTATCAATTTTTTACAACTCAATCATGAAAAGCTTTTAGGCGATTATTTTAGGAAGTTTGTATTTGATAAGAAGATATTCCCGTTGATCCTCGCGATTTTGGCGGTTTATTTTTACAACGTATTTAGTTCATAGAAAAATATTATGGCAAACTCGGGCAAGCAAAAGTTAATGCGTGTTACAACCATTCCTGGATCAATTACCTATTTATTAAAGAATCAGTTGAACTTCATGAACCGGAATTTTGAGGTTCATGCGGTGTCTAGTCCTGGTGAAGGCTTAGAGGAAGTTAAGAAAAAAGAAGGGGTAAGTGTGCATGGAGTAATGATGACGCGCACCATTTCGCCGGTAAAGGATCTTATGGCACTGGTAAAGCTCATTAAAATAATACGCAAAATCCGTCCGGAAATTATTCATACCCATACTCCCAAAGCAGGCACGCTGGGTATGTTGGCCGGAAGAATTACCGGCGTGCCGGTAAGAATGCATACGGTGGCAGGCTTGCCGCTGCTGGAGGCAAGAGGAAGCAAAAGAAAATTGCTTGATTTTGTTGAAAAACTCACCTATTCGTGTGCTACCAGGGTATACCCCAATTCCTTTGCGCTGAAAGATATTATTATTGCAAACGGGTATTGCAAACCGGAAAAGCTTGCGGTGATAGGAAACGGGAGTTCTAATGGCATTGACACTTCTTTTTTCGATCCTGCCCAGGTTTCGGAAGAAGATGCCTGCAAATTGAGGCAGGAACTGAACCTGCAGCCCACGGATAAGGTTTTGTGCTTTATAGGAAGAATTGTAAAAGATAAGGGCGTGCACGAATTGATAGAAGCTTTTGTGAGGAATGTAGAAAAATATCCCGGTATCAAACTGTTGCTGGTAGGATCTTTTGAAAAGCACCTCGATCCGATTAACAAAACAACAGAAGATATTATATTTTCGCATAAGGATATCCGTTTTGTGGGATTTCAAAAAGACGTACGGCCCTATCTTGCCATTAGCGATATTTTTATTTTTCCCAGCTACCGGGAAGGTTTTCCTAACGTGGTAATGCAGGCGGGAGCTATGGGCGTACCTTGTATAGTAAGTAACATAAACGGGTGTAACGAAATAATAGAGCATAAAAAAAATGGCTGGATTGTAAACCCGAAAGATGCGGAAGGTTTAACCGAAGCGATTTCGTTTATGCTGGAAAACGACGAGGCATGCCGTAATATGGCGAAAGAAAGCCGGCCTATGATAATAAATAGGTACGGGCAGCAATATATTTGGCAGCAACTATTAAAAGAATATAACAGTCAACTCAGGTTGAATGATCTGGAATAATAATTGCTGTGTGAAAACTCCTGCCTCTGAATTTTAATTCATATCCTGATGCCTGAATATCATTACAAAGACATCTAAAGATGAACAAAATTGCTATAGCCGGAGCCGGCGGATTTTCGAAAGAAGTATACCTGATATTTGAAGAAATTAATAAAAAGAGCCCCACATGGGAATTCATCGGCTTTTTTGACGATAAAGTTGCCAGGGGAAAATTCTTTATGGATTTTGAGGTATTGGGAACAATAGCCGATTTGAATAATATAGGCGAGAATATTAGTGTTGCCATTGCAGCCGGCAAGTCCGACAATGTAATTTCAATAGTAAGCAAACTCACCTCGCCCTATATCCATTTTCCCAACATTATTCATCCTACCGCCTTTCTGCATTTTGACACGTTGTCTATAGGATCGGGAAATATTTTACAATCCTATACTTCGCTTTCGGCAGATAATACAATCGGTAGTTACAACATTTTCAATTCCTCCGTAAAAGTGGGGCATGATACTATTATAGGTAATTATAATACATTTGCAACCGGAGCGCTCATTTCGGGAGGCGTGAAAATAGGCGACAGGAACGATTTTGGTATCAATTCCGGAATTCTTCAGTATAAAAACGTAGGAAACGGTAACACTATAGCTCCTTTATCTATTTTATTCAAAAGTATTAAAGACAACGGGCACTATTTAGGGGTGCCGGCTTTATCTACCGGAATTTAATCCATATCCTGCTGCAACACCGGTTTTAGCAATAGTAATCAAACTTTGACCAATATAATTTTAAACAGTTTTTTATGGATAAAAATGAATTTCTGAGCTCTTTTGCCGATCAGTTCGATGATACAGATGTAGCAACAATTTCTCTGGACACTAAATTCAAAGATCTGGATGAATGGAGTTCAATGGTAGCGTTAATGGTAATAGCCATGGTAGACGAAAACTATGGAAAAAAGATTACCGGCGCCGATTTAAGGGAATCGAACACTATAGAAGAGTTGTTTAACCGCGTAAGCGCTAAATAGCAAACGCCCGGAGTAACCTTAACTATGAACTGCTCATCTCATTTTTCAGAAAACCTTTTGATGGAATGAATAAAGATGCTATTTACAGCAACAGTCCGTATTTCGTAAAAAAGTTGCTAGTAAATTTGTTGGGATACAAATATGCAAAAGGCCGTTATGGGAAGCTGTTCGAGTCGTACTTTAACCTGTTCAAAGGTTTATGGGCAAAGAGTCCTGAAGAACTAAAAACGTATCAAACCAAAGAGCTTACTAAACTACTATTCGAGTGTTACCGCTATTCTTCCTGGTATAGAAGCAGGTTCGAGGAATTGTCGATAACAGAATCAGACATTTTACAAGATCCCTTCAAGGTTCTATACCAGTTGCCTTTTTTAGAAAAGGAACAAAGGCGCGGTTTTGCCGATGCCATCAGAAACGACAATCCCGACCGACCTACTAAAGGGGTCGGGTATACAAGTGGCACCTCCGGCTCGCCCACCATTAACTATCTCGATAAGGAATCGGTTGAGATGTCTTTTGCCCTTTGGAAAAGATTTCACTGGACCATTGGCATACCGCTTCGTCCAAGTTCAGCCAGGTTTTCCGGCAGGCTGGTCGTTCCCCCAAAGGCAACCAAACCTCCTTTCTGGATTTATAATTATTTTGAAAAGCAAATGCTGTTTTCTACATACCATCTCACCGAAAAGAATATGGGTGCGTATGTAAAAAAGCTAAGCAAACTCAAGCCTCAGCTTATAGACGGGTACCCCTCTGCCATTTACGTGCTGGCAGAGTATATGAACAAAAACAATTTGTCGCTGAATTATACGCCCATTGCCATTGCCACTACCGCCGAAACCCTGCACGACTATCAGCGCACGGCCATTGAAAAAGCATTTGGCTGTAAAGTGTATAACCAATACGCCAGCAGCGAGGGAGGATCTTTTATTACAGAGTGCAAAGAAGGAAAGCTCCACGTAAACCTGGATACAGGCATATTTGAGTTTTTAAACCTGTACAACGAACCAGCGGCGCCGGGAGAAATTGCTCAGCTTGTAATGACCAGCCTGCGTAATTTCAAAACCCCTTTACTCCGGTATAAAATAGGAGATACCGTATTGCTGCCCGAGCAGCAAACTGTTTGCAAGTGCGGTTGCCAGATGCCGGTAGTAGAAAAAATAACCGGTCGCGAAGACGATATTTTGTGGACAAGGCAAAAAGGGTATGTAGGACGGATGGATACTGCCTACAAAGGTTTGGAAGGAATCATCAAATCGCAACTGATACAGGAAAGCCCCGACAGCCTGATTGTAAATAATGTTGTAGACGCTAACTATACCAAAGAATTTGAGGCCAAGCTGATAGACAATTTGAAAAACAGGCTGGGAGATGAAATAAAAATCACCATCCATTTAATGGACGATATTCCATTGTCAGCAAACGGAAAGTTTTCGGCCGTGAAACGAAAATTTAAAATGGATAACCTGCTTCAGGAAAAATAAATGATTTAATTGCAAAAATACAGATTACAGACATGGATCAACATTCGCCCTTCTCTTTGGCCGGAAAAATATTTGTAGTAGCAGGAGCATCGTCGGGAATAGGATTGAGCATTTGCCGCAGCATTGTGGCAGCAGGAGGAAAAGTAATAGGTTTGGCAAGAAGAGAAGACAAATTGCAGGAGATGGTAGATGAGCTGGGAAAGGACAATGCATCTTACATTAAAGCCGATTTGTCGGCAGATGAAGATATTGAGCGCGCAGTTGCCGCGCTGCCCGAAATAAACGGGTATGTGCATGCAACAGGCATTATAAGGTGGGGACCGTTGAAGTTTATTAAACGGCAGGCGTTGGAAGAAATAATGAATGTAAATTATTATTCCATGGTATTGATGCTGGCAGAAATAACCAGGAAAAAGAAACTTAAAAAACATGCTTTTTCTTCGGTGGTAGCCATCTCCTCCGTTTCGGCTGTCATTGGGTCCAAATCAAATTTACTTTACACTGGCAGCAAGGGCGCTATGTCTGCCGCAGCCAGGGTAATTGCCAACGAATTTGCGTCTCAAAAAATAAGAGTAAATTCGATTGAGCCCGGCATGGTTCAAACAGATATGGCTTCGGAAGCCGAAGAACTGCTTTCGAAAGAAGCAGTTGAAAAAGACATTGCTTCTTATCCTTTCGGTTATGGCAAACCGGAAGATGTTGCCAACGCTACCGTTTTTTTACTGTCAGACGCTTCCAAATGGATTACCGGACAATCACTGGTATTGGATGGTGGCTGGCTTAACTTAGTTTAATATTTAAGATATATGGCGCTTCTGCATAACAAATTTGTGTCTATTACCGGGATTAGTGCCTGCGTTCCCAAAACGGTTGTTAAAAACCGGGATAATAAAACATTTCCTGAAAGCGATGTAAACGCGTTTGTCAATAATGTAGGAATTGAAGAGTTTCGGGCAGGAGGTACAGAAGTCTGCACTTCTGACCTGTGCGTAGCTGCAGCGGAAAAGCTTTTCCAGGACATGAACATTGACCGCGAAGAAATAGGTATCGTTGTATTTGTTTCGCAATCGCCCGATTATTATTTTCTGCCCAATACCGCCTGCATTATACAGGACAGGCTCCATCTCAGCAAAGAAACCCTTGCTTTTGATGTACCGCTTGGATGCAGCGGTTATGTTTACGGATTGAATATTATAGCATCTTATCTCGCCTCGGGGCAAATTAAAAAAGGTTTGCTGCTGGTGGGCGATACCGCTTCAAGAACTACCAACGCGCACGATAAAAGCAGTGCCATGCTTTTTGGCGATGCTGGTGCCGCCACCATTCTTGAATACAATCCCGAGGCGGATGGCATACACTTTCATTTGGCTACCGATGGATCGGGCTACAAAGCCATCATTGTTCCGGAAGGTGGTTTCAGGAAACGGTTTTCCAGCAGTTCGTTGGTTGAAAGTACCAACGACGAAGGCATTACCCGTTGCGGTGTTGATTTACATCTTGACGGATTCGACGTGTTTTCTTTCGGTATCACCGAAGCGCCTAAAACCGTTAAAAAGCTAACGGGTCACCTGGCAATTACCAACAACGATGTTGATTACATGGTATTTCACCAGGCAAACAGGATGATGAACGAGAAGATCAGGAAAAAGCTGGCGCTGGAAGAGAGCAAAGTACCGTATTCACTCAAACATTTTGGTAATACCAGCTCTGCTTCTATACCACTTACCATGGTAACGGCCATACGCGAAAATCTGCACCAAAAAAACAACCGGGTTATTTTATGTGGCTTTGGTGTAGGCCTGTCGTGGGCAACAGCTTATACTACCCTTAACAATATAGTTGTTTCCGAACTTGTAGAGTTGTAAAATATATTTACTGCACTCCTATGGCGTTTACTGCAAAAATATCCGCTGTTTCGTATCATCTTCCCGCAGAAGAGCTTACGAATGACCAGCTCAGCAAGGCATTTCCTGAATGGAGTGTTGAAAAAATTATGTCGAAAGTTGGTATTGCCAGCCGCAGGATAGCAGGTAAGGACGAATTTGCATCGGATCTTGCCTATAAAGCAGCACAAAAACTTTTTGAGGAAAATAATATTTCACCCGAAAAAATTGATTACCTCATCCTGTGTACCCAAAGCCCCGATTATTTTTTACCTACAACGGCATGCCTTGTGCATAAACTGTTGGGGTTGCCCTCCCATGCAGGGGCAATAGATGTTAACCAGGGTTGCTCGGGATTTGTGTACGGAATGGGCTTAGCCAAGGGAGTGATTGCTGCGGGCGATGCAACCACTGTTCTTTTAATTACGGCAGAAACGTATAGTAAGTTTTTGCATCCTCTGGACAAAGGCAACCGTTCTATTTTTGGAGATGCAGCGGCGGCAGCCCTCATTTCTGTCGAAGCAGACGGGGCTGCAATAGGCAGCATGTCGCTTGGAACAGATGGTGGGGGAGCAGCGAACCTCATTGTAAAAAACGGCGCCATGAGGTCTGTACGATCAAACGACAACGAGTTGCATACAGATGAAGATGGCAATCCATTCAACGATAATTATCTTTTTATGAATGGATCGGAAGTGTTCAATTTCACACTCGAATCAGTGCCCGCTCTTGTAAAGCAGGTGCTCGAAAAAAACAAGCTTAGTCAGGAAGATATTGACCTTTTTATTTTTCACCAGGCTATCAGGTTTATGCTCGATTATTTAAGGAAAAAAATAAAAATTCCTTCTGAAAAATTTTTTATGTGGATGGAGTCCTGTGGAAATACAGTATCCTCCACCATACCTATAGCGTTGTATAATGCCCAAAAGGAGGGCCGGATTAAGAAAGGCGACAAAGTGTTGCTTGCCGGCTTTGGTGTTGGCTACTCCTGGGGCGGAACCATTTTACATTTTTAATTTTTTATTTTTATCCACCTAAAAGTATAAGAAATTTTTTAATAGAGTACTTGATCTTATCATATCAAATACAGGCTTATTAATATTATTGCCTGTTTTTTCGCTGGTAATGCTGCTGCTGTTGTTTGCCAATGCAGGCAAACCCTTTTTTTTGCAGGAAAGGCCGGGGCGCAATGGCAGGGTATTTAAAGTGATCAAGTTTAAAACGATGAACGATAAAAAGGATAGCAATGGCAACCTGCTGCCCGGAGAAATGCGCATTACCAAAGTTGGAAATTTTGCCAGGAAAACATCGCTCGATGAAATTCCACAACTGCTGAATGTAATAAAAGGCGATATGAGCCTGATCGGTCCGCGACCGCTTCTTGTATCTTATCTGCCATTGTATAATGCCAAACAAAAAAGACGCC
Source organism: Agriterribacter sp. (assembly GCA_051958655.1). Taxonomy (GTDB): domain Bacteria; phylum Bacteroidota; class Bacteroidia; order Chitinophagales; family Chitinophagaceae; genus Agriterribacter. The sequence goes on along the minus strand of JBQCFW010000100.1, from coordinate 6,401 downwards.
ACGAAATAAGACCCGGCATTACAGGATGGGCGCAGGTAAATGGTCGCAACGCTATTAGCTGGGAACAAAAATTCGATTATGATGTTTGGTATGTGGATAACTGTTCTTTTATGCTTGATGTACGCATATTGTTCCTTACATTTTTAAAAGTATTCAAGAGTGAAGGCATTAATGCAGATGCATCTGTAACTATGCTGCCTTTTACGGGGTCGCCTCGCACCGGCGATTGAGTTGCGTTAAGAAAGTCTTGAAAAGACTACCAGGAACGCAAAAAAATATATACTTTTGTTACAATCCTTCAGCAAAACCATTCTGCCTAGAAAATACCGAGCATTGACAAGTGTCATCAATTTTGCCCTTCCTTGTCCAATCTCCTTCTCAGATTGCTTGTTCAAATAATAATTAATGTCAACAATTACTAGGCAGGATGCTAGCAAAAAGATTTATTTATATACCGTATTACTTGTTGAAAACGCCGTGGAGAAGATTTTTTTACTACTTTTCTTTTACCCGGAAAAAAAAAGGGTTTTCAATTCTACACCTGGTGAGGGAGCTTTGGCAAACCTTACTCAGATACAATGCTGCGCCTATGGATTATTTTACGCTTCGTTTTTATGAATTAACCGACGATGAACGTGCTGCTTTTGCATGCACAGGTTTCATGTACGAGTATCAGTTAAAAATGAACCCCAAAGAACACAGGGCAATTCTTCAGGACAAGATAAAATTTCTCGCTCATTTTAAAGATTATTCGGGCCGTAAATGGGCTTCAATATCTATGCTCAAAAACGATCAGTCTTTGGCCAACCAACTTATTCACAATAGCAACCGAAAAGTAGTCATAAAAAATTCTGTGGGGCAGGCGGGTAAGCAGGTTTTGGTGGTAGACACGACCGATATGGATGCTTCGGGGCTTATAAAAATGATGGGGGAGAAGGGGTATGACCTGATTGAATCGTATGTTGCACAGCACGATGAACTCATGAAGCTTTCGTCTGCCGCACTGAATACAATCAGGATCGTAACTCAGTATAACAATGATGAGGTAGAGATTTTGCTGGCTTTTATACGTATCGGCGTACATCTTTCTGTCGACAACCTTTCTGCAGGCAACATAGGAGCACCCATCGATCTTGTTACGGGAAAAGTAAATGGCCCGGGTGTGTATATCGATATTACCAAACCAGAAGAAGAATATCACCCGGTAACAAAAGTCAAATTAATAGGCTTCCAGATTCCGTTTTGGAAAGAGTGCATTGACCTGGTTACCCGGGCAGCCATGCTAACCCCCGAAAACCGTTCCATTGGCTGGGATGTTGGCATTACCAATGAAGGACCCGTTCTTATTGAAGGAAACCATAACTGGAATTATCTCACCCAACTTCCAGGTAAAAGAGGATTCAGGAGGGAATTTCTCCGATATTCGTTATCTTAAACATTTAACTAAATAATATTCATTGGGCCGACGTTTACCAATTGATTAGTTCACGGCTCTAATTCTAAAAGATGAATAAAGTAAAACTGTTTATTATTGGTTCTGGAAATGTGGGTGGCTTTGTGGCGTATAACTTTGACGACTTTCAATTAGGAGGGTTCGAGATACAGGGTTTTCTGGATGAGGACCAAAAAAAATGGGGTAAATCGTTTGCAGGATACCCGGTTTTAGGCGGAATTGACATGCTGGCCGGGCTGCTGCAGGAAAAGATAGCTGTTGTGATCACTATTGCAAACCCTTCTTCAAAAAGAAAGATAATCGATAAGATTTCCAGGAGCAATATTACTTTCCCGTCTCTTATTTCAAAAGCTGCATGGGTATCTAAACAGGTTTCCGTAGGTGAGGGAGTTATCATTTATCCCGGGGTTTCCATTAACTATCACACTCGTATAGAAGATTTTGTTACAATTAATATGAACGCCGCTATCGGGCACGATTGCGTTTTGCAAAAATATACCACCCTGGCTCCGGGCGTATCGCTGGCTGGCTTTACGTTTATTGAGGAGGAAGTAGATATGGGTATCAATTCTGCTACCAAACAATCGTTGCGCATAGGAAAAGGCACTATTATAGGCGGAATGGCAATGGTTACGCACAATATACCAGAAGGCGTTACTGCTGTTGGCGTGCCGGCAAAAATCATAAAATCATTGTAGCGGTTTTCCTGCTCTTACTATTTCAAAAATCTCAAATAAACATGCATTCCAAAATTTGGCTTTCGTCTCCCCACATGGGAGGCAATGAAAAAAAATATGTGAACGAAGCCTTTGATACCAACTGGGTGGCGCCATTAGGCCCGCACGTTAACGGGTTGGAAAAGGACATCAGCACTTTTCTTTCGCCCGAAAACAACGTTCATGTAGCTGCACTCAGTTCAGGAACAGCCGCCATACACCTGGGGTTGATACTGCTTGGTGTAAAGGCAGGCGATGAAGTGATATGCCAGAGCATGACGTTTTCTGCATCTGCAAACCCGATCGCTTACCAGGGGGCGACACCTGTTTTTGTAGACAGTGAGGCAGATACCTGGAACATGTCGCCGGAATTTTTGGAAGCGGCTATCAAAGACAGAATAGCTAAAGGACGCAAGCCTAAGGTAATTATCCCGGTGCATTTATATGGCATGCCTGCCAAAATGGATGCTATTATGGAAATAGCCAACCGTTACGAAATTCCGGTGCTGGAAGATGCTGCCGAGGCATTGGGCAGCCACATTAACGGGAAGATGTGCGGTACATTTGGAGTGATTGCCGCATTGTCGTTTAACGGTAATAAAATTATTACAACGTCTGGCGGGGGCGCGCTGGTTGCACACGAAGCTTCCATTGCGGAAAAAGCGCGCTTTCTTTCTACCCAGGCAAGAGATGCAGCTCCGCATTACCAGCATTCGCATATTGGCTATAACTACCGCATGAGCAATATCTGCGCAGGTATAGGAAGGGGGCAAATGGAAGTATTGCCCGAACGCATTGCTCAAAGACGCGCCAATTTCGATTGGTATAAAAACGAGCTTAAAGCAATACCGGCATTTGAATTTCCACAGGATCCTGAAGGATATTTTTCCAATCACTGGCTTACCACCGTTATTGTAAACCACGATACTGTTACCCGCGAAAAACTAAGGCTTGCCCTGGACGCAGTGAACATAGAAAGTCGCCCGCTGTGGAAACCCATGCACAAGCAACCGGTTTTTGCCGATGCTCCATTTTATGGCGACGGCACTTCGGAGCGATTGTTCGAAAAAGGGTTGTGCCTTCCTTCCGGCTCTAACTTAACCAACGAGGAAAAAGCGAGGATCGTAAAAGAAATAAAAGCGTTGTTCTAAAAATTTCGCCGTGGGGCGTGTCTCACGCCCTACGTTTAATCCATTCAAGGTTCGTGAGACACGAACCTTGGCGAAAAAGTTCGACAGCCAGAGCCGGAGACTCAGTGCAATATTGTTGCATTGGATTTTAATCCAATGTTCTTTTATGCCAAGGTTGCAGCTTTCATAACATCCACTATCGAAGGAAAAGTATTTTTTAGTTTATCTTCCACATCCGGCGGCGGCACCCATTCTATTTCGTGTATATCTTCTTCCACCTGTGGCTTTGTTGCTTCGCTGCCATTGGCTTGCATAGTATACCAGTAAGATTCCTTTAGTATATGCTTTCCAAAGTCTTCGTATACATGATAGGTTGTCAGCAAAAATGAACCCAGCTTTACCTGCTGCAGTCCTGTTTCCTCCTGTACTTCACGCAAAGCACATTCTTCCAGCGTTTCGCCTTTGTCCAGCTTGCCTTTAGGCAAATCCCATTTACCCCGCCTGTATATCATTAATATGGCTCCTTTCTTATTTCTCACCAATCCGCCGCCAGCCTGTATTACCGTAAAATGTTTCCAGAACATTTTTTTCAACTGGTCAATATCCCGATGGTACAATATACCTGCATGAAAGCCTGGCTTTGCTATTTCGTGCAGCAGAGATTTTACTGCGGGATTGGTAAGTTCATCAATAAACACCGTATCGGGATGATGCCGGTATTCTTCTATTACCGGGGTAATTTCATCGCACAAAAAAACGGGCTTATTGCCGAAATAGATTTTAAGAACCATACAAAGCAATTTATTATTTTCGCGGCATGACGAACGAAAAAGCAGTTGCCGGAAAGCTTTTACAAATTAATGCTATCCGGTTGAATCCACAACAACCTTTTACCTGGGCATCGGGCTGGAAAAGTCCTATTTATTGCGATAACAGAAAAACACTTTCCTTTCCCTATATACGCGATTTTGTGAAATCCGAATTGTGCAACGTTATTTTTGAAAGCTTTCCCGATGCCGGTTTGCTGGCAGGCGTGGCTACGGCGGGCATTGCGTGGGGAGCGATGGCTGCCGACCAGTTGAAACTTCCATACATTTATGTGAGACCTAAGCCTAAGGAGCATGGTTTAGGCAACCAGATAGAGGGCTATTATGAAGCCGGGCAGAAAGTAGTGGTGATCGAGGACCTTATATCAACCGGTAAAAGCAGCCTGCAGGTATGCGATGTATTGCGCCAGCAAGGCCTGGAGATAGAAGGAATGGTATCAATTTTTACGTATGGGTTTGATGTGGCTGCCGCAGCGTTTGAAAAAGCAGGCGTGCCTTTAAAATCGCTTACCAATTACGAAACATTGATTGCTTTGGCGGTGGAACAGGGAATTGTGGGGGCAGATACGGAGAATACCTTGTTAAACTGGCGTAAAGATCCGGCCAACTGGCAGCCTTAGCAGAAAAAGCTGTATCTTTTCATAATCATTATTCAGCAAACTCTATTGTAGAACAAATAAAATTCTATCTCATGAAAAAAATGCTGTTCTTAGTTACCATGATCTGTGGTTTGGCCTGGAGTGCAAATGCGCAACAGAAAAAACCTGTTACGGTAAAAATTGCAACGCCCACCGTTCAATGTGAAAACTGTAAGAAAAAGATTGAAAATTACATGAAGGCTGAAGAAGGTGTTACAAAGGTAAATGTGGACTATAAGAAAAAAATAACCACTGTAACTTACCTCAGCGACAGGACAAACGTTGAGAATGTAAAAACCAGCATTGCCAATGCGGGGTACGATGCTGATGATGTGAAAGCAAATGAAGATTCGTATAAAAAATTACCTTCCTGCTGTAAAAAACCGGAAGATCAGAAATAGTTAAGTGAGTTAATTAGGTTGAATTAGTGGAAAATTATTTCAGCCGCAGATTCGCAGATAAATCTTTCATCTGCGAATCTGCGGCTTTACTTTTTGAATGAACTTGTAAACCTTGCTAATTAAACTTGTTTTACCAATAACCTGCTAAACCAATCACTCAAAAATTTCGAGCCTTGTTTTAGGGCGTCTCGCTTCCTGCCATTTAAAATCCCTGAAACGTTTTCTTTCTTCCGGCACCTGGCGCACCGGGTAAAAGCCGCCCGTTACTTCGTTTATCCAGGTTATTTTTTGCAATTCACGTTTGGTAAGGTATAGGTTGATCAGGTCTGCCTGCGCATAATTTACACCGGTCTACGCGCTGTCATCGTCCTGCAAATAATACAGGCTTTCGGCGCTGCCTTTCGCCCGGATGTGTTCAATTTCCCCATCTGCAAAATAACCATTGATCACGTTTCCCTTCAGCTGGTTAAAATATTCATCGTTGCTTTTGCTGATGCTGAAAGCGTTTTCCCAAACTTCTACTCTTTGCGGTTTTTTATTTTTAGTATGCAGGAAAATAGTATCGCCGCTGATCTGGCTTTCTTTGGCCCACACTACCGGATCGGTAAACAGCCGGAATATGGAATCGATGCCCGAAAAGTACATGCTGTCGCAAACTGCCTGCATAGAATCGGCAAATATTTTCACATGGTGGTATCCCTGGAAAAAACGCACACTGTCTATCTTTTCAATTTCCAGCGTTTGTACGTGCCGGATAGTATCTACTTTAATGCTGTCATTCAGCGCAAGCGCCAAAGAATCGCTCATGGGCTTCTTTGTTAAGGAATCTGCCGTGAGCGTAACTTTCAAAGAGTCGTCACTAACGGGAGAGGACACAGCCGCTACTGAAGAATCTTTTACGGCGGGTGCCGGCAACCTGGAAACATTCGAAGCGGAATCTGCCGGCTGTAATGTTTTTCTTTTCATGCCCGGTAAGTTGCGTTTTCCCGGCAGCCGGTTTTCAGGGCTATCATCGCCACCAACCCGCACAGGTGGTTTTTCTTTTCCCGCCATAGCATCCTTCAATGCTTCTGCTGCAGAATCTCTTTTGTACAATGTGTCTACCTTAATACCGGAATACAGTGTGTCGGCGGTTATAAAAAGCGAATCCTTATCCTGTTTAATGATCATTACTGGTTTTAAGGTAGCCAGAAAGGTTTTTTTATCCCGGTTAAAAACGCCTTCTTCTGCATATAC
>JBQCFW010000099.1:0-12409 GCA_051958655.1 Agriterribacter sp. | reverse complement strand
AACGGAGTTTTGTTATCCTCTTTAAAAACAGTACCTGACAGTTGAAGGATCTCTCCTGAAAAATCAGGAGGATTAATATTAACTCTTAAAGGGGCCCCCGGCCGATAAAAAGGACCCAGTATATCTGTTGTGGTTGGAGTATCGCCAATAAACCTGTTACCATCCCATCGAATATTTCCAAATATGCCAAACCCTATTGCCAAAATACCGGAATTCTTGACAAATTTTCTTCGTTGCATATCCAGAAGATTTTACTATGAAAGAGAAAGAATCAAAAGATCTGATCCTAAAGTTAATGATTTCAATTCTGTAAAATAATTTAATGCTTGCCGGCCCAAGGGCATGCGAGAAATGTGACCACTCCCGGCATTTATAATCTTGGAGGCACTTAATTCGTTTCAATGAAGTTGCTTTTACGAGTTTTTACTACGATTAAGGTGTCAAACTGTCTCTATGCCCGGTTCCGGGAACGCAGTAACTTTGGGGTCTTACAAGTTCATTGAATGTATAGGGAATGTTAAACAGACCGTAACATGAAAGTTGATAGACCAGCGATAGGCCCGCGCGTACAATTCAGACTGTAGCACGACTCCTTGTTTCATTCGGCTGTCGATTTAAATGACATGTAACGGTTGTGGTATTCCGAAGAGCTAGAAATAGTATCAATTCATATTAGTAAATGTACAAAGTTAAATAGAAGCACATACGATTAATTTTGCAGGTCAGCCCGCCTTTGGCAATACCATGTTAGTGGCTGCCCTTTTTCAGCCATTATAATTGTCGGCTATTATTTAAACGATTGCCTAAATTCCAAAGGCGATTGATTGGTTTTTGTCTTGAAAAGTTTGCTGAAAGATTGCGGGTGTTCAAAACCTAATTCATACGCAATTTCGCTAACGGATAAGTTTGTCGTTGATAGTTTTTCTTTTGCTTTGTCAATTAGTTTGTCGTGTATGTGTTGCTGTGTGCTTTGTCCTGTTAATGTTTTAAGCAAACTGCCCAAATAGTTGGGCGATATGTTGAGTAAGCCCGCAATATATTGTGCAGTTGGCAAACCTTTGTTTATTAAATCATCATTGTCAAAATATTCATTAAGAACATTTTCCAGTCGTTCAAGCATTTGATGACTGCTTTTCTTTCTTGTAATAAATTGCCGCTTGTAAAAACGTTCGCAATAATTCAACAAAAGTTCAATTTGTGCAATAATGATGTTTTGGCTGAATGTATCAATATTGGAATGATATTCTCTTTGAATATTTAAGAATATATCCGTAACAATGGCTTCTTCTTTTTCTGAAAGAAAAAGAGCTTCGTTTACAGCGTAGCCAAAGAAATCGTATTGTTTGATGTTTTTTGCCAACGATGTGTTCCAAATAAAATCGGGGTGAATAAGCAAGAGAAAACCTGTTGGTTTTACTTTAGGTTTTTCAACCATGAGATGCACTAATTGACCTGACGACACAAACGATAATAAGCCTTCATCAAAATCGTATTGTTGCTGTCCGTAACGAAATTTTCCTTGTATGTTTCGTTTTAACCCTATTGTATAAAAATTCTGAACCCAACTGATTTCTTTTTCATCAGTTTGATATTCCACCAAACCATAATCCACCAAACTAACCAATGGGTGTTCGGGTTTTGGCAAGCCACTCATTTTATGATACTCACTTACCGTATTGAATGTATGAACTTTTTTATTCGTCATTACTTTTGCAAATTTTAAAAAGAGATAGAGTAATCGTTGCTCTATCTCTCTTTGTTTAAAAATTAGAAGTCAGTTGATTTGCTTAACGCTTCGTTAGCACTTAATTCACTTTGCAAAGTGCCGATTTTGTTGTTTGCCATTCCGAAAGAATCGCTACCCATAAAAAAGTGCAATGGAGGATTTTCGTTTTCGGCTAATTGGATAAATACAAGTGCAGCTTTTTCGGGGTCGCCCGGCTGGTTGCCGATAATTTGGGTGTCGTGAACTATTTCCAAATCTCTTGCGGCTTTGTATTCGGTAATCGGGTTTTCGGCAAGACGAAGTGAACCTTGCAGCAAGAAATTGGTTTTAAAATACCCGGGGTAAACAATTGTAGCTTTAATGCCCAACGATGCTGTTTCTGCCGAAAATGCTTCTGTCAAACCTGCAACGGCAAATTTTGTAGCGTTGTAAATTCCCCAACCGGGGAATGCGCCTAAAAATCCTGCAATAGAAGAAATGTTGATGATGTGTCCCGATTTTTTGTTGCGTAAATGAGGCATTACGTTTCTCATCACATTCAGCAAGCCAAACACATTGGTGTCAAAGTTTTGGCGTGCTTCTTTGTCGCTCAATTCTTCCAAAGTGCCCAACTGTCCGTAACCAGCATTGTTTACCACAACATCAATAGTGCCGAATATTTCCAAAGTTTTAGCAATGGCGTTGCTTACACTTTTTTCATCTGTTACGTTTACTCCCAGCGGAAGAAAGTTTGCAGATGTTCCTACTTCTTTTTCCAAACTATCAACAGTTCTGGAGGTTGCAGCTACTTTGTAGCCTTCGTTTAACAGTCTTTTCACTAAGGATAATCCCAATCCTTTTGATGCCCCTGTTACAAGCCATACTTTTTTAGTGTCCATCTTTTATGTATTTAATTAATGCATTATTGACACTGCAAAGATGGATAGAGCATAAGGCGTGGAAGTAGCCAAAACAATGGTCGTTGTAGTCAAATCAATGATAGTGGATTTGTAATTGACTTTTTTGGAAATTCTGGGTGGTGGGTGAGATTTGGTCTGTTCGTTTTTGTCTGTCTGTGAATGTCTTCACGATTGTTGGGTAGGGTTGCCTACAACGGCAGGGCTTTATGCTGTGCTGATATTCCGATTTACTGTCGATTGACCTTCCTTTAGCCCCCACTTGATTAAAACCCGTTGTTAGCGTTTGTTGCTTATACCATATACTTTTTCGACTTAATTTGTATGAAGTCTTCATATTTAGTAAAATACTCTAATCCTAAAACTAAGAGCATAGAGCTTATAAGATATACTTTCTGCATTGCGATTGCCAAGCCTGAATAGCCCAAACCAAATACAGTAAAGAAACCATAATAAGTCAGTAAGCAAATAATACAACAGAATTTAAGTACATTAAGTTTTGACTTTAAGACAAACACAGTAATAGTAAAAAAACCAAACAATGTTAAAACGATTGATATTGTCCCCAAGTCGTGCAACGGTGTCGCAATCAGGAAAATAAATACTAAGTTGATAACGCCTATACATTTTAAAATACCAGCCCATGTTTTTACAGACATCTTTTTTGACATATTGATAAAAAAAATTCCATAACCCACCGATTGGAATAGCATTCCAATAACTGCCCAATTCCTGCCGGGATTTTCTAAACCATTTATCGCTTTTGCAGCGAATAAATTGCTTAGATAATTCTTTGACCACGCAAATCCTGTAGAATTTTTGTCAAGCAATGAGCCGCCCGGATAGGCGAACGTTGCTATTACTATTAAAATCACTGAGATAATAAAGCATATCAAAACCAAATGCTTATTAATCATTTATTGTACTATTAGGATTTATAAAATTAGTAACGTATTGTCGTAGAAGAGCCGTTTGCAATAACCGCCAACGTTAAGCAGCGTTGCGTTCGGCAGGGCATTTAAAAAACTTCCAGCCCGAAACTGCTGATGATGAAAGATACAAAAGTTGGAAATATATTTGATTGCTCATCAGCGTTCTGTCAGCCGGATATGTAGCCGATAGTAGCACAAAGATGATGATTTATTCGTCCCCCCTTGCTGATGCAAAACCAAATGTTAAGCGTTTTTTGCTTTCTTTCTGAATATCGCACCGAAGATGAGTCCAATTATCTGAAAGGTTGGTTTCCAAATTGTCCAACTAGAGATACTATATACCTTGTCTTTAGGGTTAAGATTTAAGGAATTAATAAATCTCATTTGTTCGGGGGTTAAAAAGGCAATCTCAGTGTCACTACATGAATCATTCATAAAATATAAACGTTCTTTAATCTTATTTTTCTTTAAAATTCCGTTTAAAAAGAGAGTAAATTTCTTTGTCACTTTGCCCCATAACAAAAATGGAAGAAACACCTTTATGCCTAAATCGCAAACTCTGTCATTTATAATTAGCTTATAATTCGGAACTCTTGAATTAGCGGTAAAATCAAATATTTGTTCCGCTTTAGTGATTTTCAGTCCAGCTTTTTCTATACTGGGTCGCATACAGTTAAAAAGGTTAACTGCTCCTCCTTCGGTTAAGCTCTCAGGGTCGAACGAAAAAAGACGACCATTAATGTTTTTGTATTCCTCTCCATGAGGAAAGAAAAAAGCTTGTTTACTAATAATATTATCTAAAAGTCCATCTCTAACCTTGTCAAGATTTTCTTTCAAAACAAAATCTAAAAACCCAAGTCGTTCTATTTCAGTTTGTAATGTCTTTCTGTCCATGAGGGTGAACTTACGCCTAACGGCAGGTATCTGCGAAGGCAGGGAACTATATATTCGTCCACCCAGAGCCGCTGCCTGGCTTTTTGATAAAGTTAAATATTAAGAACAAAAAACTGAGAAAATATTCGTTGCCCCGCCATATTGCCAAACCACCTGTTGTAGGTAGTGCAGTCATGGCTTGCATGGTGTCTCCTTTGCATTTCCTTTATAATAGTCTACAATAATTGAAAACTGTTTATCCGTTAAAAGCATAGTGTGTAAATCATTGCCGCCATAAAGTAAGTAAAACTGTTCGTCATTATTTTTTGCTTTTAATATCTCATTTACTTTTCTAAAGAAATTCCTTGGGGCTGCGTCCCAAAATGTATTGGTGTCTAAATCCCTTTGAGTATAAAGTTGTATTGTGTCGCCATTGATTAAAGCGTCAAATGAGTTGTCATCGTTGTTTAGCTTTTGGGCTGATAGTTTAATGTCTCTCTTGGATAAATCTTATTGAGGGTCGGAAGAAAAAAGTCAAAGCTAAATTCAGCAAGTTCTTCGGCGTCAATGTGAGCTATTTTAAAATTTTCGTCTTCGTAAATGTTAAATGAGTTTTCGATTTGAGTTTTTAAACTGTCAACCTTTGAACTGTCTGCATATTTTAGAAAGCTGTTGTCAATTAGCTCTGTCGCATAATTTCTTTTGTCGGACTTAAACATATAGTCATTTTGTGTCTGTGCCTTTTGATTGCAACTAAAGAAAAGGTTTGAAAAGATAAGAACTGTCCATTCCTTCATAATGTCAGTTCGCATTACCTACAACGGAAAGTGTTTGCGCTGTGGCGGAAATAGCATCACTGCCGTTCAGTTAAAGATATAAAGTCCAGTAGAAACATATGATCAGCCGCGGTTCGTCTGCCGCCATAGCGCAAACACGAATGTTAGCGGTAGGCATTTGTCACTTTTTATCTCTGTTTTCTATTCCCTTAATTAGGTTTGGTGGCAAGCCACTATATAAACTGTCAACATGCTTTGGTTGCGTAATCATTACATCAGCTATGATATTTATAAGCCTGGGCAATTGAAAGAAGTTACTTTGAATGTTGGTGGAGTGTATGTTGTCATATATGCTTACCGCTAACGTTTCTATTTATGCTATTATACGCAGTGGCGCATAACGCTATTTAACTGAAATCAAGCGATTGATAAAAATCAATATTGTATTGGTGCATTGCGTCAATGACAATGTTTAAAAATTATAATTTGACGTCGCCGCCACTACCATTTGATCTTTCCACCTTTAATCAAATTATCTAAAGGACTTGTGATATTAATCAGTTGCTGTTGGCTTACATGCATCGATATCTGCCAGCGTAAGTTTCACAAGCTCGCTCACACGCAGACCGGCGCTGTATACAGTGAATAACATGGCTTTATGTTTCCTGTTGGTTAGCGCATTAAAAAGTTTGGACAGCTCAGTTTCATTAAGCACTTTCGGAAGCTGAGAGCGTTTTTTGGGACGAGGCATTTCCCAGAAAAATAATTGTCCACTATTCTTCATAATACTTTTTCTCCACCGGAAGATGCCAACATCGGTTGGATTGACTCCACTTATTCCGGATGTTTTCCTCACTGCTAAAAGTAATTTCGGCTCCTTAGTGAAATACAAGCCAACAGAAGTATGTCCTTCATGGACAATCGGTTTAAATCTTATTGTGTTTTGGTTGTTTTACATAGCTTCGCCTCTTCAGTCACATAACTTTTCTTTAGCGAATCAGGAGATAAGTTTATATTGTTATAGGTAAATGAAAGGCTTTTTTGGAAGAAAAGGATTAAAACTGAAACAAGTTAAGATTTATTTTTCGCCCACCGAAATACTAGGAGAGCAGGAAAAGCAAATTGAATCTCTTCGCCGACAGTTGGATAAAGCTCCTGACCTGGCTTCCCAAACCGAACAGATACTTACCGCCCTTGAAAGCCTTAAAACAGAAATAAAGAACACGAGGCTCAGCGATAACCGTATGGCATCTTTATCTGTGCAGTTGGATAAACTGTCCCATCAACTTTCTGTGCCTCTGAACTCCCGGGTGGTACATCATCACTACGTTCCGAAGTTGTTTTGGATAGCAATCATATTGGTTATTCTGGTCGTAATTAGTTCTTCTGGCTGGTATATAACCTACGGGAAACTAGAAAACTATACTGCCAACGACACCAAATACAGAATGCTCCGGCTGGACACCGCCCTCATGCCTTTACAGCATTATCTCGACAAATTGGATTCTTTGCAAGCTAAAGATCCCGGCATGCGGGAAAGGGTCATTCAAAAAGAAAAAGAATACCGGCGTAATGCAGAGCGATTGCAAAAAGCACTTCGGCTTAAACAGGAGGCAAATGAATTGGAGCAAGCAGCGCGAAAGCGATAGGTTAATTTGAGTTCCATAGATGGCAACGCGGCAACAATTCCTTTTTCAATCTGGCAAGTCGGCAACGAAGAAAGCCAGATCCTGCGAAGCCCACCAAATTTGAATTTAACGGTAAGGAGAAGCAGGAAAAGGATTTTAGCGATGGAATGGGACTCGATTGGTATGATTATGGCGCTGGGTAGTCATTCCGCTTCGTGAAGAAGCCAAGTTGATTTTTACCGAACAGTTCCGCGAAAAGATTCCTGACCTTACCAATTCTGAATTCAATCGCCATATCAAAACAATCGGAAAACTGGCCGGAATAGATCAACTGATTAAGTTTTCTTATAAAAAAGGAAGCAAGAGTATTAATGTAAGTAAGCAAAAATTTGACTGGATTACTTCGCACACTGTCCGTCGTTCATTTTGCACCAATGAGTTTTTAGCAGGCACTCCGGTTAAGCTCATTATGAAAATAAGCGGACATAAGAACGAAAAAGATTTCTATAGATACATCCGTATTACTCCGGAAGAAGCTGCTCAAAAAATAAAAGAATTGTGGCTCGACAGGGGCAACATGAAAGTATTCAGGAAGAAGCTGCAAAAGGTTTCCTAACGCGTATTCAATTTGGGTTTTCGAGACTGGAACGAAGAAGACAGCGCCAATTCGATGTGTATTTCTGTAGAAAGTATCAATTATTTTTCAGGGCTCGATCAAGCTCAATTGTTAATCCGTATTTAGAATATTTCGATTGCAAAAAATATATAAGAAGAGATATTAAAGCTTAAAATACATTGCTGTCACTGCACACTATTAAATTAAATTGCGCTACTCATGCTTTCGTAGATCCTTTTGAAAATAATTCGTTGATTTTTTGCTGAATTGCCGGGTCAATACTTATCGCCTCCTGGAAGACCGCGATAGCTTTAGGATGATCGTTTAGATTCAAAAGAGCTACCCCCTTAAAGAAAAGAACTTCTGCCTTTTGCTTTCCTTGAGCACTCTGAATGGCCTTGTCAAAATACTCGCTTGCCTTCCGGAAGTCCTTTTGCTGAAATGCTCTCCGCCCTTCATTTGTGAATTTTTGCAACCTATCCTGGGTCAACATGGGGGCATGTAATTGGTATCTTTCCTTGACTAAATCTGAAAAATCTACTTCATCCATCCTAAATAGCGTGGGCTTAAGCAAACCGTTGCCCTCCCTATGATAAACAATTCCTAAACTTGCTTGCCGTATGTGAAGTGCTAAACTTTTGAAATCCCTTGAACCTCCAAAAAAGTTCAAGGAATAGGCTCCTTCATCAGATCCTCCGTGTCCAATAATATGGCTTCCAAGTCCAATCATTGCAAACTGGCCACGATAACTTTTTGTATAGAAATTATAATAAAACCTGTCTTTATAGATCACATTAACTTTGAATCCGCCAACGGAATTGATATTGCCGTCTTCAATCACCTCGTCCATGGCAGAAGACATCCTGGATAAATACTTAGGGGATGAAGCTTCAAAAGATAAATTCATGGATTCAAAGATAATCGCTGGCTTGTTTGAACTTGGCAGAGCTTTCTCTTGCTTTTTCTTCTTTTGCTTTGATTCCTTACGAACCCCACTCATGCTTTCCTGAAAACGGTTAAAAGCCTTCTGGTCTCCAATCCAGGAAGAAACAACAGGGCCATATTCATTGTCCTTAAATTTATAAATAATCGGTTCATCACAATAATAGCAAAGGAGGAACTCTGTTCTATAATCAGATTCAACATGGTAACGCTTGAGAATTTCAATTATATTTTCAATACTATCATTTTCAAAAATTAACCTTAAAGCCGCTTCCGCATAACTAAGTTCCCCAGCAAACGATATACAAATATTCTGGTTGATAATAACAGACTTCACTACTCCTTCAGAAGGGCTATCTTTCAGGCCTTTTACCTCATGATTGGGGTAACTAAGTTTAGTATCACTGACAATACACAACTGCCCTTCTGATTTTCTAGCAACAATAAGACTCATTACGATATTATAGTTTATTGAAGTCGGCTTTAGTAAAACACGTTAATTAAAAAAAATGGAGCCTACGATATCACTTGATACGCACATTAAGAAATCTTTTACCATTTTCATCATATCCAAACCTGACAAACACCTCACCATCTGAATTCGTCGTTAAACATTTTCGTTTTGTCTCGATTCCGCCTTTAAAAACGGACCATCCTCTACTTTTAGAAGAGTATCTCGGATTCGCACTAGTATCACAAAATCTGCCGTCGGAAACAATTGTTAAGCGGGGATAAATCAGATTTACAAAATCGTCGTAGTATCCAGATATTCTTCCGTGATGAGGCGCCAGTAAAATATCTGCACCACTTATAGCTTTAATAAATGCTTCGCTCTGCAATAATTCCTCAAAAGACTCGTCCTCATTATCTCCAGGAACAATCACCTTTACGTCAGCATACGTGAATACTGAAATAATACTATGGTTATTAAAATTGTCCCGCGGACAACCAATAGGAAGAAAACGCTGAATCTGAAGACCTCCATAGTTCTCGGGTTTTACGAAAGCAGGGTAGCTCTCTGCGATGGTCTGATTGTAACGGTTACTAATTTCTACATATTTTTCAAATTTCGGTTTGTCTCTATCTCGTAACTGGTCATGGTAAACTTCTTCATCTTTTAAATGTTTTGGCCGCAAAAGAACTTTCGGATTTAAAGCATCAAAGTTTAGAATATCGTCTATATGATCAAGATGCGGATGGGTTATAATCGCAAAATCAAGTTGAGCTACATTGTAGTTGTTTTTGAGATGAAGAAGGGGGCTAAATGCTGTATTATTATCGTCGTGAGAGCCAATACCCAGATCAACCACAATGTGCTTTCCATTCGGACTTTTAATGTAAGTAGCATGGCCATGCTGGACATCCCAAAATACCATTTCAACCCATGAATTTGTTATCATATACTTAAAAATTGTTCGTAAAGAATCTTCGAATAATACCTTCCATAATGGCTAATTATGAGTTTGCTTAACACGATAGGTATTACGTAGATAAAAAAGAGTATTATTCCCACTGTTGTCAGATCATTCACCCGGTTAAATTGTCCATAGAAAGATATTACTGCCGAAAAGATGACAGCAAGAACAGAACCACCAATTAAATTTCTCCAAAACCCATATTCGATATTGTGTTGAAATAGCATCGTATTACCTTTTAACGCAATCCTGATTTGACCAACTCCAGTTAAAATTAACTTCCTTGCTTTTGTTTCATCTTCCTGCTCTTCACGTGCACTTAATAGTGAAATATTAAATTTCTCTTTCATCTTATCTCTGATCTTTTTTTTAAATGTTACATCGTAATAGTTATTCTGCCATAATAAATGATTTGTTGTTGGCATTTTTAGTTCCTCCCGAAAATAAAATCGTTGAAATATCTCTTTTGCTAATAAACGGTTAACTTGAACACACAAGAAGACAATAGCGGCAGATAACCCTAGGTGAGCTATTATCGGCAGTACGTCGAACACGTTTTTTAATGCGTTCTGAAATTCTACCACAAAAACCTTATTGAGCAATATAAGTAGTGGGATGGACGTCAATAATGCTGGAAATAACCTGGCTCGGTAGAAGTAAATATTTTTAAACATGGTGGCATTAGTTTTGAATTAGGTGATTTGAAGGTTCGCAAAGTAATATCGTTTCCCTGCGGTATGAATCGTGCACGATGGCTGCCCAGTGTTAGAAAAAATTATCATAGCCGGATTCTCCGTTAAGTATTCTTTCTGAACTGCGATTTCTGAAAGACTTTTAATATCTGTTCCGCTTGGATGATTGTTTTTCGAAGGGTGAGAATGCCATTCCCCTACATATATCTTTTTGTGTTTCGATTCAACATACAGATCGTCCAGGAACTTTTGACAAAATTCTACATCCTTTTCGAATCTGGTTGCTGACCGAACGGCTTTTGGCCCTGGCTCTGAAGCATGAGCTACTACAATGTTTCCGGCCTCGTCTGTTTCGCCAGCAAGTACTCCCCCGGTTTCAATATTTGGATTCTGCTTAATCAAACCCTGCATTAACTTTAATACCTCTTTGCTTAGAATTACTTTTATTTTCTTTTCATGATTACAGTATGAACAATTAGGATGAGTTGGTAAATGCTCAGTATAAAATTGGTATGGTGTATTTAGTTTTGTGTCAGGAATTGCCTCTGATGTCCAAATCCAGTGATTAAACGGCGACTCACCGTTCTGGACGTGCTCAATTAATAACCGGGAAGCAAAAGAAGCTATAAACTTTAAATCGGCGGCACTTGCGGGGCGAATAGGATTGTTACATTCATTTCTTAGCGTCGGATAGTCTTCGTCTTCAGGTATTTCAGTAAAGGTTTTCTTTTCCTGTCTATAAAGCGTCAAGCAGTGAAAGCAGGCGTCTTTACCTGGAATAACCCTGAAAATCCGGGCTACTTTTCCGCCCCTAAGCGCGCGCGCATAGAAGGCAGGCTTGTTCGCAATAACGAGGTGCTCGTTTAAATAGCCTTCGACATTGTCATCCGCGACAGAGCTAATAGTAATAGAATCATCCTGGAGATGATATCCTGCTTCGAGTTCGTAAAGATTTAGCGGTATAGGAGCAACTTGAACAAAAGGATTATGATGGCTGATAATGTCAGCAACAGCGGTTACTTTCCCTTCGCCCACACGATTTAATCCTGCTAAATGTCTTACAGCATTATGAGCCTTTAATAGTTGGTCATCGAACAAATAAACTTTGCCAATACCGGCTTTTGCCAAGCAGTCTGAAATTTCGCTTCCAATCGCCCCAACACCCATTACATTCACGCACCCATTCTTCAAAATGCTATAGTCAGCCCGTTTGCTATTTCTCTGATGGAATGTCTCACCGGTTATTTTTTCACATTCAATTGCTTCAACGTTTTCGTAACTGTCTATGATCAAAGGCATCCGGTCATCGGGGTTTTCGTGCAATACCATGACTGGAGAATCCGGCTTCTTGAAAACCTTGAACAATTGAAGCTCATAAAGGCCTTTCCTGTTAGGATATCTAATACCCAATATAAACTCATAAGGAATAGTCTTTAGAAATTCAAAACATCGTGCTTTTAATCTCGCAACTCCTTTATCATACTCACTATTGCCAATCAAACTTACCAGATCCTTGAACAGATGAAAGGGCTTAGGTTCAATTTCAATATGGAACCATGTTGCCTTTAAAAGTGTTCCTTTGGAAATTAGATATTTAACTGTATCCGGATTTTTGTATATGTCAAGAGTGGTCTTCAACTTGTCATCAAGCGCATATCGGCTTAGATCTAAAGATGACGGCTGAATGATGCCACCTTTTGTGATCCCATCGAGAAAAATACCCGAATAAAATGTCCTGTTGACGGCGTAATAAAATCCTTTGGGGATATGATTGCGTGCGCCGATCAAATTGACCATATCAGGCCGAAGCAAATTGACCACCGATTTTGCTGGCGAAGATTTTCAGTTTATGTATGATGGAGCGATTCAAAATTAAGTTGCTTTTTTTGTTTCAACGGCCGTCTTCTGGCTGT
>JBQCFW010000098.1:0-23078 GCA_051958655.1 Agriterribacter sp. | reverse complement strand
CGAAAAATATGGAGAAGCTAAAACAGGTTATATTGGTTTTCAGCATCACGGAGGACATTTGTCTTTTAGAAACGTAACAGTTAAACCGCTTAAATAACCATTACTAAACACAAATAAGCAGATGAAACGTAGCATAAAAATTTTCTTGTAAAAGTGAATTTTTTTGATGCATAATTCTCTGCCGCAGACCATGCGGCTACATTCAAATAAAAACTTACACATGAACAACATGAAAAGAAGAAGTTTTATAAAGACAACCGCAGCGGGTTCGCTGGCGTTCCTGCTACCCTTTCCTTCGACAGCATTTAACGGTGCTAAAAAGCTAAGAATTGCCCAGGTTGGACTGGGGATGATGGGTACAAGCGATTTAAAAGATATTGCCTCCCACCCGGCGGTTGAAGTGGTGGCGCTTTGCGATGTGGACATGAATAAAATAAACGCGCTGAAGGCAACCTATGCAAATGCAAGAATATTTACCGACTACCGCGAAATGTTTAAAAGCCTGGGAAACGAAATAGACGCGGTGGTGGTATCAACTCCCGATCATGCACATGCGCCGGTTTCGTTAATGGCAATGGAGATGAATAAGCATGTGTACTGTCAAAAGCCGCTTACACACTACATTTCAGAATCGCGCAAAATGGATGCGGTAGCAGCACAAAAGAAACTGGTTACTCAAATGGGCATCCAGGTACACTCGTTTTACGACTATAAATTAGCCACCATACTTATTCAGAAAGGCATTATTGGAAAAGTAAAAAAAGTAATTGCCTGGTCGCCAAAAGTGTGGGGTTATGATGGTACTGCACCAGAGGGAAGTGACCCGGTGCCGGAAGGACTGGATTGGAACCTGTGGTTGGGTACTGCCAAGGAAAGACCTTATAAAGAAGGATTTTACCACCCCGGCAACTGGAGAACATGCATTGACTACGGATGTGGGACCCTGGGAGATATGGGTGTGCATATTTTTGACACGCCGTATAATGCTTTGCAACTGAGTGTACCCTTAACCGTAAAGAACGAGTGCCGTGAGCCGAATGATTTTGGTCATGCAGAAAAAAACCATGTGACCTATGTTTTTCCGGGAACAAAGTATACCGCCGACACGCTTGAATGGGTTTGGTACGACGGCAGCGGCGCGCCGGAGCTGCAGGAAGAACTAACACTGCCTAATGGCGAAAAGCTGCCCGACCAGGGCGCTATGTTTATTGGCGAAAACGGGCAACGCCTGTTGCTGCCACACTTTATGCAACTTCCGAAACTGATCGTTGAAAATGCCTATCAGCCTATCGATCTTAAAAAATTCGATCCTAAAGGCAAGGCAGGCAAGCCAACGGTAAGTTATGATGTGGAAGGCCAGAAGCACTATCATGAGTTTGTAGATACCTGCCTTGGTAAAGCCAAATGCAGCGCACCATTTTCTTATGCAGCAAAGCTTACAGAAGTTATTTTGCTGGGCGTTATTGCGGCGCGTTTCCCCAATCAAACCCTTAACTGGGACGGTGAAAATGCACGCTTTAAAGAAGAAGAAGCCAACAAATATTTAACCGGCGAATACAGGAGCTTTTAACAACGCTCAATAGCTGGTTGTAAATAATAAAACCCCTTCTCTGGCATCGAGAAGGGGTTTGCCTTTTAACTATCAGCCTGTTGTTTCCAGACTTTACACTTACCTTCTATTCTTACCCTTACCACCTATCACTTATCACTTATCACTCTTCCCCCTTTCCCCCCCCATTAGTATCCCTCGTTCTGCGTAAGTCCGCCATTCAACACTTCCGAAGTAGGAATAGGAAACAAAAGCTCCCGTTCTTTCAGTGTAGGCCCATAAGAGAACTGGTGCCCCACGTAATCTTCAAACTGTTTGGTAGTAACGTTAAAGGCTTTGCGCAAACGAACCATATCGAACCATGTAATATTTTCGAAGCAGAGCTCATGCCAGCGTTCCTTCCATATCGCTTCCCGTAACTGTTCTTTGCTCAATCCCGAAAGGTCGGCAAGCTGTGCCCTGTCGCGGATGGCGTTCACAGCATCGTATGCGTCTTGCGTTGGTCCGTTTACTTCGTTCGAAGCTTCCGCATACATCAGCAACACATCGGCGTAACGCAATACCGGCCAGTTCATGCCACTGCTGGCAGTGCTAAGGTGTGCGGTGGTATCGAAATATTTGTAAATGAAATAACCGCCTAATGCCACCTGCTGGTTCCGGTTGTCCTGGTGAGTGAAAGTGGTGTAGAAGAACTGCTTTTCTTTCGCCCTCAGGTCGTTCGGTTCAAACGATTGTGCAAAAGCGGTAGTTGAATAAATACCTCCTGTTTCGTCGGAGTAGGCAGAAATATTTTTATTGTAAGGCACAATCAATACCTGGAAGTTGCTTGCTAATGTGCCGGCAAGGTATTGTATCATAAAAATATTTTCTTCAGCATTTTTCATCGACAGATCGCGCATGCTTTTATAGTTGGCAAACAGCTTGAACTTACCTGAGTCTATCACCTCTTTTGCTTTTTGTGCAGCCAATGTATAATGCGAAACACCTTTTTGCAAAGGATAGCCCGCCATGGTTAAATACACTTTTGCCAGTAACGATTTAACAGCGCCGAGGCTCACGCGGCCCGAAAGATCTGTCCATTCAAGACCAGATTGTTCGGCTGTTTGCAGATCGCTCACAATAAGGTTGTATACTTCCTCTGCCGACACCTGGGCAGGTTTCAATTGGTCAGATTCAAGGTTCACAGGTTCCGTTACCAACGGGATGTGTCCAAAAAGCTGCACCAGGTTAAAATAATACCAGGCTCTTAAAAAATAAGCCTCACCCAACAAGCGCGTTTTTTGCGTTTCATCCATGTTAATGCCTGGAATGTATTTAATGGAGGTGTTGGCATTGGCTATTCCGCGGTAATAAGCCGTCCAGATAGTCAACCCATATCCATTGTCGGCGGTGTTGGTAAGATCTTTCACAAAATAGCTGTTTACGGCTTGTCCAAGATCGGTGCCTGCCAGCCCGGTAGCAAACTCTACCATCGTCCAGGCGCCTCCGCCAAAACCACTCCCCAATGGGTCTCTCATACTGGCGTAAATAGCGTTTACCGAACTTTTTGCGTGCTCCGGCTTGGTGAAGTAACTGCTGGTAGAAAAATTAGACGGATCTGTTTCGTCTAAAAATTTGGAGCATCCTGTGCATAGCAAGCTCGTGCCCAAAACCATGTATAACAAATATTGATGAATGTTCTTTTTCATTTCAAAAAATTTTAAGTATTCAATAATTACAATCCCACGTTCACTCCTAACATAAAAACCCGGGGCCTGGGATAATCGTATAGGCCAAAACCCTGGTCGAAAGGTGAGCCGGAGTTGGATACTTCCGGGTCGTATCCTGAATACTTTGTTGATACGAAAAAGTTTTGTACCGATGCAAACACACGCAGGCGCTCCAGTTTTAAGGCTGACGTTGTTTGCGGTGTAAATGTATACGACAGCAACAGGTTACGTCCACGAATAAACGACGCATCGGTTACCTTATGACTATCGTTGTTGGTGGTGTAATATGCGTTGATAGGCCGTATTTGCGCAATGGGTGTGTTCTGGTTTTCTTCCGTCCAGGCGTTTAGTACTGTTTTATAACTGTTAGCAATACCCTGGCGGTCTTCGGCAGAATGTATGCTCCTGTCGAGTACATCGTTGCCATACATAAATTGCAGATCTACCATCAACGACCAGTTCTTATACTGGAAGGTATTCATGAAAGTTCCAAAACCATCGGGAATGCCTTTACCAATAATGGTCCGGTCGTTATCGTTGATTACCTTGTCGTTGTTGAGGTCAAGGTATTTTACGTCGCCCGGCTTCATATTGTACACGGCGGCTTCTGCGGCCTCGTGCGATCCCCAGGTGCCCAAATGCACACGCCCGAAGAAAGAACCAACGGGTTCGCCTACCCTTATAACCGTAGCGCCCGAATAAATATCGCTTCCACCCGTTAACGCTATTACTTTGTTTTTGTTGATGGAAATGTTGAAGAGAGAACTCCAGGTAAAATTGGCGGTTTGAATATTGATGGTATTCAATGCAACTTCCACGCCTTTGTTTTCCATGCTGCCAACGTTGCGCGATACTTCGTTGTACCCGCTGCTTCTTGGCACAGGAGCGCTCAGTAACATATCCGACGCTCTTTTCCTGTACCAGTCAAACTCAATATTCACGCGGTTGTTGAACAATCCCAATTCCAATCCAAAATCAACCTGGCGCACTTTTTCCCATCTCAATCCAGGGTTGCCCATGCGCGAAACACCTATGCCTATTTCCCTGTTACCGCCAAAAATAACTTCGTAGTTGCCCATTATTTCGTCCGACTGGTAAGCGTTTATTTCAGAGTTACCGGTCTCTCCATAGCTGGTTCTAAGCTTTAAGTTAGAAACGACTGGTATGGCTTCCATGAATTTTTCTTCAGTAACCTTCCATGCCAAAGCAGCCGATGGGAAGAACGCATACCGGTTGTTAGAACCGAATTTGGAGGAGCCGTCCTGTCTTCCGGTAATAGTGAACAGGTATTTGTTTAGCAGCGTATAGTTCACCCTTCCAAAGTAAGAGTTGATACCGTAGGCGTTGGCAAATGAACCGGGCGCCTGGATAACTGCCCCTGCGCCGAGATTATTAACGTTGTAAAAATTGTCGATATAGGTTTGACTGCGGGCAGCTACTTCGTACCTGTCTACATGCTGCCATGCCAAACCAGCCATGGCGTTGATATTATGAATGCCAAAACTTTTGTTGTAGGTAAGATAGTTTTCCCACTGCCAGGAATTATAGCGGTTGCTCACCACTTCGGCGTTGCCTGTGGAGGATATGTACTGCAAGTCTATACCGTTGTAGTTATCGCGCCGCTGGTTAATGATGTTGGTGCCCAGTGTTGTTCTTAATTCCAGTCCATCCATCAGCTTTATATTGGCATACATATTACCCAGCATGGTTTGCGTGCGCAGCAAATAGGTGCGCTCGTCAATAATACGCAGCGGGCTATCGCCGCCTTCCATTCCAGGGTAGTCACGGTTGCGCCCCCAGTTGCCGTTGGGATATTTTACCGGGATAAATGGCAATGCTTCCAGCACCTGGCGCATTACAGTAATGCCTCCGCCGCCCAGTATATCAATTTGCCTGTCGGTTTGATCGGTATAGCCAAGATTGCCGCCCACCTTCAGCCAGGGTTTTATTTGCGAATCAAATACAAAGCGCGCAGCATAGCGTTTGATCCATGATCCCTTTATAATACCATTTTCGTTGCGATGATTGAGGTATGCACCATAGCTTCCTTTGTCGTTACCACCGGTAAAGCCTACCTGGTGATTTTGCGTGAATGCCTTTCGGAAAGTTTCATCCTGCCAGTCGGTTTCGTATAGCGGGTTACCGTTAGCGTCAAACAAAAGCGGGTTGGTTCTTTTGGTGCGCGGATCTACATATTTTGTGCCCGACGCCCAACCCACCGGGTCGTATTTTTGTGCATTGGCATAGGCAATTTCTTCTGTTTCTAAAAACTCCCTGGCATTGAGCACCGCCAGTTTTTTGGGAGCAACACCTATGCTGAAATCTCCATCATAAGTGAGCTTACCACCTCCGGAAGAGCCTCGTTTGGTAGTGATCATTATTACCCCGTTGGCACCACGGGCACCATAAATGGCGGTGGAAGACGCATCTTTTAACACTTCAATGGAAGCAATGTCATTAGGATTGATATAGTCGATAGGCGTGCTGCCGTTTTGCAGATCAGCTGAGTTTAAGATCACTCCGTCTATTACGTACAAAGGATTGTTTGAAATGCTGATAGATGTAGCGCCCCTGATGCGGATATTCGCTCTTCCGCCCGGCCTGCCGGAATTGGAGGAAACATTCACGCCGGTAATTCTTCCGGAAAGATTTTGATTCAACGAAGCCGCAGGTCTCTCCGATAATGCATCGCTCCTCACCGTTCCTACGGCGCCAGTCAGATCTGATTTCTTACGGGTACCATAGCCTATCACCACTACGTCTGCCAGGTCGGTAGCACCAGAGGATATCAGTTGGATGGAAAGCTCTTGTCCATTGCCAGCCACAACCTCCTGTGTGGCATAACCCACCGAACTTACTACCAGCACGCTTTTAGCATCAGGCACATTGAGCGAGAAGTTTCCATTTTCATCGGTAGTTGTACCTGTAGTACTGCCTTTTATCGTAACAGATGCACCCACAACAGGATCGCCGGAAACATTGGTAACTTTCCCTTTGATGTCGAGAGACTGCAGGTTGTAGGGATCGGTTGTGTTGTTGGTATTTCGGATATCATACCCGGCGAACGAAGCACTAGTTGTGAAAATAAGCAGCATTAAAGCCACCAGTTGTTTGTTGGAATGTAGCAGCATTTTTAGAAGACCCATCGGTGTATGGTGTTCCGTTTTTCTTCGTTCAATAAAGGCATGGCAAGCCTTTATAAGGTTTTTTAGTCTCTTATTCATGAAATGATGTTGTGAAATTTACAGATCGGTTTAAAGTGTCGTTTGGCGAAAGATTATCCGCCTGTGTAGTGTTATGTTTTTGGAGCTGTCATCATATGCAATCGTTTTTTGGTTAACAATGTTGTTGGTTGTTCCCTGGGTAAAAGGAATAGAGACCTTGTTGAATGTTTTGGCATTCAAAAAAAACTGTAAATAAATCGGGCAGGGGAATAGTAACCAAGATATGCGAACCTGTTAGACAACAGCTTCGGTTATGCTACGTAGCTTTTTCATCAAAGGGGAAGGGGGAAATGAACTTTTGTGAGGGATACGGCTATGTATTTATGTTTGCTCAATATAGAACAATACATCGACATTGCTTTTTACTATGTATGAAAAAAAAATATTTTTTTTGTTTACTGCGTAGAACCACTTTGATTTTTGTGTTGGCATCCTGTACTATACTGATTGATGATTTGAGATTTATGATTGGAGATTAGGCTGTTCACTCTAGGGAAGCGGATGGATTAAAATCCATCCTTACAAATATGTGACCGAACCTACGGTTCTTGCTGTTTTTTATAATCAGGAGTCATAGGCTCAGTTCGATGTTATTGCCTGGATTGAAATCCCAGGTTAAAGGATTTCCATATCTGTCCCTCCATGTTTTTCTGCTTCCGTGGGTTATTTTTAAAATAAATTTGTGCAGTTAAATGACTGCGCATATATTTGCAGTCAAATAACTGCATAATGGACTTACGTAGAGATGTATTTCAGGCTATAGCCGATCCCACTCGTCGGGCAATCATTACCCTGCTGGCGGTGCATGCTATGACGCCGGGCGCTATAGCGGCTAATTTTGATTCTTCCAGGCAAACCATTTCAAAGCATATACAAATACTTACCGAATGCGAACTGCTTAAACAGGAGCAAGCCGGCAGGGAAATTTATTACCACTTAAATCCAAAAAAAATGAAAGAGATAGCAGACTTCCTGGAGCCTTTTCGCAATATGTGGGATGATCGCTTTAATAAACTGGAAGCAATTATGAAACAGCGGAGCAAAGGAAAATGATCCAACAATGTTCATTCATTCATTCACTCAAAAATCTCTTACTCAAATATTACAAATCGAAAAAATAACAGCGTATGGAACGTAAAACAAAAGTGCATGCCGAAGAAGGTAGGCAGGACATAATAGTAACCAGGGAGTTTGATTTGCCGGTAGACCTCTTGTTCAGGGCTTATACCGAAGCCGATATTGTGG
This sequence comes from Agriterribacter sp., assembly GCA_051958655.1. Classification (GTDB taxonomy): domain Bacteria; phylum Bacteroidota; class Bacteroidia; order Chitinophagales; family Chitinophagaceae; genus Agriterribacter. Next base: position 15,351 of record JBQCFW010000098.1, on the reverse strand, counting down.
CGCAATGGATGGGCACTAAAGTTTTAAAACTGGAAAACAAAAAGTACGGTGGGTATGCATTTGAAACAAGCGATGACCAGGGCAATATATTGTTTAAAGCGCATGGAGCCATACACGATGTTGTGGCGAATGAAAAAATCGTACGCACATTTGAAATGGAAAATGGCTTTGACGTACACCTGGAATTCCTGCAGTTTGAATCGCTTAGCAATGATACGAGCAAACTGACCATGCAAATTATTTATCGCTCTCAGGAACACAGGGCACAACAGCTTAAGCTGCCGTTTGCCTATGGCGTTAACATGGCGCACGATCAATTGCAACAAATTGCCAACAAACTAAAATAATTATTATGTCAACTACAAAAGCCCGCAAAATTACTTATTGGGTAGTTACCGTTTGGCTGTCGCTCGGCATGGCATCTACCGCCATTGTTCAATTGATGAAGATGAAAGAAGAAGCAGAAATGATGAACCGCCTCGGCTATCCGCTGTATTTTTTAACTATATTAGGTGTGTGGAAACTGCTGGGCGTAGTGGCGGTGCTGATACCCGGGTATCCGTTGCTGAAAGAATGGGCTTATGCGGGGTTTTTCTTTGCTATGTCGGGAGCAATCATTTCTCACATAGCGGTAGGCGACGAAGCCTCTACATTATTTGGTCCTGCGCTCTTGCTGGTGCTAACGGTGTTGTCGTGGTATTTCAGGCCTGACAGTAGAAGAAAGGTTTAAAGTTTGGAGTTTGAAGTTTACGGTTGCAGATAATGACAGATAAACCTCCAAACAACAAACGGTAACCAATAAACGCCCAAACGCTAAACAACAAACTATAAATTACAAACACTATGAATCCTGACGTTGATTGGTACTTTGAAAAAAACGAACAATGGCAGAAAGAGATTGAGCTGATGAGAACCATTGCGCTCGATTGTGGATTGGATGAGGTGCTGAAATGGGGTTGTCCATGCTACCAATACAATGGCGCCAACGTTGTATTGATACATGTGTTCAAAGAATATTGCGCATTTCTTCTTTTCAAGGGTGCATTACTGCAAGATCCAAATGGAATTTTGATCCAGCAAACAGAAAATGTGCAGTCGGCAAGGCAGATCCGTTTTACCAATGCAAAAGAAATTGCTCAGCAGAAAAAAATCCTGAAGGCCTATATATACGAAGCTATAGAAGTGGAAAAAGCAGGCTTAAAAGTAAAACTGAAAAAAACTTCTGATTATGCTGTGCCTGAAGAATTTCAAACACAGCTTACTAAAAAGCCTGCTCTCAAAAAAGCTTTTGAATCGCTCACCCCCGGCAGGCAACGCGCCTATCTTTTTTATTTTTCTCAGGCCAAACAATCCAAAACCCGGGAGGCAAGGATACAGAAATACATCCCGAAAATTCTAGACGGATTGGGACTGGAGGATTGAGTAATTAGGTTAGTTGAAAAAGTGAGTGACGGAGTCGTACTTTGTTAACCCATTAAGCCAATCAACTTCCTTAACTAAACAAAACGATGGAAGAAAGAGAAAACAGGCAAATGCATATATCCCGCACGTTCAAAGCGCCTGTTGAACGAGTGTGGGAAGCGTGGGCCAACCCTGAACACATTCAACATTGGTGGGGCCCCGCCGGATTTACAAGTACTATTCATGCAATGGACTTTCGTGAAGGCGGCGAATGGAAACTGACATTGCATGGACCTGATGGAACCAACTACCCTAACCGAAGTATTTTTAAAGAAATTATTCCATTCAAAAGAATTGTGTTTGAACATTTCAATCCTCATTTCATTACCACCGTTCTATTTGAATCCAAAGGCAACAATACGCAGATGGATTGGACAATGGAATTTCATACGACGGAAATGCGCGAAACGATTGTAAAAGCGCACAAGGCTGATGAAGGATTGAAGCAAAATGTGGAAAAGCTGGAGTTATACCTGGAGCCGGGGAAATAGCAATCAGCAATCCGGTTTGTTTTGTTTTACTTCTTGATTTTGACTCTTGATTTTTGTTTCTTCTCTCTTTAACTTGTAACAATGAAAACCAATAAAAAACAACTGCTGGCAGATCAACGGGCCGAGCTTCTTAAAACATTGAAAAGCCGTTTCGAAAAAAATAAAAACCGGCACAAAGGCATTAACTGGAATGAGGTGGAAGAAAAGCTTGAAGCAAGTCCTTCAAAACTCTGGTCGCTCTTTCAGATGGAAGAAACCGGTGGCGAACCCGATGTGGTAGGTTTTGATAAAAAAGCCGGAGAATACATTTTTTTCGATTGCGCTGCGGAATCGCCTAAAGGCCGCAGGAGCGTTTGTTATGATCATCCGGCGCTAGAGTCGAGAAAAGAGCACAAACCCAAAGACAGCGCAATGGGTATGGCAGACGAAATGGGTATTGAGCTATTGAACGAAGAACAATACCGTATGCTGCAAACACTGGGAGAGTTTGATTTAAAAACCTCGAGTTGGATAATAACGCCATCGCCTATTCGAAAATTAGGTGGCGCCTTGTTTTGCGACCGCAGGTATGATACTGTTTTTCTCTACCACAACGGCGCAGAATCGTATTATGCTGCCAGGGGGTTTCGGGGAGCGTTGCGCGTGTAAAAATCTTCGATGACATGCCAGGTTGTTTTCTTATAATACCGGCTGCGGTTTTTCCCAGCATCATCGTTGCCTGCCGTCCGTTCAGGCGGACGTCGCGCATCAACACTTTTCCTGCAGCCATTCCTATACAACCGTTTACCTTTGCGCTCTATGACGCAGGAACAAATTCTACATTCGGTAAAACAACAGATATACGATACATTTTCCGGCGAAGGAACAGGACATGACTATTTTCATATAGAGCGAGTGGTAAGAAATGCCGTAAAAATAGCCAGGGAAGAAAAAGCTGACCTGTTTTTAACTGAACTCGCTGCCTGGCTCCACGATGTGGGTGATCACAAGCTCAATAACGGTGTCGATCAATCGCAGGAGCAGATTGCTGCGCTGCTACAGCCGCTCAAGGTTCCAACGCAAATCATAGATCAGGTGACCGGTATCGTTTCCCAGGTATCTTTCAGCAAGGGCAAAACGGCTGAAACCCTGGAAGCTAAAATTGTACAAGACGCCGACAGGCTGGACGCCATAGGTGCCATAGGCTTGGCCCGCGTATTTGCATTCGGCGGCAGCAAACACCGCGAAATTTACAATCCCGATAGTCCTGAACAAACTTCTATTCAACATTTTTACGATAAGCTGCTGCTGTTAAAAGGCAAAATGAATACATCCTCTGCAAAACAACTAGCATCTGACCGGCACCGTTACCTTGAAGAATTTTTACAGCAGTTTTACAAAGAATGGAATGGAGATGAGTAACGCCCCACCCTTCTTGAATAAGAAAATCCACCTGTTACATCATAAACAGCTTCAATATCCCCCTCCCGGAGGGGGTAGCGTGTTGAACTAAATGACTTTTACTACGGGGGAGGAATTCTCGTCCACCCCATTCGAACATGGTCTTAGGTCGGAGCGCTTCCCCCGCCTGCGGGGGATAATGAACCGCTCGCTTGTGTAACTTTTATCAGCTTCTGTCAAAATAAAAAAGCCTCCCATCACATCATAAACAGCTTCAATATCCCCCTCTCGGAGGGGGTAGCGCGTTGAACTAAATGACTTTTACTATCGGGGAGGATTCTCGCCCACCCCATTCGAACATGGTCTTAGGTCGGAGCGCTTCCCCCGCTCCGAAAAAATCCGGAGGGGATAATAAACAGCTCGCTTGTGTAACTTTTTATCAGCTTCTGTCAAAATAAAAAAATCACCCGTCACATCATAAACAGCTTCAATATCCCCCTCTCGGAGGGGGTAGCGCGTTGAACTAAATGACTTTTACTATGGGGGAGGAATTCAAGTCTCACCCATTCAAACATTGCTTCATGTCGGAGCGCTTCCCCCGCTCCGAAAAAATCCGGAGGGGATAATAAACAGCTCGCTTGTGTAACTTTTTTCTGCACTTTATTTAGCAGCTTTTTTAAAGGCTTCTTCAACACTAAACGAAATGCCTGCAGAAAAGCTGGCGCCGTTATAACGCCACGGTACATTTTCCATTTCCTGGGCAAAAACTACCTGGAACTGCGCTTTTGCAAATTTATAGCCGGTTCTTATAGTAAACGCTGGTTCAGCAAAGGTGTAGGTGCGGTTGTCAATTCTTACACCATTGTCGTTCACTAAATTGCGTTGCATAAGATAGTCGTTACTCCTGCCTTTGCTGTCGAAGTCAAGATATTTTACATTGGCTATCCGCAAATTAAATGCTGCGTCGAACCAGGGCGAGCGCACACCAATACCCGGCTGAAAAAAGTATCGGCGCATCCGCATATCAACATCACTGTGTATTTTTCCACCGCCATAACCTACATAACCATCTACTACCATTTTAAATTTTTTGCCTTTCGCATAATAGCCGCCTATACCTCCTTCAAGCAGATGAGCCCGCGCATTCACATTTCCGTTAGTTTCGTCTATGTTATCTGTAGAGTAAGAAAAATTGCTATAGTTGGCAATAATGCCTAAATGATTTATAGGTGAAACTGCCGCCTGGGCATTAAAGAAGTAAGTGTTGCCATCATAGTCATGATCGTTTACGCTTCCAATACTACCGGCTGCATTAAGCCTTGCCTGACCGCCTTCTGTAAACAACGGCGTATTTACTGCATTTGGCCTGTAGTAATACCGGCTGCAACTGGATAAAGCAACGACTACGAAAAGAAGGAACAAGCTAGTTACCGGCTTCATAAGCTCTCTCATTATGAGTAAGAAAATAGTTATCAGTTGTTTTTCAAGAAGGCTGGATTTTGACTATACGCTGCGACAACCGTTCGCGCAGCAAAGAAACTACTGATCAATGTAATACTATACGAGCTCTAACGATTTGACGGCAAAATTATTTCAATATGTGAAAAATATCTGTAGCAAATACCCATCATCTCCCAATTTTATGTACCTGCATTTTAGCATTTACAAATCTCTTTTAGCATTTATCCAAAAGCAAAGACCCCAGGTAAGCGCTAATAACAGCAAAGTATAACCTATGTGAATATTGCTTTGAGCTATCAACAACTTCCAGTCCTTTTCATCCTTAACAAACCATCTTGGGTAAGGTATAAGTCTGTCTGAAATTTCAAGGGGTAAATATTCTCCAATGCCGTTTGCCTTATGCTTTGCCAACTGCACCAAAATGGGTTCTAGTGGAAAATAATAGCAAAGAAAAATGCCCAATGCAATAAAAGCTCTCCGAACAAGAAAGGCGATCAACAGCGCCAGCGACAACTGTGAAAAAACCTGCAAAAAAAACAACCCTATGTAGTGGGTCCCTTCCCAGCTAAATGCATTTCCATTTCGTGAGTTTACCGTCCCTATTACAAATGCTGTTATCATGTAAAGAAAAGTAATCAGCAGCGAAACAATGACCACATCAATCATCTTACTCAGCATAAAACTGTTCCTGCTCCATCCGTCTATAATGTTTTGTCTATTTGTTTTGTAGCTGTATTCGTTGGTAATGAACATGATCACTACAATAGAAGGAAGAAAAATAAACAGCGAGGAAATAAAGGCGACAGTTTGCCAGGCGTCGGGAAACGTAAAAGGGTTGGGAAGCATGGCCAGGATCATGCCCATGGCTTTGTCGTTCAATTGATCCTTGTATCCATTTTCATAGATAGCATAGTTCATGCCTGGATAGGACAATGAAACGATGCCCAGCATCCACCAAAAAGCAGGATACTTCTTTATTTTAAGCCATTCTGTTTTTAAAAGAGTTGCCATAGTAGAGTTTTGAAAGCCGGTAAGTTTAATTATTGGTAAGTTCAAAGAACCGCGTTTCGAGGCGTTTTTTCTTCAATAAAAGATGATTCAGTACAATCCCTTTGCTGAAACAGTAGCTATTGATTTCGTCGAGCCGGGCAGTACCTTTTGGAAGTAAAAAATGGATGGTGTTTTCCGCATGGTTGATGCGCAAATGATTTCCAAGCGGAGTAAGAATTTGTGCCAGCGCGTTCAGGTCGGCAGCGCTTACTTCTACTACATCTTCGTCCTGCAATATTTCGTTTACCTCTCCCGTAGTTAGCAATTCTCCTTTCTTCAAAATAGCAACGTGGGTACATACCCGTTCCACTTCATCTAATAGATGACTGGCTATAATTACGGTATGCCCTGAATGTCTCAATTCTGTTATTAATTGCCTTATTTCCGCAATGCCAACCGGGTCAAGACCGTTTGTGGGCTCATCCAGCACCAGTACTTTTGGATCGCCCAGCAGGGCTGCTGCTATTGCCAGCCGTTGTTTCATTCCAAGACTGTAGGTTTTGAAGCGGCTCTTGCGACGGTCGTATAATTTTACTTTTTGCAAAACACGGTCAATATCCTCACCATCCCCCCTCCCACTGATACTTTGGGTAACTCTCAAATTATCAACGCCCGACAGATAATGATAGAAGTTAGGCGTTTCGAGCAAAGAGCCTATTTTTTTTCGTTGCTGCGGTGAACCCGGCTGACCGAACCATAAAAAATTTCCATCGTTGGCTTTGAGTACATCGAGTATAATGCTAAGCAACGTGGTTTTACCACTGCCGTTTGGTCCTAAAATACCAAACACGCTTCCTTCGGGAATGGTGAAAGAAACGTCTTTCAATGCTTGCACAGATCCATAAAACTTTGTGATGCCAGACAGGGAGAGAACGGTACTCATAGCAGCTTTTATATTTTGTTTGTAATCATTAAAAGTACTTTGAATTTCAAAGCTAATTGAAATCTTTTATTTGTGCAACCCTTTTTCGAAAAAAAGTTGAACAAAGAATTCTTGAAGAAGACAAGGAAAGTTGGTGAAAAGGGTAAACAGTATGATACTATGCAGTACCAGGCTCATTTTTAAGAAAAGTAGACACCTGCTCGAATATGCTCAATGCATGGATGCCGTACGATGTAAAATTGCTTTCGAATACGCCTTGTTTGTTTTGAATGACGAAAGATTGAGGCAGATTGAACTTTTTTGCCAGATCATCCGGAAGCTCAATGTAAAACATGTTAAGCTCAGCATTTATAGTTACACTGTACTCGCGGTTGTCTACCAGGATAATTGTTTTCATAAGCAAAGATATTTAAACAGATTTCTGATATATCAGATCCAAAATACAATATAATTTAGAAGAACCTATTTAACGCAGATTGTTCAGTTGTTTTAATTACCAACTCAAACAACAAAGGTTAATTCTCTGCCGGTTGAGAAGAAATACAAATTCTGGAGTTTGTGAAAGTGGTTGGTATAATATGTGCTGGCATATATTTCATCACCCCGCAGGTAAAGTTTTATTTTGTCTTTCCATATAAACCCTTCAGGTGGCTGGATGGATCCGTCTTCGTTTACTAGCGGTGATTCAAGCTCCAGTCGGAAACCACACTTTTCAAGCAACTCATGAGTGATCGTTAACGGACGCAGTTGCTCTGGTGCCAGGGTGTACCATGTTTGCCTGTCGAGTACTATTATTTGTTCCTCATCAATTCCTTTCACCACGCCAATGGACTCGTTAGGGATTACAACAACATTGTTTAATCGCAGTTCGTTAGGGTGTATCATATAACTAATTTATTAAATAAAAAATAGTTATAAAAAAAATCTAACGAGAAGAGCTTATAACACTAAAGCATACCTGTAATCTGTAGCCTCTAATAAAGCAGTTGGTGACCAGCCTGCGAACTCGCGTTATGTGCTTCTCACGCTCTTTTTAAGTGCCTAATTAAATTGATAATATAGATCGCAGAAAGCCACTGGGGTAGAAAGAATTGGCACTGTCTGTCGTAGCTATTTCGGGATGGTACTGTTATATGATTGCTAGCTCCGCTTCTGTTGTTGGTAGGCTTAACTATATTATCTTTGCTGCATACTAACAATGGCGAGGAAGTTACTGACTGGCGGGAGCAAAACCCTGGACACGCAAAATCTCTGTAAATTCTTGTAGGCTGTTATCTAACTGCGTAATAGTTTGTGTAGCCAATTCTCTCAAATTATACACTTTCACAATAGTACCGATACGCAATTCAATGTTTTGCTGCAGTAATTCCGTATTCAAACGATTGAAGGCCTGCTTATCCAGGTGCTTCCATTCTACCGGCACCTCAAACTCGATCGTATTGCTTTTTTCACTCGCAGCTCCACATCTTAGCCTGAAGCCATTAAGCTTTCTCTCTTTAATTGTTTCAGTAAAAGACCATTTTGAATCAAAGTTTAAAAGAGCTGTATAAAACCCTACACTTTCAAGTTGGCTAAGGGGATTCCGGGAAAACATCTTCTTTCTCTGCCGATGACTAATTAGCCACATAAAATAACTGAGTCCAGTAACCAAAAGCGGAAACAGGATACAGGTTGACAAAAAAATGCTCAACACCAGCCGCAAGTCAAAAGACTTACTGCTCAAAAATCCAACTGACAAAAAAAGGAAAGCTGCTCCGGAAAGAATAAGCGATGTTTTAAAAAACATCCCTATTATCTTATGCCTATTTAGGCTTATGAACTCTTTCATCTTTTAATTACTTTTCTTTCATTTTGTAGTACCACCGTACAAGTAAAATACCAGGAATGAAAAAGCACAAAAAACTGACAGTTATCTGCAACAATATGTGCTGCGTGGAAACAGTATAAAAATCTCTTTTTATATAAAATCGGTATTTTAATGAGTATCCAACTGAAATGAACAGCGAAAATAGTGTAATATAAACATATCCTCTTTTCATCTTATATCGTTTTAATTTTCTTCTCCGCAATGTCTCCTTTGTGCAAAGCGTTTTGCGAGGTAAGGGACGTTGCGGCTTTATAATCTCCAAGTTCTTATCCAAGCTACATCCTACAATTTATATTCTACATTTCAGCCAATGCCACAGAATCCAGCTAACGCACATGGCTGTGAGTTGAGACTTTGCGCAGAAGGGAAGAATATGTCCGTTTTGTATCTGCGCTTTTGCCAATTCATAGCGTGCTACAACCTTAGCCTTTATGCTTATTTATAAGCTGTTTAATTTTTCGAACTTTATCTCCCGTTAATAAACAACTGACTCTTAAAAATTGGTCGGCATTTATTGTATTACTTATTCCGTGGCATACTCCGATTACATAATTAATACCTGCCACATTTACCCAAAGAGGCGAACCGCTGTCGCCTGCGCATGCACATACATCCATTCCAGCAATAGTACTATCGCTATTAAAAACCAGGTGCTCTTTTCCAAGTACAAATTTATCAGTGAGCGTGTCTCTTTCCATCGTTGAAGCTGGGTTTGCCTCTTTATCACAAGGATAACCAGTTATATGAACTGAAGCATTAATTTTGTTTTCTAAAGCCTGGTAGTCTTCTAAAAAAAGCCTGGTATATTTTAAATTAGACAATTTGGACCTATTCTTTATAATAATTAAGGCAATATCGTCTTTGGCGGAAAATTCTGTCTTTTTTCCAAAAGGAACAATCTTAAAATCTTTCTTTTGTAGCGCCACAACAACGTTTCCTTCTGATGTATTAATTAAAAGAGAAAGATTTTTTGCCTTTTTATTTTCAAACAAATTGTGCTTTCCTGTTACCAGCGTGTAATCAGATATAAAGGAACCTGTGCCTCTAAATTTTTCATTTACTGTAAGACCGACAATTGCGGTAAATGGCCGTTCTCGAAGTTGTTCACCAATTACATCTACACGTTTAAATTTTGCAGAATCGTAACAACAACCGCATTCTATTTGTGAATATGCCTCGCTTGCAAAAGCAAGCATCATAGAAAAGAATATTGTTTTAACCATATGTTAGATTATTCAATTCTTTAAATCAAGGAGTCAACCTCCTGAATGTCGGAATACCCAAAATTTTGAATCTCCATTTGTTTAACTTTTGAATTTCATACTGCTTAATATCAAAATTCAAGTTAGGTAATACTATTGCCCGATATTCAAATGACTTTCCATATTGCTGTATTTGCCTTTGTCTTTCAAGATAGTTTGCTCGTTCAATCCTAAAATCTCTTTTGGGTTTCGCAGTAACGTTAATTGTACCTCCTCCGTTTCCTAGGTTAATCTCATCGCTTGTGATGGATTGTCCGTTTAAAAAAGCATCAGAGCTTCCGTCATTGCGCCCATCAGAAGTAACCGTTAAAATCGAGCGACCACCAGGAGCAGTTGGAGGGATATTAAAGTTTCCTGAAGCACCATATACAGTAACATCGGGATCACCTGAAACCAGTTCTTGTAAATACTTGCCTTTAAGATAATCTCCTACGCCCATTAAATGTATTGTACGTGTAAGGATTGACTTGTCGATGGCTCCGACCAGCTCCCATCCAAAGTCGAAAGACGGAGCATTAATGCTCCCCCAAATTTTCGGCACCTTTCCCGTTCCTGCCATCCACTTAGGACCATTACTGCGAGAATAAATATACCCTCGCCTCCTGCTAATCCCTTGTAAAATCCTTTAAAGTTCTGTAAAAAATTTAGTCCGCCTTCGCTGCCGAACCATGTCTGTCCCGTTGCATACCCTAATCCGGCTCCCAGCACCGCACCTCCTAAACCAGCGCCAAGCGATTCCAGGCCGCTGCTACCGTTATTTCGGGCAATGAGGTATGATGTAACTCCTACAGCGGCTGCGCCAATCAGTGAACCGGTTAATCCCGCACTCCAACCGCCGTCTTCATCCATATTATTCACGGGATCACCTCCCATTCCCACAAATGGCGACCCAAACTGGTCATAAGGGTCTGCCGTTGTCCACCTGCCTACCTGGGCGTCGTAGCTGCGCAGTTCAAAATCGTTCCAGCCGGTGTGCTCATCCACGCTGCTGTAATTGCCCTGGAACTGGAAAGGGTTGTTGATAATACCAAACGCTTTGGAGCTGATGCCCGCTATTTTTAAACCGTATGGATAATAATGGCTCTCTTCCAGCACCGGACCAGGTTTGTGCACCACCTGCAGGTTATCGAAGTATACCGGCATATTACTTTCATTGCTTACATACACAAACAGGTAACCGTTTTTGGGCACTGCTACCTCCTGCAGGGCGGCATCGTTAAAGTGGTCTTTCACCGTTCCACTGCTTCCCACGCGGCTGAAATTGCCGCCCGCATATTTAAACTGCTCATCAAAGAAAATATAGTTGATAGAGGCTTTTGGCACGGTGGTGCTTGCCTCGTTGTTGAACCACGGGAAAAAGAGGAGGGTATTAATCCGCTATTGGTGCTGTTAAGCTGCGCGGCGCTCAAGCCCTTACTCCCCGCGGGGTTGCCGCGCACCGCCAGCAGGTTGGTCATTAAGGTAATAACATCCAGCACTGTGGAATTGGAATTATTAATAGGATCGGTATTTAAATAATAAGATTCTCCGAAAATGCTGACCTTGTCGCCTGCCATTACTTTTTCTTCTCCGCAATGTCTCCTTTGTGCAAAGCGTTTTGCGAGGCAAAGGAGACGTTGCGGCTTTATAATCTCCAACTTCTTATCCAAGCTACATCTTACAATTTACATTCTATATTTCAGCCAATGCCGCAGAATCCAGCTGACGCACATGGCTGTGAGTTGAGACTTTGCGCAGAAGGGAACCTTATCCTATCAAAAAGAGATTAAAAGCGGGTTGAATTCACAACGCAATCGGAGTAACTCTAAACTAAGTAATACTTTCTTTTCGGCAAATTGCTTTTCGACGAATTGAGATTTACAATGTATTCGGGTGGTGTTCTCTACTTCCTCAAACTGTTGTTAACGCTACAGTTGTGCCCTTTCAGTCTGGTTGTATAACCGTGCTCCGCAAAGTCAACTGAAGTTACTGTTTCACCACCTCAAAGCTTCCCTTTCTTTCACTTTCTTTCACCGTCCATCCGGGTGACAAATATAGTTTCCACCCATCGCCCGAAAAAGTTGCTTCATCAAGCTTGATGGGTGCAGCAACACGGCGAGCGCTGCCATCACTCGATACGAGAACACCCTTCTCTGCTTCAAGCTTTCCCCAGGCTCCCGAAGCACGAAATGGTCCGAAATAGATAGTTCCTATTCCATGAAGCGACACTGCTCCCCGGCTATCAAAACTGTGGCTACCCCCGGGAAATAAAAGTGTCGGTCCTTCAACGAAGGTCTTGCTCAATTCATCGAGGCGGGCCTGGCGATCCTGCGCTCTCTTCTCTTCAGACAAAAGAATTTCTACACCCGTGTATCTGGCAGCAGCTACGCTGGCTTCAGGATTTGGATGAATATGCAGCGCCTGCATCAACAGTACTGCAAGATCATCGGTATTTTTTATTCGTTTTCTCCAACCCGGAAAGCCTGCATCAAGCAAAAGTCCATATGCAGGACCAGAAAAATAAGCAAATGTGCGAACGAAACTGGCTTCCTTAGCATTCTTTTCAATATTAACAAGCAGATCAAGCGCACCAGCAATAGCATCACTTTGCGAATCCGCCACAAGTACTGTGGCAGTATAAGCAGCAAGTCCTTCAGTAATCTCCTGTGCTCTTTCATCTTCAACACCCGCGGGAAATAGATGTTGTCGGGCGTTCCTAAAAGCGAGCGCATCGCCAATAGCTTGTTCTCGCTGCTTGCCCGATTCCCGAAGTGCCTTCTCCAGTGCCTTCCACTCAAGTCTCAGCCAATATCGACCTTCTTTTGAATCAAGATGTTCAGGTGTGCCTGTTGCTGCCCCCAATTTAAGCTGGGCCTGAACACCATGAAATAATTCGTGAAGCAAAAGCTCCTTTCGTTCACGGGGAGACTTGGTCGCCACGTCGTTCCAGATATAGGCTCCCCAAGTCTCCCCACCCCATTGAATGGGGGCATTCACAAGACCGAGTAGTCGAGGTCTAGGTCCGTCTGGTTCAGTCTTGCTGGTAGCAATCGTCTTTGTTTGCATGTCAAAGATTACCATGGGCCCGCAGATGGAAACGCCCCAAAGACGGCCACTATCCCGCTTGCAAAGAGCCTGAGCTTCTTTGAAATATTCCGCGGCAAGTTGTTGATCAACCTGTGCATTTGCAACGGGCACCGCACAAATGAAAATCAGTTGGAATAAAATTTTATGATAACGCATGATATCGTCGTTTTAAAAAGACTGATAACGCTCATATTTATTGCATGCAATGTGCTATGATCCTATATGACCATTAAAATAATAAAAAAAGCCCGGAACTTTTTCCAAGCTTTCATCCTAAGTAAAGGTCGTCTCCTGCCCTTCGGTAGAAGCATTCCCCATAAGGCATGATTTTTTGTTGCCCGCTACTATGGCAAAGAACCTAATTAAAATCGCCAGCTTCAATATTAACGGGATCACAGGCAGGCTGCCCATCCTGCTGAGATGGCTTAAAGAGGCCAAGCCTGATATTGTATGCCTGCAGGAACTAAAGACCACATCCGATAAATTTCCGGAGAAGGCAATTAACCAAGCGGGATATGAAGCTATCTGGCGCGGTCAAAAAGCCTGGAATGGTGTAGCCATCCTCAGCAAGATTGGGGCGCCCCAGGAGCTTCGCAGAAGCCTGCCAGGTGATTCAAAAGATGAGCAAAGCCGATACATAGAGGCAATCGTTGGTCAGATGGTTGTTGCCTGCATTTATGCTCCGAACGGTAACCCCTACCCTAGTGAAAAGTTTGATTATAAACTTTCGTGGTATCGAAGACTGACAGCACACGCAAAGAAGCTATTGAAAGAAGATGTGCCGGTACTTTTGGTTGGAGATTTTAATATCATGCCGACTGAGCTGGATTTATATAAAGCAGCGAGTTGGTACAACGATGCATTATTCCGCATTGAAGTACGAAAGGTATTTCAGCGTTTAACCTCGCAAGGGTGGACCGACGCTATCAGAAAATTGTATCCCGATGAAAGAATCTATACTTTCTGGGATTACCTGTATAAAGCCTGGGAAAATAATCGGGGATTACGCCTGGATCATTTTTTATTGAGCCCCCATTTCACAGCCCGATTAAAAGAAGGTGGCGTTGATACCCATGTTCGGAGTTGGGAGAAAACCAGCGATCACGCTCCGGTTTGGATAATGTTGAAAAGATGAGTTGCTTGCGAATAGATCTACTATCAGGAAGACGATGCATCGTTGTTTCGTTATGATCTAATTTTGATACAAGCATTGAAGATGTCCAAAACTAGTTGTGCCAACTCAGTGTCTATTAGTTGTTCTTGGCCAATTAGATAATAGCCTGTTTCTAATCTGCCTGGTTGCGCCCTAACATTAATTCTTTCAGCTTCCCCGTCGCTGTATGGATTTTTTGTGTCAGACTCAAGCCGTAACATAATATAGTCTAGATCAAATGATTTTTTGGTTTTTGCGGCACTTGCTTCAAATGCTGGCCAGGCAACTTCGTGTACTGGATTAATCGGTTCATATTTATTCAGCATTTCTTCAATATTCTTTTGAAGATTTCCAAAATCACAAGGCCAGTGGTCTTTTTTTATATCCAATAACTCTTTTCTCATGCCCTCATGTACTACGCCGCCCATCGGCACAAACAAGATTTCTTTATATTTTTCACTTATGTATATACGCGCAAGCTTATAACGAAGGGGTGAATTCGCTGGGTAGTCTGGCCTAAAAAGGTCTTCAGGTCTCATAAATTAATTTATTTGCCCGGATTAATATTCTTAATGCGTTTTCGTAAGATTACTGCGTCACCTATGTCTGGGTCACCAAGCGTAAAAATTAGTCCATAAGGAGGTTTGTCACCAGAGAAGTTGGCAGGATGGAAACTGTTTTCTGAATCACGAAGATATATTCCCCAAATAGTCTTAGATCCCGGGTCAAGGGTGCCAAGCGAACTTACTTCCCATTTTCCACGGCCACTCACTAAGGTCGAAAAAAAGTTCGTATCAACTCCCGGCGAATTCCATGGCGGAATATTTGTCGCTTCAAATGTTCCGTCGGGAAAGAGGGTCAGTTTAACGTTATGATGTTCGATAGGAATGTTATTGGCAAAATCATAACTGTCGAGTATATATACTCCTGGAATATCTTCCTTTTGGGGCTGTGATGTCGTATAAAGATGAGCATGAGGGTCATACTGACATGACCAAAGAAGAATCGACAAAACCGTGAATAGAATGGATCTCAATTTTAAATTGTAATTGAGCATAGGTCTGTTATTTAGGTGATTTGGTAAATACGTATTATTCCAGCATTAACTATTTTATGTCAGCGTTTAACGATTAAACTGCGTGCGCCGATCAAATTGACCATATCAGGCCGAAGCAAATTGACCACCGATTTTGCTGGCGAAGATTTTCAGTTTATGTATGATGGAGCGATTCAAAATTAAGTTGCTTTTTTTGTTTCAACGGCCGTCTTCTGGCTGT
>JBQCFW010000097.1:0-65167 GCA_051958655.1 Agriterribacter sp. | reverse complement strand
TATAATCAGAACTGAACGAGCTGGCCATGTGCGCGGTTCCTCTCCTTTGGAGAGGCTAGGTGAGGCATTGAATCACAAAGAGCCGTAGGCTCGGTCAAATATTGTTGCGGCGGATTTTAATCCGCCGATTATTAAAAAAGCGCCTGTATGATACAGACGCTTTTCTTACAAATGTTTTTACAAACCTGGTTTAGTTCTTAAGTTCTTTCGCAGGTTTTTCGGAACCTGAAAGCGCATTTTCTATTGCATGTGCAATGTTCGACATGGGTCCTTCCATTTTATTGGTTCTGTCGTCGAGACTATTATCATCCAGCATTTTTCCTAATTGCAGTGATGCAGGCAGTCGTGTTAAAATGTTGTGCCGCTGCCCTGCCAGGTAACTGCGTATTTTCTCTTCGGTAGGATCAGCCCCCGCCGCATTGAGCGTAATGGCAGTGGCTTCCTGGGTAATTTTTTCCATAGTTCCCTCTACTTCGGCTGCTGAAGCGCCGGAATAGTCCGCAACGCTTTTGATTACCTGTTCTTTATTACCCGCAAACAAATCTTCAAGGCTGATGTTTGCCCGACGAAGCACTTGCTGCGCACCATTATCGGACTTTGCAAACACAGAAAAAGCGGTGAGAACAGCAGGGATGGCAGCCTGAGCCAGCTTTCCATCTGCCGATAGCGCTTCAACATGCTTTGCTTCCTGCGAATTAGGGTCCACCTTTTGAATAGGCCCGTGGCCAAGGCGTTGCCTTACAGCCTCCAGAATATTTTCAGCCATAAAATAATATTTACTGTAGGTAATAATAAAAGTATGCCAGAAATAGGGAGCAGCCGTCAGCTATCAGCTTTAGCCGTTTATGATTGTTTAGCGTTTGGGGTTTATTGTTTGGCGTTTGAATCTTACCACTTACCACTTATCACTTATCACTTATTTATCACCGCTGATTACTGATTGCTCACGGCAGCCGCCTGCTGATTCCTCATCGCTTTTTCCACCAATTGAATGAACTCGTTGCGGTATCCTTCTGTATCGTCGCTTTTAGCAGCATTTGCCAGCAACAGTACATTGTTGTAAGATGACTGTTGCTTGAATTCAGAATTAAGTAACAGCATACCGAACTGCGCCACGGCGGCGGCAAAGCGAAAATTATCGGATGTATTTTGCCACTTGTTTTTACTATCCATTACAACATGCTCCATCAACCTGCTCTTTTTTGCATCGGGCTCTTTGTAACGGAATTTAATGGTCATCAGCTCGGCTGAAGCTGCATCGTTCTCTTTTGTTGGGCGTTGATATTTGAGCGCATCTGCCTTTTCAATAAAATCGCTTTTCACGCCAACAGGAATGATTTCGTACAATGCTGTAACTGAGTGCCCGCTGCCCAGCTCGCCTGCATCTTTCTGATCGTTATTGAAATCTTCTTTTTGCAGCATGCGGTTTTCATATCCCAATAAGCGGTAAGCCTGCACTTTCTGTGGATTGAATTCAACCTGCAACTTTACATCTTTCGCAATGGTAAACAAAGTGCCTCCAAATTCATGTACCAATACTTTTTTAGCCTCCGCCATATTATCTATATAGGCATGATTTCCATTTCCTTTGTCTGCAAGTTTCTGCATCTTATTGTCTTTATAGTTTCCCATACCATAGCCAAGCACCGTAAGAAAAACGCCGCTGTTGCGTTCCTGTTCAATTAATTTTTCCATATCGGCATCGCTGCTGGCGCCTACATTAAAATCGCCATCGGTACAAAGTATTACCCGGTTATTACCCCCTTGCCTGAAATTTTCGCGCGCCACTTTGTACGCCAGTTGTATGCCTGCGCCACCTGCAGTAGATCCGCCCGCTTCCAGTCTGTCAATGGCATCTTTAATGGTTTGCCCGCTTGCACCCGAAGTGGCAGGCAATACCAAACCTGCGTTTCCCGCATATACTACTATGGCTACTTTATCCTGCTCACGCAACTGGTCGGCCAGCAGCTTCATAGATTGCTTAACGAGCGGTAGCTTATTAAAGTCCTGCATGGAGCCAGACACGTCTATCAAAAAGACAAGATTGGAAGCCGGCAGATCGTCTGCCGGAATTTTTTTGCCTTGCAGGTTTACCATTACCAGTTTGTGGACTTCATTCCATGGCGCTGTAGCTATTTCGGTTTTAACGGCAAAAGGATGCTCACCTGTTGGCTGCGGATATTTGTACTGAAAGTAATTGATCATTTCTTCAATTCTTACTGCACCGGCCGGCGGTAGTTGCCCCTGGTTAATAAAGCGTCTTACGTTGCTGTAAGAAGCTGCATCAACATCTATCGAAAAAGTAGACAGCGGATTTTCTTTAACTTCCAGGAACCTGTTTTCAACAATGCCATCATAATCCTCCGTATCAAACTCTTTGTCGGGGTTTACGTAACCGTTGTATTTAGGTTTAAAATCACGGCTAACCAGCACACCTGCCTGCTGCGGCGCGGAAGCCCGGGCGCCACGCACCTGAACGGATGAACCCGTGGTGCTTGTTTTTTTATGAGTGCTGTAGCCCATTACCACAACTTCATCCAGGCTTGCCTCAGCAGGCATCAACTGAACTTTGATAAAGGTTTTACCCGATAGCTTTACCTCCTGTACTTCATATCCAACATATGACACAACCAAAACGGCGTTGCTGCTTTTAACAGTAATGGAAAAGTTGCCATTCACATCGCTCTGCACCATATTACGCGTGCCCTTTTCAGTAATATAGGCCTGATGCAATACGTCGCCGTTGTTATCCATCACATTACCCTTAACCGTTAGCGCCGGTTTGGGCATAAATGCCATTAATGCTGATAACAGCACAGTGCTGCATAAAATAATGTACTTCATAAAACGAATTTTAAAGGTGTAGGTTTTTCTGTGGATGCGGTAATATGGAGGATTGCATAAATGAGAAAAAGAAGAAACAAAAAGCAAGAAACAAAAACAAAAAAGTGAAGAACCAAGTGTTGCTCAGGAAATGACAAACGCTCTTTTCCCTCGGAGTCTTCTGCCTTCTTACTCCTGCCTTTCTTACGCCTTACACCTTATGCCCTACCCCTTACGCCTTACGCCTTCCTCCTTACACCTTTCCTCCCTATCTTTGAATATCCATTGGAGTTTATTAAAAACATATCGGCACCGGCAGATGATGATGCACAACTGGTTGCGCAATACCGTTACACAGGCGATCTGAAAATATTATCCAATCTTTACCAGCGCTATATGGAACTGGTATATGGTGTTTGTTTAAAATATTTTAAAGACCAGGAACGTAGCCGCGATGCCGTGATGAATATTTTTGAAGAGCTGGTTACCAAACTTAAAGCTCACGAAATCAGTAACTTTAAGAGCTGGCTGCATACGCTGGCGCGCAATCATTGCCTGATGCAGTTGCGAACACCTAAAACCATGAAAACCACCGAATTTAATACAGACTATATGCAATCGGCAGAAGCAGTGCATCTTAATGGTGTGTTTGAAAAAGAGGAGCAGTTGCAGCTACTGGAAAGATGTTTGCAAACCTTGTCTGCAGAACAGAAACAAACAGTTGAACTGTTTTACCTGCAACAAAAATGTTATAATGAAATTGCAGCTATAACGGGTTTTGACTGGAACAAGGTGAGGAGTTTTATACAGAATGGAAGACGCAATCTTAAAAACTGTATGGAACAAACGGAAAAAGATTGATGTGAAAAATGTCTGACAGTAACAATCATATTAAACCGTATACCGCGCAGGACATAGAAAGGTACCTGAATCGGCAAATGCCTGCCCATGAAATGCACGCGCTGGAAAAAGCAGCGTTGGATGACCCGTTTTTAGCCGATGCCCTGGAAGGATATATGAACGCGGCGCCAACATCGGTTACCGGAGACATTGCTGCCATGGTAAAGGAGCTTGACCGGAAAACCGGCACCAGGGTAGTGGGAATGCGTTTTAAAAGAATTGCCTGGAGCGCTGCTGCTGCCGTTATTATTTTATTGGGAGCTACCACCACCTGGTTCTGGCTTCGCCCGTCAACACAAAACAACATTGCACAGCAAACAAAGGAAGAAAAATCGCAGCCTTCAGCAGCGCTTCCTGCGCAGCAAGACAATCTGAAAGTAACCACCGACACTGTGCCTGCCTTAACAACACCTGCTCAAAAGGAACCTGTTGTTGTTTCATCGCCCGGAAATAAAAAAACAACACCTGCCCCGCTGCTGGTTGAAGAAAATAAAAATACGCCTGCCAACCTGCCCCCAAAAGATGTGCCTGCTGAAAAGCAAGGCTTCGCAAAAAATAAAAACCAGGCTGCTTTGAACGACAAGATTCCCGGACCACAAAGCAGGAAGCCGGAAAGTTTGCCGGCAAACCAACAGCAGACAATTGATTCCCAACAGGGGGATGTTGCCGCAGCCACCGTACAAGCCGAAGACATGCGCGCTGCCCGTGCGTATTTGCCACTCAATATATTCACCGGAACCATTACCGATAACAATAATAAGCCGCTGCCGTTTGTAAACATCAGCATCGCCAATACGCCCGCAAGCACTTATACCGATGCAAAAGGAAATTTTCGTTTAACCAGTGCCGACACTCAACTGGTAGTGCATCTCAGGTCTGTTGGCTTTGAAGAAAAGGAGATTGCACTTACCAGCACCCGCGCCGCTCAGTCAATACAACTTCAACCGCAGGCCAACGCACTCAACGAAGTGGTAGTAACGGGTTACGGCAGCAAGAAAAAAAGCAGCATTACCGGCAATACCGATTTAAAAAAGCGTAGCAAAGAAACAGAAGAGGATGAACCTGAAGCCGAACCAAAGGATGGATGGGCTGCTTACGACGCATACATGATGAACAACACAAGGCCACCTTTTTCCAATCCCCGCTCCACTTTAAAAGGTTCGGTAGAACTGTCGTTCACCGTTAATAAGTACGGAGTGCTCACAGATTTCCGCATAGAGAAATCGGGCTGCACCTTGTGCAACAACGAAGCCATCAGGCTTGTTAAAGAAGGACCGCAGTGGAAACTATTGTCGGGCGAGAAACCTGCGAGAGTTACACTCACCATGTATTTTTAAGGCGGCTGCCGCAGGACGCTTTCCCTTATGTCGCTCTATATTCACCACTGCCCAACTTTCCCTACCTTAGCTACTCTATCAAAAAAAACTATCATGGCTACCCGTACAGATCAGTTTGTTAGTCCTGATTATCTTTTACTGGATGATTTGCTAACCGAAGAGCAAAAGCTTATTCGCGAAACGATACGCTCTTATGTAAAAAAAGAAATTTCTCCTATCATTGAAGATTATGCCCAGAAGGCTGAATTTCCGCAGCAGATCGTACAACAAATGGGTGAGCTGGGATGCTTTGGTCCCACCATTCCTGCCGAATATGGCGGTGGCGGTCTTGATTATATCAGTTACGGTTTAATGATGCAGGAACTGGAACGTGGCGATAGTGGCGTGCGATCAACAGCTTCGGTGCAGGGCAGCCTGGTAATGTATCCCATATATGAATATGGTTCCGAAGAACAACGGCGCAAATATTTACCAAAGCTGGGCAGCGGCGAGTGGTTAGGATGTTTTGGATTGACCGAACCCAACCATGGCTCCAACCCTGCCGGCATGCTTACCAACATCAAAGATGCAGGCGACCATGTAATTTTAAACGGGGCTAAAATGTGGATCAGCAATGCGCCTTTTGCGCAGGTGGCCGTAGTTTGGGCAAAAGATGAAAATGGCGACATTCGCGGACTTGTTGTTGAACGCGGAATGGAAGGCTTCAGCACTCCCACCACGCATGGCAAATGGAGCCTGCGTGCTTCTGCCACCGGCGAACTGGTTTTTGACAATGTAAAAGTGCCGAAGGAAAATATTTTTCCCAATGTTAAAGGATTAAAAGGTCCGCTGGGATGTTTAACCAAAGCACGTTTTGGCATTGCCTGGGGAACAATTGGAGCAGCGATGGACTGTTATGATACCGCCTTGCGATATGCAAAAGAAAGGGTGCAGTTCGACCGCCCCATTGGTGGCTTTCAGTTGCAGCAGAAAAAGCTGGCAGAAATGATTACAGAAATCACCAAGGCGCAGTTATTGAACTGGCGCGTGGGCGTTTTAATGAACGAAGGCAAAGCCACTCCGCAGCATGTAAGCATGGCCAAGCGAAATGGTTGCGAAGTAGCCACTGATATATGCAGGGCTGCAAGACAAATGCTTGGCGGCATGGGCATTACCGGCGAATATTCGGTAATGAGACACATGATGAACCTTGAAAGTGTTATTACTTACGATGGCACGCACGATATTCATTTGCTGATAACCGGCATGGATGTTACCGGGCTGAATGCGTTTAAGTAGAGAGTAGTGAGCCGTCAGCTTTCGGCAACAAAGTCAGGAGTTTGTGGTTTGGTTCTTCTCACCTTTTACCTTACACCTTATTCCTTACACCTTATTCCTTACACCTTTTACCTTACACCTATTAAGCATGAAAATATTTCTTTGGGGATTTATGGGCACGGGCAAAACTTACTGGGGCAAACTTTGGGCGCAGCAGCAGCAGCTGGATTTTTTTGACCTGGATGCCGTGATTGAAAAAGCAACGGGACTTTCTATTCCTGCGATTTTTGAACAGCATGGAGAAACCTATTTTCGCGAAAAGGAACGGGAATTGCTGCATGAATTTGGAACGAAGGATAATTTTATTCTCTCCACTGGCGGCGGCACACCATGCTTTTTTGATAATATGGAATGGATGAATAAAAATGGATTGACCATTTACCTGAGTACCCCGGTGCCTGTGCTAACCGAAAGATTGATCAGGGAAAAAATGCACCGTCCGCTCATAAAAAATATTGACGATGCTGACATCAGCAGCTTCGTAAAAAAACGATTGAAAGAAAGGGATAAATTCTATGCCGCAGCGCGGCTAATTCTTTCAACCGAATCCATTACAGATGCTACCTTTGCGAACGAAATCAAACGATATGTCTAAACGATTCATCCAATATGCCTCTTTATTGGGAGCTTTAAGCGTTGCCCTTGGTGCATTTGGTGCCCATGCTCTTAAAAAACTTGTGGATCCGGAATCAGTAGCCACATTTGAAACCGGTGTAAGATACCAGTTCTATCACACCTTCGCTCTGCTTGCCGTTGGCTTCCTTTACAGGCGAATGCCTGGCAAACTCATGGAATGGGCAGGCATCTTTTTTGTTTCCGGCATTGTTCTGTTTAGTGGCTCTTTGTATTTGCTCACCTATCTTAATGCCACAGAAAACGTGGGATTAAAAGGTATAGGCGCCATCACCCCATTGGGAGGAGTTTGCTTTATTGTTGGCTGGATCTGCCTTTTTATTCAGGCACTCAAGGCAAGCAGCAGCGGTTATTCCGACAGAAAAAGATCTTCATCAGGAGAGCCGAAAAGTGAGAGGTAGCGGTTAGTGGTCAGCCATCAGCTATCGGCAGTCAGCTATCAGCAGGCTGTTGAGTAATCAACCTTTCTTCTGTAAAACCACTTGATCATTAAATGCCTTCAGAACTAAACTGTTAGATCAGATCATTTTTCTTTTTTTCACCTTTCACCTTTCACCCTTGTCCTTTCACCTTTCACCGCCCTACACCTTCCCCCTTCCCCCCTTTCCCCTTATCTTTGCCATAATTATAGGTAATAGTGCATGGCCAATAAATTAAAAAACAATAAGTCCAAAGCTCCCGATCCTGAAAAACTGGCTGCAGACAAAGAGGAGAAAGTAAAAGTAAAGGAACTGGTGAAAGACGAGCGCACCCACAAAATACTGGGCAGCGTGTTGCTGCTTACAGCTTTCTTTCTTTTTATAGCATTTACATCTTATATATTTACATGGCGCCAGGACCAGGACAAAGTATTCCAGGGATTTTCTGCTTTTTTGTTTGGCGATAATATCAAAGCGGCCAATTTGCTTGGGCGCATCGGTGCTTATATCTCTCATCTCTTTTTTTATAAGGGCTTTGGACTTGCATCTTACTTTTTCTGCACTTTCTTTTTTATACTCGGTGCAAACTTCCTGTTTGGCAGAAAGATATTTTCGGTTTGGCGAAACTTCAGGTATGTAGTGGTGGGCTTGATTTTTTTCAGCACAGCACTTGCATTTGTTGCCGGTGGCAGCGCCTTTCCGTGGGGTGGAGAAATAGGCAATATTACCAGCAAATGGCTCAGCGGTTTGCTGGGCAATGTAGGAACCACTGCACTGCTAATTGCAGGCGGATTTGCCTATTTTATATGGAGGTTCAATCCCACCTTTACCTTTCCTGCACGCAAACCTAAAACGGCTGCTGCTGAAAAAATGGTGCCTGTTGACAACTCATTTTCTGACGAAGCAAAGTTGTTTGCCGACGAAGAAATTGTACCCAAAACCAAAGGAAGAGGCAAGGGCAATAACCTCAAGCATCATGGCGGTGTGGTGGTAATATCGCCGGAGAACACCAATGAAGAGGATGAGGAGCCAATGGAACTGCTGGAAAAAGAAACAGAAGAGCCACCCTTTGAAGTTCCTGTAAAGCCGGCAACACCCAGGAAAAAAAATACAGTGAATGATGATCTTGAACTACAGATCAATGCAATAGACAAGGAAGAGGAAGAAGCCATTGAGGAAGAAGTGGAGGAAGAAGAACCGGAACGTATACGAGTTGAAAACCTGCCTCCATACGACCCGGTGCTGGATTTAAAAGATTACAAATATCCATCGCTTGATTTGCTGGAAACACATGGAAGCGAAAAAATTGTGCTGGATTCGGCAGAGCTCGAAGCCAATAAGCACCAGATCATCAACACCCTTAAAAACTACGATATTGAGATCCGGCAGATATTTGCTACGGTAGGCCCTACCGTTACATTGTATGAAATAGTGCCGGCTGCAGGCGTTCGTATTTCACGCATTAAGAACCTGGAAGATGATATTGCGCTGAGCCTTGCTGCTTTGGGTATCCGTATTATAGCGCCCATACCGGGCAAGGGAACCATTGGTATAGAAGTGCCCAACGTAAAGAAAACCATTGTGAGCATGAAGGGGCTGCTCTCTACCGACAAATACCAGCAAAACAAATTTTCACTTCCTATAGCATTAGGGAAAAAGATAGACAACGATCATTTTATTGTTGACCTGGCAACCATGCCGCACCTGCTGATGGCTGGTGCCACGGGGCAAGGTAAATCTGTAGGCATCAACGCCATACTGGTATCGCTGCTTTACAAAAAGCACCCGTCGCAGTTGAAGCTGGTAATGGTAGATCCTAAAAAAGTGGAGCTGAGCCTGTACCGGGTAATTGAAAAGCATTTTCTTGCCAAGCTGCCGGGCGAAGAGGAATCTATTATAACCGACACCAAAAAGGTGGTGCATACGCTCAATGCCTTGTGTATTGAAATGGATAACCGGTACGATTTACTGAAAGAGGCAGGTTGCCGTAATATAAGAGAGTACAACGAAAAGTTTGCCGCCAGGAAACTTAACCCCGAAAAGGGTCACCAGTTCCTGCCATTCATTGTGCTGGTGATAGATGAGTTTGCCGATTTGATTATGACGGCTGGAAAAGAAATTGAAATGCCTATTGGCAGGCTGGCGCAGTTGGCCAGGGCGGTGGGCATTCACCTGATCCTTGCAACACAGCGTCCGTCGGTGAACATTATTACCGGTACCATTAAAGCAAACTTTCCTGCGAGGGTTGCTTTTAAAGTTTCATCAAAGATCGACTCACGCACCATTCTCGATACAGGTGGCGCAGAGCAGTTGATAGGTCGTGGCGACATGCTTGTATCGTATAACGGTGAGCTTACCCGCGTACAATGTGCATTTGTTGATACACCCGAAGTAGAGCAGATCGTTGAATTTATTGGTGAGCAAAGAGGATATCCCCAACCATTTTATCTGCCCGAATATGTAGATGAAAAAGAAATGGAGGGTAAAGATTTTGACTCGGGCAACCGCGACCCGTTATTTGAAGAAGCCGCACGCCTGATCGTGCAAAGCCAGATAGGCTCTACCTCCCTGCTTCAGCGCCGCATGAAACTGGGATATAACCGGGCAGGCCGCCTGATGGACCAATTGGAAGCCGCTGGCATTGTAGGCGCCAACCAGGGCAGCAAAGCGAGAGACGTATTATTTAAAACCGAGATGGAGTTGGAAGAGTTTTTGCAGGCTTTATAATAATATGTTCATTTAACAAACGCTTTTAAACCATAACGGTCTTTTCCAAGTCTTTAGTTTGAACTAATTTGCGCACGATTAAAATTTACGAATGAAAAGATTATTTACAGTTATCATAAGCCTAGCAACGACCTTGTCATTTGCATTTGCCCAAACATCTGTTAATCAGTTGGGAAAAAGCGATCCCGATGCTAAAAAAATACTGGACCAGGTAGCCGCTAAATTTAAAAGTTATAATTCCGTTAAAGCTGTTTTTGCGTTGAAAATTGAAAACAGTGCCGGAAAATTGCAGGGCACTAAAAAAGGCGTGGCCTATATGAAGGGAAACCAATATAAGGTTGAACTAACCGACCAGGAAATTTTTTGCGATGGAAAAAATGTTTGGACTTACGATAAAAACAGCAATGAAGTACAGGTAAGCAAATTTGACCCCTCGGGCAACAGCTTTACACCTCAAAAAATATTTACCAACTTTTACGATAAGGATTTTCTTTACAAACTGAACGACGACAAAAAAGTGGGCGGTAAAACATTGCAGGAAATAGAACTTACGCCAACAGATAAAAGTAAAGCCTTTTTTAAGATACTGGCTTATGTAGACAAAGCAACAAAGAATATTGCTTCTACCAAATTGTTTGAAAAGAACGGCAACCGCTACACGTACGATGTTACCACTTTTACACCCAATGCAAAAATAGACAACAGCGTGTTTGTGTTTGATGCAAAAAAATATCCCGGGGTAGAAGTAATTGACTTGCAGTAATCAGCAGTCGGCAGTCAGCCTTCAGCTTTGAGCTTTCAGCAACCTTGCCCGCAGATGGGCTACAAATTAAAAACAGGAGCAAACTCAAACTACAATTTCATTAAACGCTTAATACTATTACAGATAGCTGATACCTGACGGCTGACAGCTCACAGCCAGCCGTATTCACTGAAAAAACCCCGGATAAA
Source organism: Agriterribacter sp. (assembly GCA_051958655.1). Lineage (GTDB taxonomy): Bacteria > Bacteroidota > Bacteroidia > Chitinophagales > Chitinophagaceae > Agriterribacter. Next base: position 54,060 of record JBQCFW010000097.1, on the reverse strand, counting down.
AATACCCGGGGTTTTTAATATTTGCAGTATTTTATATTACCACTTGTCCACCTCTTCGTCTGCACCATTGCTTTGAGCAGCAGAAGGAGTATGGTTTTCAACCGGAGAGGAAACTTCAGCAGCGATTTCTTCCACAATATCATTCTCTTCATTTTCAAGAGGTGAATCGTGATTGAAAGCATCGAAGTCAAAATCAGGCATCAGTTCTGTTTTAACATGATCCACTGCTTCGTTCAACGCCTTGATAAATTTGTTGAAATCTTCCTTGTACAAGAAAATTTTATGCCTGTCATATCCATTGTCGTTAAAACGCTTGCGGCTTTCAGTAATCGTTAAATAATAATCCTGATTGCGTGTGCTTCTAACATCAAAGAAATACGTTCTGCGTTTTCCTGCACGGATGCGCTTGCTGTAAACACTCTCCATCCTTTTGTCATTGTTGTCGTACGCCACAGTAATAGTTTTTAAATGGTTTAACTTGTCCGGTTTTAAGATTGACAAAGATAAAATTGTTTTTGAATTGACAAAATTTTAACCTAAACTCTTCTAGCCCGCGTCCACAGGGGCTTTTACTCGTTTTCAGCGTCCTGTTCCTGCTGTTTCCGGTACATTTCTGTATAATAACCATTCAGTTGCAGCAATTCTTCGTGTGTGCCCTGCTCTACTATACGCCCGTCTTCCATCACCAAAATACTGTCAAAACTAAACAGGCTAAAGATGCGGTGGGTAATAATAATGGCTGTTTTGTCCTTCAGGTATTCATAAAGGTTACCTATAATTTCCTTTTCTGTACGGGCATCCACTGCGCTCAGGCAGTCGTCGAACACCACAATTCCGGGGTCTTTGATCATTGCCCTGGCAATAGAAATCCTTTGCTTCTGCCCTCCGCTCAACGTTACCCCCCGTTCGCCCACTAACGTTTGATAGCCTTCCGGAAAGCGCATAATCTCCCTGTCGATACTTGACTTTTTAGCGGCCTGCTGCACCATTTCCTCGGTAGCTTCGTCTAGTCCAAACCGGATGTTCCCCGAAATGGTATCGCTGAATAAGAATACATCCTGCGGCACATAACTGATCTGCCGCCTTACTTCACGCATATCCATTTCTCTTAGCGGCTTGCCATCCAGCAATACCTTGCCCGTAGTAGGATCATACATGCGCAGCAGCAATTGTGCAATGGTAGATTTACCGCTGCCGGTTCTGCCTATTACCGCTATCTTATGTCCTGCAGGAATGACAAGATCAAAGTCTTTCAGCGCCTGTATACCTGTGTGCGGATAAGTAAAGCCGACACGGTCAAAAACTATTTTTCCCTTCAGCTCCGTTTTTTGAGGTGAGGTAATATTCTGAATGCCTGGCTCAGTATCGAGGAATTCGTTCAGCCTTTTTTGCGAGGCGGCAGCCCGTTGTATCATACTGGCCACCCAGCCAATGGAACTAACGGGGAACGTAAGCATATTAATATACACCACAAATTCTGCAATGGTACCAATGGTAATATCCTGCGGATTACGTATGTGATACAATCCCCCTATCATAATGGTAAGCAATGTGCTGAGCCCGATCAGCAAGCCTATCGACGGGAAATAAATCGCCTCTATTTTGGCAAGATTAACCGCGCTTTTCTTATACGCTTCACTGTTCTTTTCAAAAAAGCGTTCCATGTTTTGCTCCTGCACAAACGACTTAATCACACGAATACCCGAATACGATTCCTGCGCGTTCGTGGTAAGGCTGCTCAACTGCGCCTGTATGTTTTCGCTCTTCTTGTGAATGATCGTATTTACAATGTAAATGGTGATTGCCAGCAAGGGCAAAGGCGCCAGCACATAAATAGTGAGTTCCCAGTTTTTCTGGAACATGTAAAACAAGCTGAAACCGATCAGTGCCACAAGGTTGATGAAATACATCATTGCCGGCCCGGTGTACATCCGCACACGGCTTACATCTTCTGCCATGCGGCTCATAAGGTCGCCCGTGCTATGCGTTTTATAAAAATCGGTATCCAGCCGCTGATAGTGCAGGTATATTTCATTTTTTTGATCGTACTCAATCAAACGGCTCATTACAATTAAAGTCTGCCGCATAAAAAACATGAACAGCCCGCGCAGCAAAGCCAGCACCAGCAACGTAATACCACATATCATTACCAGCCAGGCAAAATCGTGCTGCTGGATGCGTTGCTCTATTTCGTTGATAAAAACTTTTACCAGCGGATCGTACTCTTTGTTTATTTTGCCAGGTGTACCCGTGTGTTCGCCCGTAAGTGAAGAAATGGTGACCTGCACTTTATCCATAACGTACCCGGTTACCTGCGGAGCGAGTATGCCAAAGTAGTTGGAAATGATAACAAACAAAATCCCCAATAAAAAACGCCATTTGTATTTGCGGAAATATTTATTAACCGCTCTTAAATGCTTCAATCCTAACCAATTTTATGCAAATGTAGGGCGGACGGATTGAAATCCGTCCCAACAATATGTGATCGTCCTGGGGCGGACGGATAACAAGCTGGCAGCGCTCAAAACAATGCTACAAGTCCTCCCAGCAGTGTGTTTTTTATCGGTCAGACCGCCCGCCTGAGCCACAAAGGCAACGCCGGGCGGACCGACCGTTCCCATCGGCACGCCGTTAAGGCGGTCTGATGGATTTTCGCATTTCATACTGTTATCCAGATTTTAATCTCCCTCAAAATCCCTTACCTTTGCGCCAGCAATTAAAAAAATCTCTCTGCATGTAGAATATAATTTCTCTTAAAGAAAAACAGACAAGGCTTTCATCAGCCTGTATTTTTTATTTTTTAAGGAAGAAATTATGCTCACACTTCAAGGCGTTACATACGCCCACCCCAATAAGGATATTTTATTTTCCGATCTGCAGCTTGTTATTAACGAACACGATAAAGTAGCTTTAATAGGCAACAACGGCGCGGGCAAGTCTACACTATTGAAATTGCTTGCGCACCAGGTACATCCTGTTGCCGGGCAGGTAAAGACCAACGCAAAGCCTTATTATGTGCCGCAGTTAACAGATGTATTTAACAATCAAACGGTAGCGGGTGCTTTGCAGATAGAAGATCAGTTAAATGCTTTGCATAAAATTCTGGCGGGAGAGGTAAGCGAAGAAAACCTGGCAATGCTGAACGACGACTGGACGCTGGAAGAGCGATGTGCGGAGGCATTTGCATACTGGCGATTGGAAGAAGTGCAGCTTACTCAAAAAATGCATACGCTCAGCGGTGGGCAAAAAACAAAAATTTTTCTTGCCGGCATCATAATTCATCAACCCGAAATTGTTTTGCTGGATGAACCCAGCAACCACCTGGATGCCGCTGCACGAAACATTTTATACCGCTATATAAAAACTACCAATCACACGTTGGTAGTGGTAAGTCACGACAGAACATTACTGAACCTTCTGGATGCCATGTACGAGCTCAGCAGCAAAGGCATTACTTTATACGGAGGCAACTACGATTTTTACGAAGAACAAAAAGCCATTGAAAACAACGCCTTGAACAACGAATTGAAAAACAAAGAAAAGGCGTTGCGCAAAGCAAAAGAAACAGAAAGAGCCAATGCAGAACGCCAGCAAAAACTGGATGCGCGCGGAAAGAAAAAACAGGAAAAGGCGGGACTCCCAACCATATCGATGAACACCTTCAGGAACAATGCGGAAAAAAGTACTGCCCGTATGAAGGATGTGCATGCAGAAAAAGTAGAAAACATTTCAAAAGATCTGAACGATCTGCGAGCAGCGGTGCCGGATGCCGATAAAATGAAAATGGAACTGGACGACTCTTTGCTTCACACAGGGAAAATGCTGGTAACTGCCGACAAGATCAATTTTAATTATGGACGAAAAATGTTATGGAAGCAACCGCTCAGTTTTGAAATCACCAGCGGAGAGCGTATAGCCATTAGCGGTATGAACGGATCGGGCAAAACCTCGTTGATAAAGATAATTTGCGGCGAAATGGAACCTGCAACGGGAAGCATTTACCGCGCGCCTATACAATACACTTATATTGACCAGGATTACTCGCTGATTGACAATGCACTCACTGTATACGAACAGGCAGAAATGTTTAACACCGGTGTATTACAGGAACACGAAATAAAAATACGGTTAAACCGGTTTTTATTTTCCGCACAGGATTGGGACAAACCCTGTGCTGCTTTGAGCGGAGGCGAGAAAATGCGACTGGTGCTTTGCTGCCTCACCATTGCCAACAAAGCACCCGACCTGATCGTTTTGGATGAACCTACCAACAACCTCGACATTCAAAACCTGCAAATATTAACCACAGCCATTAACGGCTATAAAGGAACATTGATAGTAATATCGCACGACGAAAGATTTTTAAAAGAGATTAATGTAGCCCGGGTAATTGAGTTGAGTGATTGAGGTTAAACTGCTTGAGTGAGTTAAGTGGGTTAAGTAAGTCAATTAACTCATTCACTAATCACCCTGATCCACATCAGTAAAACACTTAACAGCAGGAATATTGGCAACCAGGAAATCGCGGAAGCTTTCGGCGGTATAGGTTTTTGAGTGATTGAGCCAATGCCGTAGCATGACTTCAAGCGACATACCATGCTGTTCTATATCGTGAAACAGTTTGAACAGCACCTCCTTCCCTTCAACATAAAAGATTACGTCTGTCGGTTTGAGTGACGATTTGAATTCCATAATCAGTTAATGAAGTGTACGCCTTAAATTACTAACTGTAACCTATAATCGAAAATAATCAACGAACTGTTTTCAAAATTTATATGAAAACAACTAGTATTACGCCGGGGTTTTTACGAATGCTATGCATTTTTACGCAGCGCTTTCAACGCCAAAGCTGTCACCAGCCCTCCCAATACATACAACCCCATTGTCATTATTTTCGTTTTGGTGGTTCTTGCTACCGGTTCATCGTCTAGCCCCATTGGAGCAGGCAACGACAAAGCCCCAATGCCTGCCATTACTCCATAGCCTAGTCCGCGCCACAACAGGTTCTGGTCTTCGCCCTGCCCTATCATCGTATAGTAGCCACTGTTAGCCCCGATGTCTCCCGCAAGCGTAAGTCCCGTCAACGTGTTTCCCGAAGGAGGTTCCGCTCCCGTAGCAGCAATTCCTTTTGCTACAGCCTCCTCTCCCACAATATCAAGCCGGGGAGCATCCTTATCAAACCGCGACAGCAATTGATGTGTAATGGTAAGTGCAGTAGCACCCACCAGTCCTCCCAGTACGTTTTGCATCATTTTATTCATAGCTCAAATTTATTTTAGTTTATCGTTTGTGGTTTTTAAGTCTGTGGTTAAACGAATCAGTAAACCACAAACTAAAACAGTCAGTTACTTCTCCGGCACACGCTGCCAGTCTCCTTCCTCCTCCTCTTCCCTGTGTTTAAGCCACCACCAGCTTTCTATCATTTCATCCCTGGTTACTTCAACAGACTTGCCATTCGCCGCAGGTTTTAGCCTGATAGCCTGCTCGGGGGCAGCGCTGGCATCTTCAATGCTGTATGCCTGCAATACGTTGTTGCTGTTTTCCTCTACAGGCTCCGCAGCCATTACATTTGCAATTTCATCCTTGTTTTCTTTCGTTACCTTATCACCAATATGCAACTCCGAAAAATTGTCGGCAGTTATTTTTATCCACTTCATAAAAGCGATTTTAAGGTTTATTATCAGCGGCTAAAACCGTTTGCATTTTTTGAATAACTTCATGGCGTGCCCGGTAAAAACTTTCCGGCATCGTATTTTTTACCCAACACCAAATCTCCAGTTTGATATTATCTCCTGCTATTTCCGTAAAGTGAATTTCGATAGGCGTAGCACTGTCCAGTTCAGCAACATCTGCTACGGCTGCACGTATTTTTTCCAACATTTCTTTTGTATTCGCCTTCACCGGCAATGTAAAAACAAGGTCTATCCTCCGTCGTTCACTCAATGTATAGTTGGTGATAGGCTTTTGAAAAATATCCTTGTTGGGAAGAACTACCTGTAGGCCCTGCATGGTTTTAATAGTAGTAGAGCGAAGTTGGATCAGTTCAATTGTACCGGTAAACCCGTTTGTTTCAACAACATGCCCCGCATCGAATGGCTTTCTGAAAATGATAAAAATGCCGGATATAAAATTAGCCGTCAGATCCTGGAAAGCAAAACCAAGGGCCAGGCCAATTACACCTGCACCTGCCAGCAGCGTAGTTACCGCTTTGTCAAGGTGCATCAGTTCAAGACTGATAAACATTCCCATCATCAGAATGATTATATACACCACCGTAGCCATCAAACTACTGATAACAAGGCGCCGGGATATTTTCAACATCAGTTTTTGTGAAAAACGCCGAGCCAGCTTTGCGAGAAAAAAGAATGCGATAAATACCAGGATAGCAATTACCAGGTTGGGCAGGAGCCTCACAAACTCTGTTGCCCAGGCCGACAATTTCTGCCTGATTAATTCAATCCACTTGTTCATTACTTTACTTTTATAATGCTCTCTTACGGAGTTGCAATTTTCAGACCTTAATTCCAGGTCTTACATCAAATATGTTGGCAAAAGGTTTTAAGCAGAGTGTGGCATTCTTTATACAGGTTGTGGAAAGGGGGTAAGGTGGAAGGTATAGGGTATAGGGTATAAGGCATTGGGTGAAGGAAAACCACAAACAACAAACGCCAGACGATAAACAACAAACGCCAAACACCTACGCCTTAGTAAATTCCGCGCCGCTTCTGAAACCTCCGTCTGACAAAAATCCCAGCAATCCCGGCTTTTTTTCCTCTCTTATACCCAGCGCTACCGGCTTATCATGCATATCTACACTTTTGTAAAGCAGGCCGGGAATATCTTTTTCAATCTCTGTCAACAGCAGGTGTAGTGTTATATCGGTAGTGCCGAGGTATACTTTTACCTCTTCCCAACTTTTTTCTGCCGGAAAAGGAAGCAGGAATTCCAGTAAAAGATCTGCTGTTTCTTTCAGATTTTCAGTCATAACCTTATTATAAATAGTTATTAAGCTGAGCGGGTTAAATAGTTAATTACATGCTGCCTGCCCATCAACCATTCAACCACTTAACCCTCACCAACAAGGCGACTGCACTAATTATGCCAGCGTATATAATTAATTGGCAAATATTTTGAAATAGATATAAGGATTAAACGAATGAATGGTACTTCGCTCTCTATCTGTTAATAAAACCAGTTGGCCGGGGTATAGTTTTCACAACCAGGTAAAGCTGGTAAAGCATGGCAGCGATTATTTTACGTTGCTGCAGGAACTGATAGAAAACGCCCGACACTTTATACACCTCCAGGTTTATATATTTGATGATGACGTTACCGGCAACCGGGTTGCGGATGCATTGATAGCAGCCGCAGACAGGGGTGTATCTGTTTGGATGGTATTGGATGGATTCGCCTCATCTGCTCATCGGCTCATTGAAAAAATGCGGGCTGCCGGCATATACATACGGTTGTTCAATCCCGTATGGAGAAGCAGGCATTTTTATTTTGGAAGGAGGCTGCACCACAAGCTGATGGTGGTAGATGGCATGCACGCTATGATAGGAAGCCGCAATATTGCCGACCGCTACAACGATTTACCAGGGCAACCGGCATGGTTCGATACTGCGTTGTACGTTCATGGTCAGGCTTCGAGGCAATTGTCGTTGATCTGCTGCCGTTACCTTCATAAAAAAGAAAGAGCAAAAGCCATCAGGCTTTCTGACAGCGTTATTGACGAAACATTTTTATTTCTTGAAACGGATCATTGCGCGGTAAAAATTTCAAGCAATGATTGGGTTACCAAAAAAGAACAGGTTACCCGAACCTATGAGCAAATGATACGGGAGGCAAAAAAAGAATTATATATTGTATGCAGCTACTTTTTGCCAGGCAAAACCATCAGGAACTTATTGGCCGCCGCAGCAAAAAGGGGAGTAATCATAAAAATTGTGCTTGCAGGAAAATCTGATGTAAAGACATCGAAGCTCGCCGAAAAATATTTATACCGGTGGATGACGCAAAATCGTATTCATATATACGAATACCAGCCTACTGTGCTGCATGCAAAATATGCCATTGCCGACGGCACAATGATGACGCTGGGATCGTACAACATTAACAGCGTAAGCAAATATGCCTGCATTGAACTGAACCTGGATATTAAAGATGCTGCTGTTGCCGGCAAGGCGGCACACATTACGCAGCGGCTTATTGAAAGAGATTGCATTCATGTTACAGCCCCCAAAATAACAGCGCCGTTTAACCCTGTTTACTGGATACAAGCCGCGGCATTTTTTATGGTAAAAACGCTGATCAGCCTATCAACCTTTTATTTCAGACAAAAAGAATAGTCATCTGCCGCGAATGCGGCGCCAGAACCGTTGCCACCCCTTTCGGTCCATGCCTTCAAACCTGCCGCGTTGTATTACCAGCTTGTTACCTTCCGGCTTATTGAGGTAGTAGTAAAAGGCAAAGCGGTTACTGCTGTCCTGCCAGCCCACCTGCCCAAAGCGAAGCGTGTTCATTACCAGTGTATCGTGCCATAACTCAAATGTATAGGCGCCTTCGGCGAATTTTATCAGGTCTCGTGCCGCGTCTCGGTTGCTGACTTCTTTCACCAGCGAATCCCTGCGCGGAAAAAACCTGAACTCGATATGCGGAGAGGTGTCAAATATGGAGCGATACCCCACCTGGCAGCCGTCGTTCTGCACCAGCAAAATATACCACAAGGCCGTATTAAAAAGCGTTGGCGTTACAATTTGCTGCGCAGCATATATTTTTTCATTTTCCAGTTGCGCCCGCAATGTTTTGATAACGCTCCATTTATTGAAGGATGCAAACACAATATACAAGGCGCTCACAGACAATCCTGCCCAGGCAATTTTATTTTTTATATTCCATTTATAGCGTGATAATACCAGCCAGCAAAAAGCCAGGAAAGGAGCAATAGAAAAAAGCGGATCGGCAACGAACAGCAGGTGAAAGGAAAAACGCATATCGCTGAACGGCTGAAAAAAAGCAGTACCGTAGGCGTTGCAGGTATCAAGCAGCACATGCACAAAAATATTGATGGCAAAAAGCCAGATATACTTCCTCAGCCGCAAGCCATGCATGTGAAACACCTTATTAAAAAACCAGGCAAGTGTAAAAGTTGCCAGCAATCCAAATACAACGGAATGGGTAAATCCTCTGTGCGCAAGTATATGGTCAGATTCATCCATCCACAGTCCTGCCACAAAATCAATATCAGGAATACTTTGTCCTATAATGCCCAGCCACACCGCTTTTCTTCCAAGCGTTTTGCCGGCAATTACCTGCCCTAAACAACCGCCTAAAACTACATGCGTCAACGAATCCATTGATGCTTTCCCGGTTTATATATGTTCCAATTGCTGACAGGCTTCTGCACATTGCCTGCAAACATCCGCACACTCACGGCAGTGGTCCATATGGCTGTGCTTCTCACACTCCTCCGCGCAGCTGTTACAAACAACCGCGCAAACTGATAATAATTCATCGGTATGCATAGCATCGCGCTGAATGAATACAGCAGCGGTTCTGCAAATTTCTGCACATTCCAAATCCAGCCGGATGCAGTTTGTAAGCATGTTCACCTCTTTTTCCGACAGGCATGCCACTGCACAATGATTGCAAACGCGGGCGCATTCGTTCAGTATTTCATACAATTGTTGTTTGTTTCCGTTTTTCATAATCAACATTTTTACAAAGTTGCTGCCAAAACCCTGCCATCCGGTAATAGCAATGGCTGCGGCCCTTGGTTTGCTTATTTAAAAAAAACAGCATGTTATGAAAGCATATCGATGGCTGCATGTCTGCTCTTTAATTCTCATCTGCCTGCTGCTCCATTCGTGCAGCTCATCCCGGCAGGGATTATTCAGTCGCAAAACGCCTCACGAAAAATATCAATCGGCTTTAAAAGAAGCCGGGCTATCTGGCACAATACTCTACGAAGCGTGGATAAGCGCAGCAGAAAATGGCTTAAAAATGCCGGTGAGTGTTTCAACGCCATATAAAGAAACTGGTTTTTTTGCCGCAGATGCACCGCGCTCGGGCGGATATGCTTTTAATGCACGAAAAGGCGAAAAAATCAGTTTTGTGGTAGAGAAACAACCGGTTGAAGGACGCATTTTTTCGGAGTTGTGGAAAATGGAAGACACTGCGCGTAAATTATTATACGCCGCAGATTCGCTGGAATACAGATGGGAATTTGAAATAAAAGATGAGGGCAAATACCTGATAAGATTGCAACCCGAGCTGTTACACGCAGCCAGTTACACCGTTACTATTTCGGCAGGACCTTCGTTGGCTTTCCCGGTAAGGACAACGGATAAGCCAAAGACTTCCAGTTTTTGGGGTGATAGCCGCGACGCGGGTGCCCGCAGGCATGAGGGCATAGATATATTTGCTCCGAAGAGAACGCCTGCTGTGGCCGCTGCCGAAGGCATTGTTACAAGAGTGGGCACTAATAATCTGGGAGGCAATGTGGTATTTATGCGACCCAGCGGCAAAAACTACAACCTGTATTACGCCCACCTCGATACACAGTTGGTACGCGAGGGGCAGCGCGTGCAGGCAGGAGAAGTAATAGGACTGATAGGCAATACCGGCAACGCCCGTACTACACCGCCACACCTGCATTTTGGTATTTACACATCGTCGGGTGCAGTTGATCCCTTCCCGTTTGTAAATGCAGACAGGAATGATCCGTCATCCATCGATTCGGATACGGGGCAACTGAACAAAACACTGCGCACCACTACCTCAATAAAATTATTGTCGAGCCTGCTTCCGTCAGCGCCGGCAACAACGCTGGAACGCGGCACACTCACCAAACCCATTGCAGCCACGGGAACGTGGTTTAAGGTAGAACTGCCCGATGGAAGTCTGGGCTTTGTTAAAAGCAGCCAACTCACCAATAAACCATTACCGCAAAAATTTAAACCGACTTCCGACAGCCTGCTGGCTCAACCCTCATCGGGTAGCCCTGTACGAAGCATTATAGCATCGGGCGCACCTGTAACGGTATACGGTACCTGGAAAAATTACGCCTATGTTCAAACAGGAGAGCTGACGGGCTGGGTGGATCGTGAATAGTTGAGTGGTTAATTGGGTTGATTGGTTAAGTAAGTTGAAGGCCTCTCGCAGCCGCAGCAGCAACTTTCACCGGATGCTTCTTGTGGTGGTGACATTGACTTTGTATACGAGGCACCGTTACTTAATGCGGAGGATGGCTTCGCCGCAGGCTCGCCATGATGGTAAGAGATTCATGCTTTTGTGGCATCAAAAGGCGGCAGCCTCTCACCTCGCCATAATCCGAACGAAAGCCAACACGTACACTACCATGCGTCATTAAGGGTTGACCAATCGCCAGTCTCCTGCATCGTCTCTGCGATCCCGCCAGCGGCGGGTTACAACTTTACGGTTGTTGCGGCGGGAGAAGCAGTCCTCGTGTGCGGGAAACCGTTAACCAATGGGAAAATGGCTTGGCCGCAGGCGCGCCATGACGGTAAGAGATTGATGCTTTTGCGGCATAAGCCCCTGGTGGAGTCAGCATTCTCTGGAACCATTCCCTACTCAACTCAATTAACCACTCAACTTATTTCCCTTCCTTCCGCTTTGCTTTGAATGTTCCATTAGGCTGCATAAAGCTCACTGAAGTGGCTTTGTCGTCGCTCATTTCAAATTTAAAAGAATAGCCTTCCAGCATTTTTATCCTGAAGGTGTGATCGCCAACATATATCGTTTCATATTCAGGCTGACCTGGAACAAACAGCATTAACGCATCGCCTTTCAGGTATACCTTTGCCACTATACCGCCCAGTTCATATTCACCCAGGTATTTCTCCAGCGACGCCTTGTCTATAGATTTGGCTTTAGGCTTGTAAACAAACTCCAATGGCTTTACTGTTCCTTCCAGTTGTGCGGTAAGCGCATTTATTTTTCCATCGTCGCCGCTGCGGAAATTAATTTTTGTACCGCCAAAGCTGGTGTCCAGTCCATCGTCCTTATCATACCCTTTTACTTCAAACACATCGTAATGAAAATGCCTCAGCCAAACAGAATCTTTACCTGTTATAGCAAACAATGAATCATTGCGCTGATAAACATTTACATCGCCATAACCCGGATGGTTAAACGTACCCGTATAATCTTTCAACGGATGCGAAGGCTTTGTGCCCGCAATCTTTGAAGATTCAGGAGAAGCATTTTGTTCGGTTTTCGATTTTTGGATCCTTTTTTTTGCATCGCCGCTCCAGTTCACATAATTCAGTTTCAGCAGCCTGTCTGCAATCATATTCCTTGCCAACGTGGGTATGGGCGATCCATTTTGGTTTGACAACACCACAATGCCAATACTATCGCTGGGAAAAAAACTGGTGCTTGCAGAAAATCCATCTATATTGCCGCCATGCTCTACCCGGTAATGACCGCGGTAAGACGAGAGCATCCAGCCTAATCCATAATTGGCAAAATGAACATCAGGATGTTCTTTATCGGGTACGCCGCCACCGATAGGCATTTGGGCTGAAATTGCATTTTGAATATAACCTGCCGGAAGAATTTCCTTACCTCGGAATTTTCCATTGTTTATCCAGGTAATTACCCAATTGGCCATTTCACCGACAGAGCTGTTAATGCTGCCGGCGGGCCCCATCGCATCTAAGTTGTAATAATTCACCTTTTTAATGATGCTGTCTTTTTTAACAGTATACCCGAACGACGCGTCTGCATCTTTTTCCATATTGCTGATGCTCGTATTGGAACGTGCCATTCCCAATGGCATGAAAATTTTCTCCCTGATATTATCGTCCCACGATTTGCCTGTTAGCTTTTCTGCAACCACTCCCTGGGCAAGGAACATGAAATTATTGTATTGCCAGGTTTCGCGTAGCGAAGCGCTCGGCTCAAGGTATTTGATCCGCTGCAGGAGGCTGTCTCTTGATCGGGTGGTAAAAATATACCACGAGTAATCATGCCTTGGCAAACCTGTTCGATGACACATCATATCGCGCAACGTAATGCCTTCATTCATTTCATTATTATAAAAATGCAGCGACGGAAGGTATTCTCTTACTTTCTTATTCAAAGAAAGTTTACCATCCTGCTCCAGCATGCCCAGCAATGACGCGGTAAATGCCTTGGTGCAGGAACCAATGGCAAACAAAGTGTTGACTGTAACGGGTTCTTTCGCTGCATAGTCTCTGTAGCCAAATCCTTTGCTGTAGATCACTTTGTCCTTTTCCACCACCGCAACCGCAAAACCGGCCGCATGCCAGTCTTTCAGAAGCTTTGTGAGCGCGGTGTCTAATCCTTTCAGCCTTGCATCTGCAGCTGGCTTGTTTTTTTGAGCGTTAGCCTGTAAAAAGGAGAGCAGCAATAAAATACCAATATACCTGACTTTCATCGCAGTTATTTAGGGATTATAAAGTATTTCTGTTAATTCAACGACTGTTCAAGATCACGCAGTATATCTTCCACATTTTCCATTCCAACGCTCATGCGTATCAGTCCATCAGTAATGCCATACCGCTCGCGTTGCTCTTTCGGCACACTGTAATGCGTCATAGACGCGGGATGGCACAATAAAGTATCGCAGGTACCCAGCGATACGGTGCGGGTACACAGTTGCAGCTTGTTCATAAAATCAATGCCGGCCTGCAAGCCTCCTTTCAATTCAAAGCTCATCATAGCGCCGGGATGCCGCATTTGCCTGCGCGCCACCGCATAGTCGGGATGTGACGAGAGTCCGTTATAGTTTACAGAGGCAACTGCTTTGTGGTGGCTGAGAAACGCCGCTACTTTTTCAGCGTTGCTGCAATGCCGCTCCATTCGTATCTCCAGTGTTTTCATACCATTTATCAGCAAAAAAGCGTCGAAGGGATTGCTGTTTCCGCCCAGCGCTTTGTATACTTTATACGCTTTATCTTTCATAAACTCAATGTCCTTACCAATAAAAACGCCGCCAATAGCAGTGCCATGCCCGTTGAGGAATTTGGTAGTGGAATGAACAACGAAATCAACACCATGCTTAAATGGTTGCTGAAGATAGGGAGTGGCAAAAGTATTATCGCAGGCAACGATCTTGCCATATTTCTTTCCCAGTTCGGTCAACGCTGCAATGTCTACACATTGAATGGTAGGGTTAGCGGGCGTTTCGAGATAAAGCATTTTGATAGCAGGATGTTTCTTCAGCATGTCTTCTGCAATCGAAAGATCGCGCAGGTCGGCAATTACACTGGTAATACCCAAACCGGGCAGCAGGTTGTTGAGCTGCTCCTGTGTGCCGCCATATAAAGAATAATGAGACAATACCATATCGCCTGCCTGCAGTGTGCTCAGCATAAGCGAAGAAATAGCTGCCATACCCGAAGCCTGCAGGTAAGCTTTTAACTGCAAAGCATTTCCAGAACCATCGCGCACGCCAAAACTTTCCATGGCAGCAATTTTATTTTCTGCTTCGCGAAAAGTAGGGTTGCCCCAACGACTGTATATATATCCTTCTTCTTTTCCGCTAAACCGCCTCATGCCCTGCTCTGCATCGTCGTATACAAAGGTTGAAGTGGCGTATACAGGTGTAAGATGTGCATAATTAGGATCTTGCTGATGACCGGAATGGATGGCTAAAGAACTAAACCCGGAATAGTTAACCTCTTGATCTGACATTATGAATGAGATAATATTTGAAAAATTACCCCAAAAGTAAGACAAAGGAAGGGGAAAGGGCAAAGGTGAAGGGTGAAGGTAAAAGGTGTGGGGTGGAAGGAAGAGGTGAGGCAGGGGTAAGAAGAAAACAATAGGGAATAGTAACACCTGGACGATCAACCGCTACTTACTTCTGCCTTCTGTCTTTTCTGAAAGCTGAACGCTGACGGCTGATCGCTGCTAGCTATTTCCGGAACGCCGGGGGAATAAAACATTCCAATACCATAGCAAAGAAATAGATCAATGTTCTGCGGGGGTGTGTTGCAGCAACATTCAATTGTTCATCGCGAGTAAGCGCATAATCTTCCTCCTCTGCTATTCGTGCAAATTCTTTTTTATTATATGGAATGGATGATCTGTTCATAAACTGTAAAATTCAAAAAGGCGCCGTTCCGTAGACACGGAACGGCTCAACGAAATGTTGCCTTTATGACTCGTGCCGGGCAGTGGAATCGAACCACTATTGTTTCCATCTACCAGCAAAAAAACCAGGTTTACCTGTTTAAAATGTAAAAATAGGGGAATAACATTAGTCCACAAAAATAGTAGAGTAATATTTTTTATCCAGATTGTCACTAAGCAGAGCAGTGGAGTTGAGACATCCTCTGCCTGTTTAGAACCATAAAGAACATCAACAGTATTTCTGTCTCAGGAGACTTCTCATTCCATAAAACTTCCTCGTACGCCCTTGTCTTACTCCGTTCGAAGGTTGCCGCATTAAATGCCTATCTTAGTTGATCATTTTATTATTTGCCACCGCTTTTTACCATACTCCGCATTGTGTGCCTGGCACAAATAAGTTTTGCCGGCTTTATTTCTATACGGTTTTTTGTATATACATTACCGGAAGCCGGCGTGGGAGCCTACGTACAGCTTGCCAGTTTTTTGCTGGCGGTAGGGCTGGCAGTTTTTACCATCCGGCTGCTACAACGAAACTATCCCGACATCCCGGTAGCGGGTCATCAAAAAACTATTTTCAACTGGTTATTCATTGTCAACTTCCTGCTGCTGTCGTTTCATTTTGCATATGTCATCAGCGATGCGAGGTCGCTGCTGCAAATCAGCAGGCAGTTGCAATTGCCGCTGAAGAAGTTTCCCATCAGTATGTTTATATCCCTGTTTTTTTTCAGCATAGTGGCCATTTTGCAGATCGTGATCTTATATGGCTTATTTCAACTGCGACGCACCCTCTACAAAAACTTCTGCAGGGAGTTGCAGGAGCTGGAACATACAGCCTGAACGGAGCCACCAAAAAAGTATTTATCTTGCCACCTCACATTTAACATAAGCATACTATTTATTGGCAGCTTATAGCTTAATTTTCAATCATGGACGAACAAACAATCAATAATCTCAGGGAAGCACTCCGTTTTTCACCTGGCAATATTCCCCTGAAACAACACCTGGCAGAAACACTGGTAAAGGCAGGGCGGCTGGAAGAAGCTGAAACAGAATACAAGGAACTGGTATCGTTGAGCGATGACGCGAAAATAAAAACAGGATTGGCAAAAGTGTTTTACCTGCAACAGCAATACAGCCGGTGCAACGTAATACTGGAAGCGATCATTCAAGCGGGAACGAGAGATGCGGACGTTTATATTCTTCATGCCAAAGCATTGTTAAAGGAGAATGAAACTGCCAAGGCCATTGAAAGTTACCAGAAGGCACTAGCGCTGAACCCGGCAAATAATGATGAAGAGCTTGACAGGGAACTGCGGGTAAACGCAGCGGCTACGAACCAGCACGATGACGAGGAAGCAGAATACGGCTCTCCCTTCATACAAAAACCCAATATCAATTTTGAGGATGTGGGTGGTATGGAAAACATCAAAAAAGAAATAGATCTAAAAATCATTAAGCCGCTCAAACACCCGGAACTGTATAAAGCCTACGGCAAAAAAACAGGTGGAGGCATATTACTGTATGGCCCGCCCGGCTGCGGCAAAACTTATATCGCCAAAGCTACTGCGGGACAGGTAAATGCAAGATTCATCAGCGTTGGGCTAAGCGATATCCTTGACATGTGGATGGGCAACAGTGAAAAAAATCTTCATCACATTTTTGAAGTTGCCAGGCAAAACACACCCTGCGTTTTGTTTTTCGACGAAATAGATGCATTGGGCGCCAGCCGCAGCGATATGAAACAATCGAGTGGACGGCATTTGATCAACCAGTTTTTACAGGAGCTGGATGGCATAGAGGGCAACAATGAGGGCGTGCTGATATTGGGCGCTACCAACACACCGTGGCACCTGGACAGTGCTTTCAGGCGCCCCGGCAGGTTTGACCGGATCATTTTTATTCCTCCGCCAGACGAATCGGCAAGGGAGTCGATTTTAAAAATCAAACTCAAAAATAAACCCGCAGAAGCCATTGACTACCGGACACTGGCAAAAAAAACGCAGAATTTTTCGGGTGCAGATATTGAAGCATTAATAGATATTGCGATTGAAGAAAAGCTGGAAGCTTCGTTTGAAGATGGCATACCCAAACCGTTAGCTACCAAAGATCTTGAAAATGCCGCCAAAAAACACAAAGCCAGCACAACAGAATGGTTTGGCACCGCTAAGAATTTTGCTTTATTCTCCAATGACTCAGGGTTGTATGACGACGTGCTAAACTACATGAAAATTAAAAAATGATATGACCGAAAACCTGATAGCCCGTGCCCAGATTTTATTGCAGCAGCGTAGGATGGAAGAAGCGGGTAACCTGCTGAAAGATGTGCTGTCCAAAGATCCCACCAACATAAGGGTGCTGGCAATGCTGGCAGAAATAAAACTTCACCAGGAGCAGCCGGAAGATGCGGAAAAGCTGATCAACAACGCCATAGGGTTAAGCCCCGACACGCCTTGGTTGTATTTTATCAAGGCAAGAATATATGTGCAGAAGGAAAAGTACGACGAGGCGGAGAACAACCTCCAACATGCCATAGCGCTCGACCCGGGCGATGCTGACTTCTTTGCCTTGTGGGCTTCTATTAACCTTTCGCGAAAGAAATACGAAAGAGCGCTGGAACTGGCAGATGAAGCGCTGGAACGTGATCCTGAAAATATACTGGGTCTGAATATACGAAGTGGTGCATTGCTGAAGCTGAACCGACAGGAAGAGTCTTTCACTACCATAGAAGGGGCTTTGGCCGGCGACCCTCACAACGCCTATACGCATGCCAATTACGGCTGGAGCTTGCTTGAAAAAGGAGAAAACAAAAAAGCGTTGGAGCATTTCCGTGAGGCGCTCCGCATTAACCCTGGATTTGAATATGCGCGCGCCGGTATGGCTGAGGCATTGAAAGCCAGATACTGGTTGTATAAACTGTTCCTTAAATATGCGTTCTGGATCGGCAACCTTACCGCGAAATACCAGTGGGCTGTTATCATTGGTCTTTATATTGCCTTCAGGTTGCTGAATTCGCTGGCAGAGAACAACGAGGCACTGCGCCCATACTTAACGCCGGTGATCATCGCATTTGCCGTTTTTGCTTTTTCTACCTGGGTCATTACGCCTGTGAGCAATTTGTTCCTGCGGCTCAATACGTTTGGCAAATACCTGCTCGACAAAAATGAGATCCGCAGTTCAAACCTCGTCGGTGTCAGCTTTCTTGTATTTGTAGCGGGGCTCATTGCCTATTTTATTACCGGAGACATCCGTTGGGCGCCCGTGGCATTTTTGGGTTTTACTATGATGATACCGCTGAGCGTGCTGTTCTCCATTTCAAAAAGCAAAAATACTATCACGATTTATACGGCGGCACTGCTTGTAACGGGAATTGCGGCAATCGTAACTACTTTCAAAACCGGGGAATTGTACAATGCTTTTTCTACGATTTTTGTGATAGGCTTTATTGCTTTTCAATGGCTGGCCAATTACCTGCGCATCCGCGAAAGCAACCGGTAAATGTTTCTCCCGCAAATGTTTTTCCCGCAAATTTTCGCAGATATGAGGCGCAGATATCAGCATAAATAGATCGGCGATTATCCGCGGTAACATCTGCGCTTATCCGCGGGCATAGAAACTACCTGCCCATGGGCGAAGGCAACACTGATTGTTGAAAGCTGACGGCTGACCGCTTGTCACTCACCGGAAATCCGTATCTTCCACACTGCAGTCATTTCTTCATAAACTTCCAACGTATGCTCTACCCACACTTTCGGTTTTACAAAAAGCAGGATATAATGAACATCACGCGGCTTCGTCGTTTTGAAACAAAGCTCGGCGAATGCGTGCATGTATTGTCGGACGGACCAGGTGCAGCTACCCTGCAGCAGTCAAAAGCAAAGTTTGTTGTAGTTGGCATTCCCGAAGATATCGGGGTGCTGGGCAATTACGGAACGGGAGGAGCAGACACGGCATGGCTGCCTTTTTTACAGGCATTTTGCAATGCGCAGAGCACGGATTTTTTTTCGGGGGAAGACATCCTGGTATTGGGACAATTCGATTTCAGCGATGTAAAAGCATTGATAAGCGCCAATGCTAAAAACCAGGAGGAACTGGTAGATGCCTGCCGCCATGCCGTGGAAAAGATCATTGATACCGAAGTAGAGGAATTGATAAAGCTGATTACAGCAGCGGGAAAAATTCCGGTGGTAATTGGCGGAGGTCACAACAATGCCTACCCGCTTATTAAAGGCGCTGCCAAGGCGTTGCATAAATCGGGCAAAACCAGCAACGCGCAAATCAATGTTATCAATGCCGACGCTCATGCCGACTACCAGGTAATGGAAGGCCGCCACAGCGGCAATGCATTCCGTTATGCAAAAGAAGATGGTTTCCTGCACCGCTATGCTATTGTAGCACTGCAGGAAAACTACAACAGCCAGGGCATGCTGGATGAACTGTACTCCAACGTTAATATTCAATACAGCACTTACGAAGACATATTTATACGGGAAAAACTGAATTTCAGGCAGGCGGTGGTGAAAGCCGTTTCATTTACCGAAGAGGCCTATACAGGTATAGAGCTTGATCTTGACTGCATTCACCAGGCGCTCAGCAGTGCCGCAACACCCGGAGGCATTACGGTATTGGAAGCAAGGCAATACATGTCGTTCTTATCGCATCACCCGAACATTGCCTACCTGCACATATGCGAGGGCGCCACGCAGCTTAGCAACGGGCAGCAAAACGCCTTTACAGGAAAAATGATTTGCGAGCTGGTGATTGATTTTATAAAGGGAAATAAATTCTGATCAGAAAGGAATGCCAAAGCTCACGTAAGTACGCAGCTTTCTTGACTGATCGGCATACATGGCACTGATTTCAAGCGGACCTAACGCAAAGTTATACCCGAAAGTGAGCGCATACCCCGAAAGAAAAGAAGCATTGTCGAAAAAGAGACTCTTGTTAATAAAATTGGTAAATAATACATTGGCTTTACCTGTTACATAAGTGTTGGCAAGGAACTCGTATCGTAACCCTCCCATGAATGCCGCAACCGTTGGGGCATAAGTAGTAGCCTCCGGCAAACCAGCGAATAAAACCTGGTTGTTGTATAACGGTATCAATCCACCAATGGAAAACTCGTTCATAATATTATTGGTATAATTGAAGTTGATACCAGATTGCATACTGGCCATCGCTGTTGTTCGTCCGCTAATACGATGATAGGATTCAACATTTAGCAGAACCCTGGAATATGAGTTTGAGGCGATAGGATAAGACTCCGGCGGTAAAACATCTCCATCCTGCAACACGGTTATTTTGGGATTTTGCTTTAATACCCAGCCTGCCTCTGCGTCAATTTTAATTCCTTTGCGCGGATACACGGGCTTATCGAGCGAATTGTATTTTACAAAAGCATAGGTTGTAGGGAAATTATTTCTTCCTTTCAATTCAAGCGGGGCAGATATGATGGGAGAATAATGCACCATCTCCATGCGGAAACCCAGCCCCGTTGAGAACTGCCTGGTGGGAGAAAAAGCAGTATTGAAATCGAACTTCGTGTATTGTCTTTTATACAATCCCGCCTCGCGGTACGAATTATAGGTTTTGTAAGAATTGTAGGTATTAATATCAAAACGGTCGTACTGAACCCCTAACGAGGTTGAAAAGTTTTTGTGTCTGCCTATATATTGCAGATGTTGCGCCCTGGCACGAAAGTTATCGCCAATATTCAGCGAAACCATGCTTCGGGAATTCGTGATCAAAAAATTCCTGGAGGTAAGGTTAACAATGGCGCTGATGCCGCTGAATTTATCGTAATGCAAACCTATTTTGGCAAAGGCAAGCGGGTTTTCAACAATATCAAACGCAATCTTATAAGTTCCGTCTGCCTGCTCGTGCAGCGAGTATAATATCCTGTTATAGTATCTTGTGCCAAAGGCATACCGTATCATTTCAGAAATATCCTTTGCCGAATAGTATTCGTTCAAATGCAAATCGAGCGTATTGATAAAAAATTCTATCGATGTGTTCTTTAATCCGCTCAGTTCAAAAGATGAGATCCTGATTTTATCCAGCGAAGGCAACCGTTTCACTTTCGGAGGCTGCGGTCCGTAAATAGCATTCAGGGAATCGGCCAATTGCTTCAGCCTCGGATACAGTTCCCGCCCCCGTTCAATGCCGGCCTTCAAAATATCTTCAGCCTGGCCAAAACTTCCCATATTGTATTTTTCGAGCGAGTGGGTAACATAAATATCACACAAGGGTACTTCTGTGCGATGATCTTCCGCCTCTCTGAAAAAAGCAACCTGCAACAGTACCTGTATGGCGTTGCGCACCTTACTCGATTCAAGCAGGCCGGTAGATACATTGCTGCCGATCACAATATCGGCGCCCATCCGCTTTACATCCTGCACCGGAAAATTCCGTACCACTCCCCCATCGATCAATCGTCGCTCCTGCATGTTTACGGCCGTAAAAAAAGAAGGAATGGCCATGCTGGAGCGGATGGAAGAAACGATCTCACCATTGTCCATTACCACCGCTTCACCGGTACCCACATCCGTTGCAATACACTTGAAGGGTATACTGAATTTTGAAAAATCTTTTAAATTACTGACAGGGAAAAAAAGTTCTGAAAATTTGAGCCACAACTCCTGCCCCTCCAGAATGCCTGTAGGCAAAGTAAACCGGTGATTCACCCACGGAAGCTCAACCACGTATTTGGCATACTCGTCTTTTTCGGGCATAAACACACTGCGTAACGAAGACTGGTTGCTCAACAGCAATTCCCAGTCTATATCTCTGGCTAATGCTTCGATAGAGTCTGCAGAATAGCCAACCGCATACAGTCCGCCAATCACGCTGCCCATGCTTGTTCCTGTTATATAATCCACGTTCAAGCCGGCAGAATCGATAGCCTTCAAAATGCCAATATGCGCCAGCCCTTTGGCTCCCCCGCCACTCAGCGTTAAACCGATTTTAGGACGCAAGCCAGGCTGTTGCGGCAGTGCTTCGCCTGCAACAAAAATGATTAATATACAAACAATATAAAATGCTTTCATACGCAAATGCCGTGCATATATTGGAGATGGCAGCAATAGAGAAAGGACAAAACAAGATGTTTATTGTCCGGAATTTATTTTTTTAGCCAACCAAATATACCATATATCAAACGAAATGATAATGAAGGAAAAAATTTAACACTGTAATAGAAGATAGTTACTGCAAAAACTGCTTGAACCGCTGCATTGACTGAGCGAGTTTTTTGTTTTTGGCCGTAGAAAGCGGGGCAAAAGGTACTGCATCTATTACTATTTCTTTTTTGTTGAAGCTTCTTTTCCAGGTGCCTTCTATTTTACCGTCAATCACCAACATCCGGTTGTACAATACTTCTGGTTTGCCGGCGGATGAACCCATCAGGATGGCTCTGTCCTGGTAGCTCATTCCGTATTCATCATAATCGGGCATAAGAAAGCTGGTATATAGCAGGTTGCCAGCGGCTTTGGCTGATGGAAGCCAGATATACTGCTTTCCGTTGATTGTTTCCCGCGCAAATTTCGACGGTAGGGATTCCGCGCCGGCTTTTGCGTCCTGCAAACTTAACCCCGACCAATAAGCGAAATCTTTAAGCGTTGCAGGTCCCCTGGCAGCGAAATATCTTTGAACAAATTCAGCCAGTGCATCCTCCCGTGAAATTACTTTTGCAGAGGGTGCTCTTTCTTTCAGCAAGGCATAAGTAAATTGATTGCCTTTGCGCGGACCGCTGCAAATGATTGCCTCCAGTTCGGCATACATAATAATATACGCCAACCGCACACTGTTGGCAGTAATTCTTTTTCGCTTTAAGGCATCTTGTAATTCACTTCGCTGAAGAAACCTGCCGCCCTCAAGTGCCAACGCCATTGTTTCAGCAGCACGCTTCAAAAGTTTTTCAGACAGGTCTGTCTGGCGATACATGTATGCATTTAACGCATGCACCCGTGGCGCAGTCAATGCCAGCAGCCAAACAATATCAGCAGGAGCCACAAAATGCCATGTGGGGCGCATAACGTGTGTACGAAGTATTTCACCTTTATTAAATGCCTTTTCAACATCGCTGTCAACAGCATCTTTCAAACGCAGTCCTACCGCCCATTTTGCCATGGCATATTCCTGCGCCTGCATGGCAACCATCCACGATACGATTTGCGATGGCTTTAAAAAACGAGGTGTACTAATGTGCTGATTGAATAAACGCAGTTGTATTATTTGCGCATCTGTCATACAACTAAAGTTACGTAAAGCGGTCGTTGAATTGAAATCCCACGTTAGTATGTGGCCTGGACTACGGCTCGTTGTTACCGTTATTTTAATTGTGGACTTCAAATTGATGAAGCGACAGGAGCTGCAGGCTCGTCACATATTGCAAAGACTGAAGTCTGTTGTAAAAATTTGATTAACTTTAAAGTCTGACGATTGTTGCCTGCCAGGCAGTATCAGAAGGTTTTCACTACATATCGTATATGGATACCCTGGGTTTATTGCTGGCATAAACATCCGCATGAATCGCATCAGCTATTAGTTTTTGTTTAAACCACGTTGGAAGATGACTGCACGGCGAACCCGTATTTTTTTATTAGGCTTGCTTTTGTTGCTCGCAGTTCTGTTTACCGGCATATTTGGCTTTTCCGGCAAGCTCACCCTTCCTGCCGACGTGGAGCAGGCAATGAACAGTATTCCGGATAAACTGGATTATAATATCCATGTAAAAAAAATCCTTTCCGATAAATGTTTTAGTTGTCACGGTCCCGATAGCAAGAAGCAGAAAGCAGGTTTGCGGCTTGATCTTTCCGAAGCAGCTTATAATAAAGTAACCGAAAGCGGTTTGAAGGCAATTACTCCCGGCAATATTGCAAAAAGCGAAGTGGCCAGCCGCATATTAAGTTCAGATGCGGAATACCGGATGCCAACGCCTGAATCGCACCTAACGCTAACGGCTACCGAAAAAGCAACGATTCTGAAATGGATTGAACAGGGTGCAACCTATAAGCCACACTGGGCTTTTGTAGCGCCGGAAAAAGCTGAGCTCCCTGCTGTAGACAATGAAAAATGGATTAAAAATGACATCGACCGTTTTGTATTGTCAAGACTGGAGCGCGAAGGGCTGCAACCGTCTCCGGAAGCAGACAAAGAAACTTTGGTACGAAGAGTAAGTTTCGATGTTACAGGCTTACCCCCTACTATAGCCGAAATAGACAATTTCATAAGCAACAATGCGCCAAACGCTTATGAACAAATGGTGGACTATTACCTGCAATCTCCCCGCTACGGTGAACGCATGGCGGCATACTGGCTGGATGTAGCCCGGTTTGCGGATAGTCATGGCTACCTGGATGACAAGCACCGCGATGCGTCTCCCTGGCGCGACTGGGTAATCAATGCTTACAATAAAAACCTGCCTTACGACAAATTCATAACCTGGCAACTGGCCGGTGACTTGTTACCTAATGCCACCAAAGAGCAGATACTCGCCACAGGGTTTAACCGCAATCAAAAACAAAATACAGAAGCAGGTATTATTCCTGAAGAATTTCGGGTGGAATATAATGTAGACAGAACAAATACCTTGGGCACGGGCATCCTTGGTCTTACACTTGGCTGCGCCAAATGCCACGATCACAAATACGATCCTGTAAGCCAGAAGGATTATTATTCGCTCTACGCTTTTTTTAACAGCACTTTCGAATTGGGAAGCTCCAACTATGGCAACTATCACAATATGGTGCCGGGGCCAACACTCTTGCTTACAACCGATGCCGATGATCGCAAGATTGACAGCCTGAACAAAGTGATACAATACCTGGAGCAAAAAAGTCAGCCGGTAAAATCTGTTGATCCTGCAAAAAGTCTGTCTGAAAAAATAATTGCACACCTGCCGTTCGACAACACCGAAATGTTGAAAGTTGGAGAAAAGACAGGCAAAGCATTCCGCAATACGATACAACCACTTTCTTCTGCTGCCGTAACTGGCGAAAAATCAGGCAAGGGCATAACAGGCAATTCGTTATTGCTGGATGAAGAAACAAGAGCGAATTTCAGCGCTTATGGGTTAGGGTATTTTGAAAGATATGAACCTTTTTCGGTAAGCATATGGCTGAAAGTTCCAAAAACTTACGAGGAGTCTGCTATTCTTCACCACAGCGATTCGCGCCGCTACGGCTTCCAGGGATATGACCTGATGCTGATGAACAATCGCGTGGCGTTCCGACTGATGCATGCCTATCCGCACGATGCCATCAGCGTTATCAGCAACGAGGCAATAGCATCTGATCAATGGTGCCATATTGCTGCAAGCTACGATGGCAGCAGCCGCGCTGCGGGGTTGCGCATTTATGTGAATGGCAAAGCGGTACCCGTAACCGTAGAGTACGATAACCTCAAAAAAAATATCCGATCTTTCCCGGACATTCACAAAACGGCTGTTCTCACCGGGCTAACATTTGGATCGAGGGTACTGGAAAAAACAATGAAGGATGCGGAGCTGGATGAATTTTGTTTGTTCAATAATACTTTGGATGAAGCTGAAGCTGCCTGGCTTTACAATACCAGATCGGTTACGTTAACGCACAACCGAAATGCGCCTTTTCAATTGCGGCCCGACAGCCTTATGAATGCGCGCATGCAACTGGCAGCTATATACGATTCCGTAAAAGAAGCCATGGTAATGGGCGATTTACCCAAGCCGCTTACCACTCATGTATTGCTTCGCGGAGTATACGATAACTATGGAGAAGTGGTGCAACCCGGAACGCCTGCATCCATCCTTCCTTTTCCTAAAAGTCTTCCCCAAAACAGGTTGGGAATAGCAGAATGGCTTTTTCTACCTGAGCATCCGCTTACAGCGCGGGTGGCAGTTAACCATGCCTGGGAGCTGTATTTTGGCCGGGGGCTGGTTAAAACCTCCGACGATTTTGGCAACCAGGGCGAGATGCCTTCGCACCCGGAATTGCTGGACTACCTTGCCATTGAATTCAGAGACAATGGCTGGAACCTGAAGCAACTGCAAAAGATGATTTTAATGAGCGCCACTTACCGGCAGCAATCTGTTATCACGCCCGAACTGCAGGAAAAAGACCCGGACAATATACTGCTTGCCAGAAGCTCACGGTACAGGATGAGCGCAGAAATGATTCGCGACCAGGCGCTTGCCATCAGTGGTTTATTATCGCCCAAAATTGGCGGTGCCAGCGTGTATCCTTACCAACCTCCGGGCTTGTGGGAAGCATTGAGCGACAAATCGTGGCGCTATACCTATAAATTGTCAGAAGGGGAAGACCTGTTCAGGCGAAGCATTTATACAATTGTAAAACGGTCGAGCCCGCCACCGTACATGCTGATATTTGATGCGCCCGATCGCAATTTTTGTACCGTTAAGCGATCTGTTTCAAGTTCGCCATTGCAGGCACTCGCGCTGCTGAACGATCCAACTTTTATTGAAGCTTCGAAATTCATCGCTTCAAGAACAATCAAAGAAGGCGGCAGCAATCGCAATGAGCAATTATCGTTCGCTTTTAGGTTAGTAACGGGCCGACTGCCGGACAAAGCAGAATTGGCGCTGCTGGAGGAAATGTATAATACCGAAAGCGACCTCCTGAAAAATCACCCCGGCAAAGCGAAAAAAATATTGACAGTGGGCAATGCAAAAATGCAGCAGCCGGCTTCGGCAGAAGGATTGATTGAAACGGCCGCTTATACGAACGTTGTGATGGCATTATTGAATACAGATGAGTTTATTACCAGGAAGTAAAGTAACTGCCGCAGATTCGCAGATGAATCGATTAAATAATCTGCGGCTAATAAACGAACTATGGATGATCTTCAAAAAATAGCAAACAGCCAGGCGAGGCGCAACTTTTTAAGAGGTTCTGCATTGGGACTGGGAAGCATTGCTTTGGGTTCTTTGCTGGGTTGCAATAACAGCGGACGTGCGTCTGCTGCCAATGCCAGCACAACCGCAGCACAAGAAACCGAAAACCAGCCTTTGGTAAACCCGCATTTTATTCCGCGTGCTAAAAGAGTGATCTATCTTTTTCAAAGCGGAGGTCCTTCGCAAATGGAGCTGTTTGACTATAAACCGAAACTCTATGAAATGCATGGGCAGGAAATACCCCCAAGCATTATCGGCGGCGGGCGTGTGTCGGGCATGGTATCTAACCAAAACAGTTTTCCCCTGGCTGCCCCTATGACGAAGTTTAAACAATATGGATCTAACGGCGCCTATTTCAGCGACCTGGTTCCGCACACTGCCGGCATTGCAGATGACATTTGTGTGGTGCGCAGCATGTTTACCGAACAAATCAATCACGAGCCTGCCGTAATATTTACGCAAACCGGCAACCAGTTAAGCGGTCGCCCCAGCATTGGTTCGTGGATCAGTTATGGCTTAGGCAGCCTCAATCATAACCTGCCGTCATTCGTGGTATTGCTATCGAAGGGCGGAGGCGATCAGCCAATCAGCAACCTGGCATGGAGCAACGGTTTTTTACCATCTCATCACCAGGGCGTTCAGTTCATGTCTGGCAAAGACCCGGTGTTGTATTTGTCTTCTCCCGATGGTGTAGACCGGATGGATCGCCGGCGCGCACTGAATTTCATTAAGCAATTCAATTTATTGCAAAAAGATAAATGGCAGGACCCTGAAATTGACAGCCGGTTGAATCAATACGAAATGGCTTACCGCATGCAGATGGCGGTGCCCGAAATAACCGATCTTTCCAATGAGCCGCAACATGTTCTGGATATGTATGGTCCGGATGTGAAGGTGCCGGGCTCCTATGCATATAATTGTTTGCTGGCAAGGAAACTGACCGAAAAGGATGTGCGGTTCATACAATTGTATCACCTGGGATGGGACCATCATGGCAGGCTGACCAGTGGTATAACAAGAGCAACACAGCAAACAGATCAGCCTTCGGCAGCATTGGTAAAAGACCTCAAACAACGCGGGCTGCTGGACGATACATTGATCATATGGGGCGGTGAATTTGGAAGAACCAGCTTCAGCCAGGGAAGATTGACGCGTGAGGATTTTGGACGTGATCATTTACCCAACGCATACAGTATATGGATGGCGGGCGGTGGGATTAAGCCCGGCATGCAATATGGACAGACAGACGACTTTGCACATAATGTAGCTCAGGACAAGGTGCATGTACACGATTTCCAGGCAACATTGTTGTACCTGCTGGGCATTGATCATGAAAAATTTACGTACAAAAGCCAGGGCAGGCGCTACAGGCTAACGGATGTATCGGGCGATATTGTAAAAAGTATTATTGCCTGATCTTAAAAAGAAGAAGATACAATGATGTTGCTCAACAGCCTGGATCAATGGTTTGCCTATTTCGGACATTTCCACCCCGTGATCGTTCATTTGCCGATAGGCATATTGATACTTGCTTTTGTTATCGAACTGCTTTCCCGGAAAAATAATGCTGATTCTTCGCCGCAACGGGCAGTATCGTTCATGCTTGGAATGGGCTGCATCAGCGCCGCGCTTTCCTGTATAGTGGGCTGGCTGCTTAGCAAGCAAGGCAGCTACGACGAAAAAACATTGATGCTTCACCAATGGATGGGCATTGGTGTGACACTGGTATCAGGCGTTTGCTGGTGGTTGAAGCAAAAGAAAAATACAGCGTTGAAAAAGAGGAGTGTTTATGGACTGCTTTTAACAGCGCTGTTGATTATGCTCGTTTTAACAGGACATAACGGCGGCAGCATGACTCACGGAGACGACTACCTTACCGCAGAATTACCAGACTGGCTGAATGGTAATGAAAGTACAGACACAACAACTTTCGTGCGAAAACCAATTGCAAATATGAACGAAGCATCTGTATTTACAGACCTGGTGCAAAATGTATTAGCTGATAAATGTTATAGTTGCCACAGTTCAAAAAAAGTAAAGGGCGGTCTGCGCGTTGACAATGAAAAGCTTTTGTTTAAGGGAGGAAAGCATGGCGCAGTGATTAAACCGGGCAATGCCGATGAAAGTGAACTGATAATACGAATACTTTTGCCGGAAGAAGATGACAAACGAATGCCTCCTGAAAAAAAGAAACAGCTAACACAGGAAGAAATTGCATTATTGAAATGGTGGGTACAGAATGGTGCCGATACTAAAAAGAAAGTACAGGAGTTCGCTACTGTTGCTGAAATAATGCCGATGCTGGCATCTTTTGCAGCAACACCGGGGAAAGACAGTTCAGAGATTTCGCCCTTGTCAAAAATATTTGACACAGCGTTGCCGCCGGCAGATCAAAAAATACTTGACACACTCACCCGATTGGGGATATTGGTACAGCCAGTTGCAAAAAGCAACAGCCTGCTGGAAATAAGTTGCATCAATTATCCCGGCTTCAACGATAACACAATGCCATTGTTGCTAAAGGTTGCCGATCACATTGTTTCTTTAAAACTGGATGGTACGCAGATTACCGACGGAGCATTCACTGCTATATCACAGTTTCGAAACCTGGTACACTTAAACGTAGCGAACACACCCGTAAGCAACACCGCCATGGCGAAAATTCAGCCACTCCGGGGATTGGAGTACCTCAATATTGTTGGTACCAAAGTAGACAATGATGGCTTGCAGCATTTACAGGCATTGCCTGCATTGAAACGGATATACTGTTGGAATTCGCTGGTAACAGATAAGGGGTTGGCAGATTTTAATCAAAAGAAAAACATTGCGGTTGGGAGGGAATGACGTGAATCGACATACGAAGGTTGCTTCTCCCGCCGTAGCATTCATTTAACAATAAGCGGCTCCTGGCGGGATCGCAACGACGACGCAAGAGGCGTATAATTTGTAAGTTGTTTATACAGCACCGACACTCACTCCGTGCGGAGCGACTTAACAGGGTTTGCTATAGCTGCCTTAATGGACTGAAAACTTACCGTTATAAAAGCAATGCCAACAATAACGAGGAAGGGCAACGCAAAGAAAGTCCATACCAGGTCGATGCGGAAAGCATATCCCTGCAGCCATTTGAAAGTGCTTAACCATGCAACAGGAGCAGCGATTATAAAAGCAATCACCAGCAACCATGCAAACTCTTTGTACAGCAGTCGCAAAATATTGCTCACAGATGCACCCAACACCTTGCGTATGCCAATCTCTTTGGTTCGCTGCAATGTTGTAAACGACGCCAGCCCAAATAAACCCAGGCAGGCCACCAAAATAGCTAAGCTGGTAAACAATCCGAACACCTGCCCGAAACGTTGATCGGCGTTGTACTGCGCATTAAAATGATCGTCGAGAAAAATGTATTCAAACGTGTTGCCTGGAAAAAACTTCCCCCACTGTTCTTTTACCGCAGTAATGGTTTGTGCGGAATTTGTTGCCGTTGTTTTTACAGACACAAAACCATTTACATCGGGTATCAAACGCAATATCAGTGGCTCAAATGCTTCGCGTAACGACTGCTGATGAAAGTTTTCGGCCACGCCTTCAATCGTATATTGCGCTCCCCAAAAATCTATTCGTTTTCCCAGTGCTTCTTCTGGTTTGTTGAAACCCAATTGCTCTATGGCTTTTCGGTTAAAAATTACCGAGCTCTTGTCCGATCCAAATGATTTATCAAACGCTCTTCCTGCAATGATCTTCAGCCCGTAAGCATTGATATAATCATAATCAACCCCAATTACACGGTATTGCTTGGATTTAGATTCATCCTGCCCCACCAGCTTAATACCACCGGCATTCCAGCCAACGGGTTCGCCGGGAATACTGGTAGACACCGTAACATTTTTAACCGAAGGCTGCCGCAGCAATTCCTGCTTAAACGCCGTTATTCTTTTTAAGAAAGTTGAGTCTATCCCAACCGTAGGTGCCGGCACTATCAGCGTTTGGTCAATATGCAGTCCCAATGCCTGTTTGCGCATGTATTGGATCTGCTTGTACACGGTTACAGTGCCAATGAGTAAAAACAGCGAAGCTGTGAATTGAAATACCACCAGCCCCTTTCTTAACAAGGCACCCCGGGTGGTAGCCACCAGCTTACCTTTCAATACTTCGATGGGTTTAAACCCCGACAGTACAAAAGCCGGGTACAATCCCGAAAAAAATACACCTATCGCAAACAATGCGATCAATCCCAACCAGAAATTCATGCTTGCGAACAGGGTAAAGGAAAGCTGCTGACCGGAAAGCCGGTTGAAACCGGGAATGGCAATGGCCATTAACAGCAATGCAAGCACCAGTGCAAATCCATTCAGCAAGGCCGACTCCGAAAGAAATTGTGCAATGAGCTGCCCCCGGCTGGAACCTATCGCCTTTCGCACGCCTACTTCCCTCGCCCGCGTAATCGCCCGCGCCGTAGCAAGATTGATATAATTTACCCAGGCTATAATAACAATGAAGAACGCGATGCCTAATAATAAATAGACCGTCTTTCCATCGCCGGTTTCGCCTGGCTCCATCATGTAATGAGAATACAAATGGATGTCTGTTAAAGGCTGAAGCTTGTATTCTACCCCAGCATTGTATTTTTTCATGTCCGCATCGGTAAATTTTTTCACAATGGGTATGAACTTCTTCTCTACAACGGCAGGATCTACTCCCTTGTTCAGCAACAGGTAGGTGAGGCATCCATCCCATTGCCAGGCTGTTTCGGGTCCGTTGCCGCTGGAATCGGTGGTAAATTTTTGAAACGTAGCATACGAAAGTAAAATGTCCGGCTTTAGCTGTGTGTTTACTGGCACGTCTTTATAAACGGCGGTAATGGTGTAGTTGCTATTGCGGTTCAGCGCCAGTGGCTTTCCCACAACATCGGTGGTGCCAAAAATACGGCGGGCAGTGGTTTCTGAGAGCGCTGCCTTAAAAGGCTCTTTTAAGGCGTCATTTTTATTTCCTGCAATTAAAGGGTAAGAAAAAACGGTAAAAAACGAATTATTGGTAAAATATACCTTTTCGATTTTGAGAGGCTGGTTTTGTACGTCGGTTGTAACTTTTCCATTTTGAACCACTTTTACGTAATCCTCTATTTAGGGTATAGCCTGTTTAAAAGAATTACCCACGGCAAATGCACCGGCAGCCCACTGAGTGCTCAATTTACCATTATCATAACGGTCTTGTTGCACACGAAAAATGCGGTCTTTTTTCTCCTGGAAATTTTCGTAGCTCAGTTCGAAAGAAACATATTGAAAGATGAGCAGGCAGGCTGCAATGCCGATAGCCAGTCCTAATATATTGATGGCGGAATATGCTTTGTGGCGCCTGATATTACGCCAGGTAATTTTAAAATAGTTTTTAAGCATACGGTAGCTTTTAGTGGTTGATGTGCCTTTACAGGCGGCGGACAAGGCTATTGGTACCCAACGAAACCGATGCCACTCTTGCATAGGATTGACGTACAATATTTTAAAAACGAACTTTTCGTGTATACTGTACGGTTATGATACAACCGCCGTTCATTGCTGAACGAGTTTTTAAGTGGTAAGTGATAGGTAGTAAGTGATAAGTAAGGTTGAACCTGTAGCTTGCTTTTCCGGTTCTTGCTATTTGGTTCTTAGCTTTTTGTTCCGTCATCCCGACGCAGGAGAGATCTCCTTTTTATTTCCTGGTTCTTACCACTTACCCTTACCACTCTTTTGCCACAGCAAAAGAAATATGGCACTCCCACATTAATGTCTTATCTTCACATAGACAATTTGAGTTCTATCGCTCTTGTAAACAATCATTCTCTCCTGTTTTCTTTACACCTGCATTTTTCTCAAATATTTTTTATCAAACAACAGCGTATCATGAATATTTATGTATCGAACCTGGGTTATGGTTTTCAGGATCAGGAACTCAACAAGCTTTTTGCAGATTATGGCACTGTAGCATCTGCCAAGATTATTACCGATAAATTTACCGGCAAGAGCCGGGGATTTGGTTTTGTAGAGATGCCGGATGAGCAGGCTGCAGAAAAAGCAGTAAAAGACCTTGATGGCAAAGTGATTGACGGACGTCCTGTAAAAGTAACAGAAGCAAGACCCAGAGAAGAAAACCGCGGCGGAAAAAGCAACAGTTTCTCCAAACGCTGGTAATAACCACTTTAGCTATTATACCGAGAGACAATAGTGTGATGCGCTGACCTTTTAAATAATGCGGCGCATTGCACTATTTGCTACCCCTGTGCACTACATCATTTCAAAGAAAAAAAGTATGGCAACTAGCTGGAATAAAAAAGAAAGAGAAAACAAAAAGAAAGAAGAACGAAAAAAAAAGCAGGAGCGGAAGCTGGAGCGGAAAGACAATGCGGGCAAAGGAAAAAGTTTGGATGACATGATGGCCTATCTCGACGAAAATGGCAACCTTACGTCGGTACCGCCCGATCCCAGGCGCAAAGTGGAAATAGACGTAGAATCGATTGAGATCGGCGTTCCTAAAAGACCCGAACCAACCGAGGATGAATTGATCCGTAAAGGCATTGTTACTTTTTTTAATCCCGCAAAAGGCTTTGGTTTTATCGAAGACAAACAAAACGGCCAACGCATTTTTGTACATCAGTCTGCCAGCCAGTCTGCATTGCAGGAAGGAATGGCGGTACAGTTCGAAATTGAAAAAGGTCCGCGTGGATTGACCGCAGCACGCGTTTCAACCGACAAATAAACAAGGTTATGCGCCATACTAAATTGTTCTGACGATAGCAGCAGTAAGCAAATGCGGAGCATACAAATAATTTTTTATGGCTTTAACAAGGACCGATCTGAAACTCACACACTACATGTGGGATGAACACTACCAGGAAAGCGAGGTGGAGATTGTTCCGGGCCGAACGATCTTTGATCGCAACAACGGGCACCATGTATTGCGTGTTATTAACTGGTATGTGAATCAATATGAATGGCTGGTTAAGCCCGATCACGCATCTATAGAATTGCTTTTGTCAGACCAGCTTCCTCTTGCCCAGCTGAGCGAAAGATCCGTATGCCAATGGCTGGCAAATACCTCGCAGCAAAAATGAAATCAACTACCATTAAAAAAGAACTACAAACGATATGGGCAAAGTAACCTATAACAACACAAACCATGCTTTTTATACCTCTTTAAAAAAAGCCGTGGAAAAGTACTTTGCCCAGGCAGGAAAAAGGAAAACGGGCAATATACATCTGTACAGCAAATCGGTTATTTTTATTGTAGCCGCGGTTGGCATTTATCTCGCATTGCTGCTGGTGCAGTTACCTTTAATAATTGGCATATTGCTGTCTGCCGGTTTTGGATTTATCCTGGCATGCATTGGTTTTAACGTAATGCACGATGCCAACCATGGCAGCTATTCATCGCGTAAATGGGTAAATAAAACGCTTGGCCTTACGTTGAATGCTTTGGGCGGCAACAGCTTTATCTGGAAGCAAAAGCACAATATTATCCATCATACTTATACCAATGTTGACGGCGTGGATGATGATATTGCCAAAAGTCCTTTTATTCGTATGTGCAGCACGCAATGCTGGGTTCCTGCGCATCGCATGCAGCATTTGTACACACCTTTCCTGTATGCCGTTAGTTCGCTTATCTGGGTTCTTTTCCAGGACTTTGAAAAATATTTTAAGCGACGGATTGTTCGAACGCCCCTGTCGCGCATGACAAAGGCAGACCATCTGATCTTCTGGATCAGTAAAATACTATACCTGTTATTTTACATTGTTCTTCCTGTAGCCTTTTTGGGATGGCAAACCGGGCTGATATATTTTTTATGCATACACGTTGGATTGGGCTTAACATTGTCTGTAATTTTTCAGTTGGCGCACGTAGTAGAAGAAACAAAATTTGAATATGCAGGGATTGATGCCAAACAAATAGAAGACGAATGGGCCGTTCACCAGGTAAAAACAACTTCTAATTTTTCCGTTAACAGTAAATTTATTACGTGGTTTGCGGGAGGGTTGAATTACCAGATCGAGCACCATCTCTTCCCGAGAATCAGCCATGTACATTACCCTGCTTTAAGCAAACTTGTACAGGCCGAATGTGCAGCACACCAGCTTCCTTATAACAAAATACCAACTTTTATTGCTGCGGTATCTTCTCATTTCCGCCTGATCAGGCGGCTGGGGAAAAAGGATTTAACAAGATAACATCTATTGTTTCTTGTTATTTGTTTCTTGCTATTTGCTTTATTATTTGTTTCCCGCATTCCACTATTAATAACTGCCTGTTATTACAGGATTTTTATCATTTGCACCCGGAGTCATTGCTTTAAGACTATTGTCTATACGAAGACTGATATTGTTTTTGTCGAAGCTGAAGCGCCATACTTCGGAGTGAGGACTTTCGATGTAGCGCAGTTTGATTTCCAGCGATTGTGTATCGCTCCAGGTGTACGCTGCTGCTAGCTTCGTATGTTGTTCACCGTTGCCAGGCGGGGGCATAGTGCCGGTTAAGGAAGGCATACCCGAGCGGCGGTGGCTGAAGCTGGTTTGCCACTGATTTCTTCCGAGGCGGATGGTATCGGATACATCGTGGTATTGGATGATGATATTAGCAGAGCGTTTCGACCTTAGGTTGAACAAAATGTTTTCGATAGCGGCCTCATTGCGTTTAAGTGTAAAAGTTTTGCCTGAAATTACTTTTGCAACCTTGCTTTGCTTAAAAACGGGAATGGGTAACTGCAGTTGGGCGTTTTGCTTTTTTAAGGCTGTGGTTTGCACGTCAGTCGCTGCTGTATTAAACGCCGGCAATAAATGATTCCATACAAAGTTCAGGATGTCCTGCATGTCTGCGGTTTCGCTGGTAATTGCCAGCACTGCATCCTGATCTGGCATTACAATGATATATTGTCCAAAAGCACCATCTGCCCGGTAAGCATTGTTGCGGCAACGCCACATTTGATAACAATATCCCTGCGCCCAATCACTATTGGCTTTTAATGTGACGGCGGTATCGGGTGCGTTTTTTATTTTAAAGGAAGAGGCTTCCTCCACCCATGCTGCAGGAATAACCTGTTTACCGTTCCATTGCCCCTTCTGCAAAAAAAGCTGACCAAATTTCGCCATATCTTCTGTTTTCAACCGAAGTCCCCACCCTCCCGAATTAATGCCTTCAGGGTTTTCTTCCCAATCTATACCGGTTATTCCCAGGGGCTGAAACAAACGAGGCGTTAAATAGTCAATCAGCTTCTCTCCTGTCACCTTTTGAATGATTGCGCTCAGCATAAAAGTGGCTGCTGAATTGTAGAGGAATTTGCTGCCTGGCGTGTCTACGACAGGAATAGATAAAAAATGCTTTACCCATTGGTTGCTTTGTAAAATTACCCGGGTTGGGTCTGGCGATTGCCCGGCTGACATGGTGATCAGGTCTTTTATAGTAAGCGCCTTTAAATAAGGACTAACCGTATCGGGCAATTCATCTTTGAAAAAATCAATTACTTTGTCCTGCAGCGTAATCTTTTTTTCGGTTACAGCAAAACCGATAGCCGTAGCCGCAAAGCTTTTACTAACGGAATACATGGTATGTTTTAACGAGGGCGCATAAGGTGCCCACCAACCTTCGCTGATTACTTTTCCATGTCGCAGCAGCATATAGCTGTGAAATTCGTTTTTGCTGCTGCGGGCTTGTTCTAAAAAATGTAATACCTGGGCGGAAGACACTTTTTCATTTTCAGGATTGCTCCTGGGCAAGCTGCCCCCTTGCTGTGCCTGTAGCGAAGAGCATATACCTATTGCCAACACAATGCCGACAACAAAAGATATCTTCTTTGAGTAGGACTGTACAAGATATTGCATACGGCTGGAATAATCGTTTAAGCGAAAGTGTCATGTAAATTTATAGCTTCCGGTAATATGAAACATTCAAACCTGAATATATAAGCGGAGTTGTGCTATGATTGATATACCGGGATGTAGCCCGGAAGGACACAGGAACAGGAAGCAGGAGAGCCCTTTTGTTTGCGTCGGTCAGACCGCCCTCGTATCCGCTCTCACAGCCCAGCCGGGCGGGCCGACCGTGTCAGCACCATCAGCACGCCAAGGTATACAAGGCTAAGATTTCAAATACTTCGGCAGCACTAAGTTGCAAAAGGATTTTGATCTGCGAATCTGCGGCAGCGGCAACTCAGCTTCTTTTCAGGTTAGGCAAAAATGCGGTAATGATGCCCAGCAGGGGCAGGAATGAACAGATCTTAAACACATACATCACGCTGGTATGATCTGCCAGGTAACCGAGCAGTGCAGAGCCGAGCCCGCCCATGCCAAAAGCCAGTCCAAAAAACAAACCGGATACCATACCTATTTTACCCGGAACAAGTTCCTGCGCGTATACCAGGATAGCGGAAAAGGCGGAGGCTATAATAACGCCGATGATGGCAATGAGCACGCCTGTCCAGAATAAATTGGTGTAGGGCAGCAACAAAGAAAAAGGTGCGGCGCCTAATATAGAAATCCAGATGATGATCTTTCTGCCAAACTTATCGCCGAGCGAGCCGCCGAGCAAAGTGCCCGCTGCTACCGCGCCTAAAAACACGAACAGGTACACCTGCGATTGCTGAACGCTGATGTTGAATTTATCGATGAGGTAAAAGGTAAAATAACTGGTAATGCTCGCCATGTAAAAAAACTTAGAAAACATCAGTATCAATAATATAACGAGGGATATGATGATCGTTTTTTTGCTCAGGTTGGTATGACGTTCCTGCGTAGCAGCTTTTCCTTTGAGCCGCAGATCAAGATGCGCCCTGTACCAGTTGCCTACTTTCCATAATACCGCTATGGCAAGCAATGCAGCAAGCCCAAACCAAACAATATTGTATTGCCCAAAAGGCATTACGATCAGTGCAACGAGCAAGGGTCCTACAGCGCTTCCCCCGTTGCCACCTAACTGGAAGATAGACTGCGCTAATCCGCGCTTTCCGCCCGATGCATAATAGGCAACCTTGGAAGCCTCGGGGTGAAACACAGACGAACCGATGCCTACCAACGCCACTGCAAGCAGGATGACGAGAAAGCTATGTGCATAGGTAAGCAGGATGATGCCGCCCAATGAAAAAACAACCCCGACGGATAAGGAATAGGGCATGGGCTTCTTGTCTGTATAATTGCCTACAAAGGGCTGTAGCAACGATGCGGTAACCTGGAAGACAAACGTAATTAAACCTACCTGGGTAAAGCTGAGGCTGTAGTTTTGTTTGAGCAGGGGGTATACTGAAGTTATCACCGACTGCATCATGTCGTTAAGAAAGTGCCCGAGACTGATAGCAAACAATATTGTGTAAAAGGTTTTAACTACCATTTTTTGTGGGGCAACGGATGGTTCTGCGATATATGAATCTTTCATAACAAAATTTATCAGGTCATCAGATGAATGGTGGCGGAAAATCACAAATCACAAATCACAAATCACAAATCACAAATCACAAATCACAAATCTCAAATCACAAATCACAAATCACAAATCACAAATCTCAATATTCCAATATTTTCACGGCTGCGTTCCAGGCTTTTTTGGGGTCTTGTTGTACAATGCTTTCAAATAGTTGCTCGTGCAGCCTGTTGGTTTGTTTGAATACAGTGGTATCGTCGTATAGCTCAATAAACCATTTTTTCAGGTGCGTGGCAAGCGACTGGTATAGTTCAAGTAGTATTTCGTTTTTCGATGCCAGGGCAATGGCAGTGTGAAAAGCAATATCTGCTTCTACCGCAGCTTCTAACCTGCCCTCTTCTGAAGCCAGTTTTCGATCGTCGAGGTGTTTTTTTATTTTCTGTATATCAGCCTTCGTTCTTACCTGCGCAGCTTTTTCGGCAATTTTCACTTCCAGTATCCTGCGTACTTCGTCGAGGTCGTTGTTGCTTACCCGTTGCAAACGTTGGGCGAAGGGCTCCCGCAGACTTCGGTTGGCTTCTACAAACATGCCTACGCCTTGCTGCACGCGCAGCAACCCGGAGTGTACAAGTATTTTCACCGCTTCGCGCAGGGTTGACCTGCCCACGCCGAAGGTTTGGGTAAGCTCAGATTCGGTAGGCAATTGCTGACCGGGCTGCAATTGCCCGGAAATAATTTGTTCCCGTATTTTATTGGCCACCTCGTCGGCCAGGCTGATCCGTATAATCTTTCCCGTATTCATCATGTCATCAGACAAGTGCAAAAATAGGGAATTTTTGATTTGAAATTTGAGATTTTAAATTATCCCCCCGCACGCCTTAAAAAATGGATAGCCAGATTTTACAGGTCGATTGCTGATTGCTGATTTATTGATGTCTGATTTATTCCGTCGGCACGCCGTTAAGGCGGTCTGACGGATAGCATTGTCAACTGATTGCTGATCGCTGAAGGCTGATAGCTGACTGCTGACCGCTGCCCCTAGTGCACAATCAATTCACTCTTCAACACCACATTTTCAAAAGGCAACGTTCCATGTGGGGCTTTGTTGGTTAACACTTTAAACAGGAGTTCGGTAGCTCTTGTTCCCTGCTCGTAAGGAAATTGTTCCACCGAAGCAATGGGTGGAAAATCGAGATAGGATGTAATGGGCCAGTTGGCATAACTTACAACGCTGAGGTCTTTGTTTATTTTGAGCTTTTTCTTTTTGGCATATTGAATGGCGTCGAGCGCTACATTGTCGTTAAACGCAAGAATAGCAGTGGGTTTGTTTTTCAACGAAAGCAGGCTTTCCATCGCTTTTTCCGTGCTTTCTTTAGAAAGGTCGGTTGTAACAATCAACGATTCCTGCACAGGAATTTTCTTTCGTTTATGCGCTTCGTTGTACCCTTCCATGCGTTCGTTTTTAATATTCAGCGACCGCGGCCCGCGTATATAGGCTACGCGCTGGTGCCCTTTGCTGAACAGGTACTCTACAGCTTCTACGGTGCTGTAATACAGGCTGCACCATACAGAATGGATATTGGGCACATCGGGAACGCGGTCGAAAAAAACAACGGGTATATTGTATTTTTCGAGCTGTTCAAAATGCTCGATGCTGGTTGTTTGCTTTGAAATAGATACCAATATACCGTCTACCCTGTGCTTACGCATGGTTTCGAGTATTTTCTGTTCACGATCCAATTCATCGTGCGATTGCCCGATGAGCACATTGTAATTGCTTTTAAACGCCACATCTTCAACCCCGCTAATGGCCAACGAAAAATACTCTTCGCGCAGGTTAGGCAAAATAAGGCCAAGCGTAAAAGTTTTTCCCTGCTTGAATTGTATGGCGGTTTGATTGGGTTCATAATTCATTTCTGCTGCCAGCTTCTGCACCTGCATTTTAGTGCGCAGTCCAATGCTGGGATGATCGTGCAAAGCCCTTGATACAGTAGATACTGAAATATTCAGCTTTTTAGCGATCTCCTTGATAGTTGGCAGTTTCTTTTCCATATTGATTGATTGAGGTGAATAGTTAAGTGAGTTGAGTGGGTTAATTAGTTAATTGGGTTGATTGAGTTGATTAGGTAGAATAGTCAATTGGTTTCTTTTTTTCCGGTAAAAAATCGTTTATACTTTAGCGACACATACTTAACTATTTAACTCACTCAACTTACTCCACTCATTTAACCCAATTAACCAAAAACTAATAATCCCGCTGCACCAGAAAGTCTGCCAGCTCTCTCAATGGCTTTTTTCGTGTACTGATTACCGCTATCTCATCCAAATGCTGCAATGCTTTTTCCATGTATTTTTCTTTCAGCGCTTTCGACCATACATCTACCTCACAGGCTTTGAACAAATCAATCATCCGTTCCACTTTATCTGGTGGGTTTTCTTTCATTAAGCGCAACAGTTCGCTGCGTTGCACCTGGCTGGCTGTTTCAAAAGCCCTTATCAGTAAAAAAGTTTTTTTATTGGCCCTGATATCGCCTCCGGGCTGCTTGCCGAATTTTTCGGGATCGCCAAAAGCGTCCAGATAGTCGTCCTGCACCTGGAAGGCGATGCCGAGGTTTTTTCCAAAAGCATATAAATGTTCCTGGTTGCCTTCTCCACTTCCGCCCAATATGGCACCCATTTGCAAACTCGCTGCCAGCAGCACCGATGTTTTAAGCGTGATCATATGCAGGTATTCGTTCATGGTAACCTGGTCTTTGCTTTCAAAGTCCATATCCAGTTGCTGACCCTCGCATACTTCTCTGGCCGTTCTGTTAAAAATGGATAATATTTTATGCAGGTACGGTGCATTCACTTTATTCAGGTATTCATAGGCTACTACGATCATTACGTCGCCGGCCAACACCGCAGTAGGTTCATTGTACTTGGTATGCACGGTAGGCAGCCCGCGCCGTATCGGCGCCTTGTCCATTATATCGTCGTGAATAAGCGTAAAGTTGTGAAAGAGTTCAATGGCATTGGCTACCTGCCATGCATCGGGATGAATGGCGCCAAACAGCTCATTGGCCATCATACACATTACCGGGCGCACCCGCTTACCTCCCATAGACAAAAAATATTCGGCAGGCTCGTATAGCGTGGGCACGGTAGCCGGGAAATGCTTTGTATTAAACCGCTCAGAAAATTGCTTTGCTAACGTTTGAAATGAATGCATATTACAAAGGTATACGGTTTAAGGTGTAAGGCATAAGGTGTAGGGAAGGTGAAAGATGAAAAGTGAAAGATGAGCGCAAAATCACAAATCACAAATCAGAATTACTTTTTTCTTTTCGTCTTCTTCTTTTCCTCACTGCTGCTGCTTTCGTCGCCGGGTTTTATTACCCATTCGTAATCGAGCTGGCGTTTGCCGAGGTTGGCAGCTATCACTTTGATCCAAACTTTATCTCCCATCCTGAAAGTGCGTCCGCTTCTTCTTCCGGCTAAGCAATATTCACTTTCTATCAACCGGAAATCGTCGTAGTCGAGCAGGCTTTGCATGCTTACCAGGCCCTCGCATTTGTGCGCCACCGTTTCAACCCAAAAGCCAAAGGCAGCCACCCCGCTTATTACTCCTTCAAACTCTTCGCCCAGGTAATCCTGCATAAACTCCACCTGCTTGTATTTATTGGCCGCTCTTTCGGCGTCCATTGCTGCTCGTTCACGTTCGCTGCTGTGTCTGCATTTCTCTTCCATTCTCTTATCCGGCACAGCATTTCCGTCGAGCACCTGCTGTAGTATGCGGTGCACCATTATATCGGGATAGCGACGGATGGGCGAAGTAAAATGGCAATAATTTTCAAAGCCCAGCCCATAATGTCCAATGTTATCCTGCGTATATACCGCCTTGGCCATAGTGCGTATGCCCAGTTGTTCCAGCACATGCTGCTGAGGCTTTCCTTTTACTTCTTCGAGCATTGCGTTAAAAGAAGCAGCAATGCCTTCGGGTGATTTGGTGTCAAACTTATGCCCGAACTTTTTGGCAAAGTCAACAAACGGCAGCAGCTTTTCTTCATCGGGCGTATCGTGCACGCGATAGGGAAAAGGAAGCGGATGTTTATTGATCTTTATTTTCGATACATGTTCCGCTACCGCCCTGTTTGCCAGCAGCATGAATTCTTCTATCAGCTGGTGGGCTTCTTTGCTTTCTTTAATTACAATGCCAATAGGCTTGCCCTGTTCATCCAGCTTGAATCTTACCTCTTGCGAAGAAAAATTGATAGCCCCGTTTTTAAACCGCTGCTTCCTGAATTTTTGTGCGAGGTCGTTCAACAACAATATTTCACTGCTGTAAACCCCTTCTTTCTTTTCAATTACCTCCTGTGCCGATTCGTAGGTAAAGCGATGGTCGGAATGAATAACAGTTCTGCCCAGCCATTGGCTTTTTATTTCTCCTTTGGCGGTGATCTGGAAAATGGCAGAGAACGTAAGCTTGTCTTCATTTGGACGAAGTGAGCACAAAACATTCGATATGTGCTCCGGCAGCATGGGCAGTACTCTGTCTGGCAGATAAACCGAAGTAGCGCGGTCGTATGCATTCTGGTCCAGCACTGTTCCCTGCTCTACGTAATAACTTACGTCTGCAATATGTACGCCTATTTCGTACAAGCCATTTTTTATTTTTTTAAAGCTGATGGCATCGTCAAAATCCTTTGCATCTGCAGGGTCAATCGTAAACGTTAATACCTCTCTCATGTCTTTCCTGCCGCTGATTTCCGAAGCACTGATTATATCGGGCATTCTTGCAGCTTCTTCCAGTGCTTCCTCTTCAAACTCCAGTGCAAACCCTGCGTCTACCAGTATTTCTTTCATAGCCAGGTCGTTCTCATCGGAGGCATTCAGCACACTTACTACTTCGCCATTCGGACTTTTGCTCTTTTTTTCCCAATCGGTAATGCGCACTACTACCCTGTCGCCGTTTTTGGCGCCATTTATTTTTGCGCCCGGAATGTACATATCGGGAATACCTTTTGTTTTATCAGGAATAAAAAAAGCAAAATCAGCATTTACTTCAATCCTTCCTATAAATTCTGTTTGTTTGCGCTCCAGCACCTCGGTTACTGTGCCTTCCATTCTGCCGGTACG
This sequence comes from Agriterribacter sp., assembly GCA_051958655.1. Taxonomy (GTDB): domain Bacteria; phylum Bacteroidota; class Bacteroidia; order Chitinophagales; family Chitinophagaceae; genus Agriterribacter. The sequence goes on along the minus strand of JBQCFW010000097.1, from coordinate 10,550 downwards.
TGGGTTGTGCTTGGTAACGCTTACGCGTACCTTGTCTCCGTTCATGGCCCTGTTAAAATCCTGCGGGCGAACAAAAACGTCCTTTTCCTGGTTTTCCACAATCACGTATCCAATGCCCGAACGCGTTACGTCGAGTATTCCTACCAACGCTCCGGCATTAGCTCCGGCTCTGTTCTTTGTTTTCTTCGTGTTTTTTGTATTCTTTTTTCCCATAATTGAGATTAAGATCTCCTTTAAAATCTTTTATAAACGTTTCAATAAGATTGTTGAAACGATGCGACTCGTTAAATAAAAAATAAGTTTCCATAGGCAGCACATATACGGGCAAATCATGCAATTGCTCTGAAAATTTCACCAGCCGCACCGCGTCCTTTTCAGTAACAAGAATGATTTTGTCCTGCGCCTCCACATTTTCAAATTGTTTTAATATCTCTTTCAGATCATCGATCGTAAAAATGTAATGATCCCTGTAATGCAATGCCTGGTATGAGCCAGCCATACGCTCAACATATTGCTGCAGGGGCACGGGGTTGGCAATGGCGCAAACCAACAGCACGGCGGTAGTTTTTGAAATAGTCCTCGTATTCCGCGAAGTAATGTGATAAGCTTCGCTATACCGGATGCCCGTAAAAAAAATGTGCTGATCTTTCAGTGGATTGATCTCCCTGGTTGTAAGCTTTCTTTCCTCGTCTGTAAGATCGTCGTTACACTTTGTTACTACAATGATGTTTGCCCTTTTGTAGCTTTTGCGTTCATCTCTCAAATTACCGGTTGGCAAAAACATATCTCTGGTAAAGAGATGATTATAATCGGTAAGCAAAATGTTCAATCCTGCTTTTACTGCCCTGTGCTGCAGCGCATCGTCCAGTATAATTACGTCGGTATCGGGCCTGTCGAACAACAACTGCGGAATGGCTATTGCGCGTTCTTCGCCTACGGCAACATACGCCTGTGGAAATTTAAGATGAAACTGCATAGGTTCATCGCCAATATCAATAGCGGTTGTTCTTTCATCGGCAACAGCATATCCTTTTGTTTTGCGTTTGTATCCCCTGCTCAGGGTAGCCACTTTGTAGTGTGCACACAATTGCCGCAACAAATATTCCACCATCGGCGATTTTCCGGTACCGCCCATAGAAAGATTGCCAACGCATATAACCGGGAAATTAAATTCATCCGATTTGAGGATGTTCCGGTTGTATAAATAGTTTCGTATTTTAATAATACAGCCATAAATGAGAGCAACCGGAAACAACAACACCCTTAACCATCTAAACCAGGCGGAACTAAAATTCATATACCTTTTGTGGTGTTACGCAATAAGTTAAAGGTATATCAAATTCGTCAGTATCGCTTATGTGCGTTTCAGCCTCAAAAAATGATAATCCAACCTTAATTACATCAGGTTTGCATGCCGACAAAAAACGATCATAAAAACCTTTACCATATCCAACCCTGTTGCCCTTTTCGTCGAACGCCAGCAAGGGCACCAGCACCATATCTATCAGTTCCGGAGGCACAGCCGTTCCTCCCTCCGGTTCCATAATATTGTATTGATTTTGTATAAGCACCGTGGTTTCGTCGTACACATAATTGATCATGCTGTACTGCAAAAAATCTGTTTTCGGAACAACAAAGGTTACACCGGGATTGGTAAATTTTACAAACTCCATAATAGGATACGTATCTACCTCCTTTTGAATTTCAATAGGCAAATAAGTGTGCAGGTACTGTAAAAAGGGCAATGGTAATTGCTGAAAGTTGATCATCAGCAAGTCCTGTAGTTTGCTGGCAGCGCTTCCGCTGAGTTCATTCCTTTTTTGTTTGTATATAGTTCTGAGTTCTTTTTTAGTCATGATGTGTAAATACCACCCGCATTCTTGTTTTATTCAGGTTGCAGCTTCCTGCTTTTCGCGGTTCAGGAAAATGGAAAAAACGGTGGTACCATAATTCCTGGCTGTTCTAAAATAAGGGAAATTTTCGTAATTGTTCCTTGGAGTGTGTTCCAGCACAAACCATCCGCCCTCTTTTAACAGGTTGTATTTAAAAATTTCTACAGGCAAATCGTCAATATTTCCCAATGCATAAGGCGGCCCCGCAAAAATAAAGTCGTATTGTTCATTGCATTGATGAATATAGGTGAACACATCCATTTTTACTGTGCGCAGTTGTGCAAACCCGAGTGCTTTTGCATTCTGTTTAATAAACTCGTACATTTTGGGGTCTTTCTCTACAATGGTAAGATCGGCGGCTCCTCTTGAAGCAAGCTCATAACTAATGCTGCCGGTACCACCAAACAGGTCGAGCGTTTTCAACGTAGCAATATCAAGGTTGTTTTCTATAATGTTGAACAATCCTTCTTTGGCAATGTCTGTGGTTGGCCGGGTATGCGGCATGTTTGCCGGAGGATTGAACTTTCGCCCTCCCGATGTTCCACCTATGATCCGCATGAGGCTATACTAAATAAGGGAGTAAAAAAATGCGCCGGGTATTCATCGAAAGCACTGTTGTACGAAAATTTACCGGGACGGTTTTCGAGTTCTGTATGCAAAAAATATTTCTGCAATTCTGTATATACCGAAGAGTGATCGTCGAGCAAACCCGAAATACGGAAAATTGTTTTTTCGCAATCTGCTTCGAGTTGCTGACAGGTATTTAAAAGATGGTAGGTAACGTCTTCTGCAGTTTCGTATTCAAATGTACGCATCAGTTGCGGCTGTCCATTCCGAAAAAAAGCAGTGAACAATTTATGTTCGTAAAAAGCCAGGAAAGCAACATCTCCTTCCGGCAACGGGCCGTTTGCTTTTCTGCAACTTAAAAAAGCAGCATAGGTATGACTAAAACTGGCGTTGGGAAACCGTGCCTGAACAGCGCTGTGAAGGTTGGCTGGTACACGGTATATTACCCGTATTCCGTCAAAACCGGGATCATCGGTCAGTACATCTCCTTTTTGCAGATCGCCGAATACCAGGTTCAGTTCATCATTATTGAGCGCACTGTCGTACTTTTCCTCGGGTATCAGCAAACATTCGGGCAAATGGTATACAACCCTGGTTTCCCTGTATGCATTGCCAAGCAATACGTTGCCGTATAAAATTTCCTTAAGGTGATGAAAAGTATTGTATTTGTCCAGGTGATAATAGTTTAACTCCGCAAATTCATTCTTAACGGTATCCAGTACACCAAATAAAAGGTATTCGGGCGCCAGCTCAACATAGAGGTTGCATTGCGAGCTGTCGATCATTTCATGTTCGGGACGCTGTATCTGGTAAGCTGCGTTCAATGGCTGTTAATTAAAGTGGCAATAATAACACATTTTTCTTTTTACCTGGGATTTTGCAATGTCTCTTACCTGGGATTAAAATCCCAGGCAAACAATATCTCATCGAGCCTATAGCTCTGCCTTATCATGAACAGCGAGAACCGTAGGTTCGGTCACATATTGTAAGGATGGGTTCAATCCATCCGCATTGGCAGCCCCGGAAAGTGATCTTTAATCGAAATTTAAACTGTCACAATCCTGTCAAAAAACCAGGCAGATCCGTATCACCGCCACCTTTTTTAAAAGCCTTAGAATAACATATTTATCTGTGTTATTGGACAATGTTGTTACAAACGCAGCCGGGTTCATCAATTTCCCGTATGAATTAACAGTTTGTATATGCTCCTCTTTCGGGTAGCCATTAGCTTTCTATTGCCTAAAAGTGTAATTTTGCCACTGGTTTAAATGTTACGATTATGATTACAGTTTCTCCTTCGGCAAAAGAATACATTACCAACCTGATGGCACAGGAAAGCAAGGGCGACGGCACGTTTGTAAGAGTAGGTGTTAAAGGTGGCGGCTGCTCGGGACTGGAATACAAACTTACCTTTGATAACGAGAAAAAAGCCGGCGATGAAGAATACGAGGACAAAGGCATTAAGATTGTGGTGGATATGAAAAGTCTTTTATACCTGTATGGAACCGAACTCGACTATTCAGGTGGCTTAAATGGTAAAGGACTTACCTTCAATAACCCCAATGCCACCAGAACTTGTAGCTGCGGTGAAAGTTTTTCGGTGTAGCTTTGCGGCTCCCGGTGTTTAACACATTAATATTATGGCTAATAAAAGCACAGACATATTAGAGGAATATAGTGATAAGGAATATGAGTTTGGTTTCGTTACGGACATCGAAATGGAGGTGGCGCCTAAGGGACTGAGCGAAGAAACAATACATTATATATCTGCTAAGAAAGAAGAACCGGAATGGTTGCGGGAATGGCGGCTGAAAGGTTACCAGTCTTTCTTAAAACAACCTGAACCTCACTGGCAGAATTTTGAGCTGCCAAAGGTTGATTTTCAGGATATTTCGTATTACGCAGCTCCCAAATCGGGAGCCAAATATAAAAGCCTGGATGAAGTAGATCCCGAATTGATCTCCACTTTCGAAAAACTGGGCATTCCGCTTTCGGAACAAAAGCTGCTGGCAGGCGTGGCGGTAGATGCGGTGTTTGACAGCGTGTCTGTAGCAACCACCTATAAAGAAACACTGAAAGAGCAGGGTATTATTTTTTGCTCTATCAGCGAGGCGGTAAAGGAACACCCAGAACTGGTGCAAAAATACCTGGGTTCGGTGGTGCCTTATTCGGATAATATTTATGCGGCTCTGAACGCTGCTGCTTTTTCCGACGGGTCGTTTGTATACATTCCCAAAGGAGTGCGTTGCCCGATGGAACTGTCTACCTATTTCAGGATCAACACCCAGAATACCGGTCAGTTTGAGCGTACATTGATCATTGCCGACGAAGGCAGTTATGTAAGTTACCTGGAGGGCTGCACCGCCCCCCGCCGCGATGAGAACCAACTGCACGCTGCAGTAGTGGAGCTGATTGCGCTTGAAAACGCTGAAATCAAGTACAGCACGGTGCAAAACTGGTATCCCGGCGATAAAGACGGAAACGGTGGTATTTACAATTTTGTAACCAAACGGGGTATTTGTAAAGGAGCGCATTCAAAAATTTCGTGGACACAGGTAGAAACAGGTTCGGCCATTACCTGGAAGTATCCCAGCGTAATTTTGCAGGGCGACTACAGCAGTGGTGAATTTTACTCGGTTGCCGTTACCAAAAACAAACAAATAGCCGATACGGGAACCAAAATGTTCCATATTGGCAAGCATACCAAAAGCAGGATCATTTCAAAAGGAATATCTGCCGGCGAGGGACAGAACAGCTATCGCGGGTTGGTGCAGGTAGGAACCAAAGCCGAGCAGGCAAGAAACTTTACGCAATGCGATTCGCTGTTGATTGGCGACAGATGCGGCGCGCATACCTTTCCTTATATAGAGTCGAAAAACAATACTGCTACCATAGAACACGAGGCTACTACCTCAAAGATTGGTGAAGACCAGATCTTTTACCTGAATCAACGAGGCATTGACACCGAAAAAGCGGTGGCGCTGATCGTAAATGGTTATGCCAAAGAAGTATTGAACCAACTACCCATGGAATTCGCCGTAGAAGCACAAAAGCTGTTGTCTATTTCGCTGGAAGGAAGCGTTGGATAGCAGAAATTGAAAAAAGATTGCAGGGAATACATCCATTGCAGATTAAAAAGAAACACAGAAGCAAGATATGTTAAGCATTAAAAATCTACAGGCTAAAGTTGAGGATAAGCAGATTTTAAAAGGAATTAACCTGCAGGTAAATGCCGGCGAAATACATGCGATCATGGGACCCAACGGATCGGGGAAAAGCTCATTGGCTTCGGTATTAGCGGGAAGAGAGAATTATGAAGTAAATGGAGGCGAAGTAAGTTTTGACGGGAAAGACCTGTTAGAGCTTTCGCCCGAAGACAGGGCAAGGGAAGGATTGTTCCTGGCGTTTCAATACCCTATTGAAATACCGGGCGTTTCGAACATCAACTTTTTGCGTACTGCCCTGAACGAAATACGCGCCTACCGCAACGAACCCGCGTTGGAAGCAAAGGAATTTTTGCGTTTAACGAGGGAAAAACAAAAGCTGGTAGAATTTGATGCCAAACTTGCCAACCGCTCTTTGAACGAAGGTTTTTCGGGTGGCGAAAAAAAGAGAAATGAAATTTTTCAACTGGCAATGCTGGAGCCTAAATTATCCATACTGGATGAAACCGACTCCGGCTTGGACATAGATGCGCTGCGCATTGTATCGAACGGCGTAAATAAGCTTCGCTCCGAAAAAAATGCATTCATCGTTATTACCCACTACCAGCGCCTGTTAGATTATATTGTTCCCGACTTTGTGCATGTGTTGTACGACGGAAGAATTGTGAAATCGGGCACAAAAGAACTGGCACTTGAACTGGAAGAAAAAGGGTACGACTGGATTAAAGAACCGGTTACCAGCGAATCGGTTTGATAATTCTACACATTTCTATTTTACAATGACGACTACTACATCATTATACGACCAGTTTGAAACGTTATACCGCGAAAAGGAAGCATTGAACGGAACGGAAGACTGGCTGAAATTACTGCGCCACAATGCATTTGAAGCTTTTACTGCACAGGGGTTTCCAACCACCAAACAGGAAGAATGGCGCTTTACGAATACCGCACCTTTTTTAAAGCAGGATTACACCTTGCTGCCCGCAGCAGCCTCCTTACACGAACATAAAATGGCAGGAAGCATTCCGTCGCTCGATGCCTATGAAATTGTTTTGAAGAACGGGTTGCTGAATGAAGATGTAAATATTCCCGGCATTAAGATCACTCCCATCCGCACTGCTTTAAAAGATGCAGCGCTGCAGCAATACCTGGGCAAAAATATATCGGTGCGCCAGCATGGCTTTGCTGCTTTAAACACCGCATTGTTTGAAAACGGGATTGTGATTGAAGCTGCTAAAAATGCTGTTGCCGACAAACCCATTCATATTACGCATGTATACAACGCGGAAGAACCGTTTTTTGTTCAGCCCCGCATTTTAATTATAGCCAACAGGAACTCAAAAATTGAGATCGTTGAATCTGTATTTGTAAAAGGCAACCAGTCGCTGTTTGTAAATACGGTAACCGAATGTTATGTTGCCGAAAATGCAAGGGTTGATCAATATTATCTTCAAACCATGCCCGGCAATGCGCACTTTGTAAACTTTACGCAGGTGGTACAAAAGGGCGACAGCTTATACAACAACTTCACTTATACTCTACCGGGAGCTCCGCTGGTGAGAAACAACCTTCACCTGGATCTTGACGGATCGAATACAGAAAGCCATTTGTACGGATTATACCTTACAGGAGGCAGCCAGTTGGTAGACAATCACACACTGGTCAATCACATGAAGCCTCATTGCATGAGCAATGAATTGTACAAAGGTGTGCTGATGGACAATTCAAGAGCGGTGTTCAACGGTAAAATATTTGTGCAGCAGGATGCGCAGAAAACGAATGCCTTTCAGCAAAACAACAACATGCTGCTGAGCGGAAAGGCGATTGTAGATTCAAAACCACAACTGGAAATATTTGCCGACGATGTTAAGTGCAGTCATGGCTCAACCGTTGGCAACTTTAACCAGGAAGCTTTGTTTTACCTCAAAGCAAGAGGAATAGGCGAAACTGCTGCCAGGAACCTCTTGGTAAATGCCTTTGCCTTCGACGTTACCAATAAAATACTAATACCTGCTGTGAGAGAATATGTTGAAAAACTGATCACTCATAAAATGGCAGAAGCATATGACTAAAACAGATACCACAGCGGAGTTGACCCTGGATGTAGAACGGATACGCAAAGACTTCCCGATCCTTCAAACCAAGGTATATGGCAAGCCTCTCATTTATTTCGACAATGCTGCCACTACGCAAAAGCCGGTATCTGTACTGCAAACGCTGGAACAATATTATACCGGGTATAACAGCAATGTGCACCGCGGCGTACACTACTTAAGCCAGCAGGCTACGGAGGCGTACGAAGAAGCGAGAAGAAAGATCGTATCTTTTATAAATGCTGCCAATGAGCATGAAGTGATTTTTACCAAAGGCACTACCAACAGCATAAACCTGGTAGCCTATTCCTACGGACGAAAATTTATTGGCGCCGGAGACGAAGTGCTCATTTCCGCCATGGAGCATCACTCTAATATTGTGCCCTGGCAAATAGTGTGTGAAGAAAAAGGAGCCACCTTAAAAGTGATTCCAATTAATGAAAAGGGTGAGCTGAGAATGGACGAGTTTGACAAGCTGCTGACCGAAAAGGTAAAGATAGTAGCCGTTACCTACGTTTCGAATAGTTTGGGAACAGTAAATCCGGTAAGGGAAATAATATCAAAAGCCCATCAGCTTAATATACCTGTATTGCTCGATGGTGCCCAGGCTATCCAGCATATGCCCCTGAACGTGCAGGAGCTGGACGCAGATTTCATAGCCTTTTCGGGGCATAAAATGTACGGTCCTACCGGCATTGGCATTTTATACGGCAAAGAAAAATGGCTGAATGCGATGCCTCCATTTGAGGGTGGCGGCGACATGATTAAAAATGTAACGTTTGCAAAAACAACCTACAACGAGCTGCCTTTTAAATTTGAGGCTGGCACGCCCGATATATCCGGCGCCATAGCGCTGGGAGCTGCGGTTGATTACCTGCAACAAACCGGTATCCAGGCCATACAACACGCCGAAGAAGAGCTGATTGCTTATGCATATGAGCAGCTATCAGCCGTTCCATCGTTGCGGTTTATCGGCGATGCGGCTCACCGCGCCGGGGCTATCTCATTCCTGGTAGGAAACATTCATCCCTTCGACCTGGGTGAGATACTGGATAAGCAGGGCATCGCGGTGCGGACGGGGCATCGTTGCGCGCAGCCGATCATGGACCTGTATTGTATTCCCGGTACGGTGCGGGCGTCGCTGGCATTCTACAATACTCCCGGGGAGATTGACCGCCTGACGGCGGGGATAAGGAAGGCAATGAAATTGCTGGGGTAGGCCGGATGAAAAAATGAAAAATGACCATTAAGGAGAAACAGGACGAGATCATTGGGGATTTTGAATTCTTAGGGAACTGGGATGACAAGTATGAGTATATTATCTCTTTAGGTAAAGAACTCACCCCGATGGATCCGACATATAAGATTGACGAGAACCTGATCAGGGGATGTCAGTCCAGGGTATGGATGCATCCGGAGTATAAAGTTGGAGTGATCACCTTCACAGCAGACAGCGATGCTGTCATTACCAAAGGGTTGGTTAGCCTGGTTATTAGCGTGCTCTCGGGGCACACTCCCAAAGAGATCATCGATGCGGACCTTTATTTTATCGATGCCATTGGACTGAGCAGTCATCTTTCTCCTACACGCAGCAATGGTCTTTTATCCATGGTGAAACAGATCAAACTATACGCTTTGGCGTATCAAGCGAAATCTCTGCAGTCCTGACGGGTGACGGACAGAAACTTTTTCTATGAGTGAAACAATAACATTACGGGATCAGATAGAAGGGGTGTTACGTACGGTGTACGACCCGGAGATACCTGTGAATATATATGATCTCGGTCTTGTATACGAGATCAAGATCGGCGATCGTGGAGAGGTGAAGATCACCATGACGCTGACGGCGCCTGCCTGTCCTGCCGCAGGAGAGATCATCCACGATGTGCAGCAAAAAGTCGAGGCCATTGAAGGGATCATCGACTGTCATGTCCAATTAACTTTCGACCCACCCTGGAATAGGGACATGATGAGCGAGGAAGCGAAGCTCGAGCTCGGGTTCCTCTGATACTTTTTTATCCTTCTCTTCTTATTAATTATCCTGTTACCGGGCTACCCGGGTTTTTAAACGTCAATCCTACAATTACCGGGAACGATTGCGTAGATTTTTATGCAAAAGCAGCACACTTCAGGACAGTGCCGCAATGGGGTTGATCTACATTTAGGATACTTGGATTATTTATCACCTTAATTGCTGCTATTATGAAATTAGTTGCGCTTTTGCGGCGGGGATGTGTTTTGGCGTTCCTGTTGCACCTATGTTTGTTTTCTTTTCCCCAACAAAATTTTCATGTTTCAGGAAAGATATTGGATGAGACGGGTAAGCCGTTCGCCAATGTGACGGTGGCCGTGAAGGGTACTCGTGCGGGTACTTCCACCGGTGTGGACGGCAGATTCGAGCTGAGTGTGTCTTCGGGCAATGACGTGCTGGTCTTCAGTGCTGTTGGATACGAGCAGCAGGAGATCAAACTAAATGGGAGGCATGAGCTGTCGTTATCCATGAAGATCACCGGGAGTGCGTTGAGCGATGTCGTTGTCGTGGGGTATGGTACGCAGCGGCGGGCCAATGTCACCGGCGCCGTGGCTACTCTCAAAGCGGACGCATTTGACGACAGGCCTATCACCCGTGTGGACCAGGCGCTGGTCGGCCAGGTGGCGGGTGTTACGGTGAAACAAAATACGGGTATACCGGGGAAGGCTTTTAGTATCCAGCTGCGTGGGTCGGGGTCCATCAGTGCGGGAAACGAGCCTGGGTATGTGGTGGATGGGATGCCATTGACGAATAATTCTTCGAACACGGGCAATGGCAGTTTCGTGAGCTGCAACCCAAT